>NZ_JBCHJF010000006.1:0-326090 GCF_039123635.1 Massilia sp. MP_M2
CTCAATGGCACTCAGTCTGAACAGTGTCACCCCGACCGGCCACATCACCATTATTATCTACTGGTGCGCTGGCATCTTCAATATACGAGGTCTGATATTTAGACTCGAACTCTTCTTTAGTGCAGTCACCACGCATCCATCAGTGAACTTTTTATTCAGGTCGTGCCTGAATGTCACACTTGACCCTGCTCGCTGCTGTCGCCAGATTTTCAACCGAGCAAGCTGCCGCGCTGGGCCGACCCGCTGGCATCGGCCAAGGGCAGAATGTGACGAGGGGCTAGGAACCGAACCCGTTTGTATTTTCCTACGTGACAATCCGAGGATTTTCACGGAACGCCCTCTGTTACGCTTATTTCAATAAGCGCTTGATCTACACAAAGGAGTAAGCCGTTGAAGAACTGGCAGCGCCGTCTACTCGGCATATTGGCTCTCGGGGGCGGGGCAAGTGGCATCAGTTCAACCGTGAATGCAGTTGTTCAGGGTCAGGTTTTGGCAATAAGCGCCTTCATTCCTATCGTATTTGCCTTAGCGTTTTTTGTATGGGGCGTATGGTGTGGAGTGCTGATGCTCGAGGGCACTAAGAAAGCACTGTATCCGAATGCAGTCTTCTGGCTTGCTCAAACTCCTTTGTTGCAAACACCGGTTCTCGCCTACACTGCGTTTTGCGGTGCCCAGCTACAAGTCTTCGTTAAGCTGTCGCCGTTTGAAGCTGGAATCTCCAGCTCGCTACTAGGCGCGCAATTTGGCATGGGTATCGGGCAGCCAGGGGCGCGCATCACGGTCGGTGTGAACCTGTTCGCGCTTTGCGTTTCATTGTGGTTAATTCAAAAATGCAAACGCGCTGAGCAAAATTTGATCTTGGATGCCACCACATCAGCATGACGGCAACCAGATTTTTTGTGCAAATACTGGTTCTTAAGTTGCTGGTGAGCTTCTTCAAAATTGTACGTTACAGCAAGAGGTTAGCTATCAGTCAGCGGCTCGCTGGAACTTCTCAGATCAAAATGACTTGCTGAGGTAGACTGCTGCCGGTCGTAACAGCCCTTGACTTTCAGCCCGGCAATCGACGAAAGACTTTGTTTCTATTCCAATGCGAAACCACGTAAGACTACTTCTCCTTCTAGTCATAGTCTTATCTCCCTCATGCCGTGATTCGGACCGGATCGCTGAGGTTGAGCCCAAGCACTTAACGGCTGCCGAGCGTAGTGGCCAAGTATTTCGTGAACAGGTGCTCCAGCAATGGCACATTCGTCCGTCCGAATTTTTTCTGGAAATGGATAGCCTCTGCCGCAAGGCTTTTGTTGGAAAGTCTTTGCATGAAGTAAATTCAATGATGCGAGGTGCAGGGCAAGCCTTTGACCTTTCAAACACGAATCAGGCCGCAGCGTTGATACCCCCCGGCACGACTCCGTATGCTGGAGGGCTTGGTCTGCACAGTTCATTGATTTCAAGTGCGGGCTTTAACATCATGTTTTACACAGCCATCGCTGGCGTGCCTGAAAGGTTGGTTGTAAAAGACGTGACCTGTGGGATCCGACAGGTTTCACTCTAGCGATAGAAATGCAATCCACCAAAACGAGCGCGTGACTAATGGAGTCATCCAACACCGCACCACGCGTCACCGCACCGCGTTCAACTGCAGCAAATAGACATCATTCTCGCGCAGCGGCAATGCAGTAGCAAAGACGCCATCGCGCCCGACCGTCACTGCCTGCTGCGTCGACGGTTTCCCGGTCGCCGTCGTCTTCAACGCAGCGACCTGCGCACGAGTCAGCTGCTTCGGCGACCCCATGCCGATATACGCAGTGAACGCATCGTTCTGCTTGTAGCCGACCTGCGAGACCGTCATCGTGTAGGCTCCGGGCTTCAGGCCCCGCATTGCCACCTTGACCTGGCCTTTCGCCTTGGGCGGCAGGTCCTTGATGAAGTACTGCTGGTTGTTGATCCCCGCCGGCAGCGTGTGCGAGTAATCCCACAGCAGCACCTGTGCGTTGCCCTTTGCGTCGAGCGTCGCCGTCGAATCCTGGTCCGCGTTCTGTAGTTCACGATCGCCCAGCTGGTTGAGGAACTGGTAAGCAAAATAAGCCGGTTTCTTGATGCCCTGCGTGTTCATCAAACCGAACCCGCCATGGAAGGCCTCGAAGCGCGGACCGGCTTCTTCAAAAATGTCGGTAAACACCCAGTACGACATCGACTGCACGGCGCCAGTACTTTGTTTGAGCTTCTTCAGGATGTAGGCCGGCTGGTGGTAGCTGTCGTGGGTCGGATCGGACGGCGTGTACGACGAGCTCCATTCGGTGTAGTGCAGCTCGAGCTTCGGCATGCTGGACGCCGCGATCTCCTTGCGGTTCTTGAGCACGTCATTTGTCACGGCCATCGGGTCCTGGCTCAGGACCGTCCCGGTGGTGCCGAATTCGTCGAGGAAGCCCTGGTTCACGCCGTACGAGTGGGTGGAGACGAAATCGAGCGGGACGCCGTTCTTGCTGGCGTACCCGATCATCTCGGGAATCCAGGCGGCGCCGGCGGTGGCCGGGCCTCCCACACGGTACGACGCGTCGACGCTCTTGACGGCGCGCGCGGCGTGCGCGTACAGCTTGAAGTACTCGTCCTGCGTGCCGGCCCAGAAGCCGTCCAGGTTCGGTTCGTTCCAGACTTCGAAGTACCAGCTTGCCACTTCGGCCTTGCCGTAACGCTCGGTCCAGTGCGTCGTCAGCGCTTTGACCAGGCGTTCCCACTGCGCGTAGTCGCGCGGCGGCGTGACGTTGCCGCGCCACCAGAAGATGGTCTTGGTGCCGCTGGCCATCGCCGACGGCATGAAGCCCAGTTCCACGAACGGCTTGATGCCGACGCTCTGCAGGTAGTCGAACAGGACGTCGACGTACTGGAAGTTGTACTGCTCCTTGCCCTGCGCATCGATCCGGAACACGCCCATGTCGTCACTCAGCAGGCCATGCATGCGGATGTAGCGAAAGCCGGTGTCCCTGCGCAGTTCGGCCAGCTGCTGCTGCCAGTCGGCGCGCAAGCCCTCGTTGGCGCGGCCGGCGCCAACCGACAGGTTGAACATGCGATCGAGCTGGCCCTTGACCTGGGTGACATCGATGTCGATGTTGCGTTGCTGCGCATGGGCCACCGCTGGCAGGGCAAGCAGCGCCGCCAGCGTCATGGTGGTAATCGTCTGCTTCATGGGGTCTTTTCTCCGGATGTGGGCGAGGTTGCAGCCGACCGTGCAGGTGCCATGCGCAACAGCCCCCAGCGCGAGATCGGCATCGGCGAAACGGCTGGCGATCGTGTGCAGGATCGCCGACCTTTCGCGGTCGCGGTGCGGATCAGGCCACGCTGCTGGCAGGGCACGAGCGTTCAGTCTTACAGTCGTTGATCGCGTGGGTTTGCGATCAGCGCGCCCCGGCGGCAAACTCGCGCGCCGGCAGGCGCACCGTCACCGTGGATACCGGCGCATCGGCGGCCGTTGACAGGATCACGCGGTAGTCGCCGGCCGCGATCTTCCAGCGGTTGCTGGCGCCGTCGAACACTGCCAGCGTGCGCGGGTCGATCGTCACTTCGCTGGTGCGATTTGCGCCGGCGTCCAGTGCCAGCTTGTCCCAGCCACCGAGGCGCTTGGGCGCTTCCCAGCCGGCGCCCACTTTCGACACGTACACCTGCGGCACCGCCTTGCCGGCGCGCGCGCCGCTGTTGGCGACATTGAAGCGCACGCGGATACTGCCGCCCGTCGCGTCGGCCTTCAGGTTCGTGTAGGTGAAGCGCGTGTACGACAGGCCGTGACCGAACGCGAACAGCGGCTTGAGGCCTTTCAGGTCGAACCACTTGTAGCCGACGGCGGCGCCCTCGATGTCGTAGTCGACGTCAAAGCGCGTGTCCTTCGGCAGGTCGATGCCGTCAATTTTTGGTCGCGGCAGCTGGTTCTCGGCCAGCGGGAAGGTCTGCGGCAGGCGGCCCGACGCATCGACTTCGCCCGTGAGAACGCGCGCGATGGCTTCGGCGCCGTTCGTGCCCGGATACCAGGCTTCGACCACGCCGGCAACGTCGTTCACCCACGGCATCGTGACGGGCGTACCCGTTTGCAGCACGACGACGGTGCGGGCATTGGCCTTGGCCACTGCCGCGATCAGTGCGTCCTGCTTGTTCGGCAGCGCCAGCGTCGGCACATCGGCCGCTTCGGACGTCCACTGGGTCGCGAACACCAGCACCACGTCGGCACCCGCCGCGACTTTTGCGGCGGCGGCGGCGTCCTTGCCATCGTGCCAGGTGAGCTTGGCCTTGGTGCGCGCCGCCAGCGCCTTCATCGGGGAGCCTGGCAGGTAGACCATCGGGCCTGGCCACGCGGCCGGGCCTTCGTTCGGCACCGCCATGCCGCCGCGCGGATACACCTGCGCCGAGCCGCCGCCCGACAGCACGCCCTTGTTGGCGTGCCCGCCGATGATGGCGATGCGCTGTACGTCCTTTGCCAGCGGCAGCACGTTGCCCGTGTTCTTGAGCAGGACGATGGCCTCTTCGGCGTCAAGCTGAGAAATCTTGCCGTGGGCCGTGTAATCGATGTCCTCCGCCTGGACCTTGACCGGATGATCCAGCGCGCCGTGCGCGCCGAGCGCCCACAGGATGCGGGCCACCATGTCATCCAGACGCGCCTGCGGCACGTGGCCGTTTTCGACGGCTTCCTTCAGCGCGCCGTCGAAGTAGGGCGACTTGTCGAACGGGTAGCCCGACTGCTGATCCAGGCCCGCCAGCGCAGCCGGGATCGTCGAGTGGGCCGCGCCCCAGTCGGACATCACATAGCCCTTGTAGCCCCAGTCGCCCTTGAGCACCTTGTTGAGCAGGTGGTCGTTCTCGCAGCCATAGGGGCCGTTGATCCGGTTGTACGAGCACATGACCGAGCCGGGGTCGCCCCGTTCGATCGCGATCTGGAATGCCAGCAGGTCGGACATGCGGCCCGCGGCATCGTTGATCTTGACATTGAGGTGGTTGCGACCCGTCTCCTGGTCGTTGTACGCGTAGTGCTTGAGCGTCGAGACGATGTGGTTGGACTGCACGCCGCGAATCTGTTCGCCGGCCATGATCCCGGCCAGCAGCGGGTCTTCGCCCGTGTACTCGAAGTTGCGGCCGTTGCGCGGCTCGCGCGCCAGGTTCACGCTCCCGCCCAGCATCACGTTGAAGCCCGACAGGCGCGCTTCCTTGCCGATCATCGCTGCACCGTCGAACGCCAGTTGCGGATTCCAGGTAGCTGCCGTCGCAATCCCCGCCGGCAGCGACGTGCGCTCGCGCGCCTCCTTGCCCGGCTGCGAAGCCACGCCGATGCCGGCGTCGGTCAGCCACTGCGGCGTGATGCCCAGGCGTTCGATGCCCTTGATGAAACCGGCCGACTGGGGCAGGGCGCCTGCGGGCGCTTTCTGGCCCTTGAATTCGGTGCCGAAGTAGCCGAACACCATGCCGATCTTCTCATCGAGCGTCATCTGGCCCACCAGTTTGGCGGCGCGCTGTTGCGCCGCATCCGGTGCAGCAGTCGGCGTAACAGCCGGCGCAGCGGCCGGTGCCGCATGCGCCGCACCGAAGGCGAGGGCGGCGGCGAGGGCGATGGCCGAACGGCCGAAGGGCAAAGCTGGGTGCATGGGTATGTCTCCTTGAATTTTTTATGATGATGATGTTGGCAGCGCAGCGACCTTACCACCACGCGCTGTAGATCGCGGTCAAGGCGATGCAGATGACGGTCGCGCCGAACGCAAACCCCGGCTGCACCTTGAACATCGACGCTTCGACGACGACGCCCTTGCTTTGCTCGAGGCCGGCCTTTGGCCACAGTTTGCTGATGATGACCATGCCGATGATGACGGCGACGAACACGATCGCCATCCGGTCCACGAACGGGATCTCGTAGATGCCGGCGCTGTTCGGCACCGCGAAACCGATCGGCGCCAGCAGCGACAGGTCCATCAGGCCGGGCAAAAACTTGAGGATGATCGAGCCGATGAAGCCCCCGACCGTGGCAAACATCGCCGCGCTGGCCGTGGCCGGTGGCCAGAAGAAGCCCATCAGGAACATGGCCAGGATGCCGGGCGAGACGAAGCCCGTGTATTCCTGGATGTACTGGAAGCCGCCTTTCTTGTCGATGCCCATGAACGGCGCGATCAGCACCGCCAGCAGCATCGCCACGACCACGGTCACGCGCCCGATCCAGACCATGCGCTGCTCGGAGATCCCGTGGTTGAAGGCTTTCTTGTGGATGTCGAAGGTGTAGATGGTGGCGATGCTGTTGGCCTTGCCAGCCAGCGAAGCCACCACTGCCGCCGTCAGCGCGGCAAACGCAACGCCTTTGAGGCCCGTCGGCAGCAGCGTGAGCAGCACCGGGTAGGCGCGGTCGGGGTTGACGTCCGGGCCCACGCCCATCGATGCGCCCAGCACGCCCTGCTGGTGCAGCACAAAGGCCGCAATGCCTGGCAGGACGACGATCACCGGCATCAAGAGCTTGAGGCCGGCCGCGAACAGGATGCCCTTGCGCGCCGTGTGCAGGTCGGCGCCCAGCGCGCGCTGGATGATGTACTGGTTGCAGCCCCAGTAGTTCAGGTTCACGATCAGCATGCCGCCAATCAGGATCGAGATGCCTGGCAGGTCGAGGTAGTTCGGGTTGTCGCGCGTGAGCACCATGTCGAAGTGATCCGGCGCCACGCCCAGCAGGTGGTTGAAGCCGTCCATCACGCCCCCGCCGCCATTGTTCTGCGCGACCAGGTCGAGCGCGAGCCAGGTGGTCACCAGGCCGCCAAGCACCAGGCACAGCACCTGGATCACGTCGGTGTAGCCGATGACCTTCATGCCGCCCAGCGTGATGATGACGGCGAATACGGCCAGGAACACCATGCAGGTCCAGACGTCGATGCCGGCGATGGCGCCGATGGCCAGCGCGCCCAGGTACAGGATCGAGGTCAGGTTGACGATGACGTACAGCGACAGCCAGAACAGCGCCATGACGGTGGCAACGGTGCTGCCGTAACGCTGTTCGAGAAACTGGGGCATCGTGTAGATGCGGTTGCGGCGGTAGATCGGCATGAAGAACACCGCCACCAGTATCAGCGTGAAGGCGCCCATCAGCTCATAGACGGCAATCGCCATGCCCATCTTGAAGCCCGAGCCGCTCATGCCGATGAACTGTTCGGCCGAAATGTTCGACGCGATCATCGAGGCGCCAATGGCCCACCAGGTCAGTGAGCCTTCGGCCAGGAAGTAGTCGTGCGAGGCGGACGCGGAGCGCTGCTTGCGCTGGTAGACCCAGACGCCGTAGCCGGCCACGATGATGAAGTAGACGAAAAAGACGAACGTGTCCAGCGACGAGAAAGTCGAGCTTTGCATGAATCGGGTTTCCTGGAAAACAAACAGCCCGCTGACCTGCCGCGTGGGGCGGCAGGTCAGCGGGCGTCGGGATTACATCGGCATCGACTTAGAACGACATGCCCAGACGCACGCTGTAGCGGGGACCGCTGACGAACCATGCACGGCCCTTGTCGCCGATGTGGTGCGTCATGATCTGCTTGTACTTCGCGTCGGTCAGGTTGGTGCCCTGGAAGTCGAGGCGGAAGTTCTCGTTGAACTTGTAGCTGACGCCGCCATCAAGCTGGCCGTAGTCGTCGGCCCAGATCGGCAAGCCCCAGGCAATCACGTTCTGGCCGACGGTCGGGCTGTCCGGGTTGGTGTCGACGCCATTGGTGCCGTTGGTGCCGTTGTTGTTGTTACCCAGGAGGCTCTTCGAGCGCCAGCTGTAGGCCAGGCGCGCCGACCATGGGCCCTTGTCGTACAGCAGCGCCAGGTTGTACGAGTTGCGCGACAGGTATTCCAGCGGCAGGTCGCCGAAGGTGCGGCCATCGGTGTCGCAACCGTTCAGGTTCAGGTTCAGGTTGGCCGCGCCGCTCACGTTCGAGCAGTATTGCGAGAACACCGGGGTGTACAGGTCGCGCTTGCTCTTGACGTGCGTGTAGTTGGCCTGCACGCCAAAGCCCGACAGCCAGCCTGGCAGCCTGTCGAAGTACTGCTGGTACGCCATCTCGATGCCGCGCGCCGAACCCCGTGCGCCATTGACTGGCGTGGCTGTGTTGAAATCGATTACACGGCCGGCCGAGTCGGTCAGCTGGTAGGACGAATTCTGCTTGACGATGATGTCCTTCAGGCGCTTGTCGAACACGGCGAAGGTCAGCGAACCGGCCTGGGCGAAGTACCATTCGGCGGTCAGGTCCAGATTGCGCGAGGTAACCGGGCGCAAGAGCGGATTGCCGGCCGCTTCGCCGGTATGCGCGACCGAGGTCACGTTGGTGACCTGGCCGGCGCCGGTGCCGCTGGTCGTACTCTGAACACTCTGGCCCAGCGTGGTGTAGGCCTGCAACTGGCCGAAGTCCGGGCGCGACATCCCCTTGCCCAGTGCGAAGCGGAACTGCAGCTGGTCAGTCGCTTTCATGCGCAGGTTCAGACTCGGCAGCCAGTTGTGGTAGCTGTTCTCGTAATCCTGGCGACCCGCGAACGGGGCGATGGTCGGCACCCCCAGGCCCGTGGTGCCGCCTGGCGGGATGATGAAGGTCGAGTTGTACACGGTATAGCCGAACGACTTGTTGTCGGTCTTCACATAGCGCATGCCGATGTTACCGTCGATCGGCATCTTCAGGTCGTCAAACGCAAAGCGCAGCTGCGTGTAGAGCGCCTTGGTTTTTTCGGACTGCTCGTTGTCGCCCGATGGGTTGGCTTCGCCGAAGGCGGCGGCTTTCCATGGATCGCAGGTGTTGCCGGCCTGCGCGCACAGGACGTCGTGGTAGCTGTGCAGCTGGGCATAGGTGCTCGGGTAGCCGGCCACCAGCGACTGCGCAGGGAACACGACGGCAGGGACGCTGGCGTCACCGTTGAAGAAGTTCTTGAACTGGTTCACCGTCGTCGGTGCACTGAAGCGCGGGTCGCTCAGCGTTGCCAGCTGGTTGATCTGCCATGGCATCATCCAGCGCTGGGAAATGGCCGACCAGTTGTAGTTCGGGTTCGAGTTGATCGTCTTGGCATCGCGGTCGGTGAAGCGCACGCCGACGCGCAGGTCGCGCAGGACCGGGTGGTCGAAGTCATACTTGACGTCGCCCTTCCACGCGGTCTGCTCGGTGATGCTGCGGTCGCGGTGTTCCTGGGTGAAGGCCCAGAAGTAGTTGTTCGGGTCGCTCAGGCCGGCAGTCTGCGCCGCATCGAACATCAGTTTCGGGTAGCTGCCGGTCAGGTCCAGGTTCTGCTGCTGCATGATCGTGCCCAGCGCCACCGTCGAATCGAGACCCTCCGACTCGGCCTTCACGTGCTGGACGTCCGAGGTCAGCGTCCAGTTGCTTGCCGGCTTCCACTCGACGTTCCAGGCCACGTCGGTGGTCGACGAATCGCGGTTCGACGTGCGGGTATTGTTGCCGAACTCGATGCCGTTATTGGCCGGATTCGACAGGATGCCGCTCATGAACGCGCCGTTGGCATCGTACACGCCGTTGGTCACGCGCAGATTGGTCGGATTGCCTTCGGCCGAGAACAGCGCGTTCTCGTCCCACTGCATCTTGTACTTCGACTTGAAATAGGTCAGGTGGCTACGCAGCGAATTGTCCAGCTTCCACTGCAGCGCGGCGTAGGCGCCCTGGCGCTTGCGCTCGAAGTCCAGCGTGCGCCACTGCGCGCCTTTTGGAATCCATACCGTGCGGCCCGGCTCGGCATTGGCCACCGGGTAGTACGGCTCGACCTGGAACGCATCGGTGCGGGTATTGCTTTCGGAATTCGCGTAGTTCACGAGCACGCCGAATTCACCCATGTCGGTTTTCCAGCGATTCGAGTACATGAACGAGCCGGCCGGGTCCTTCTTTTTGTTCAGTTCGGTGTACGTGCCTTCGACGCTGCCCGAGATGCGCTGGCCCTTGATGTCGAACGGTAGTGCCGTGCGCAGGTTCACCAGGCCCGAGATGCCGCCTTCGATCTGTTCGGCGGACGGGTTCTTGTAGACGTCGACGCCGGCCATCAGTTCAGGCGGGACGTCCTCGAAGCTCAGTGCGCGGCCGCCATTGGACGAGAACGAGTCGCGGCCATTGAGTTCCGAGCGCACCCATGTCAGGCCACGGATCGACACGCCCGAGCCTTCGACCGAGAAATGTTCTGGGTCGGAGCGCGACATGGTGCGGTCGATGGTGACGCCGGGGATGCGTTCCAGGACTTCGGTGATCGATTTGTCGGGCAGCTTGCCGATGTCGTCGGCGACGATCGAATCGACGACCTCGTCCGAATTCCTCTTGAGTTGTTGCGCGCTATTGAGTGCTGCGCGCTGGCCGGTGATGGTCACGACCTGTGCGTCGGCAGGCGCCGGGGCGGCGTCCTGGGCAAACGCTGCGGACAACCAGCACAGGTGTGCCACGCCCACGGCAATCGCCGATCGATTCAACTGTTTCATTCTGTTGTCTCCGTCTTTGTTGTGAAGAGTCCGTCTATGGGACTCTTGTCTTGGTACGACCGTGCCTGGCAGGGGCGCAGGGGCGGCGTCCGTGCAAGCTGTAAAATAATATAACACCACATGTTATGCGCAACCATTTTTTGTTGGTGCATGTTGGTAAATACTATTTTTGCTATATCTCACTTGACGCGCGCCGGCGCAATTGATGCAAATGGGGTAGGGCGTTCGGTGGAATGACGCTGATGAAGGTCGCCGGCAAGCCGGCGGTGCAGCGGCAACGACGTCGCGCGCCATGAGGCAAGCGCGCTGCCAGTGCAGGGCTATCGCGTCGACGCGACGCACGAAGCCATGCCCAGCCTGTTGGCGTGCGAATCGCAGATTTGACGCTGCGCTGCACCGTGCACGAAGGCACGCTACACTAGCGCCCGCTTTTGTTGGTCCGGTAACTGACCGCAGCAATCTGGGGATGAGACAGGAAAGAAGTCGTTAAAACGGCCAAATTCGCGGTCGTGCAGTCTTTACATCCGCCTTTGACGAAAATTTTGTCTTATAAGCGGGTCAAAACTCACGGAAAATCACCCTTTGCGAACGGCTGTGCGTAAAATACTTATTCAAGTACTTCCGCATTTCCGCTATATTTTCAGTTGTATCTCTAAGTCAATGGATATTGCAATGATCTATATCAAACAAACTGCGCTTACCCTGCGCAATGCAGCCATTGTGGCGACGGCTGTATTCGCCCTGGCCGCGTGCCAGAAGAAGGAAGCGACTGCTCCGGTGCAGACGCCGGATGTCGCTGGTCCGAACGGCGCCGCCATCGATCCGCACGCGGGCCTCAAATCCGAATCGGCCAGCGCCCCTGCGGCAGTGGCAGAAACCGGGCCGGCCGAAGGCGGTACGGCGATTGGCGGCATGGTCGCCGGCCAGGATGCAGACTCGAACAAACCCCGCGACAGCGGTGCTTCAGAACCAACGGGTGGCGATGGCGCCACCACGCAGGCAGCGACCCCGCCGGCAAAATAATTGCCGGCGTGTCCAACGGCGCGCACACCGGCGCTGGCAATACGGGCACCGGTAACGGTCAGGATGGAAAGAAGGCCAGGGCGACGACCCTGGCCGACCCTATTCTGATGTGCGCAATCCATTACTAGTAGGAGAATCTAGATGGGCATGAACAGAAGGCAGTTCCTCCGCGTAAGCGGTGCGGGACTTGCCGCCTCCACCATCGTCGCGCTCGGCTTCTCGCCGTTGCCGGCGATGGCAGAAACGCGGCATTACAAATTGGCGAAAGCCAAGGAGACGCGCAACACGTGTCCCTACTGCTCGGTGGGCTGCGGCCTGCTGATGTACAGTCTGGGCGACGGCGCAAAGAACGTCACTGCGGACATCATCCACATTGAAGGCGACCCGGATCACCCGGTCAATCGCGGTACGCTGTGCCCGAAAGGCGCCGGCTTGCTCGACTTCGTCCATTCGCCGAACCGTCTCAAGTTCCCGGAAGTCCGCGAACCTGGCACCAACGAATGGAAACGCGTTTCGTGGGATGAGGCAATGACGCGCCTGGCCGGCCTGATGAAGGCTGACCGCGATGCGAATTTCATTCCGACCAACGCCGACGGCCAGCTGGTCAATCGCTGGACGAGCACGGGCATGCTGTGCGCGTCCGCGTCGAGCAACGAAACGGGCTACATCACGCACAAAGCGATGCGTTCGATGGGCATGCTCGTATTCGATAACCAGGCTCGCGTTTGACACGGACCTACGGTGGCCGGTCTGGCCCCGACGTTCGGACGAGGAGCGATGACCAACCATTGGGTTGACATCAAGAATGCCGATGTTGTACTGATCATGGGCGGCAATGCCGCTGAAGCACACCCATGCGGTTTTAAATGGGTTATCGAAGCAAAGCATCACAATAAAGCCAAGCTGGTCGTGGTCGACCCGCGCTTCACGCGTTCGGCCGCCATGAGCGACTATTACGCACCGATCCGCGCTGGCTCGGACATCGCCTTCCTGGGCGGCGTCCTGAACTATCTGCTGACCAACAACAAGATCCAGACCGAATACGTCCGGAGCTACACCAACGCCCCGTTCATCGTGAACGAAGGGTTTGACTTCCAGGATGGCCTGTTCTCGGGCTACGACGAAGCCAAGCGTCGCTACAGCAATGAAAGCTGGGGCTACGAGATGGGTGACGACGGTTACGCCAAGGTCGATCCGACCATGGAGCATCCGCGCTGCGTGCTGCAGGTGATGAAGCGCCACTATTCGCGCTACACGCCTGAGCAGGTCAGCAAGATCACCGGTACCCCGGTCAAGCAATTCCTGAAGGTCTGCGAATACATCGCCTCGACTGCCCAGCCGGGCCGTGCGATGACGATCCTGTACGCACTGGGCTGGACCCAGCACAGCCAGGGTAGCCAGATCATCCGTACCGGCGCGATCATGCAGCTGCTGTTGGGTAACGTCGGTATCGCCGGCGGTGGCCTGAACGCACTGCGCGGTCACTCGAACATCCAGGGTCTGACCGACCTGGGTCTGCTGTCGAACTCGCTGCCAGGCTATCTGTCGCTGGCAACCGACAAGGAGCAGGACCTCGAGACCTACTACAAGCCGCGCGCACTGAAGCCTTTGCGTCCGAACCAGATGAGCTACTGGCAGAACTATCCCAAGTTCTTCGTCAGCCTGCAAAAAGCCTGGTGGGGCGATGCCGCGACCAAAGAGAACAACTGGGCCTTCGACTACTTGCCGAAAATCGACAAGCTGTACGACGTGCTGCAGGCGTTTGAACTGATGGGTCAAGGTAAATTGAACGGTTACATCTGCCAGGGCTTCAACCCGGTCGGATCGTTCCCGAACAAGAAGAAGATCATCGCCGGTCTGTCGAAGCTGAAGTTCCTGGTGACAATGGATCCTTTGAACACCGAAACGTCCGAGTTCTGGAAGAACTTCGGCGAATCGAACGACGTCGATCCAAGCACCATCCAGACGACCGTGTTCCGCCTGCCAACCACGTGCTTCGCCGAAGAGGACGGTTCGCTGTCGAACTCGAGCCGCTGGCTGCAGTGGCACTGGAAGGGCGCCGACGCGCCGTACGAGTGCAAGCCGGACATCGAGATCATCGCTGACCTGTTTACGCGCATGAAGAACCTCTATCTGAAAGATGGCGGTGCATTCTCGGATCCGATCACCAAGCTGTCGTGGCCGTACAAGATTCCGCACAGCCCTTCTCCTGAAGAGCTGGCCAAGGAATTCAACGGCAAGGCGCTGGCC
The DNA here is from genome assembly GCF_039123635.1 of Massilia sp. MP_M2. NCBI lineage: Bacteria > Pseudomonadati > Pseudomonadota > Betaproteobacteria > Burkholderiales > Oxalobacteraceae > Massilia > Massilia sp. MP_M2. The sequence goes on from NZ_JBCHJF010000006.1 coordinate 13,712, forward strand.
GATATCTATGATGCGAAAGATCCGACCAAGCTCATCCTGAAGGCTGGCGAGCAGGTGCCGGGCTTTGGCGTGCTGCGCGACGATGGCAGCACCGCGAGCGGTTGCTGGGTGTATGCCGGCGCCTGGACGCAGGCGGGCAACCAGATGGCGCGCCGCGACAATGCGGACCCGTACAATATCGGGCAAACGCTGGGTTGGGCCTGGGCCTGGCCAGCGAACCGCCGCGTGCTGTACAACGCTGCCTCGACCGATCCGAAGACGGGCAAGCCGTGGAATCCTGCGCTGAACCTGATCTCGTGGAATGGTAAGGCCTGGACTGGTTCGGATATTCCGGACATCCGTCCTGATGCCGATCCGGCCGAAGAGAACCGTACGCAGCCGTTCATCATGACGTCTGAAGGTGTGGCGCGTCTGTTCGCACCAACCGGCATGGCCGAAGGTCCGCTGCCGGAGCACTACGAGCCGTTCGAGTCGCCGTTCCCGGTCAATCCGATGCACCCGAAAAACCCGCTTGCCCGCGCCAATCCGGCGGCACGCGTGTTCAAGGGCGACATGGAAGCGTTCGGTACGGCCAAGGACTTCCCGTACGTCGCGACCAGCTACCGCTTGACCGAGCACTTCCACTACTGGACCAAGAACGTTGTCTCCAACGCGATCATCCAGCCGCAGCAGTTCGTGGAAATCGGTGAAGAGCTGGCCAAGGCCAAGGGCATCACGAATGGCGATATGGTCAAGGTGTCGTCGATGCGCGGCTTCATCAAGGCCAAGTGCCTGGTGACCAAGCGTATTCCGCAACTCGATTGCGATGGCATGAAGGTCGATACGGTGGGTCTGCCGAACCACTGGGGCTTTGTCGGTGTGGCCAAGCCGGGCTTCCTGGTCAATACGCTGACCCCGTTCGTGGGCGATGCAAATACCCAGACCCCGGAATTCAAGTCGTTCCTGGTCAATATCGAAAGGGTCTAACCAATGTCTTCATTACAATCTCTCGATATTGCGGCGCGTTCGGCAACGACCACGCCGTCGCCAGTGGCCCGTTCGCACAAGCCGGAAGTGGCCAAGCTGATCGACGTTTCCAGCTGCATCGGCTGCAAGGCATGCCAGGTGGCATGCATGCAGTGGAACGATCTGCGCGACGAAATCGGCGAAAACCACGGTACCTACGACAACCCGATCGACCTGACGCCACAGTCGTGGACCGTCATGAAGTTCTCGGAAGTCGTGACCAAGTCCGAGGAAGAAGGCGATCGTCTGGAGTGGCTGATCCGCAAGGACGGCTGCATGCACTGCGACGAGCCAGGCTGCCTGAAGGCCTGCCCGGCGCCGGGCGCGATCGTCAAGTACACGAACGGTATCGTTGACTTCATCAGCGAGAACTGCATCGGTTGCGGCTATTGCGTCGCCGGCTGCCCGTTCGACGTGCCACGCATCAGCAAGGTGGACTCGAAGGCCTACAAGTGTTCGCTGTGCGCCGACCGTGTTGCAGTGAACATGGAACCGGCCTGCGTGAAGATCTGTCCAACTGGCGCCATCCGGTTCGGCACCAAGGAAGACATGATCGACTACGCTGGTGACCGCGTGATCGACCTGAAGGAGCGCGGCTACAAGAACGCCGGTCTGTACAATCCGGCTGGTGTGGGCGGCACGCACGTGATGTACGTGCTGCAGCATGCAGACAAGCCGAACCTGTACGCCGGTCTGCCGGAAAATCCAACGATCAGCCCGACCGTGGCGCTGTGGAAGGGTATCGCCAAGCCACTGGGTGTGGCCGCGATGGTCGGTGCTGCTGTGGCCGGCTTCTTCCACTACATGAAGGTCGGTCCGATCGAGACGCATCACGACGAACCCGATGTTCAGCCGACGCCTGGTCCCGACCAGCGCGACGACGAACGGGTATAAGGAGAAGACCATGTTTATCACTCGCTATCGCGACATGACGCGCATGAACCACTGGGCCGTGGCCCTGTTGTTCATCTGCGCCGGATTGACTGGCTTGGCCTTGTTCCATCCGTCGATGTACTTCTTCTCCACGCTGTTTGGCGGTGGACAATGGACCCGCATCCTGCACCCGTTCTTTGGCGTGGTGATGGTGCTGGGCTTCGTGTTCCTGTTCTTCGCCGTGGTGCGCGACAACTACTGGACCAAGACCGATACGGCCTGGGTCAAGAAGGCGCCGGAACTCCTCAAGGGTAACGAGCACGCGATGCCGCCTGTACACAAGTACAATGCGGGCCAGAAAGCTGTGTTCTGGATCTTTGCCGTGAGCCTGGTGCTGCTGTTGATCACCGGTGTCATGTTCTGGCAACCATGGTTCGCGGACTTCTTCCCGATTCCGCTGCGTCGTTTCGCGATGCTGGTGCACGCGGCTGCGGCCCTGGCACTGGTGCTGAGCGTGATCATGCACGTGTACGCCGCTATCTGGGTCAAGGGCTCGTTCCGCGCCATGACCCGTGGCACGGTGCACGAAGACTGGGCCAAGGCGCACCATCCGCTGTGGTACAAGGAAGTGGCAGAGGACGCCAAGCGCAACAAGCACTAACGTAGTATTGTTCGGCTAAGCTGGCTGTCGAGACCGTCGTTTCCGCCACCCGGGGACGACGGTTTTTCCACTAAAGGGGGCAGCAAATTGCCCCGGCCGATCGGATTGACCATCGCACGAACCGAATAGGAAGCATCCTTTCCATGAGTATTACCAAAGCCACAAAGCTGCTCAGCCCCGAAGAAATCGCTGTCCGGGCTGGCGAGCAAATGCCGTATATCCAACTCCCGGTGCGCCGCGAGTTGTTCTCCGCCCGTGCCACCCGTCTGCGCCAGCTGGCGCCGGGTCATGCGATGCACGACTTTTTGCTGTTTGCCGCCGAACTGGCCGCTGTGCAGCACGAAGTGTTACAGGATTACCCGAGCGTCACGTTGCCAAGTCTGGACGACCTGACCGCCGCCGCGCGCGCTGCCCAGGCACCGGTGCCGGCGCCGCTGTGGCCGCGCGATCCGGTCTGGCGTGGCGCGATGCGCCGCATGCTCGAACTCCTGGCCCCGCGCCTGGCCGGCAGCCCGGCGCAAGCTGCCGTGCAGGCCCTGCTGGCCGCGGGCGACGACCATCTCGAAGGCCAGGCTGAACTGCTGCTGCAAGGCGCAGCAGGCCTGGACATGAGCGCCGCGCCCCTGGTGGCGGCCGGTCTGCAGGTGTACTGGACGAATATGGTCCTGGCAATCCAGGAAGCGTATGGCGCCGCGCGCCAGCAGCCTTACGGCCGCACGCTCGACATGACGACCTGCCCGTGCTGCGGCAGCCTGCCGACGTCGTCGATCACGCGGGTCGACCAGACCGGCAGCAACTTCCGCTATCTGCACTGCTCGCTGTGTTCGGCGCAGTGGCATATGGTGCGGGTCAAGTGCAGCCACTGCGAAGGCACCAAGGGCATCCACTACCATTCACTCGAAGCACTGGCCACCGATGGCGCCGTGCAAGACGCGTCGCAGGCGTCGGTGCAAGCCGAAACGTGCGACGAGTGCCACCATTACATCAAGATCGTGCGCATGGAGCGTGAGCTCAATGTCGATCCGGTGGCCGACGACCTGGCCTCGCTGACGCTGGACATCCTGGTGTCCGAAGCGGGCTACGAGGCGCATGGTGTGAATCTGCTGCTGTTGTCGGGCGGCGAGGAAGCACCGGGCGAACCGGATGGTGCACCACCATCGAACCGGAGTAATTGACCATGTCGCTCAGCGAGTCCGTGGTCCACGGCTCGAAGGCGACAGTCAAGGAGTTGCCTTCGATCGATAAAGTGCTGCGTCTGCCATCGGTGCAGGCGCAGATTTCTGCCCACGGCCACACGCTGGTCGCCGGGCAGGCCCGCGCGCTGGTCGACGACCTGCGCGCGCAGGCGCTGGCTGGCGTGCTGGCGCAGGGCGCCGTGGCCCCCGAATCGCTGGGCCAGGCGCTGGCCGGGCGCGTCGCCGCGCGCATCGCGCCGCGCATGCGCCGCGTGATCAACCTGACCGGTACGGTCATTCATACCAATCTGGGCCGCTCTGTGTTGCCGGACGTGGCGATCCGCCACCTGACGGCCATGATGGCTGGCCCGAACAATCTCGAATACAACCTCGACACTGGCTCACGGGGCGATCGCGACAGCATCGTCGAAGGCTTGCTGTGCGAAATCACCGGCGCCGAAGCGGCGACGGTGGTCAATAACAATGCCGCGGCGGTGCTGCTCTCGCTGGCCGCATTGAGCGGCGGGCGCGAAGCGATCATCTCGCGCGGCGAACTGGTGGAAATCGGCGGGGCCTTTCGCATGCCGGACGTGATGGACAGCGCCGGCGCGATCATGGTCGAAGTGGGCACCACCAACCGTACCCATCTGGCGGACTACGAGCGCGCCATCACCGAGCGCACGTCGATGCTGATCAAGGTTCACACCAGTAACTACATGGTGCAGGGCTTTACCAGTACGGTGTCCGAAGCCGAACTGGCGCCGTTGGCGCGCGCCCGCGGCGTGGCGCTCGTGTCGGACCTGGGCAGCGGCTCGCTGATCGACATGGGCAAGTACGGCTTGCCGCAGGAACCGACGCCGCAGCAGATACTGGCGGACGGCTGCGACGTGGTCATGTTCTCGGGCGACAAATTGCTGGGCGGGCCGCAGGCGGGCCTGATCGTCGGCACGCGCGAACACATCGGGCGCATCCGGAAGTTTCCGATGAAGCGCGCGCTGCGCCTGTCCAAGTTGCCCCTGGCGGCGCTGGAAGCGACCTTGCAGCTGTACCTGCAGCCCGAACTGCTCGTGCATGAATTGCCGACGCTGCGCTGGCTGACGCGCACGCAGGAACAGGTGGCGGTGGCCGCGAACGCGATTCTGGCGCCGCTGCGCGCCGCGCTGGCGCCCCGCTATACCGTTACGCTCGAACCGATGCTGAGCCAGATCGGCTCGGGCTCGCTGCCGATCGACCGCCTGCCATCGTGCGGGCTGGCGATCGCGCCGGTCTTGTCGGGCAAGCGCGGCATGGGCACCGCGCTCGATGCGCTGTCGGACGCGCTGCGCGGCCTGCCGGCGCCGATCATCGGCCGCATTGCCGAGGACCGCGTGCTGCTCGACTGCCGCTGCGTGGACGATCCGAACGACGTCATCCAGCAACTGGCCGGCCTGCGCCTGGCCGTCATCGGGGACGCAGCATGATCGTAGGCACTGCAGGGCATATTGACCACGGCAAGACGGCGCTGGTGCGCGCGTTGACGGGCATCGACGCCGACCGGCTGCCGGAAGAAAAACGGCGCGGCATCACCATCGAGCTGGGCTACGCCTGGATGCCGCTCGAAGACGGCCGCCGCATCGGTTTCGTCGACGTGCCGGGCCACGAAAAGCTGGTACGCACGATGGTGGCCGGTGCCAGTGGCATCGACTTCGGCTTGCTGCTCATTGCAGCGGACGACGGCCCGATGCCGCAGACAATCGAGCATGCGACTATCCTGTCGCTGCTGGGCGTGCGGCGCGGCGCTGCCGTCATCACCAAGATCGACCGCGCGGAGCCGGCGCGCGTCGCCGAAACCGAAGCGCGGGTGCGCGCGCTGCTGGCCAGCAGCGGGCTGGATGATTACCCGGTGCTGCACGTCTCGAGCGTGCGCGGTGACGGCATCGAGGCCTTGCGCGCGGACTTGATTGAAGCGCTGGCCGATGCGCCGGGCGACGAGGTGGCCGGCGCGGGCTTCCGCATGGGCCTGGACCGCGCGTTCACGCTCGACGGCGTCGGCACCGTGGTCGCCGGCAGCATCGCGGCGGGTGGCGTGACGATTGGCGACGCGTTGTCGCTGGCGTCCTCGCCGGATGACACCTACCGCGTGCGCAGCCTGCAAGTGCACAGCCGCGCGGCGCAGGCGGCGCAAGCAGGCCAGCGCTGCGCCGTCGGCCTGGCGGGTCTGGAACGCACGGATGAACTACGCGGCCAGGTGCTGTGCGATCCGGCGATTGCCCTGACCACGCAGCGGATCGATGTCTGGCTGCAGGTTGCCGCCACCGAAGACAAGGTGCTCCGTTCGGGTACGCTCGTGCACCTGCACGCGGCGACCCAGGATTGCCTGGCGACGGTGGCCGTACTGGGCCAGCCGTCGATCGCCCCGGGTGCCGGCGCACCGGCCCAGCTCGTGCTGCACAAGAGCGCCAATGTCTGGCATGGCGACCGTTTTATCTTGCGCGACGCGTCGGCGCTGCGCACGGTGGCCGGTGGCCAGGTGCTCGATCCGCTGGGCCCGATCCGTTACCGGCAGACGCCCGAGCGCCTGGCTTATCTGGAAACGCAGCGCGCCGATGAGCCTCTCACGCGCCTGCTGGGCGCGCTGGCGCAGGCGCAGTATGGCGTCAATGGCGCCACCTGGCTGCGCAGCAGTGGTCTGGCGCGCTGGCCGTTCGATCTCGCAAGCGTGCCGGATATTGTCGTCGGTGCAGGCGGTGAGTGGCTGATCGCCCGCGCTCGCCTGGATGAGGCGCAGGCCGGCCTGCTGGCGGCCCTGCGCGACTTCCACGATCAATATCCGGACGAGATCGGCCCCGATGTACAGCGCGCCCGCCGTCTGGCTGCGCCGCGCATGCCCGAGGCGCTGTGGCTGCAACTCACAAGCCACATGATCGAGGCCAGTGTGCTCGCCCGCCGGAATGGCTTCCTGCATCTGCCCGAGCACGGCGTGGCCTTGCGCGCGGCCGAACAGATCGTGGCCGAACACGCGCTGCCGATGCTGCGCGAAGGGCGCTTCGATCCGCCGTGGGTGCGCGACATCGCGCTGCAGGCGCGCCTGCCCGAAGCGCAGGTGCGCCAGGTGCTGGGCCGCATGGCGCGCGGCGGCGACGTGTATCAGGTGGTCAAGGACCTGTTCTATCACCCGGCTGTGATGCACGAGCTGGCAGGGCTGGCGAGGAAGCTGGCGGCGCAAGAACCGGATGGCCAGGTCACGGCCGCACGGTTTCGCGACCTGACCGGCCTGGGGCGCAAGCGCGCGATCCAGATTCTGGAGTTCTTTGATCGCATCGGTCTGCTGCGCCGCGTGGGTGACGCGCACTTGCTGCGGCCAGGAACGTTGCTGTTTTCCGAGAAATCACCGTGAGCCTGACGCAATTTTTCAGTACAAGGTAAAATCGCGGCTCAACGGAAGGAAATCGTCCCTGGTGGGGCGGCTGGGCTTCAAACCCAGTTGGTGGCGCCATGCGTCGCCGGGTGGGTTCGACTCCCGCATCCTTCCGCCATCTTTTCTGTTTGACACACTCCTATGATCATCCTCGGCTTCGACTATCCGGACGACTGTTACTTCGACCTCGACAACGATATGTGGTGCCGCCCGCTGGGCGATGGCCGCATGCAGGTGGGCGTGAGCGCCTTCGGCGTCCAGATCAGCGGCAATCATTTCTACATGTGCCGCCCCAAACCGGTGGGTAACGAGGTCGAGCAGGGCAAGACCGTGGGTGTCGTGGAGCTGAGCAAGACGGTCGTGACGATCAAGACGCCGGTGGCCGGCACCATCGTCGAGATCAACACGGCGCTGGAAGAAACCCCCGAACTGATCCACCAGGACCCGTATGGCGCCGGCTGGATTTCCGTGATCCAGGCCAGCGACTGGGAGCGCGACCGCGCGCAACTGGCGCATGGCACCAATCTGGTCGAGCAGGCCGAGCGGCGCATGCGGCTCGAGCCGGTCGATGACTGGATCAAGCCGTGAATTCAGCGCCGGCGGGCCTGGCGATCATGGTCTGGTCGTGCGACCTGACGCGGCCTGAAGCCTTGACGACGCCGTTCATGACGGCGCAGGCTGCAGCGGCGCTCGACATGCCCGTCAAGATGTTATTTACCAACCAGTCCGTTGCCTGGCTGCTGCGCGAGAACCTCACGCGTCTGACCGGCTTCGGCGCCGACCGCTGGACGATCGCGCGGCATCTGGATGCGACGCTTGACCTGGGTGTCGAGATCCGTGCCTGCAGTCAGGCATTGAGTGCCCTTGATGCAGGCAGGGCGTTGCTGGTGCCCCAATGCGCCGGCGTCGAAGGCATGGTGACGTTCGTCGAACAGGGCAGCGCGCCCGGCTGGCGCATGCTGGTGTTTTAAGTTTCCAGCATTGCAGTTTCTTCAGGCCGCAGCGTCAACACTGCTACGCCATTCTTTGTGACCGCCACCGTGTGCTCGAACTGCGCCGACAGCGAACCGTCGCGCGTCACCACCGTCCAGCCATCTGCTTCGGTACGCACGCTGCGCCCGCCGCGATTGAGCATCGGTTCAATGGTAAACACCATGCCTTCGACCAGTTTCAGCCCCGTGCCCTTGGCACCGAAGTGCAGCACCTGCGGTTCTTCATGCATCTCGCGACCAATGCCGTGGCCGCAGTATTCGCGCACCACCGAACAGCCATTGCGCTTCGCATGGCGCTCGATCGCCGCGCCAATGTCGCCCAGGCGCGCGCCCGGCCGCACGGCGCGGATGCCTTTCCATAGTGCCTCGTAGGTCGTATGCACGAGGCGCTTTGCCGCCAGGTCGACGTCGCCGACCAGGTACGTCTTGCTGGAGTCGGCAATGAAGCCGTTCTTTTCCAGCGTGATGTCGAAGTTGACGATGTCGCCGTCCTTGAGCACATCGCGCGTGTTCGGCACGCCATGGCAGACCACGTGGTTGATCGAGGCATTGAGCACGAAGCCATAGTCGTACTGGCCCTTGCTGGCCGGCCGCGCGTGCAGGTCGTCAATAATGAAACGTTCGACCAGTGTATCGACATCGAGTGTGGTCATGCCCGCCAGGGACAAGCCGTCGAGCATGCCGAACACTGACGCCAGCAGGCGCCCCGATTCGGCCATCAGCGCCAGTTCATGCGGTTGCTTGGTCATGCGACGCGCAGCCCGGTGACGAGTGGCGGCACCGCCACGCCGGCGGCTGCCAGTTCACGCGCCATGATCTCGTTGAAACTGAGCGATGGATTGGTCTCAGCCAGCATGCCGACCTTGAGCCAGAACGCCGCCTGCGCGTTGATGGAGCGGCACGACACCTTGGTGGCCAGCCGGACCTGATCGTGCAGGTCGCCATCGATATTGACAATGCCCATGGAATAACTCCGGTATATGAAACGTATACGAAGTATATATTCTGGCCGCAGAATATGCCAGCCAAAAAAAAATGCGCCGGGCTGAGAACCCGGCGCCTTCGTTATATCAGAGCGCACATTACATTGGCGTAGGGTGGGCGGCTACGCCGTCCACGCGTTAACCCCGCACGGTATTCGCCCGGCAAACTCTTACAATGACCGCAGGAACGCCAGCAGAGCCTCGCGTTCAACGGTCGCCAGCTTCTCGAAGCGCTTGCGCGCGGCGGCTGCTTCGCCGTCGTGCCACAGGATCGCTTCGCTCAAGGTGCGTGCGCGGCCGTCATGCAGGTAGCCGACCTTGCCGTCCTTGCCCATCACCTTCTCGCTGTAGCCGATGCCCCACAGCGGTGCGGTGCGCCACATGCTGCCGGTGGCCTGGCCTTCGACGTAGTTGTCCGCCAGTCCCGGACCCATATCGTGCAGCAGCAGATCGGTGTACGGCCGGATGGTCTGGTCGCGCAGCTCGGCAAACTGGTGGTTCGGGCCAGTTTTCATCGACGCCGTGTGGCAAGCCACGCAGCGCATCGCCTCGAACAGTTTCTGGCCAGTGGCGACCTGGCGCGTGTCGACCCGGTGTTCGTCCAGCGGCGCGACGCCTTTGGGGAACCCGCTGGCCAGGCTGCGCTGGGCCGGTACGGCCAGCAGCGCCAGATAGTTGGAGATCGATTGCAGCTCCGCTTCCGAGATCCCGCGCTGGCGGGGCGCCGTGGTGCATGCGGCCGGGTTGGCGTCGCAGGAGCGGCTCGGGTAGACGGGCGAGGTCACTGCCATGTCGGCCAGCAGCGCCGACGCCGCCTGGTGGCGCAGCGTGGCCTTCGATGCTTTCCAGCCAAAGCGGCCCAGGCGCACGGCGCCGGTCTCGGGATCGAACACGAAGTTGGCCGTGCCGCGCACGCCGTCGCCGTCCGGGTTCACACGCACGCGCGCCAGGATGTCGGCTTCGGGAATGGCTTCGAGCAGGCCGGTGCCGATCATCGGCTGGGCCGCGCGCAGCGAGACGGTCTCGGGTACCGGGCCGTCAAACGCGATGGTCGGCTTGCGCAGTTCGACCGATGTGCCATCGGCCAGTTGCACCACGCGGGTGTCGAAGCCCGTCACGCGTACCCCGGTGCCCCAGTTCTGCGGCGTGCCGTTGCCGGACACCGCATTCATCTGCACCGTGGTGCCAAAGGTCGGATGCGGCAGTTGCTGGCCCTGCGGACCAACGCGCGCCACGCGCACCGCCATGCCATCGAGGCGCTGGTTAATCGCCGCCGGAGCCGGGCTGCGACCGTTGCCGACGTGGCAGGCGATACAGGCCGACTGGTTGAAGCGCCCGCCCTGCAGACCCACCGCCGCAGCGTAGCGGTCGTTGCCTGCTTCGTTGTGCTCGCCCGTGGTGAAGTTGGTGTGCAGCAGGCGCCGGCCTTCGACGAAGCGCTGCATGTTCTGCATGCCGACGTTGTTGTGCGGCTGCTGGAACATGAACAGGCCATTGTCGCTGTAGTTGTACGACACCGATCCCAGCCCGCCCGACAGCACCTCATCTGGCAGCGGCACCGAGTTCAGGCGCGGCTGCACGCCATACCATGGGCGCAGACCCTGGCCGACCACATAGCTCCATTCCTGCGAGTAGTAGCGGATGCCGCCGGTGTCGCCCAGCGCGCCCAGTGCCTCGCGCGTGGTGAAGTACGAGGGCGAGACTTCGATGATGTCGCCCTTGACGAGCGGCCGGCCCGGCACGCCCCGGCCAGTCTTGAAGCCGTCACTATTGAGCTCGCTGTGGCCCGGGTAATCCTTGACCAGCAAGGTGCACCCGCCATTGATGCCGTTGGCGCTGGCCAGCCGGTTGTTCTGCGGGTAGGGCGTGGGCTTGCAGATCGGGATATCGTTGTTGACCAGTTCGCCGGGCCGCATCCAGCCGTAGCCGGTCGAGTGTGGCTCGTCGAACTGGCGGAAGAACGCGACGCCGCCCTTGAGGAAATCGACCGTCGTATACTGGTTCACGACCAGCATCGGTTGCGTGACGCCGGCGACGCGGCTGTTGTCGATGATCTCGACGCCCCAGGTGCGGTTCTTGTGGTACTGCGGCACGAACGTCAGGTAGTTGCCCGGGCCTTTATCGAGCGGCAGGCCGCTGGCCGGGTCGATCGTGTCGTTCGGGCCGTAGCCGATCTCGTTCCAGTCTTCGCCACGTTCGCGGCCATGGCGCGCCAGGCCGCGGGCGCCGAAGCGCGTTACCAGCGTACCGTCCGCCAGCGTAAATTGCAGCGATTCGATCGGCTCCGCCGTGCCCGGCAGCGGGCTCAGCGCGGCGCCATTGGCCGGGAATGCCACGGCAGACGTCGGCGCATCGGGCAGCGTGTTGTCGCTGCCCGGCGTCTTGAACTCGACTTCGAACAGCGAGTAGCCGTACTGCGTGGCGCGCGCCACGCCCTGCAGGCGCAGGTAGCGGGCCTGAAAGCCCAGGTTGAAAAATTCCTCGACGCCGCCCTTGCCGGTACCGACATCGCGCAACTGCGTCCATGCGACGCCGTCGCTTGACGTGAGCACCGTGTACACCTTGCCGTACGATTGTTCCCAGGTCAGCTTCAGGTAGCCGACTGCGGTGGGCGCGCCGAAATCAAAGCTGATCCAGGCGCCGTCTTCCGGCCGGCTCGACCAGCGCGTGCCGGGCTTGCCGTCGATGGCCATGCCGGCCGCCATGCCGCCGTTCTCGGGTGTCGACGACGTCGCCGCGACGGGCTTGACGGTCAGGCCGGGGCGCGTCAGGTCGATTGGCAGCTGTGGCGCTGGCAGGTCGGGGCTGGGGCTGGGCGCGGCTGGGGTGCCGGTAAATGCCTGGATCTCGAGGATCGAATAACCATACTGGCCGGCGCGCTTGACGCCCTTCATGCGCAGATAGCGACCTTGGGCATTTAAATTCGTGAAATCCTCGGTGCCGCCGACGCTGTCGGTGACGGTCTTGATCGTGCTCCAGCTGCCGCCGTCCTCGGACACCTGCAGCAGGTAGGCGCTGGCATGGGCGGCTTCCCAGTCGATGCGCACACGGGTGATCGTCTGCGTCGCACCGTAGTCCAGCGTCAGCGATTCATCGTCGGTAAAGCGGCTGCCCCAGCGCGTGCCGGCGTCATGGTCGATCGCTGCCGGGCCATCGAGATCGGGCCGCTCGGCCGAGCTGGCCTGGGCTTTGAGCGGGGTCAGCGCTGTTTCGGTGCTGGCGACGACGCCGGCCACCGTCCTGAACAGGCTGGCGCTGGCGTTTTGCATAACGGCAGCAGGCGACTCGCCATTGCCGCCACCGCAACCGGTCAGCAGTGCCGACAGCAGCAGGGTTGGCGCGAGCGGCAGGCCGGGCATGCGGATGCGGCGTGACGACTGCCCGCGAGGCAGTTGATCCATGGTGAAACTCCTTGGTATGAACGTCGATGGGTGAACTGCACAGGTACATTCCGCATGCCCCGATCATGTGTGCCGACCGGGATCGATATAATTGCTCTATGGCAATTGTTAGCCATAAGGTAACCGAGCGGCTCAAGAAGTGTCAAGGGATCTCCACGGATGTGACACTTTGGTCGCGTTCGCAACCGATAAATACATCCCCCGCGCGTCGCATTTCTCCAAAAACCAATCGTGCGCGACATGCCAATTCGTACAATTGCGGGTTAGCCCAACCGGATGGGCAACAATTTTGCGAACGGAGAGACGATGGGGCGATTATTTATGTGGGCGAAGACGCGCCCGGCGCAGTGGGCGCTGTTGGCGGCACTCGTGGCTTGCTACCCTTTGAGCCTTGTCCTGCCGCTGGCGTGGGGCCGCGAGGCGGGGATCCTGGAAAGCCTGCAGGTGCTGGTCTTGCTGAGCGGCTTCGTGTGGGCGGTGGTGGTGTTCGTGCGCCTGCGGCCTGAACGCACCGCGATGCTGGCGCTGTGGACCGCGCCTGTCTGGCTGCTGCTGGCGGGCCGCGAACTCAGCTGGGGCCGGGCCTGGCGCGCCGTCCCCGGATTCGATGCGGCTGGCAGGGCGCTGCCGCCCGAACCGCTGTGGTTCCAGCCGCTCGTCTGGCCGGGCGCCGCGCTGCTCATTGCCTGGCTCGTCTACAGCGCCTGGCATTACCGCATCGACGAAGTTGTGCGCGTCGCGTTCGTGCGCAGCGCCCCCTGGCTGTTGCTGTTCGTAGCGCTCGGCGCGGCCGTGGGATCGACCTGCGCCGAAGGCCATATGTCGTGCCATATCGATCTGGTCGCGTCGCGGGCGCAGGTCTTCGAAGAACTGGTCGAACTGCTGGCCTACGTGGCGCTGTGCAGTCTGCAAGCGGTCGTCCTGAGGCAGCGGGTGCCGGCCTTGCGCCCACGCCATGAACACGCTGTCGATGCCCGGGCAAAGGAAGTGCGCTGAAGGCCGTTGCGCCTGCGCCGCGCAGGTAGCCAGCTTGGCAACTGGGACAAATTGCCCGTTGGTCGCGCCGCCATTTTCCACTAGCATGATGGGTTCTGTGAACTGACCAACTGCCTGCAGCGGTCGCCCGATCATGTTGAATTCAAAAGTTGTCGAAATCCAGCCAGCCCGCCTGGCCATCCCTGATGTCGTTGCCGGCGCGTCGCCCGCCCGTGGCCTGGTGCAGCGTGCCGGCCAGTACTGGACGTTGACCAAGCCGCGCGTGACGCTGCTGACCGTGTTCTGCGCCGTGATCGGCAGCCTGCTGGCCACCGATGGCGCACCGGGTTGGCCCGTATTGCTCTACAGCGCCGCCGGTATCTGGATGCTCGCCGGCGCCGCCTTTGCTGTTAATTGCCTGCTGGAAGCGCGGGTCGATGCACGCATGACCCGCACGGCGCGCCGCGCGACGGCAAGCGGTGACCTGGGGACAGTCCAGACCGTGGTGTTCTCGCTGATGCTGGGCGGCGCCGGCGCGGCGTTGCTGTATACCCAGGTCAATCCGCTGACGATGTGGCTGACACTCGCCACGTTCGTGGGCTACGCCTTTATCTATACCTTGCTGCTCAAGCCAGCGACCCCGCAAAACATCGTGATCGGCGGTTTCGCCGGCGCGATGCCGCCAGCACTTGGCTGGGCGGCAGTGGCGGATGGCGTGCCGCTGGAGGCCTGGCTGCTGGTGTTGATCATCTTCCTGTGGACGCCGCCGCATTTCTGGGCCTTGGCAATGGCGCGGCGCGACGACTATGCGCGCTCCGGCCTGCCGATGCTGCCCATCACCCATGGCATGGCCCACACCGGCCAGCAGGTGTGGCGCTACAGCGTGGCGCTAACGCTCGGGACTGCGCTGCCATGGGCGGTCGGGATGAGCGGGCTGTTTTATCTGGCTTGCGCGTGCGCGCTGAATGCGGTGTTCCTGCGCCATGGCTGGCTGGTGCACAAGCACTACAGCGACGCGATCGCCCGCAAGGCATTCGCCTGGTCGATCGTGTATCTGGCGCTGCTGTTCGGCGCGCTGCTGGCCGACCATTATCTGAACCTGCTATTGGCACCTTGAGGGCGGCGCAGTTGTGAACGAACAATAAAGTTCGACACAAAACAATAAAGTTTGACACAACACGCACGGGCGAACATGCTCTGGCAACTTCCGCTTTCGGCCAGGAGCAGACATTCAGTCAACATCGAGCCTGTCGCCTACTTGAAAATCAAACATGCAAAACCTTCAGGAACAGCAGCGTCTAATCGATGCTGAGCTAGTTAAAGCCATGATCGAAAGCACCCCTGAGTCATGGGAGCAAATCGTATTAGCGCTAACCAGGTTGCCATCGAGTGCGTCGGTTGGGGTGCCGAGGCTCGAAGCTTTTGGAAATTTCCACCATGAGCTATCAAGTCCCCAGGGACATGCTCCCGTTGGGCCTGCCGACAGTCTTTACGCAGCGACGTACACACTTGATGAACTTCTGCAGGGCGCTCGAGGCTCGCTGGTGAAAGCGGTTTACGTCGCAAAACAACAGGGTGACAACTGGACGTTTAAAGCTGATTTCGAGTACGAATAGGCGCTCCAGCTATGTCCGCTTCGGGTCGAAAGCGGTCGGTCGAATAGGTCGTAGAAACCCGGAGGTTGTGTCAAACTTTATTGTTTGTGCACAGCAGTTGCTGGCCGATGGCATGTGCATCTGGGCAAGGACAAGGGCAATGCGCAGCCAGTCTCTTGCCGATCCGCGTTGACCTGCATTGACCGCTTTGCAGCACGCCCCTCGAACTTTCTAACGCTCAGGTCGTCGGCAGGGGCGCTTCCATCTCGCACGTCACGGCCAACAAGGTGTCGCCAAAGCCGCCGCGTGCCCGCGCATCGAGCCTGGCGCTGGTGAACACCCGTGGCAGCGCGCTCCAGGCGAAGCGCGCGCCCGACCGTTCCAGTGCCCGCACCAGCAGCACGTCCTCGTGGCAGGCCACTGCGGCAAAGCCACCGGCGGCCTGATAAGCCAGCGCACAGACGCCCAGATTCGCCCCGTGGATGTGGCGGTGATCTTCGCGGTCGTGGTAGGTGCGCGCAAAATGCTCGCGCAGAAGTTGGGCCTTGTCGGCATGGGGCGACCAGTCGTCGACCGCTACCGAGCCACAGACCACGTCGGCGCCAAGCGCGACCTGCACGGCCAGCCATTGCGGCGAGACGCGCGTATCGGCATCGGTGAACGCCAGCCAGCGCGCCTCGGCGGCAATCAGGTGCAGCGCGCCGGCCGCGCGTGCGCTACCCACCTGGCGCGCCGAGATGTCGAATGCGTCGAGCCGGCAGCCGGCCAGCGTGAACGCCGCCTGCCATGCGCGCACGACAGCGGCGGTACCGTCGTCGCAGGCGTCGAGCACGACGCACACCAGCACCGGTTCGCCCGCCAGCTGCGGATGCGTTGCCGCGTGCAGGACCGCCTGCAGGCAGGCGCCCAGGCACGCTTCTTCGTTGTGGGCCGGGATCGCGACGCCAATCATGCGTGTTCTCCCTCGGACGACGCGACCGGGCGCCAGACGTCGAGCACGAATGCCTCGTCGCGGTGGTGTAGCGCGCGGCGCAGGCCAGGCAGCGCGTCAGCCAGAGCGTGCACGGTCATGGTTGGCGTAATGCGGTCGTCGAAGTCATGCAGGTAGTGGCACAGCACCAGCTCGCCGTCCGGCGCCAGGTTCGCTGTTGCGCTTGCCAGCATCGCGGCGAGCGCGGCTTCGTCGAAGTAATACGCCAGTTCGCTCAGCACGATCAGGTCGAAGGTCTCAGCGCGCGGCCAGTCCGTCGGCAGGCGGCGCGCTTCAAAACGGATGCCGCGCGAGGCAGCATCCGGCACGCGGCGCCGTGCAGCCTCCAACGCACTGGCGGCGCCGTCGCAGGCCAGCAGGCGCTCGCAGCGCGCGGCCAGCGCGATGCTCATTTCACCGTTGCCGCAGCCAGGCTCGAACGCGCTGCGGTAGCGCGGCTTGCCCAGGCTGGCGAGCAGGATCCCGCGCTTGCGTTGTTCATACCAGGCGCCGCGCACGTCCCAGGGGTCATCCGATGCGGCGTACAGGGTTTCAAAATGGGCCAGTGGTTGGGCGTCACGCATGGTCGGGGAAGTAAAGCTCAAAGGGGTGCAGGAGGCGTTCCATGGCAAACGCGGGCAGGATGGGCGCCGCGCCGCTGCTGGCGTCGCCCTCGATCTGGCTGTGGAAGCACCCGAGGGCGGCGCGCTTGCGCGCCAGCGCGTCGGCCGGCGTCGGCAATTTGCGCGCCTGCCCGAGCGGCATCGCACCGTCGCCCGGCGCGCTCCAGTGCCAGCCCCAGACCGGCGCCTGCAACACGCGCGCTCCGCGCTGGCGCGCAACCGTGCTGCAGGCCAGCGCCGTCGATTCATGGTCGGGATGCCCATCGAAGCGCCAGGTGGTAACGACGATGTCGCCCGGCTCTATGATGGTGGCCAACTGGCGCTCAAGTTCAGGCGCGGCGGCCGTGACGCCGCCATCGGGGATGTGCAGGCGCCGCACGCGGCCCACCTCGATGCCCAGTTGGGCCAGGGCGGCCTTGGTTTCGTCGCTGCGAGCCTGACGCAGGCGTGCCTGCGGCCATGCCGGCGAACCGGGATGACTGCCTTCACCATCGGTGACCGCCACGATCAGCGGCGCGTCGCCCCGCGCGGCGACCATTTGCAGCAAGGCGCCGCAGGTCAGGATTTCGTCATCGGGATGGGGCGCCACCACGACCACGCGCGCGCCGGTCGGCACCAATGCGTCGAGCGTGATTGACGGCACCGCGATCAGCGCGGCGTCGCGCGCCCAGTCGGCCGCTGCCGGGCCGGTGCCGCCAATGTGCCGCGAGCGGTTCACAAGTTCCATGGCGCGTCCTCCAGGGCGGCGACAAGTTTGCCGACGGTTTCCAGATCACGTTCGGCGTGGCTCTGGCGCAGGAAGACCGGAAGATCGGCATACAGCTGCGCGAGGGCGGCGTCCTTGCACAGCGGACCGGCGCCCAGTGCGCGCCCCACGGCGTGCAATACCGTGTTGGCGGTGGCTTCGGCGCTCAGGCGGACCGTCATCGCGCTGCGCATCGCGTTGGCTTCAGGTGCGCTGTCGATGGCGGCCGCCGCTTCGCGCATCAGGGCCGCGCACCCTTGCAATGCCACCGTGACTTCGCCCAGCTGGGCCAGGCGATGCGGGTCGCTGCGTTCGGCCAACCGTTCGCGCAGCCCGTCGGCCAGACGCGTGGCGGCGCCGAACCAGCATGCGGCCACACCAGCGCCGCCGTGCCAGAAACCGGCGCGCTCGACATAAAAACCCGGGCCCGCCAGCGGCGTTGCCACCACATCGTCGAACCAGACGTCGACGCTGGCCGTCGCGCGCATGCCCACGGCGTTCCAGCCGTCATCGGTGACGCGCACGCCGCGCTGGTGCAGCGCGACCGCGGCCAGCATCGGCGCGCCGTCTGGATCCCAGCAACTGACCACCGCGTGCGTGAGGCCATGGGCGCCGGAGCACCAGGCCTTGCGGCCGCGCAGAATATGGCCGTGAGCAACGGGCAGCAGGGCCAGGCGTGCATCCGGTGGTTCCGCGCACCAGGTTCCCCAGGTAGCGTGTGGCATGTCCGCCAGCGCGTGCGCTCTCGCTTCGTGCAGGATGGCCACGGCGTCCGTGTGGCCTTCGAACACCTTGGCCAGGGGCAGGTCATGGGCGCCGACAGCGGCCAACGCCTGCCAGCGGGCGAGCGTCGCGCCACGGCCGGGCAGGGCAAGCCGTGCGTGGCCGCGCTGGACAAGTTTGGCAAGCGCATCTAGCGGGGGCAGGCCAGCGAGACTGGCCAGACTGCTGCGTAGCATGGTCAGTGCAAGGGTGGTTGGCGCGGAAATCTGCATGGCATTGACGTGTTTTTATGGCAACGCTTTGATGCTAGCAGGCGACAAGCCACTCTGCCTGTTCGCCATGTCACACAGTCTGGCACTATTTAGTCGAGGCCTCGCAGGCCTATCCGACACGCGTGCCTTGCAGATCGATGCTGCTACACTGCCGCCATCTTCCCCTCCATGGACAGCGTTGCAATGAACATCCAGATCGGCGATGTTGGTCAGGTCATCCAGCTGGCGACTGCGCCCGTGTTCCTGCTGGCCGGTGTCAGCATTCTTCTCATCGTGCTGACCAACCGGCTCGGGCGCATCATTGACCAGATGCGCCTGCTCGAGGAGCGCGCCGTCAAATGCGTGGATGCCGAGTGTGTGGCGGCGCTGAGCAATCTGCACCGCCGCTCCAGCCTGATCAATATCGCGATTGCCACCAGTACCCTGTGTGGCCTGCTGGTCTGCATGGTGATCGCGATGCTGTTCCTCGGCGACGCCACCGGCCTGCCGCTCGTCCATCTGATCGCTGGCAGCTTCATCGGTGCGATGCTGGCCCTGACGACCAGTTTTATCAGCCTGATGTGCGAGATATCGCTGGCGTACCGCCTGATGCGCGAGCAGCAGCTGTTGGCGCTGGCCATGTGCGCGGGGCGCCCGACCTGAGCACGACGTCTTGTCGTTACGCCTGGTGTGCGCGCTTGCCCATCACATGCCGGTCGAGAAAACCGTGCATCGCACTGGCGATCTCGGGCGCGTGGGTTTCCAGCGCAAAGTGACCGGTATCGACGAAGCGCACCTCCGCCTGCGGCAGGTCGCCCGTGAACGCGTGGGCGCCCGCCGGCAGGAAGAACGGATCGTTCTTGCCCCAGATCGCCATGAGTGGCGGCTGGTACTGGCGGAAGTAGGCGTGCAGCTGCCCGTACTGCACGATGTTCTGCCCGTAATCGACCAGCAGGTCCAGCTGCGCATCCACCCCAATGCGTTCGGTGGCGCCGAACGCCAGCGCGTAGCCGTCGGGCGCGACGCGCGACAGATCCTGAACACCTTCCGTGTACTGCCACTTCGTCATTTCGAACGAGTTGAATTTGCGCAGCGCCTCGCGGTTCGCGGCGCTCGGATCGGCCCACGCGGCGCGCATCGGCGCCCAGCCCGGGCTCAGGCCTTCTTCGTAGCCATTGCCGTTCTGGCTCACGATGGCCGTGATGCGCTCCGGATGGCGCACTGCCAGACGCCAGCCAACCGGGGCGCCGTAGTCAAACACATACAGCGCATAGGTGTCGAGGCCCACGGCAGTCGTGAAGGCATCGATGACGTCCGCAAGATGCTCGAACGTGAAGGTGAAGTCCGGGTCGGTGCGCGTCATGCCGAAGCCCGGCAGATCCGGCGCCACGACGCGATAGTTGTCGGCCAGCGCCGGGATCAGGTCGCGGAACATGTACGACGACGCGCCGAAACCATGCAGCAGCAGCACGGCGGGGGTGTCCGCCCGGCCGGCTTCGCGGTAGAACACGTCGACGCCATCGATGTCGATCGTGGTGTAGCGCACCGTAGGGGAGATGACGGCGGGTGATGGGGAATGTGCATGAGGCATGAAGGTTCTCCTTGGTGATGTGGGTTGAATAACCTTCTAAAAGTATTTTTGCAGGTTATGAATGCATTGTTGCATGACCGGAGTAACCTTTCAAGTATAATCTTCATGGTTATTAAATCGGAGGCAGCATGGTAGGTACGTCGCACACTGAACTCAACGCGGCGCCATTGATCGCCGATCATCTGGCACTCGATATGCTTAATACCGAAGCAGGCATGGGCGAGGCGCAGCAGGATTTTTGGCGCAGCAGCGATGCGCTGCTTGACTGGCTGGGACGCTGCGGAATCGATGCGGGATCGCAGAGCGCACTCAGCGCGGACGACTTCCTGGGTGACGCGAAGGCACTGCGCACCGCAGCGCGCGAGCTGATCGCACGCCGCATGCAGGGTGAGCACGGCGATCCTGCGCTGCTCAATCGATATCTGGCGGCGATGGCCTCGAGGCCCGTCCTGGTCTGGGACGATGCGCAACCGCAGCTCGTGCGGCAGGGCGCAGCGCCATCCCCGGCGACAGCATTGGGAACCCTGGCTGAGGCGGTGGCGACATTGCTGGCCGATGGTGATTTCGCGCTGATAAGGCAGTGCGAGCATCCTGAATGCGTGCTGTGGTTCTATGACCGCACGAAGTCGCACCGGAGGCGCTGGTGCAGCATGGCGCTGTGTGGAAATCGCCACAAGGCAGCGCAGTTTCGCGCGCGCAACCGGCCGGCGGCGTAGGCAAGGGAATTGATACTGCTGAAGTTGCGATTTAGTCGCAGGTGTTAAAAAACCCGCTTTGCCGTGAAGGCAAGCGGGTTCGTTGCGCGCTGGCGCTGAACAACTCTCAGCGAATTACTGCATGCCGCCGCTGCTGATGAAATGCTCGCGTGCGTAGGCGAGCAACTGGCCTTCCGACGGATGATCCACGGTTTCGACGGACTTGATCTTGTCGGCAATCGCCGGCATTTTGCTCGTCAGGTAGCTCACGAACGCAGTCTTTTCTTCGGCTGGGCCGACTACCAGGATCTGCTCGCTGTCGGCCAATGCCGCAGCGATGTCCTTGTAGAACAGCGTGTTGTCGTCGCCGTTGACGTGGTTGTCACCGTGCTTCTGGTGAGGATGCGGATGGGTCGAGTGCGTTTTCATCGACTCCGATTCCGACGCGTTTTTGTCAAAATGGATGACTTGGGCTTTGGTGTGGTCGAGCCAGACGACGGCGTTATTCAAGGACATGGTTGCTTTCGTAATGAAGTGTGATCCGAGCATAGCGCATGTGCCGCGATGGCTGGGTGCGCTACCACACGCACGTCCAATCACCGTCCTCTAAACTGAAACTCGACGAATTGCGTTCAAGTGCTGACGATATCGATACTCCTGAAGTTTCGGTATTATGATGCCAGGAGGATTTCAACGATGAGAGCAGATTTCAGACTGGCGCGCATGCTGCACGTCCTGAGCCATATTCACGGTCGCACCAACACCACGAGTTCCGAGGAACTCGCGGTCATGCTCAATACCAATCCGGTGCTGGTACGCCGGATGATGGGTGGCTTGCGCGCGGCCGGCTATGTGACGTCGACCTCGGGCCGCAATGGTGGCTGGGTAGTGGCGGTCGATCCCGACGCGATTACGGTGCTCGATGTGTATCAGGCGCTGGAAGAACCCGTGATCTTCGCCATCGGCGCGAATGTCGATCATCCTGGCTGCCCGCAGGAACAGGCGATCAATGGCGCGCTCGAAGTGGCGATGGCCCAGGCGGCCGGGACGCTGCTGCGTGAATTCGGGCAGGTGCGCCTGTCGGCGTTCATCACGTCTGCGGCGACATAACAATGGGGATGATCGAGCGCCAGGTGGTGGCGGCGGACAAGCGCGCGCCATTCCGGGGCAGTTCGTGGCGCTGTTTTGGCCCGTATAAAGTGAGCCGGTCCGATCATCCTTTGTCGTCGATGTTTTCGCCCGGATCCGGCTTGACGCGCGTGAGCTTGTAATCGGCTGCAGAGCGCTCGAGAGCCAGGCCGAGCACGTCCTTGAGCTCGTCAGGACTTGCACCGTTGTCGAGTTGCTGCTTGGCGAACGTGTTGCGCAGTGTGCGGCCGCCCGAGCGTGCTAGATCCATCCCGGCGCGCTCGAACGTGGCGCGCATCTGCACGTACACCGTCTTTCTTGTCATCCTGGCGCCGGCTGCATTGGCCGGGAAGACGAACTGGCCAGGGATCGCCAGCGTCTCGCGCTCGGCAAGCCACGGCAACAACTCATCGGCACCGTCGCGGGGCAGGGTGATCGTGTGTTCGTGGCTGGTGTCATGTTTTTCGTCCGGCGTGATCGTCAGCACGATCGAGCCGTCGAGGGCGACCTGGCGCCCGATCTCGGACACCAGCAAGCCAATCGCCTCCGATACACGCAAGCCCGCCAGTGCAATGACGACCTGCATGGCGCGATCCCGCCGGCGCTTCCAGCCTTCGAACGGCGTACTGGTACGGCGCATCGGTGCCTCGGCTGGCAAGGCCGCGAAGAACCGCACCAATTGCTCGTCAGACAGGGTGCGGCCGGCGTCGTCGCGCGTCATGTGGGCGCGATCGATGTTGAGGATCGCCAGCTGCGCCGGGTTGGGGTTGGCGTCCAAGTACTCGTAGCAGCGTTCCAGAAGACGCAGGTAGCGGTAGGCGATCTTGCTGTTGAGTATGAGCTTGCCCTTGGTCGTGCGCCCGATGAAACGGGCCAGGTCGGCGTGGGTGACCTTGGAGAAGGCGAGGCCTTGCTCAAGCATCCAGCCCGCCACGTTGGCGAACATGAAGTTGTAGATCTTGGCAGATTCGGCTGACGGGATGCGTAGTGTGCCATCGGCAGGCAAGCGACGGCCGGTTTCGGCAAATGCTGTCGTGGCGACAAATTCCTTGAATGCTTTGATGGGATCACGGTCCCATGAAGTTGGTGTGGGCATGAATGATCGGGTCAGATGGAGATGTGCCAGACTACCATAAAAGGTAACTAACCCACATAAAAATAAGGCACAGCCACCATATTAACATATTCGACTACATTGAAGACAGCAACTCAACAGGCAGCCTGCAGAAGGGAGGCTTGATGGTGCCTCAAGCGGTGGGGGAAAGTCCGTAATCTGGCGGATCGACGCAATCCACTTCTGAACAGGCAAGTCAGGTCAGGCAAGCTGATGCAGGAGGAGGGAGCGATCAGTGAGGTCTCTGGCCAAGTGTGACATTCTGTGAGGTTAGCGCGATTTTTTTGCGATACCATCAAATCGAAGCAGGCGTTCATCTAATCTGGAGGAAATATGTATCGATGTCCTCACTGTCACGATCTCTCTATTTCCGCTTCCTCGACGTTGTTTACTACGCTCAGCAGCACAGTGGCCTGTCCGACATGCATGACTGCACTGCGCATCAAGCGAAAGTCGACAAACTACCTGGTGATCGCATATATGTGTCTTCGCGCAATCCTGTCGTCAGTACTGCCAGGGGGCTATCACGTCGAGATACTCATCGAGGCGAACGTGATCATCGCCTTGACCGTGATTCAATTCCTATTGGTTGAATACGAAGTTGTCAGCGGCAAAAGCTCGCAAACTTCTTCACCGAGTTAGTTGCTGCGAGACCGCTTCAAACCGGAACTCCAGCAATTACGAAAAATTTTTATGCACAGCCAGGCGACCAGCACCACTATCCCTTGGTAGGGGACGCGTGTCGCCTTGCGCGCTAAGGTGGCGGCATGGACAAGAACCGCACCGAGGCATTCAGCGATGGCGTCATCGCCATCATCATCACCATCATGGTACTCGAGCTGCATGCGCCCGCATCCAGCAGCCTGGCCGCCGTAGCCGATGCCGGGCCGGCCCTGGCGCGCTACCTGCTCAGCTTTGTTTACGTCGGGATTTACTGGGTCAACCACCATGCCTTGCTGGACCGGGTGCGCCGCATCGATGCGCCGGCCCTGTGGGCCAACCTGCACCTGCTGTTCTGGATGTCGCTGATTCCCTACGTGACGGCGTGGGCCGGCCAGCACCCGATGGATCCGGTACCGGTGGCACTCTACGGCGTGATTCTGATGAACTGCGCGCTGGCCTTGACGCTGTTGTCGTGGTGCCTGCAGCGCGGTAGCGGTGCGTCAGGTACCACCTGGGCCAGCGACAAAAACCGCTTCTCGGTGCTGATGTACGCACTGGCCGTTTTGCTGTCGCTGTGGTCCACGCAGGCCGGCGCCCTGGTCCACATGCTGCTCGCACTCATTTGGTTACGCCCGGACGTTCGCCGACCGGCCTCGGAAGCGGCAGACAGGACCGAGGCCCGAAACAGATAAGGAGAAGGCCGTGCTCGAGCACGTGGAAATCCAGGTCTCTACCTAGGTCGAATGGATGCGGATGCTGGTAGAGGCGCTCGGCGCGCTCGTGATCGCCGCCGGGGTACTGGTGGCACTGGCCGGGCTGGTCCGTCACGCGTTGAACGCGAAAACACCGCTGAACGGGCTGCGCTTCATTGTCGACCACGCGGAGACCGTCACCGACGCCCAACTCGCGCGCATCAAGAACCTGGGCGGGGGCATCGTGGTCCAGGACCGCATGCACTTCCAGGGCGAAACCTACTGGAAGCGCTATGGCGCGCAGGCGCGCCAGATGCCGCCGATTCGCAAGATGCTGGAGATGAAGATCCCGGTCGGCCTGGGCACCGACGGCACCCGGGTGTCGAGCTATAACCCCTGGCCTTCGCTGTATTGGGCGGCCACTGGCAAGACCGCTGGCGGCATGCCGACCTGGCAGGCGAGGGATGTACCGAGCCGCTACCAGGCCTTGAGGCTGATGACCATGGGCTCGGCCTGGATGAGCGGCGAAGAGAAGCTCAAGGGAACGATCCGGCGCGGCCAGTACGCCGACTTCGTGGTCATGCCCCAGGACTACTTCACGATGGAGGCGGAAGGCATCAAGCGCCTGGAGAGCCTGTTGACCGTGGTGAACGGCAGGGTGGTCTACGGCGCCGGCCCCTATTCGCCCCTGAATCCGCAACTGCCGCCGGTGTCACCGGGCTGGAGTCCGGTGGCTGTCTACGGCGGCTACCAGAACCGTTGAAGCTTGGTAGCCGCAGTTCTTGTGAGGATGGCATTCCTACGATCGCCAATCAAAAGTCATCGCGTACAGGGAGATATCAAATGGATATCGTCACGCATAACGGGGAAGGCAGGCTGCAGCAGATCGACGCCACGGCACTCAATCATGCTGCTGCCGCCGTTACCATTGTCATAGCGTAAGCGATCGCATCCTCGAGACGGTCATTCCCCCAGAACATCTCGTCGCCAACGAAAAACATTGGCGCGCCAAAGATGCCGCGGGCCTGGGCATCGGCTGTGCGCGCATGCAGCGCGGCCTTGCACGCATCCGTTTTAGCTGCCGCGATGATCTCTGCACTGTCAGCGCCAAGTCCGGCGAGAATCCCGGCCAGCACCGCCTCGTCGCCAATTTCGCGGTCGTCCGCGAAATTGGCCAGCATGACCTGTTCACAGAAACCTTCAAGCCAGGACGTGCCTTCGCCCTGTAGTGCGATGCGCGCGGCAAGCAGCGCATTCCGGGGAAATACGGAAGGGCGTTGCCAGCGCAAGCCGTATTTGACGCACTGGCGGCGCATGTCGCGCCATACGTAATCGCCTTTCAGCGTCTGCAGCACGAATGGCGACGTCTCCCACCCGAGCGACTTGAAGATCGGGCCGAGCATGAACGGCTTCAGCTCGACACGCAGGTTAGCAGCGGCCGCTGCGCGCCGTATCCGCATCATGCTCAGGTAACTGTAGTTGCTGCCGAAATCGAACCAGAATTCGATAATGTTCATTTAGCGTGGATCCTGTCAGTCGACGATGAGGAGGCAACGGATCTCGATACGCTCGCGGGGAGGAGTACCGGTCTGCGTGGCCGGATGGGTGAATGCCACGTGGGGCGTATGGCATGGCATGTCGGTGGCCGAGTCGTAATGCTTGAGAAGCAGAGCCTCATCGAACTGCAACCCATGGAAACAGGTCCAGGCTGCTGACGAGTCGATCAATGTGTTGCGACGGTCCGCAACAGTCTAACGCGACGCTGCATCGGCCGAAAAGGACCGACTGGAGGATTACATCGGTCAACTGTCTACCCAGCTCAAGGACGGCCGTGACGAGCTAGCAGCAGCTGAGGGCAAGATCGTAAAACAGCGGGAAAAACTTGACGCCGGCCATGTTCATTCTACGCAAAGCCTACGATTTCAGGTGGCGCACCGTTGGAAACGACCGATTCACTGAAGCTCGCGGGTAGAACTAGGAAAGCCGATATTTCCATTTCCCAGTCAAGACCAGGTTAAATTTCTCGCTATTTTCAGGTTAGAGCGCTGAGAGCTTCAGAACTCAATCTGTGGGGATGGGCAGCCGTCAATACCAAACACCGCATAATCTATATTATGTTAAATCCGGTATCTGAATGAACCGCGCTTGCATGTCAGGTGACCGTAATACCTCCCCGTCACTGCCAGCTACGCTGCAGTCCACAGCACCGCAGATGCATCATCCGCTGGTTTCACCGATGCCGCTCCCGTGCTCACGCCGGTCGATTCGAATTTTCGCAACTCGTCGAGTTGCGCTGCGAGCCCACGATCGAGGCACGCCTCCATCAGCGTCGTATCGGTGTAGATGCTATAGGTATCGACCAGTCGATAAAAGCCGTCCGTCATCACGAGCAGACTGGCGTCGTGCGCCAGCGTGGTGTTACGGGTCCGCGCCTGGAACGGTCCACGCGGTTCGAGACAAAGTACCCCAGGCGCGGGCGTGGTGTTCTGGAATTCGCGCCGCGCACGCAGCATGGGCAGCATGCGTTCGCGCCGGCACGCCGGATCGTCGACGCCGTCGTTTGTCAATGCGGCAATGGCATCTTTCAGAACGGCCTCCTGAGGATTGACGAATGGATCCAGATCGATACAGCCTGCAGATATCGTGTGCAGCAAGGTCTTGCAGTCACCAAGGCTGTACAACGCTGCCTGCACGGCGCCTTCTTGCTCCGACAGTCTCAGCCAGGTCATCGCTGCGATCGGCCACGCATGCAGCGGTATGTCCCGGTCGGCCGCGGCGTGCCTGAACTGGGCACGCACAGCGGCGATCGCCAGCCAGACGCAGTCCTCCTGGCTTCGCTCGGGCGTCAGCGCTTTCTCGACTGCGTCCGTAAACGCGTGGACGAACCAGGCGACATCACCCTGGTTGTCATCGATATAGTTACGATGGGCGACGGACGTTGCGCCGTCGATCACGATGATGTCGGTACGGTTGGTAGACGTGAACACAACGATCCGGTCGTCATTCTGCGTCGAGTCAGGGTCAGCGCCGGCGCAGATGTGTGCAAGCTTCATTGGACAATGTTCAGTTCGGTCATGGTCTGAACTCTACCCCCACGTAGCGCAAAGGACAAGCCGCCGCTCACTGGCTCGTCTTTAAATTCGCTTTTCACTCGACAATATATTCTCTAATGTCGATTGAGATTTCGGTGATCCTGTTCGGTGGCTGACGCACCTCAGCGCAGAACGCTCGAACCCAAAAAACTACCCTGACCGGCAAATACCTTGCTGGACCTTTCCCACGCGCCGCTGCGGCTATATGCCTTTTGCTGGACTTGTTTACCGCAGTTACCTTGTGGATCACGTTTCTGGCTCGCCTTCGTTTCGCTTCCATATCGCGCTATCCCTTTGGGCCGTTGACCGGCTCGAGCCCACTCCCCGTCTGCCTGGCGTAGGCTCACCTCTGGAGCGGTGTCCAGGATGGCCGACAACGTGTCAAGGCTTGCCGGCTTGGTGATGTGACCGTCAAATCAGGCGGCAGAGGATTTAGCGCATTCGTGTGCCCCGCCCTAACCGGTCAGTGCAATCGGGCCCGATATTGCCGTCGTAATGATGTGCCCACTGGCCTCTATCGTGGGTTCAAGGATTGGATCGGTCACTTGTTGCCCTGCTATCGGGCGAAAAGCACCAGGCACTCAGCTGACTGCAATGCGCTTTTTACCGCAGCAATACATGCCTTGATAATGCTTGGAATTTACACCGCAGACGACGCAACCGTACTGCAGCGCGCCAGCCGGCTTCGGCTTGTAGGCTTTGACCTGCACGCCGCTGATGTCCCAGGTCGTCCCGACCAGTTCAAGGCCGGCAGCAATCGCCTGTGCCTCCGAGACGGACTGATATGCCAGAAACAGCACGGCACCGCGGTCATCGTTGGCTGCGTTTTCCGCCACCCTTGCCTGCCATAACGCGAAACTTTCCATTTTTATTACCGTTCCTTTTGAAGTTGGTGTTGCCTGCGAGCTTGATCCGACCGCGGGTGCGTGAAAGCCGGCGCTTGCATTGCGCTTGCTCCCAGCGCGCCGCACGACGCGCCACAACTTCCAGAGTGGTGTCGCGAGCGCCCCCAGCATCGCTGCGGCCAGGTAGAACGGGAAAAAAACCAGCTGCCATACCGTATAAGCCGTCGGCGGTTGTCGGGCGGCGCGTGGTGCGCTCGGTTCTTCGATGTGCTGAATCGGCATTGCCTGTAATGCTCGCGAGAATTGCTTCGGCGTGCAAACGTGGCACGACATGGTTAGACAGGCCAGCGAACTACCGAGGGACAGTGACCATCTGGAGGCCGAAGTTGGGAAGCTGGGCAAGGCGTTGGCCGAAGTGACGATGCAAAGGGATATTGTGAAAAAGGCTGCAACGTATTTTGTGCGTCAGTGCCGGCCCGAACTATCGCACGTATCTGTTCCGGCGACACGAATCGTTTCCTCTTTCTGTCGATCTTTCGTTCAAGACGCGCCTCCCCATGCCAGATGAACCTGTTGGACGCTACTGGCTTGGCGCATCACACCAACTGGCAGGTTCAGAACAGTACCCCTCAACCTTGCTACCAATCGCAGACATGGCACTTCAGGCCGGCACGGCTGGCAAGGGTGTATCGATGGACAGGGTCGGTTTCCTACGGCTCTCGGCGCGCACGGCACGTGACCGGCGATTTGCGCGCAACCGATGACTGCGTGACAATGGAACGACACTAACTGAACACTCAAAGGTAGATCATGAACATCACCGTCCAGAATACCGTCCCGGCCACGACACGCATCACTCTTGTTGGCGAAATGCACGATAGCAGCTTTGCCGCCAAGGTCATGACCGAAACCGCCGTTCCCTACACGCCCTATTGGGACAATCTTCTCGAACAGCGGATCGTGTATATCCAGCCGGATGACGAACAACTCGGCGCCATCATCACGGCGTTGAACGAACGTCGTCTGACACTCGACGAGTTGCAGAATTACGGCAGCGCTGAAGGTGGTACCTCGTCGATCCCGGTGTAATCAAGTGGCGGTGTCACAAGGGAGCGGCGCGACCTCCTCTGCTGACTTCCGCTCGCAACCGTCAGCCCAGACCCGCTCGCTTTCCTGCCAGCTTGTTGGTTTGGTGTTGTCATTTCCGAAGTCGTTAGCGCCTGAGTTTTACTGGTTACTTAAGCCCTAAGTTGGTTAGTTACGTTTTCCCTGGGAGGCCGTGCATCCCGCGACATCATTTGATGCCCCTGTCACCGTCCGAGCGCAGGATTTCGTCATGCCGCTCGTGGTCAGTCTTGTGAAGATAGGCTGCCGTCGTCGCGATATTCGCGTGCCCCGCCGTATCCTGCAGCGTCTTGAGCTGCACCCCGCTGTTGGCATGGTTGGTCAGCATGCTATGGCGCAGCCAGTGAGGCGATGCCAGGCGCAGTGTCGATGCGCTGTCGCCATCCCCTTTTCCCGCTGCATCGTCCGCTGCGAGCTGGAAGATCGCCTTGAGCGCTTCGGATGCGGCCTCGTCAGTGATCCCCACGTAATCTTTCGTGCGGCTCGACAGCACCAGGGGCATCCGATCGCCCCTGCTCGTCTGTTCGAGCAGGCCGAACGCGCGTCGGTAGTCTCGGTAGGCGCCGATCGTGGCTGGTGGCGCCGGCAGGCGGCGCGGCTTGTTGCCCTTTCCCAGCACGTCGAGCCACCAGCGCCCGTCGCCCTCGCTGTAGACGGCGCCCATCGAGGCGCTGACGATTTCGTTCAGGCGCGCGCCGGTCTGGGCGAACGCGATCAGCAGGAAGCGGTCACGGGCGCGCTGGCGCGCCGTCGCTTCGGTGTCGCCAGTGCGTGCTTCGGCTGCGGCCAGCGCATAGGCAATTGCATCCGGGCTCAGGTAGCGGGTGATGCGGCTCGCATGTGCGGCGCGAACATTGCGCACCAGCCGCGCAGGATTGCGGCGCAGGTAACCGGTCTGCTCGGCAAACGTCAGCACACCCTTGATCGCAATCATCGCCTGGCGCCGGCTGGTGTCGGACAGTGGCCCGGTGAACGGCCGGTAACGCGGATCGTTGCGTGGCCACTTGGTGGTGCAGATCCAGGCGGGTGGTGGCTGGCGAATGAATTCCTTGTACAGATTGAGGTCGCCGACATTGAGCTGCTGGAATGTCTTTCCCGCTTCTTCGCGGCACCACGTCAGGAAACGATACAGCTCCTTTTGCAGATTCGCGACCGACTTGGGACTGAGCTCGCCATGAGAAATGTATTCGCGCGCCAGCTCGGCATCGCTCGTGGCCGACGTGGCGGGTTCGTCGTACATGCTGGAGAAGCTGCCCGCCCCGAGCCGGCTGGCAGCGGCCCGATCAGGATCGGCTGGTGGCAGTGGGTCAAGATCGATCGGTACGAAAACAGGCATGAGCGCTAAACAAGATAACTGTATGGATATACAGTATAACACCGTGCCGCCGCGCGCCGTAAGGGCTGATGCCGGGATTTTTCTCCAATTGCCCTTCAGAGGCGCTCTCGTCCTACAGCGCCATGCCCTGTGCGCCGATACGTGCGCGCTCTGCCCTGCACGACAATGGTTCATCCATTTCATACAGGGGACGACCATGAACAGCAACGCATCCGCATCGACGAACGCAAGCCAGGGCCAGGGATCGGACGGCGCCACCGTCGGTATTGGCGGCCAGACCAGCGGCCAGAAAGGCGCTACGCCATCGCATGAGTCGCAGACGGAAACCGGCGGCAATGGCGGCCCGGGGCTGACACGCAATCAATCTGGCCCCTACGTGAATGCGCCCGACGGCGCCGGGCGCAATGAGCCGCCAATCACCGACGGCAGCGCCGCGCCGCAGCCGGAAGCGCCAGGCACCGTCGCGCTCGATACGGCAGCGACGCACGCCAATCCAGGCGCGCAAGACACCCGCCCGGACCAGGCTGGCCCGAAAGTGACGGGAATGGGTACGCCGGAAACCGGAGGCAATCAGAACGCAGGTGATCTGCCGCCATTCACACGCTGATGCGTGCAGCGCCCGCCGCTCATGCTGTCGCGTGCGCCTGGCCAACCACGCGTTCGCGCATGAAAGCATCATGGCGGGCCTGCTGCAGCGGCGTACGCGCCGCCTGAAACCTGCGTCGCCACGCGCTCCTGTTGCGCCAACCTGCGCCACCAGATCCACGACACGATCGCGTTGACCCAGAAGCACCCATACAGGAACGCCGTCAGATACAGGCCGCGGCTAAAGTACAGCGGCACCGCAATCGTATTAACCAGCAGCCACACCGGCCAGCTCTCGATGCGCCGTCCCATCATCAGCAACTGCGCAATGACGGAAAAGACCAGCACCGCCGAATCGATGAACGGCGCATACGCGTTGGTATAAAAGTGGAGTGCAGCGCCATACGCGCCAGTGGCAATGAGCCCGACAGGCGTCATCCATGCCATGGTACGCCAGCCGGCATGGGTGATCGGCAGTGGTGCCCCGCCGTTGCCATGCAGCCAGCGCCACCAGCCGACGACACCCGTCACCACGAAAAAGGCCTGCAGCACGACGTCTGCGTACAGCTGCGTGTGCATGAATAACAGGCCAAATAGCGTGCAGCCGACAATGCCGGTCCACCATGTGTGGACATTGTTGCGGCCAGCCAGAAGAATCGCTGCGGCCGTAAAGACGTTCGCGGCCAGTTCGAGGCGGGATGTCATCGGGCGCGGCGGGCCCAGGGTGGGAACATGGCATGCTTCCTGTGAATGAGAGCGGCTACTCTACGCCACTCTCATCCCCTGCCGCAAGGTGCGCAGAAGTTCGCGCAGAAAACTGCTTACAGCTTGATCGTGCCGTGCTCCGCATCCAGATCCGGCTGCTTGCCGGTCACGGCTGCCTTGGCGACGGCGAACATGCGCACCATCTTGCTGTCGTTCGAATCCCAGTATTCGGCTGCGTGCGGGACCACGCGCACGAGCACGGCGTGCTGGTCTTCCGGGCCGGCCGGGAACCAGGCCTGGACCATTGGATTCCACATGCTGCGAATCTTGTCGCGGTCGACGATGCGCTCGGCAGTGCCGCTGACCGAGACATACGTGCTGTCATCGATGTCCGAGAAACTGATGTTTACTTCAGGCTGGTGCGCGATGCTGTCCCACAGATCGCTGGCCGAGTGCACGAAGAACCAGATGCCGCCTTCGGCATCGACGTCCTGCTTGGTCATCGGCTGGCTGGCCAGGTGATCGTGCTGGTCACGGAACGTGAACATGGCAAAGCGCAGGGAACCGATACGGTCTTCGAGGGCTGCTACGTGGGTGCGGTCTGCGGTCATGGTGAATCCTTGATTGGGTGAGTGATACACCATCCTAGCGCGCCCGACGCCGCTCTTCGGTGCGCGGGCGTACATTCGCGACCCGCCAACGATGACGTTGGCCTGGTCAGGCTGTCCCGCAGCCGCTGGCAAATCGCTTATAGTATTGCCTCTGTAAACATTTCAACCATCCCATGAAATTCGACGTCGCGATCGTCGGCAGCGGCCTGGCCGGCCTGTCGGTAGCCCTGCACCTGGCCCAGACCCGCAAGGTTGCCATCATTTCAAAGCGCACCCTGCTCGATGGCGCCAGCAGCTGGGCCCAGGGCGGTATTGCCGCCGTGCTCGATTCGGGCGACAGCCACGACCAGCACGTGGCCGATACCCTCGTCGCCGGCGCGGGCCTGTGCGACGAAACCGCTACCCGCTACATCGTCGAACACGGGCGCGAAGCGATCGAATGGCTGATCGAGCAAGGCGTGCCGTTCACGCGTGACGCCACCGCCGAAATGGGCTTTCACCTGACCCGCGAAGGCGGCCATGGCCAGCGACGGATCATCCATGCGGCCGACGCCACCGGTTACGCTGTCCAGGTCACGCTGGAACAGAAGGTGCGCGCCCATCCGAATATCACGCTGTTCGAGCACCATCTCGCGATCGACGTCATCACGTCGGACAAGCTGCGGCCCAAGCTCGCGCATGGCGGCCAGCCCCGCTGCTATGGCCTGCACGTGCAGGATGTGAACAGCGGCGACGTGCTCACCTTCGAGGCCGAACACACGGTGCTGGCCACGGGCGGCGCCGGCAAGGTGTATCTGTACACGACGAACCCGGACACCGCCACCGGCGACGGCATCGCGATGGCCTGGCGCGCCGGCTGCCGCGTGTC
Source organism: Massilia sp. MP_M2 (assembly GCF_039123635.1). Taxonomy (NCBI): domain Bacteria; kingdom Pseudomonadati; phylum Pseudomonadota; class Betaproteobacteria; order Burkholderiales; family Oxalobacteraceae; genus Massilia; species Massilia sp. MP_M2. Next base: position 47,131 of record NZ_JBCHJF010000006.1, read on the forward strand.
GAACATGGAGTTCATCCAGTTCCACCCGACCTGCCTGTACCACCCGTATGCGAAATCATTCCTGATCACCGAGGCGATTCGCGGCGAAGGTGGTCTTCTCAAGCTGCCGCTTGAGGCGGGCGCGCAGGCCGGCGAGCGCTTCATGCCCGCGCACGACGAGCGCGGCGAACTGGCGCCACGCGACGTCGTGGCACGCGCCATCGACTTCGAGATGAAAAAACGGGGCCTGGATTACGTCAACCTCGACATCAGCCACCAGTCCCCCGAATTTTTGATGGAGCACTTCCCGACCATCTACGCGCGCTGCCTCGAACTGGGCATCGACATCACGCAGCAGCCGATCCCCGTCGTGCCGGCCGTGCACTTTACCTGCGGCGGCGTGGTCACCGACCTGGCCGGGCGCACCGATATCCCCGGCCTGTACGCGGTGGGCGAAGTCGCCTGCACCGGCCTGCATGGCGCCAACCGGCTGGCCAGCAATTCGCTGCTTGAATGCGTCGTCGTCGGACGTGCCTGTGCGCAGCAGATCGCTGCCAGTGTGGCGATTGCCAACCCTGCGCTGCCAGACTGGGACGCCAGCCGCGTGACGAATGCCGACGAAGAAGTGGTGATCGCCCACAACTGGGACGAGCTGCGCCGCTTCATGTGGAATTACGTCGGCATCGTGCGCACCACCAAACGCCTCGAACGCGCGCTGCACCGGATCAAGCTGCTCAAGGAAGAGATCGACGAGTACTACCGCAATTTCCGCATCACGCCTGATTTGCTCGAGCTGCGCAACCTGGTCGAAGTGGCGCACCTGATCGTGAAAAGCGCCATGTCGCGCCATGAAAGTCGCGGCCTGCACTATTCGCGCGACTTCCCGGACACGTTGCCAAAGGCGCTCCCGAGCGTGCTCACGCCGCGCCGGCGTTAGCATGGAACGGCAGCGACTTTCACTCACTACCGTCCTGCTGCTGAGCATCCCGCCCGTACTGTGGGCGGGCAATGCCATCATCGGCCGTCTCGTGCGCGATGCCATGCCGCCGATGACGCTCAACCTCTTGCGCTGGTCGATCGCCCTAGTGATCCTGCTGGTGCTGGGCCGCGCCGCGCTGCGCCCTGGCAGCGGCATGCTGCGCAACTGGCGCCGCTATGCCCTGCTCGGCCTTCTTGGCATCGGACTGTACAACTCGATGCAATACCTGGCGCTGACCACATCGTCGCCGCTGAACGTCACGCTCGTCGCGTCCGGCGTACCGGTCTGGATGTTGCTGGTGGGCCGCCTGTTCTACAACGTGCCGGTCAAGGGCCGCCAGATTGCCGGCGCCGTGCTGTCGATTGCCGGCGTGCTGGTCGTCATGTGCCGGGGTAGCCTGACCGAGCTGGCCGCGCTGCGCCTGGTGGCGGGCGACCTGATCATGATCGTGGCGACGATCGTCTGGTCGTTCTATAGCTGGTCGCTGATGCAGAAACACGATGTGCCGGCCCTGCGTGCAGACTGGGCTGCCTTTTTGCTGGCCCAGGTGGCCTATGGCGTGCTGTGGTCGGCCGCGCTGGCCGGCGGCGAGTGGGCGCTGGGCACGCCGCAGATCACCTGGAGCTGGCCGATTGCGTTGGCACTGCTGTACCTGGCGATCGGGCCGGCGATCATCGCCATGCGCTGCTGGGGCGCGGGCGTCCAGCGCGCGGGGCCCGGCATCAGTGCGTTCTTCATCAATCTGACGCCGTTGTTTACTGCATTGCTGTCGGCCGCATTCCTGGGCGAACTGCCGCAGTTGTACCACGTGGCGGCGTTCGGCTTGATTGTCGGCGGGATTGTCGTGTCGGCGCGGTAAATGCAGACCGGTGGTACGATTCCACCCATGAACGACGAACTTGGCCAACAACCTGGCGAACATCACGCAGCCACGCAGCTGGCCGCGTTTCTCGACCAGTATCCACGTGCGCTGGTGCTGACCGGCGCTGGCCTGTCGACGGCGTCCGGCATTCCCGATTACCGCGACCGTGACGGTGTACGACGCGGCCGGCTACCGATCCAGGGGCCAGAATTCCGGCGCGACCCGGCGATCCAGCAGCGCTATTGGGCGCGCAGCATGGTCGGCTGGCAGATGATGTCCGGCGCCGCGCCCAATGCTGGCCACCGCGCGCTGGCCGCGCTTGGTGCAGACCAGCGGTTCGGCTCGATCCTGACGCAAAACGTCGATGGCCTGCACACGCAGGCAGGCAGCCGCGATGTGCTCGAATTGCATGGCAATATCCACCACGTGGCATGCCTCGGTTGTGGGGCGACCTTCACGCGCGCTGCACTGCAGGTGCAGCTGGAGGCGGCCAATCCCGCGCTGCGCGACGTGCTGGCGCAACCCCTGCCCGATGGCGACGCCGAGATCGATCCGGATGCAGTGACGGGCTTTACGGCCCCCGCATGCGTGCACTGTGGCGGCATGCTGATGCCCGATGTCGTGTTCTTTGGTGACAATGTGCCGGCGGCGCGCACGGCGGCGGCGCTGGCACGGATGGAAGCGGCCGACGCACTGCTCGTGGTCGGCTCGTCGCTGATGGTGTATTCAGGGTTTCGCTTCTGCCGTCTGGCTGCAGCGGCGGCTAAACCGATTGCTGCCCTGAACCTTGGGCACACGCGCGCCGACGATATGCTCACGCTGAAAATCGAAGCGTCCGCTGAGCGGGTCTTGCCGATCGTGGCCGGGTTGCTTAGGACGTAGGGTGGGCGGGTTTCCCGTCCACGCGTTCAAACTAAGCTGATTTTGTGGCGCGCAACAAATGGTGGAACGCGTGGACGGCACAGCCGTCCACCCTACTAATTATTGCTGAACTTAATCACCAAGCCCGTGATCAGCGCCGCCGCCATCGCGATCGACAGCACGCCGTGCAAAACGGGCGAGCCGATCGACGCATCGGACGCTGCAGCGTCACGTTGCATCGCCATCGCCCGGCTCAGCACGACCGGACGCAGGAAGCCGCGAATACCGACCAGCAGCATGCCGATGCCGAAGAACAGTTCGCCCTTCATATTGTAGAGAATACCGTCCATCAACTGGGGCACGCCCAGCAGCAGGCCGAAGCCGAGCCAGAACAGGCGGAACACGAGCGAACGTTTCAATTTGGTGGTGATCGACATGAGGTGGTCTAAAAATAAAGCAATGGGATCAGACAATGCGCAGCGAATAATCGGTCGCGCGCACGTCCTTGGTCAGGCTGCCAATCGAGATGCGGTCCACGCCCGTTTCGGCAATCGCGCGCACGGTCTCCAGATTGATACCGCCCGAGGCTTCCAGCAGCGCGAGACCGGCGTTGACCCGCACCGCCTCGCGCATCATGGCCAGGTCGAAGTTATCAAGCAGGACCGACTTGACGCCGGCAGCCAGCGCTTCTTCGAGCTGGACAATCGTTTCGACTTCGATCTGCACCGGCGCACCGGCATTGAGGCTGGCGGCCGCCGCCAGCGCGGACGTGACGCCCCCGGCAGCGGCGATGTGATTTTCCTTGATCAGGATGCCGTCGTACAGCGCCATGCGCTGGTTCTTGCCACCGCCGACCCGCACCGCGTACTTCTGCGCCTGGCGCAGGCCGGGCAGCGTCTTGCGGGTGTCGAGGATCGCAGCGCTCGTGCCTGCAATGACGTCGACGTAGCGGCGCGTGGCAGTGGCCACACCGGAGAGCAACTGCAGAAAGTTCAGCGCGGCGCGCTCGGCCGTGAGCAACGCGCGCGGGTTCGCGGTGATGCTGCAGACGGTGCTGTTGGCAGGCATCAGGTCGCCTTCCGCGAACTGCCAGGCGATGTCGGTGTCGTGGTCGACCGCGAGCATGACGCCCTCGAACCAGGGCGCGCCGCACAGCACGGCCGCTTCGCGCACGATCACGCGCGCCGTGACGCGGATATCGTTTGGCACCAGCTTGCCGGTCAGGTCGCCGCTGCCGATGTCTTCCAGCAGCGCGGCCAAGATATTCTGTTCGAACGCGGCCTGCAGCTTGGCGTCGAACTGGGCGTGGGGATTGTGCAGACTGGTCATGCGGGGCCGACTCCGGAAAACATGGGGGCATTCTGTTCGAGCGCGCCGGTTGGCAGCGCCTTGGCGCGTTTGGCGGCAGCAAAATCGAGCATGCGGTCGATCGCGCGTTTGGCTTGCAGGCCGACGGCAGGATCGACATGGACTTCGTTGCCGCCCGCTTCGAGCACCTCCGCCAGATTGCGCAGGCCGTTCATCGCCATCCACGGGCAATGTGCGCAGCTCTTGCAGGTCGCGCTGTTGCCGGCGGTCGGCGCTTCGATGAAGGTCTTGCCCGGTGCGGCCAGCTTCATCTTGTGCAGGATGCCATTGTCGGTGGCGACGATGAAGTGGGTGGCGTCCAGCGTCTGCGCGGCATTGATCAGCTGGGTGGTTGAGCCGACCACGTCGGCCTGCGCGACAACGTTCGCCGGCGACTCCGGGTGCACCAGCACCTTGGCCAGCGGGTATTCGGCGCGCAGCAAGTCGAGTTCAATGCCCTTGAATTCGTCATGCACGAGGCACGAACCCTGCCAGAGCAGCATGTCGGCGCCGGTCTTGGCCTGGATGTACGAGCCCAGGTGGCGGTCGGGCGCCCACAGGATTTTCTTGCCCTGCGCGTGCAGCTCGGCCACGATGTCCAGACCGATGGACGACGTCACCATCCAGTCGGCGCGCGCTTTGACGGCGGCGCTCGTATTGGCATAAACGACGACGGTGCGGTCGGGATGCTGGTCGCAGAACGCCGCAAACTCGTCGGCCGGGCAGCCGAGGTCGAGCGAACAGGTCGCGTCGAGATCGGGCATCAGGATGGTTTTTTCGGGGCTGAGGATCTTGGCGGTCTCACCCATGAACCGCACACCGGCCACGACGAGCGTCTGCGCAGCGTGGTCACGGCCAAAGCGCGCCATCTCGAGCGAGTCGGACACGCAGCCGCCGGTTTCTTCGGCCAGGTCCTGCAGGTCGGCGTCCACGTAATAGTGGGCGACGAGGACTGCGCTTTTTTCTTTCAGCAGGCGCCGGATTTTGTCCTTGAGCACGTTGCGTTCGGCCAGTTCGGGCGCGCTGGGAATGCGTGCCCAGGCCTCGGCGGTGCAGGCCAGACCGGCCTGGGGCCGGTCGTATTCGTAGGTCTTGATCGGTACGGTGTGCATACTTTTCTCGGTCTCCTTGGCAGGGCCGCGCGGGCCCTGCCTTTCCTGCATTACGCGTCGATGCCCTGGCTCGCCAGGTATTCCTCGTAGTTACCACGGAAATCGACGATCTCGTTTTCGCGGATTTCCAGCACGCGCGTGGCCAGCGACGAGACAAACTCGCGGTCGTGCGAGACGAAGATCAGGGTACCGGCGTATTTGTCCAGCGCGATGTTCAGCGACTCGATCGACTCCATGTCCATGTGGTTGGTCGGCTCGTCGAGCAGCAGCACATTGTGACGGCCCAGCATCAGCTTGCCGTACATCATGCGGCCCTTTTCACCACCGGACAGCACGTTGACCGACTTCTTGACTTCGTCGCCGCCAAACAGCAGGCGACCCAGAATCGAGCGCACGGCCTGGTCGTCGTCACCTTCTTGCGTCCACTGGCCCATCCAGTCGGTCAGGTTGTCGCCCACCGCGAATTCTTCGGTTGGATCCTGCGGCATGTAGCCAGGATTGGCGTTCTCGGCCCACTTGACGCGGCCGCCATCCGGCTGCAGTGCGCACAGCTCGCCACCGATCGTGCGCAGCAGCGTGGTCTTGCCGGCACCGTTGGCGCCGATGATCGCGATGCGCTCGCCGGCCTCGACCATGATCGAGAAATTCTTGAACAGCTGACGGTCGTAGGCTTTCGAGATGTTCTCGGCTTCCACCGCCAGGCGGTGCAGCTTCTTCTCGCCTTCGAAGCGCACGAACGGATAGGCGCGCGAGGATGGCTTGAACTCTTCGATCTTGATCTTGTCGATCTGCTTGGCGCGCGACGTGGCCTGGCGCGCCTTGGACTTGTTGGCCGAGAAGCGGCGCACGAAGTCCTGCAGTTCCGCGACCTTCTCTTTGGCCTTGGCATTGTTCGACAGCTGCTGGTTGCGCGCCTGGGTCGAGGCCAGCATGTATTCGTCGTAATTGCCCGGATACACCTTTAGCGTGCCGTAATCCATGTCGGCCACGTGCGTGCAGACCTGGTTCAGGAAGTGGCGATCGTGGGAAATGATGATCATCGTGGAATTACGCTCGTTGAGCATGTCTTCCAGCCAGCGGATCGTGTTGATGTCCAGGTTGTTGGTCGGCTCGTCGAGCAGCAGGATGTCCGGATTCGAGAACAAGGCCTGCGCCAGCAGCACGCGCAGCTTCCAGCCCGGTGCCACGGCGCTCATCGCGCCCTGGTGCAGCTCGGTGCCGATGCCCAGGCCCAGCAGCAGTTCGCCGGCGCGCGCTTCGGCCGAATAGCCGTCGTATTCGGCGACCTTGCCTTCGAGCTCGGCGGCTTTCATGTAGTCGTCGTCCGTGGCCTCGAGGTTCGCATAGATTGCATCGCGTTCGGCGATCGCGTTCCACAGCTCGGTGTGGCCCATCATGACGACGTCGAGCACGCGCGTGTCTTCGTAGGCGAACTGGTCCTGGCGCAGCTTGCCCAGGCGCTCGCCCGGATCGAGGCTGACGTTACCGGCGGACGGCTCGAGGTCGCCGCCCAGGATCTTCATGAACGTCGACTTGCCGCAGCCGTTGGCGCCGATCAGGCCGTAGCGGTTGCCGTCGCCGAAGCGCACGGAAATGTTCTCGAAGAGCGGCTTGGCGCCGAATTGCATCGTGATGTTGGCTGTGGATAGCACTGTATGACCCCAAAAAGCGTATTTGATTAACCGACTATTTTACCATCGCATGCCCTCCAGGGCGAATGGCCTGGATTGGCGGGCGCCGTTAGCCGATGCGGGTTCAGGCGCGGCGCACGGTCGGGTAATCCGACAGCAGCAGGCTGAAACCGTCGGCATCCGACTGCAGGCGGCCTTGCGCGCCAAACGGAATCGTCACGCGCCGTGGAATATGCCCAAAACTCAGGCCCGTCAGCACGGGGACCGGCAAGGTGCGGCGCGCATAGTCGAGCATGGTGTCGAAATCGTACCCATTGTCGAGCGGCCCCAGCCGGTAGCCGGAAAAATCGCCCAGCACCACCGCCTGCTGGCGTTCCAGCACGCCCGCCTGCATCAATTGCAGCAGCAGGCGCTCGACGCGGTACGGGTGTTCGCTGATGTCCTCGAGCCACAGGATGCCGCCGTCGATCTGCGGAAAGTACGGCGTGCCGATGAGCGAGCCGATCATCGCGAGATTGCCGCCCCAGACCGTCCCGCGTACATCGAGTTGCGGGTTGCCAATAACGGTTTCGCGAATCGTATGTGTGGGGCCGGCCAGGCAGGCCCAGAAGTCGTCGAGCGTGAATGGCACCGGCTCTTGTGCGCCGAAGTCGCCGGCGACCATCGGACCGGCGTAGCTGAGCGCGCCTGTCCTGGCCATCAGGCCCATGTGCAACGCCGTGACATCGGAAAAGCCGACGATGATCTTGCCGCTGGCGGCAATCGCCTCGAAATCGATGGCCGGCAGCAGGCGGCTGATGCCGTAGCCGCCGCGCAGCGCGATGATCAGGTGGATGTCGGGGTCCAGCACCGCTGCATGAAGTTGCGCGAGGCGGGCGGCGTCGGTGCCGCCGAAGCGCTGGTGGATGCAGTCGTGATCGTAGTAATTGCGGACCAGGCAGCCCTGCGCTTCAAAGCGTGCGATGGCGCGCTCGACGGCGAGCGGATCGTTGGTACAGCCGGCAGGCGCCACGATGGCGATGCCGAGACGGGAAGTGATCACGGATGGGCGACGGGGCGGTGTGTGGAATCTGGAAACATCTTACCGCGCCAACCGGTGCCGATCAAGGTCGGCCGCCAGCGCCAGCCTGACAATGCCGACCTGCTTGCCCACGCAGCATCAGACTGCGCTGGCCTTCTTCGCAAGTCGCCGCCGCTCGGCAAAAAAGGCGCGCAGAAGACTGCTTGCCTGATCGGCCAGCACGCCACCGACCACCTCGGTATGGTGATTGAGCGAAGGATGGTCGAACGGATTCACGACCGAGCCGCAGGCACCGGTCTTCGGGTCGGTTGCCGCATAGATGACACGCGCCAGACGCGCGTGCATCATCGCGCCCGAGCACATGATGCATGGCTCGAGCGTCACGTACAGCTCGCAACCCGGCAGCCGGTAGTTGCCAAGCTTGTCGGCGGCGGCGCGCAGCGCCACGATTTCGGCATGCGCCGTGGGGTCGTGGCCGCTGATCGGCTGATTGAAACCCGTCGCAATCACTTCGCCGTTCTTGACCACGACAGCGCCAACAGGCACCTCGCCACGATCCCACGCCAGTTGCGCCTGAGCCAGGGCGAGCGCCATGAATGGCTCGTGCGCCGCATCCGCAGCATGGTCAGGCACGACTGCGGACGATATCTCAGGCATCGGTGATCTCGGCCCAGCAGTTCGGGGTTTCGTGCAGCACCAGCTTGTGCAGGCGCAGGCCCGTACCGAAGCGGTCGATGAAGACGGTCTTGAGGATCGTGAAGGCCACCTGCGCCAGGTTTTCCACGGTGGGGATGCGATCGATGACCACGGTCTTGTGGTCGGGCAGCGATGACAGGAAGTCGAGCACCTTGTCATCTTTTTCGTACACGATGAAGGCATGGTCCCACACGTCGACCAGATGCTGCTTGGCCAGGGCCTTGACGTCAGAGAAATCCATGATCATGCCGTTGTCGGAATTTCCGTCAGCGTCGATGACTTCGCCGGTCAGGGTGATTTCGAGGGTATAGCGGTGGCCGTGCAGGTTGCGGCACTGGCTCTTGTGGTCGGGAATCCGGTGTCCGGCATCGAATTCGAGCTTGCGGGTAATGGTCAACATTGCTGCTTTACTGGGTAATTGAATGAAATTGCGTAAATTAGGGAATCTGGAGCAGCTTGTGCGTCTGCAGGCTGAGCTTCCATGTCGGATTGGCGCGACACGTCTCGATCGCCAGGCGGAGATTCTGCGCTGCAAGCGGCCCATCCATCGCCTGCACGAAGAAGTGCTCGAAGTCGAGCCGCTCGTACGTGGCCAGGTCTTGGCCGATTTGCGGGATGACCACCTTGATCTCGCTGCCTTTTTCCACCACCAGCGTCGAGCCCATCTTGGGACTGACGCAGATCCAGTCGACGCCGTCGGGCACCGGCAGCGTGCCATTGGTTTCAATGGCGATGGTAAAGCCCCGTGCGTGCATGGCATCGATCAGCGCGGGGTCGAGCTGCAGCAGCGGCTCGCCGCCGGTGAACACGACGTATTTGCTGGCCGGGTAGGTGGCCGGCCACAGGCCGTCGATCTCGGCCGCCAACAGCGCGGCCTCCTTGAACTTGCCGCCGCGCTCGCCGTCAGTGCCGACGAAATCGGTATCGCAGAACTGGCAGATCGACGTGGCGCGATCCTGCTCGCGGCCGCTCCACAGATTGCAACCGGAAAAACGGCAGAATACGGCCGGCCGGCCCGCGTGGGCACCCTCTCCCTGCAAAGTGTAGAAGATCTCTTTAATGCTGTAAGTCACGTTAAGCCTCTCGTCAACCTTCCATTATAGCGCGGCGCATTCACTGGCGCAGCAGATCTGGGGCGGACGCTGAACTTGTGTCGGAAACGTCAGGTTTGAGGCCGAACAATATTCCTACATGAGCCGAGCGGTAAGTTCTTACGGAAACTTCCTACACCGTCAAGAGGGCAATCATGAACAAACGGATTTTTTTGCTGGTGACCTTGCCCTTCGTCGCCTGCAGCGCCAGGGCCAGTGATGCGCATTTCATGGTGCCCCCGCTACTGCGCAGCGCAGCACCTGAACTCCTGATCTGCATCCTCGTGACGATGGCGGCCCTGGTGCTGGCATGCCTGAGCCTGCGCCGCAGCGTGGGCCTGGAAGAACGGGCCCGGACCCTCCACGGGCAACTGGCCGCCGAGCGCGAGTCGCGCGCGCAGTCCGAGCAGGCATTGGCGGACAACCACGACGTCGTCTATCGCCTGGTGCGCCAGAACGAAGATGTGCGCGACAGCGAACGTACGCGCATCGCGCGCGAGCTGCAAAGCGAGCTGGGGCGCCGCCTGCTGACATTGCGCACCGACCTGTCGAACCTGCATGACAGCGCCACCTCGGCCCAGGCACCTGCCCTGGCCAGCCGCCTGGAGAGCGCCATGCAGCACATTGACGGCGCGATCGGCGCCGTGCGCGCGGTGGCGGGCGGCCTGCGCGGGTTCGGCCCTGGCGACGGCTTGCGCCACGCGCTCGAACGCTGCCTGGCCGAACATGCGCACCTGTACGGGATGCGCTACCGCTTCGAGGCCGGCATTGACCCCAGCTCGCGCGCCACGCAGGATCGGAGCGCACGGCTGGCCGTGTTTCGCGTACTGCAGGATGTGCTCGCCACTGCTGCGCGCGTCCAGCACGGCGAACTGCACGTGCGTCTGCTGGAAAATGCCGGATCTCTGGGGTTGGAAATCGATGGCTGCGCCAGCGCTCCGGGCGAAGTGGCCTCATTGCCGGCCGAGCTGATCGACCAGATCCGCACCATGGGCGGCGTGCTGCGTGTGATTGCCACCTCCGGACACGCGGGCCGCTGGTCCTTGTCGCTGCCGGTCCGCAATAGCGCGCCCGACCTGGCCACCGAGATGGCCGTGGTTGCCTGATCGGCGTGCGACCGCACAACCGTGTGCGTTAAACACAACGCTGAAACCTCCTTGCTAAAGATCAATAGCATGTCTTGATGCCGGTAGCAGAATCGGTTTCTGACGGCCGCCACCCGGTTGCCGCAAACCGAAGCGTTACCAATCGCAGAGGACTGCTCATGATCAACACAAGCAGCAGCGCCGCACACCCGCCCCCCCTGCTACAGGACGTCGCCTTCGTCGGTCAGTTGATGGAAAGCCTGTCGGTGCCGGTCTTCGTGCTCGATACCCATGCGCGCGTGACGATCTGGAACCGTGCCTGCGAACAGCTTACCGGCGTACCGGCGCTTGAAGTACTGGGCACCGGCGACCATTGGCGCAGCTTCTACGATATCCAGCGGCCCACGCTCGCCGATCTCGTTCTGCGAACCGGGTGCGATCCTGCGCTGGCAGGCGAGCCCGCAGCCGCGGCCGTGGGCGATGCTGCGCGCGCAACGCCCGGCTTGTCCATCGAGAGCTGGTGCGATATGCCGCGCGCCGGTCGCCGTCGCTATCTGGCGGCCGACGCCAATCCCATTTTCGACGCCAGCGGTCAACTGTCGGCAGTGGTTGAAACCCTGCGCGACCTGACCGATGAAAAGATGGCCCAGGCAGCGCTGGAGCAACTGGCCACCCGGGACGGCTTGACGGGCCTGGCCAACCGGCGCTGCTTTGATGACACGCTGCAGGCAGAATGGGCGCGCGCGCTGCGCCAGGTGCAGCCGCTCTCACTGCTGATGGTCGATGTCGACAATTTCAAGGCCTACAACGATGCGCATGGCCACCTGGGCGGCGACGAATGCCTGAAGCGGGTGGCGCGCGCGGTGGCCAGCGAGATGCGGGCCAACGACCTGGTGGCACGCTATGGCGGCGAAGAATTCGCCGTCGTCTTGCCGAACCAGTCGCTCAAGGGGGCCGCGATCGTGGCCGAGCGGATCCGTAGCCGGGTCGAACAGCTGCAGTTGCCCTGCCGCTTCGCCGCCGGCCACGTCACCGTGTCCATCGGCGCGGCCACCGCAATCGCCGGCCCCGACAACCATGCCAACCAGCTCGTCGCCATTGCCGATGCCGCCCTGTACCGGGCCAAGCACCTGGGGCGCAACCGGATCAGCTTGCCGATGACTGAGGCGGCCTGAACGCTGCAGCAAGCGCACAGTTACACCGTTCAAATTGACTGGCCAAGCCGGTGGGGTGGACGGGTATGCCGTCCACGCGTTTGAAATAGCAGGATTTGTTGGACGCGTGGACGGGAAATCCGCCCACCCTACGAGGAAATCACCTGGCAAGTGCTCACAAACATGAAAAACGACGCCAATCGGCGCCGTTTTTACTCGTGCTTCACTGTTGCCAAAGGCGCTTAACGCATCATGCGTTCCCAGCCGTGACGCACTGCCGACTTCATTTTGTCCCAGGTCGACTGCTCGCCCGGATAACGGTTGTCCCAATCGCTGCGCAGATCGGTCTCGACCTCGGCCCATGGACGATTGCGATATTTCTCTTCGCGCGCCATTGCGGTACCGTAGTTGTAGGCCGGACGGTATTCATCGTAGGCGCCACCAGTGCTGCCGTAGACCGAATTCCAGTGATTACGGTAATAGACGTCGTCGTCATTGTCGTCCGTCATTTTATCCCAGCCATGACGCACGGCGTTCTTGACGCGATCCCAGGCCGATGGCTCGCTGCTGTCGCTGCCGGTGGTGCTAAATTCGCGGGTGCCGTCGATACGATTGTCCCAGCCGCTGCGCAAGTCGGTCTCGACATCGTCCCATGGACGGTTACGGTACAGCTCATTGCGACGCATTTCGGTACCGTACGAATAGGCTGGCTTGAGGTCGTCGTACTTCTCGCCGGTCGACGCGTAGGTGCTGTCGTAGTGACTACGGTAACCGTCGTCGTCGCCGGTCATGCGTTCCCAGCCATGACGCACTGCGGCCTTCATCTTTTCCCAGGTCGATGGCTCGCCGCCATTGGCGTAACGACTGTCCCAATCGTTGCGCAGGTCGGCTTCGATATCGTCCCAGGCACCGTTGGTGTAACGGCCACTGCGGGCAGCTTCGCTACCGTAGCTGTAGGCCGGTGCGTACTCGTCGTACGATGCACCGGTCGCGCCGTAGGTGGTGTCGAAGTGGTTACGGTAAGCCGTATCGTCGCCGCCGTAGGCGCCCATGGCGCTGCTGCCAGAGCCCGCTTCAAAACCCGTCGCCGCGCCCAGAGCCGCGTCCGATTGGCCGCGCGAGAAGATGCGCACGCCATTGCGCTGCTTGTCGGTGAACCTGGTGCCGGTGCTGCCGGTGCTGCCGATGCCGCCAACACTGGTGTCGCGCTGCAGCGAATCGCCACGGTCGACTGCGGTCGAACCCTGGCGAATCGAGCCTTCCAGCGCCGAACCCTGGATGGCCGAGTCACGCAGTGTCGAGGCTTGCAGCGACGTGCCGCCGGTGGCGGTCAGTCCACTCTGGCCCATTGGTTCCTGGTGCGTCGAGTTGGTCAGGTCGGCCGTGCCCAGCGACCCCTGATGCTGGAACAGCTGACGGTCGCCCGGATTGTCCAGCGACGGGATGGCGGCAGCTTGCACCGAGCCAGCGCCGGTCGACGACGATTGTGCCGACATCGACGATGCCTGCTGCATGCCGATCGTGCTGCCAGCATGCATCGCGCCGCTGCTGAAGCCGGTCGAGGCCAGGTCGGGCGTGCCGCTCGAGGTTTCATCGATGTCGGTCGGACCGTAGCGTTCGACGATGTCTGCGCCGCGCTCGACTTCAGGCAGCGAGTTGGCCACCAGCGTCAGCACGTGGCTGCCGCGGTTGACGGCGCCTTCATAACGATTGGCGTGCTCGGCATCATCCGAGCCGAACAGGTCGCCGAAGAAATTCTTGATGCTGGCAGTAATGCCCGTGTCGCCATCGGCGCTGCGGGTCGTGTCGAGGTCGGACGATGCGGAGAAGCTATCGCTTTGGCCGATGGTATCTGCATTGGCGCCCGACAGCCGTACATCGGTGCTGGTAAAGCCCGACGACAACAATTCGTTCATTGCGTTCTGTGCATCAGTGCGGTTATCGAACACCGCCACGAGAGTATGTTGCATGGTCGTTCCTCCGAAAAATAGTGGATCTTGCGCGGGCGGCGACGCCGCCTCTCCGTTCGCGCTATGTTGTCAACATTACTCTATTCTCGGCGGAACTCGCACACCATTGACGAGCGGAAATTTTACGATCGTTGCCGCACGCTTGCCCGATGACAGCGCCATGACATGCAGGAGGAAAGGGACTGGGAAAGAAGGTGCGAAAGGCTCATCCGCTCGAAGGGGATCGAGCGGTGTTGTCACGGCGCGGCGGGCGCGCGAGGTCATGCGAAGGGATTCTCGATGGTCTTGACCACCGGCGGCGGCAACTGGGCCGGCAACTCGCCCGATGACTCGCGCGCTTCCAGCGCGGCCACGATCTCGCCCAGCATGGCGTGCAGGCGCCGGGCGTGCGCCAGACCCGGCACGTCCGCAGTCAGGTCGACGTCACCCGATATCGTGATGCGGTCGATCCGGTTTTCCAGCATCAGGTCGCCAATGCCGATGACATCGGCTTCATTGGCGAACGGGACAAAGCTGACGGATTTTTTCTTGCTCATGGGGCCTCTCGTGTTATGAACGTTTTCTGGATTGCTTGATCTTCGGCAGGCGCAGCATCCGCTCCTTTTGCTGCGTAGTGAGCGACGGCAGCAGTTGAATGCCGACGATTCGCTCGAGCTCGGCCACGGGTACGACGTTGATCGGCGCATCGGCCCGGTTTTCCGTCAGCCAGGCTGCGCCCAAGCGTTGACGCGGACTGTAGACAACCTTGTACAGATGGGTCGGCACGATCACGTTGCCGACTTTTTTCAGGCTCGTGCCCAGAAACGCCGGCCCCGTAATCACATACAGCTCGCCTTCATTCTTTGCCATCGTGCGCACGGCGCCTTCGATGGGCGCCCAGATCTTGCGGTTATGGTCACGGTCTTGCGGCACCATATTGGCCAGCGAAAAACTCTCGCGCTGGGTGCGGCGATCGGGCATGTTCGCGTTGGGCGCCAGGTGGCCACGGTCGAAACCGCTGCGGGCGTAATCGGACAATTCGGCGCGCTGGCCGCGCGGCAGACGCGACTCGGCATGAAACTTGTCGTCCCGATCGAGCCCCTGGGCACGCTCGAGATTATCGGCGCGCACATACTCGGCCGACCATAACGGTGTACGGGTCACGCCCGAATGCACGACACCAAACACGCCATAGCATAGCTCGCGCGTGGACACGGCCAGCTTCTGGTTCTGGATTTCCGGCGCACGGCCGTCGAGGTAATGGACAGGGCAACTCGCCGCCTGGACAGCGGCGGAGGCCAGCAGCGCGCCGGCCAATGCAACCCGGGCGACCATGCTGGAAAGGGACAATCGAAACATGATAGCGACACAGTGAAGGAAACAGCCGGCATTCTAGCTGAGCGACAATTTCCTGAGCATACATTTAACGTAACGCATCAACGCACGCATGGCGCGGCGCTGCAGGTTGATGCCGACAACGGCAGCGCCGATGCCCTCCCGGAGGCGCTGACCACACCGGCGCCGTCGCGACAGGTGCCTGAAAAACCGTCATGCCGGCGCTCTTGCGGCGCATGCGGGAGACGCCTGCATGATTGTTTGCGGGCAAGTTTGACGTTGACACTTGTTCATCTGCGCATTAAATTGTCAGAATAAACACACTCGCACACCAGGCGCATGTTGAACGATCCGAACGACTGTCCCGACAGTCTCATGAGCAGTTGCATCCTGTTCATCTGCCAGCATCCCAACGTCGATCCGGTCGTGACGGAGGTTGCACGCGAACTGGGCAGAGCCGTACTGCATGCCACCTCCCTCGAAGATGGCCTGGCGCACGTACAGCGCCAGGCTTTCGCACTGGTCCTGGTCGGCTACGCGGGCGACCCCGAAGGCATGCTTGCCGACGTGGCCGCCGTGCGCAGCAACGCACGTTCGAGCCTGACGCCCATCGTCGCCATCGGCTTGCCGCTGCCAATGCCCATGCCGCACGAGGCGCTCTACGATGCCGGCGTGATTGCGGTACTCACCGCGCCACTTTCGCCGGCGATCCTGCGTGCCAAAGCGCGTTTCTATACCGCCGCCTTCGACACGCAAATCGAGCGCAGCCGCGCCGAGGCAGCGCTCGACGACACCAGCCGGCGCCTCGCACGCATTATCGAGGCTGCCGAGCTGGGTATCTGGTCATGGAATATCGGCGCCGATCGCGTCGAGGCCGACGAGCGCGTGGCCGGTGTGTTCGGCGTGCCACCAGACGAACGCAGCAGCGCCCCGCTGGCCCGCTACCTGGCCGCCATCCACCCCGACGATGTGGCATCGACGTTGGCCGAAATCCGCGCCGCGATTGCCGCATGTGGCGCCTATGGCGCCACCTACCGGATCCGCCTCGCCGGCGGCGGCTGGCGCTGGATCATTGCGCGCGGCCATGTCGACACCGATGGCCAGGGCAATGCCGGCGCAGTGCGCGGCGTGATCATCGACGCCACCCGCCAGCTCGAGGCAGAACAGCAGCTGCGCGCCAGTGAAGAGCGCTACCGCACCGTGTTCAACTCGATCGACGACGGCCTGTGCGTGATCGACATGCTGTTCGACACCCACGGCGCGCCCTGCAACTACCGCTTCATCGAAACCAATCCCGCGTTCATCGCGCATACCGGTCTCGTCGACGCGGTTGGCAAGACCGCGCGTGAACTGGTGCCGGGCCTCGAACAACACTGGTTCGACATGTACGGGCGGGTCGCGACCACGGGCGAGCCGGTGCGCTTCGAGAACGAGGCAAAGGGTCTCTCGCGCTGGTACGACGTGTACGCCACGCGGCTGGGCGGCCCGTCTTCGCACCGCGTCGCCGTCTTGTTTACCGACGTGACCGAGCGGCGCCGGTCCGATGCCGCACTGCGCCAGATGGCGACCGACCTGTCCGAGGCAAACCGGCTCAAGACCGAATTTCTGGCAACGCTAGCGCATGAGCTGCGTAACCCGCTGGCGCCGATCCGCAGCGGACTGCAATTTATCCGGCGCGCGCCGGGCGACGCCGCCGCCGTCAGTCGCGTCCACGAGATCATGGAGCGCCAGCTCGACCACCTGGTGGTGCTGGTCGACGACCTGCTCGACGTCGCTCGCATCCACCGCGGCCAGGTCGAGCTGCGCCTCGAGCCGGTCGATCTGGCAACCGTCGTGAACGCAGCGCTCGAGACGAGCATGCCGCTGATCCAGGCAGCGCGCCACAGTGTCGACCTGCGCCTGCCGGCCATGGCGCTGCCGTTGCTGGCCGATCCGACGCGCCTGACCCAGGTCATCAGCAATCTGCTCAACAATGCCGCGCGCTACACGCCCAAGGGCGGGCACATCGCTCTGTACGCCGAACGCGACGGCGATGAGGCCTTGATTACCGTCACCGACAACGGCATCGGCATCGCGCCCGATGCGCTCGAAGCGGTGTTCCGGATGTTCACGCAGGTGGGCCAGGCGCAACAGCCGGGCTCCGGTGGGCTGGGCATTGGCCTGTCGCTGGTGCGTAGCCTGGTCGAACTGCATGGCGGCAGCGTGCGCGCCGATAGCGCCGGCACGAATGCCGGCAGCCGGTTCACTGTCCGCCTGCCGCTGGCCAGCGAACCGGCCAGTGCGGCGCCGCCGGCAACGCGCACACTGCCAGCCGGCGTGGTGCCGCCGCGCAGCGTGCTGGTGGTCGACGATAACCGCGACGCGGCCGAAACCCTGGCCGCGCTGCTGTCGATGCTAGGCCACAGCGCCCCGGTCGCCAACGATGGTCATCAGGCGCTGCGCATGCTGCCAGGGTTGATGCCGGATGTCGTGTTTCTCGATCTGGGGATGCCTGGCATGTCCGGGTACGAGGTGGCGCGTGCGATCCGCGCCGACGCCCGTTATGCGCCTGTGCGCCTGGTGGCGCTGACCGGCTGGGGCGGCGAAGCCGACCGCGAGCGCACCGCGCAGGCGGGGTTCGATGCGCACCTGACCAAGCCGGCGACAGTGGAGGCCATCGAAGACGTGCTTCGGCAGATGACATAGCGAATAAATCCCGGCACGGTCGCCAGCGCCATGCAGCCACGTAAAAAGGGCCGGTATCCTGCGATACCGGCCCTTTTTACGACTGCTGGTGACTGCGCTTAACCGGCGTTGGCAACCGCGACCAGATCTGGCGTGCTCGGCACGGCTTCCTGGTTGCTGGCGAAGAAGCGCTCGACCTTGTTGCTGCGCACCGCGCTGTCGATCAGCGCGTGCATGCTGCTCGCGGTCAGGTCCCACGAGGTACCGGCCACGACTTCACGCATGCGCGCCGCCATCGTTGCGCGCTCGTCGGGCGTCAGCGCCAGCTGCCGTTCGCAAGCCGCGATGAAGTCAGCGTGCGATTCGGCGATCTCGACCACGTCACCGTACGGCACCTTGACGTCGGTAATCGGCGTGGACACCGACGGCAGTTCGGCCGCCATGTATTCAAGCACCTTGGTCGGGCTGATGAACTTGGTCGAATCGTTGATCGCGAATGGCAGCAGGCACACATCCCAGCCAGCCAGGAACTGCGGCAGCTCGTTATACGTGCGCTGGCCCATGTAATGCACATTGGCCTGCTTCGGCAGCGTTGCCGGATCGATCTTGACGACTGGACCGACCAGCACGATCTGCCATTCCGGATGCGCATCGGCCATGCTCGAGACCAGATCGACATCGAAACGCTCGTCGATCACGCCGTAGAAGCCCAGGCGTGGATGCGCAATGTGCGCCTGGTCAGGATGCGAGATAGCGGCATCCTGTGCCTGACGGAAATGGCCTGCATCGACGCTGCTCGAGAAGCAGTGGGCGTTTGCGTGACGGTCGCGCTTGGACTGATACAGGCTCGGACCACCGGTGAAGACCACGTCGGCGATGTTGAGCAAGGCGCTTTCGCGCTGCAGCAGCTGCTTCGGCGCATTCTTGAACATCGCCAGCTCATCCATGCAGTCGTAGATCACCTTCGACGGCTTCAGGCCTTGCAGCAGTGGCAGCGCCATTGGCGTGTAGAACCACACGACTGGCTCTTCGCCGGCAGGCACGAGATCGGCCAGCAGGTTTTGCAGCGTCGGCAACTGGTCATCGTGGAAGCCCCACTGATGGATCGGCGTGTGCGGACGGCACACGGTAATGTTGGCCGCGACTTCCATCTTTTCCAGGCGCGCTTCGCCGTCCGTGTGCATCGGCTCTTCGACGAAGAGAATCTTGTAGTGTTGCGCCAGACGTGTCATCAGGTGCTGGGGACGTTGAAACACGAAATCCCAGCGGAGATGGCAGAACACGATGAGGGTCGGCATGTGAATTTTCCTTTCGCCTTTGTGGCGCTATAGTTGTTGGTCATTGTGCAGTCGGACGGCTCTTCTCTCTCTACTGAAACCACCGCTAAGGGCGCGTGGGAGCCTGCCGGACCAGCGGATCCTAACATGCAATTTTCTTAATTTTTTGATTTGTGCAGAGCACTATTTCAAGGAATGTAACGCGACCGCAGGTGGTTTCTGCTGAGCGTCATAGGAGGACGAGATTCGTCGTGCCGCTCCCTGTCAGCGACGTCCTACAGGGCGACAGGTAGTTCCACTACGACGACAAGTGGAAATCTTGACAGGCCACACCGAAAGTCACCCGCGAAAATCGCGCCCCGAGGCTGTTTGCAGTGCACCACGGTTGAGTCTTCCGGTAATGTGGTGGCACCAGGGCGGCGCGGAGGGCGCCCTGGTGGGTTGCAGGACTCAGCCCGGCTGATATGGTTCGGCGCCTTCGGCATGGCCATCGTCGCTAAACCCCACGGCGATCGACACGCCTTCCAGCCCGAGCGAGAGCAGCGCCTCGCACAGGTCATCAACCTCGGCCACCAGATCGGCCGCCAGATCGACCGGTTTCTCGACGCTGCCCCATGGCTGTCCACCGTCCAGCGCGTACAGGTTGGCACGCAGCTGGATGTGGTCACCCATGTCGATGGGCGCGACCACCGCGTGCACGGCATCCGGCACCAGATCCTTGGCCTGCAGCAGGCCCTTGACGTCGGCCAGCACGCCCAGCGTCGCCAGTTCGGCCACGCCCAGTTCCTTGGCGCCGTAGAACAGGTCCTGGTACAGGAAGTTCAGTTCCAGCCGTGCCGGGTCGGCTGCCAGAACGCGCGCCACCAGCGGCGCCGCGGCGACGGTCCAGTCACGGTAGCGGTCCATGCGCGCCGTGAAGTAGGCGTCGCTGCCGGCCTCGTCCTTTGGAACCCGGTAGAACGCATCGTCGCTGCGCTTGAACGAAAAGCCGAGCAGAAAACGCAGCTCGAGCGCGGTTTCGTCGGGCGCCACTGGCTCGCCGGTCCAGCCGCGCATGCTTGCCGCGATGGTTGGCGCCGGCTGCAGTTTCTTTTCCATCAGCGAGGCGGCCGCTTCGCGCAGCATCTCGTGCAGCGTGCCGTAGGCAATATGGTCGATCTCGCCCAGGTCAAACGCGTGCTGGAGCAGGATTACGCGCGCATTCGGGCTGTCCAGGGCACCATCCTTGAAACTGGCCACGAGCGCCTCGAAGGCGGCTTCGTCCTGGAACAATTCCTGCGCGGCCAAGCCGCCCTGGCTGCGCACGAACAGCGGCACCATGAAGGCGTCAATTTCGTGTTCCGGGCCGCCTTCTCGCCCCACGCGTAGCGTGGCCGCTTCTTCTTCGATGCACCCGCGCAGCACGCGGCAGGCGAGCGGATCGGTGTAGCGGGCCAGTTCGATGGCCTCGTACAGGACCTCGTCGCGCTTCTTGCGCACGGCCTTGCGCACCGCCAGGGCAAGCTGCGCGCGCCGTGCGTCATCGATGTCGCTGGTAACCATGTCTTCGCGCTCGGCGATCTCGAGGGCCAGGTCGGCCATCTCCTGGGCCTGGGCATTCGTGTCCGGTTCGCGTGTGTTGTTCGAGGTGCGGGGCACCGGACGCTTATTTTTTGGCATGTCTGAAGTAGAAGAGTGAAAATGAAAAAACGATCGTGCCCGCATGGTAACACTGTGGCAAGGCCCCCGACACCCACCGTTGACGCGGTGCGCAATGGTGCTGCTCGGTGATATGCTTCGCGCTACCGTACTCTGCAGGATCATCATGCTCGACCGTTTCTTCCAACTCAGCGCCAACAACACCACCATCCGCACCGAACTCATGGCGGGCCTGACCACGTTTCTGACGATGGTCTATATCATTTTTGTCAATCCATCGATCCTCGGCGATGCGGGCATGCCCAAAGAGTCTGTGTTCGTCGCCACCTGCCTGATTGCCGCTGCCGGCACCGCCCTGATGGGCCTGTATGCCAACTACCCGATTGCGATGGCGCCCGGCATGGGCCTGAATGCCTACTTCGCTTACGCCGTCGTGCTCGGCATGGGCATTCCGTGGCAGGCGGCGCTGGGCGCCGTGTTTATTTCAGGGTGTCTGTTCATCGTCGTCACAATGGTCGGCCTGCGCGGGATGATCGTCGACGGTATTCCGCGCTCGATGCGGGTTGCGATCACGGTCGGGCTGGGCATGTTCCTGGCCCTCATTGCGCTCAAGAACGCCGGCATTGTCGTGGCCAGCGAGACCACGCTCGTCAAGGCGGGCGACCTGCACCAGCCGGCTGCACTGATGGCCGTGCTGGGCTTTTTCGTGATCGTCGCGCTGGACCGGCTGCGGGTGCGCGGCGCGATCCTGATCGGCATCGTCCTGGTGACCGGGCTCAGCTTTTTCTTCGGCGGCAATACGTATCAGGGCGTGTTCTCGCTGCCCCCGCCCATCTCGCCGACGCTTTTCGCGCTGGACATCCCGGGCGCACTGGCGGCCGGCATCCTGAATGTGGTGCTGGTGTTCTTCCTGGTCGAACTGTTCGATGCGACCGGCACCCTGATGGGCGTAGCGCGCCGCGCGGGCCTCCTGGTCGAGGGCAAGATGGAGCGCCTGAACAAGGCGCTGCTGGTCGACAGCAGCGCCATCGTCGCCGGCAGCGTGCTGGGCACGTCGAGCACGACGGCGTACATCGAAAGCGCCGCCGGTGTGCAGGTGGGCGGCCGCACCGGCCTGACCGCAGTGACGGTCGCGGTGCTGTTTCTGGCCTGCCTGTTCATCGCGCCACTGGCCGCGGTCGTGCCAAGCTATGCCACCGCGCCGGCGCTGCTGTTCGTCGCCTGCCTGATGCTGGGCGACCTGAGCGAAGTCGACTGGAGCGACACCACCGAGAGCATCCCGGCGGCCGTCACCGCGCTGGGCATGCCGTTCACGTACTCGATCGCCGAGGGCATTGCGTTCGGCTTCATCAGCTACGCCGTGCTCAAGCTGCTGACGGGACGCGCGCGCGACGTCAAACCGGTCGTCTGGGTGATCGCTGCACTGTTCGCGTTCAAGATCGCCTACGTCGGGGCGTGATTGCCGGTGCCATGCGCGATCCGGGCGCCGTGCACGTCGCGTCGTACAGGCGATGCGTTACAATATCGGCCAACTCGCGGCAGCCTGGCTGCCGCGCACGATTCACGAACGATGGGCCGGTTGCCCTGCGCAGGTCTGGCGGTGCAGTGCGGCCCATGCTTCTCAACGGATGCTGATGAAACTATCCCCGATCCTGGCGCTGCTCCTTGTCAGCGTCCACGGCGCGGCCAACGCGGCCCCCGACCTCCCCCAAGTAGGCGACGTTCACGCGCCGCTGAAAGTCATGATGCCGTCGATTCCCGACGGTGGCTGGTTCACCTCGGCCGAGCTCGGTGCGATCAATACCTCCGGCAACACGAGCGGCACATCGGTGACGGGCAAGATCGACGCCCGCCACGAGACGTCGCAGTGGAGCCATGAATTCATTGCCAGCGGCTACTTCAAGGAAGACGAGTACGAGAACGAGGAAGGCGAGCTGCAGCGCACGCGCTCGGCCGAGCGCTGGGCCACGTCGGCCAAGGCCTCGTTCAAGCTGCTGGGTGACGGGCGCCGCGCGTTCGTCCTTGGCTCGCACGTGAACGACAAGTTCGGCGCCTACGTGCGCTATTCGTCGCTGTCGGTCGGTTACGGCTCGCGCTGGTACACGGCGCCGGACAAGACGCTCGACGTCGAAATCGGTCCGGGCTACTTCAATGGCAAACGCGAAACGGACGAAGAAGAAGACGGCCTGACCGTGCGCGGCGCGGCGCAGTTCCGCTGGCAGGTCAGCCCGTCGGCGTTCTTCGCGCAAACGGTCAGCGTCGAAAAAGGCACATCGAACACGCACTCGGTGGCCGAGACGTCGCTGTCGACCAAGATCAACGGCAGCATGCAGATGAAGGCGGGCTTCAGCGTGCGCAATGACAGCAGCGTGCCCGAAGACAAAAAGAACACGGACACCCAGACCTCGCTGACGATGGTCTATTCGTTCTAGGGCATCAACGCCAGACCAATTCCAGGGTGACGCCGTCGTCGCGCGCGACGGCAAAGCCGCAGGCCGCGTACAACGCCCGTGCGGCGAGATTCTCGGCGCGCACGCGCAAGGCCATCATGCGCTGGCCCCGGCAAGCATCCTGCAGCGCCGCCAGCACAGTGCGCGCGACGCCCCGGCGGCGCACCTGCTGCGCCACCGCCAGATCGACCACGCGCAGCGTGTCACTTCCCCAGTCCAGCACGATTCGCCCCAGGGCCTGCCCGCCATCGGTGAGGAGCCACGTCTCGGCTGCGGGATAGCGCGCGGCATAGTCCGCGCTCTGCAACTGCTGCTGGTGCCGCGCAATGCCCTCGATCACGCTGCGCGGCACGGGCAACGCCCCCAGGTCGGGCCGCGTCGCCAGGTACAGCGCCGCCAGGAACGCCGCATCGCTTGCGTGCGGCGCGCGTCCCGTCAGCGCGCCGAAGCGGCGTTCTTTCACGCCCTGGTCGTGTGCGGCATCAGGCCCCGGGCCAGGAACAGCGCCAGCAAGCTGATCAGCGCCGCGCCACTCAGGTAGTAGCCGACAAACTCCAGCCCGTAGTTTGTGCCCAGCCACAGCGCGATGTACGGCGCTACCGAGGCGCCCAGGATGCTGGCGAAGTTGAACGTCAGCGACGCCCCGGTGTAGCGCACCTCGGCCGGGAACAGCTCGGCCAGCAGCGTCCCCAACGGCCCGTAGGTGAAACCGACCAGGCACATGCCGAGCACCATGAAGGTGCCCACCGACCACGCGCTACCGGCCCCGAACAGCGGCCCGTAGAGCAGCCCGAAGACGGCGATCGCCCCGCTGACCAGCATCATCGCCGTGCCCCGGCCGCGCCGGTCGGCCAGCAGCGCCGACAGCGGAATGGTCAGCGCAAAGAACAGCACCGCAAACAGTTGCAGCAGCAGGAATTGCTGGCGCGTGTACCCGAGCTGCGCCGTGCCCCAACTGAGCGCGAATACCGTCATCAGGTAGAAGATGACAAAGGTGGCCAGTGCAATGAACGTGCCCAGCACCAGCGCGCGGCGATGGTCACGCATCACGGTCACCACCGGCACCTTGACCCGCGCCTTGCTGTCCAACACCTTCTGGAAGTCGGGCGTCTCGGTGATCTTGAGGCGAATATACAGACCCACGCCGACCAGCACGGCGCTGGCCAGGAAAGGAATGCGCCAGCCCCAGGCGAAGAAGTCGGCGTCGGTCATCAGCTCGCCAAGCAGCAGGAACACGCCGCCCGACAAAAAGAAGCCGATCGGCGCGCCCAACTGGGGAAACATGCCGTACCAGGCACGCTTGCCCGGCGGCGCATTCTCAGTGGCGAGCAGCACCGCCCCGCCCCATTCGCCGCCCAGGCCCAGGCCCTGGCCGAAGCGGCACAGCGCCAGCAGCAGGGGCGCGGCAACGCCGATCTGTGCGTAGGTGGGCAACAGGCCGATCAGGATGGTGGAGACCCCCATCGTGAGCAGCGCCGCGACCAGCGTCGCCTTGCGGCCCACGCGGTCACCGAAGTGGCCGAATACGGCCGAGCCCACCGGCCGTGCGAAAAAGGCAATGGCGAACGTCGCCAGCGACTGCAGCATCGCGGCGCCCGGATCGGCGGTCGGGAAAAATAGCCGCGGAAACACCAGCACGGCGGCCGTGGCGTAGATATAGAAATCGTAGAACTCGATCGTCGTGCCGATCAAGCTGGCGAACAGGACGGTACGGGGCTTGTTGGCCGTGACGACGCTCATGCAGCCGCCATGGCCAGCGCTTCGCCCACGGCGCCGGCATCGGCCGGGCGCACCACGCGCGCAACTTCATGGCCATCCTTGAGCACCACCACCGTGGGCCACAGCTTGACGCGGAACGAGCGTCCCAGCGGCCGCCCGGGACCATCCTCGACCTTGACGTGTCTGGCGTCCGGGTGCGCGGCAATGGCCTGGCCAATGACCGGCGCGGCCGCGCGGCAGTAGCCGCACCAGTCGGTACCGAAGTCGAGCACGAGAACGCCGGGTGCGGCGTCGATCTCGGCGCGCTCGGGCTGGTGGGTTGCATAAGATGCGGACATGCGGGTCTCCTGGTATTGGCCGATGCCGGCCTTGTCAATAGCATAAGCCTACCTGAAAACGCCCCTGCGGCCTATCGTGGTTGCTACTGACCGGCAACAGGGCGCCCCAGGGTGTGTCACCTAACCGACCATTCGGGCAGATGCTGTCACGCTGTCGTCACCTGCAGTCAGCGCTCCAGATTCAGCTGTCAATCCAGCTTCAGATACCGGAAGGATCCACCGATGAACATGCCATCCCAGCAGCAAACACCACCGGGCAGCGAGGCCGCCCTGCATCCCAAAGCCGATCACGGCGAAACGACGTACCGCGGCTCCGGCCGTCTGCAGGACAAGGCCACGGTGATCACGGGCGGCGACAGCGGCATCGGCCGCGCCGTGGCACTGGCCTATGCGCGCGAAGGCGCCGACGTACTGATCTCGTATCTGAACGAGCACGAGGACGCGAAAGAAACAGCGCGCCTGGTCGAAGAAGCGGGCCGGCGCGCGATCCTGGTCCCTGGCGACCTGGCCGACCCGGCGCATTGCCGCGCGATCATCGAACGTGCCGTGACCGAATTCGGGCGCATCGATGTGCTGGTGAATAACGCTGCTTTCCAGATGAGCCACGAAGCCATCGAAGACATCCCGGACGACGAATGGGACTACACCTTCCAGGTCAATATCACCGCCATGTTCCATTTGTGCAAAGCCGCGGTGAAGCACATGCCGCGTGGCTCGTCGATCATCAACACGACGTCGATCAACTCGGACAAGCCCAAACCGACGCTGCTGGCCTACGCCACCACCAAGGGCGCGATTGCCAACTTCACGGGCGGCCTGTCGCAGCTGCTTGCCGAGAAAGGCATCCGTGTCAACTCGGTCGCACCGGGCCCGATCTGGACCCCGCTGATCCCGTCGACGATGCCGCCCGACGAAGTGGAAAGTTTCGGCGACGAGACACCGATGAAGCGCCCCGGCCAGCCAAAGGAAGTGGCGCCCGTGTTCGTGATGCTGGCCTCGGATGAGGCCAGCTATATCTCCGGCGCGCGGATTGCCGTCACCGGCGGCACGCCGATCCTCTGATCGCCTTCACTGATCTCCTTCACTGCTCGCCGACACTGATCGCCGACACCGATCGCCTGGGCTGTACTCCGGTACCGTTCACCATCATGCGCGTGCAGGCCGGCATTTCCGTCCGGCACGCGTACGTCGATCGGACGCATCCGATTATTAACTTAAGTACAATACGCGCTGGCCCGGCACGGCGGCCAGCATCTGCTGCATGCCGCCTTCTCGTCGCGCCAGTTGCCGACTATCGATGAAAACCCGTACTTACCTGTTCCTGATGGCAGGGGCGATCCTGCTTCCTGTCGCAATCGCCTCGTGGATCGGCCTGTCCATGCTGCTCGACTGGGAGCGCGACTCGCGCCTGCGCAGCGTGCGCGAAATGGCGCGCGCCACGGCGTTCCAGATCGACCGCGAAATCGCCGCCGCCGAGGCGTCGCTGCGCAGCGTCGCCTATTCGGATTGGATGCGCCAGCGCGACTATGCAAACCTGCAGCGCTGGACCTTGAGCACGAACGAGGACAATGAACAGTCGTGGACCGTGCTGTACGACAGCAGCGGGCGCGAGCTGTTCACCACACAAGCACCGATAGGTACCAAGCTGTTATCGAAGACCCGCGACTGGGCGAGCCAGGTCTCGCTGGAGGGCGGCACCCTCGTGTCGGGCTATTTCATCGACGAATATTCGGGACGCCCGTCGGTTGGGGTCAGCGTGCCGGCACCGCTCGCGGATGGCCAGTACAACATCGTCAGCCAGATCTTCGACGTGCGCTTCTTCGAGCGCATCCTGCGCCATGACGCGATCGCCGACGACTGGAAGGTCGGGATCTTCGACCGCGACGGCGTAGCGATCATGCGCAACCGCGGGTCTGACACGCTGGGCCAGCCCATGGGGCCCGACTTCCTGGCCGCAGTGCGCTCCACGAACCACGGCGTGTTTCGCCACGTGACGCAGGACGGGCGCGATGTCTACGGCGTGTTTACCCACTCCAAGAGCAGCGACTGGACCATTGTCATCGGAGTGCCCGTGGCGCAGATCGAAGCGGCCGCACGCACCGCGACCTGGTATGCCGCGCTCGTGCTGCTGCTGCTGCTTGGCCTGGCCGTCGCGGTTGCCCTGTACCTTGGCCGCACGCTCGAACGCGCGCTGAGCCAGGCGGCGGCAGCGGTCACACTGCTGGCCGGTGGCGCGATCGCCCTGCCCGCCCGCACCCGGGTCGAGGAAGTCGACGCCCTCGTCGAGGGGCTGGCCACGACCAGCGAAGCGCTGGCGCGCGAGAGCCAGGTGCGCAAGTCGCTGCAGGATGAACGCGAGCTGCTCCTGGTCAGCGAGCAACACGCGCGCCGCGTGGCCGAGGCCCAGAGCCGCGCCAAGGACGATTTCCTCGCGATGCTCGGCCATGAACTGCGCAACCCGCTGGCGGCGATCTCGGGCGCGATGTCGGTGCTGGACATGCCCAATCTCAAGCCGCAGGTCGCGGCCAACGCGCGCGACATCAGCCGGCGCCAGATGCGCCACCTGACCTGCATCGTGGACGACCTGCTCGACGTACAGCGCATCCTGTCCGGCAAGATCGTGCTGCACCGCGCCCGCGTCGATGTCGCGCAGATCGTGCGCAGCAGCGCCGAAGCCAAGGCGCTGGTCGACGCCGGCGCCCACGCCTGGACCATCGAGACGATCCCGGACGCGTGGGTCGACGGCGATCGCACGCGCCTGGAACAGGTCGTCGACAACCTGCTGCACAATGCCATCAAGTACACCCCCAAAGGCGGCCGTGTCGACGTGCGCGTCTGGCGCGATGGCGATCAGGTAGCGGTGAGCGTCAGCGACACTGGCGTGGGCATCGCGCCCGAATTGCATCCGCTGATTTTCGACGTGCTGGTCCAAGGGCCGACCAGCATCGACCGGGGCCAGGGCGGCCTGGGCCTGGGCCTGGCGCTGGTCAAGCAACTCACCGCGCTGCACGGCGGCACCGTTGCCGTGCACAGCGACGGACCCGGCAAAGGCAGTTGCTTCGTCGTGCGCGTGCCGGCTATGGCGTGATGCGCTCCCACACATAGGTGCCCGCGTCGGCCGGCAGTCCCGTATGCAGGCGATTGTCCTGCAGGCGCCAGGTGCGCAGCGCCGGCAAGTCCTGTGCCAGGCGCGTACCGACCGCATCCGGCGAACACATGGCGCGGGTCGTCGCCACCGGTCCCAGGCGCAACGTGCCGCCCGTCGCATCGGTGGCCAGCGCTTGCCATGGACCGTTGCCGCGATTGCAATCGAGCTTGACGGCCATGCGGCCATCCTTGCCGAACGACAGCGTGAAGCCATCCGGCGTGCCGGGCCGCAGGGCCTGACTGCCATCGTCGTTCGTCTGGAACGACGCCAGGCGCCAGCTGCTGCCTTCCAGCGCTGGCGTGGCAGCCGCAGTGGCGTTGGCGGTGGCGGTGGCAGATGCGCCGTCGGGCGTGCTCGAGCATGCGCCCAGGGCGAGACTGAGGGACAGGATACAAAGGGTGGAACGCATGGTTGTTTCTCTCCAGTAAAAGTAGCCGCCTAGAATATCGCATCACCCGCCGATGACCCGTCCTGCAGGCTGGGAATCCGGCAAAGCGTCCCCACCTGAGTGATATCAACTTGTCAATACGAGAACCCTATGCGAATCTTTCTGCGCGCCCTCGTGGTGGCTGTGATCCTGATACTGGGATACAGCCTCCTGCAACCGACCATCGAACGGGCGCTGTACACGATGCGGCTGGCCTCGATGCCCAAGCCGAGCGCGTTGCCAGTGCCGGTCGACGGCGTGCGCGCACGCGCGCTGCGCGACACCTGGGGCGGCGCGCGCAGCGAGGGCCGCAAGCACGAGGGCATCGATATCTTCGCCAAACGCGGCACGCCGGTCCTGTCGAGCACCGAGGGCATCGTGGCGCAGGTGGGCACCAACCGTCTCGGCGGCCTGGTGGTCTGGGTCACGGGTCCGGGCGGCCAGCGCCATTATTATGCGCACCTGGACCGCTACGCCGATGTCGAGGCCGGCATGCGCATCGAGGCCGGGCGCGTGCTGGGCTATGTCGGCAACACGGGCAATGCGAGAGGCACGCCGCCGCACCTTCACTACGGCATCTACGACACGGACGGCGCGCTCAACCCGTATCCGCTGCTGCGCGCCGAACCGGCCGCAGCGGCCGCAGCGGCGGCTAAGGCTGCGCGGGAGACGCCGACGGAACCTGGTCGCCCGGCGGAATCGGCGCCGGCGGCAACTGCCCGCTAGAGGCCGGCGGGCCCTCGACCTGCGGCTCGGTCACTTCGATCGCTTCTTCCTGCTGGATCGGCACCGGCTGCTGCAGGAAATCGAGCTGATCGGCCCGCGAGCCCGGCGCGAGCTCGATCGGCGCTTCCTCGAAGATCTCTTCTTCAGGCGCTTCTTCCTGATAGCGGCGCGGCTCCGGGCGCTTGCCGCCTGGAAGCAGGGCCGCCGCATCGAGGCGCTTGGCATCGAGCGCGCCACGGAAGAAGTCACCCACCAGCAGCGCGGCATTATGGCCGCCCTGCCCCCAGTAGGTGCTGCGGATGGCCACGCGGTTGTCGTTGAAGCCGACCCAGGCGCCGGCCACGAGGTTCGGATGCATCATGATGAACCAGCCATCGGTATTGTTTTGGGTGGTGCCGGTCTTGCCGGCGATGTCGCCGTAGATGCCGAAGCGACTGCGCACGCCGGCGCCGGTACCGCGCGTGACGACGCCGCGCAGCATGTCGATCAGGGTCAGGGCCGATTGCTGCGACATGGCGCGCTCGGGCGCGCTGCCGCCAAAGTCGGCGATGACGTTGCCGTCGCGGTCTTCGATGCGGCGCACCAAGATCGGCTTGCGGTATTCGCCCTGCGCCGCGATGGTCGCGTAGCTGCTGACCATTTCCAGCAGCGTCACCGGGCTGGTGCCCAGCGCCAGCGCCGGCACGGCTTCGAGCTTGCTCTGGCGGATACCCAGGCGCTGGCCCAGGTCGATGATCGGCTGCAGGCCCACTTCCTGGCTGACCTGCGCGGTGATCGTGTTTTTAGAATAGATCAGGCCATCGCGCATCGACATCGCCCGGCCCGTGTTGCCACTCATGTCGGTCGGCTTCCAGACGCTGCCGTTGGCGCCACGGAATGTCTGCACGACGTCGCGGTACATCTGGTCTTGCGGGATGCCCCGTTCGAGCGCGGCACCGTACACGATCGGCTTGAAGGTCGAGCCCGGCTGGCGCGCCGCCTGTGCCACGTGGTCGAACTGGTCGCGCTCGAAATCACGGCTGCCGACCCAGGCTTTCACTTCGCCGGTGGCCGGGTCGATCGCGACAAAGCCCGCTTCCAGGCGCGACTTGGCGCTTTTCAGGTCGGCCATGAAGCTGCGGTCGGCCTTGATGCGCTTGAGTGCGTCAAGCGGCGCTTCGCCGCCTTCGACGGCATTGCGGTAGGCGCCGGTCTCGCGCACGAATGCATCGAGCTCGCGCCCGTGCGTGATCCAGTAGTAGGAAAACGGATCGACATTGGGCCGCATCGATGTGTACATGCCGCCTGAGGTCGAGCGCGGGACATTGGGATTGGCCCATTCGACGTCGGCAATGGCCTGCAGCATGTCGGCCTGGCGCTTGACGGCGCGCTCGGCAGCCGCCTGCAGGGCGGTGTCGAGCGTCGTGCGTACGACCAGACCGTCGAGCTGCAGGTTGACATCGTTCTCGTCGGCCCAGTCGAGCAGCCACTTGCGCACGTAGGCGCTGAAGTGGTTGTCCTTGCCGCTGCGGTCCGGCAGACGCGCGAAGCGCAGGCGCAGAGGACGTTTGACCAGCGCCGCATAGCGCCGCTCGTCGAACGCGCCATGCTTGCGCATCTGGCCCAGCACGACGTTGCGACGCGTCAGCGAGCGCACCGGATTGGACACTGGATTGTAGTAGTGCGTGCCCTTGAGCATGCCCACCAGCGTGGCCGACTCGAGCACGTCAAGCTTGAGAGCCGGTTTGTTGAAATACGTGCGCGCGGCCATCTCGATGCCGTACGCGTTGTACAGGAACGGCACCGTGTTCAGGTAAGCCTCGAGAATCTGCGTCTTGCTATAGGTGTTCTCGATCTTGATCGCGGTGATCAGTTCCTTCATCTTGCGGCTGATGCTGCGCGCCCGCCCGATCTCTTGCGGAAACATATTGCGCGCCAGTTGCTGCGTGATCGTCGAGCCACCCTGCGGGGTGCCCTTCACGCTCGACCACAGGGCGCCGCCCACGCGCCGGAAGTCGATGCCATGGTGATCGTAGAAACGATGGTCTTCGGTCGAGATCAGCGCCTTGACGACGTGCGGTGAAATCTGTGACAGCTTGACCCGCTCCTGCAAACCCTGCTCGAAGGTGCCGAGCGACTTGCCGCCGGCGTCCAGGATCACGGTCGGGCGCGCCTGGCTTGCCTGCTCGAGGTCGTCGATGCCGGGCGTGAGCGGCACCAGCACCAGCAGCCAGGCCAGGATCGCCATCAGGCCGGCCGCCATCGTCCACAAGGCAATCAGCGCCAGCTTGACCGGCAGCGGCCGCCCGCGCAGGCGCTGCTGCGCGCCGGACCTGAGCGCACCGGCCCCGGTTTGCGCCCCGGTGAATGCGCGCCGGGCGAGGCGTTGCAGACGTTGCTGAAAAGTCGGCGCAGGCGTGCTGTCCGTGTTGTCGTCGTTGTGCTGTTGGTCCACGCGCTATCCCTGCCTGCTCAATCTGTCAATTCGGCAAGTATAGCCGACCGTTGGCCCGTGCCCGGCGCGCCAATGCGTCACAGGGCGCTGAGGTTGGGCTCGATGTGGCCGGCGCGCAGCAACACCTCAACGCGCTCCACCGTCTGCGCGCGGCTGTAGACGTGGCCCTGCACCTCGTCGCAACCGGCGCCGCGCAGAAAGTCGAGCTGCTCGATCGTCTCGACCCCCTCGGCAATGACGTGCATGCGAAGGCCATGGGCCAGTGAGATGATGGTGTCGACCAGCGCCGCGCCATCGGCGCTGCCCAGCATGTCCTGCACGAACGAGCGGTCGATCTTGAGCACGTCGACCGGCAGGCGCTTCAGGTATTGCAGGCTGGAGTACCCAGTACCGAAGTCATCGATCGACAACTTTACGCCCATGCGCTTGAGGCATTCCATCGTGTGGATGGCCGACTCGATGTCGCCCATCATCATGCTCTCGGTCAGTTCGATCTCGAGCGAACCGGGCGGCAAACCGGTTTCGCGCAGCACGCGCTCGACGTTGGTCAGCAGGTCGGGTTCGGCAAACTGGCGCGCCGACAGGTTCACGGCGATCCGGAGCAGCCCCAGCCCGCTGCGTTGCCACTGCCGGTTCTGGCGGCACGCCGTCTGCAGCACCCAGGCGCCGATCGGCACGATCAGACCGGTCTCTTCGGCCAGGCCGATGAAGCGCTCCGGCTGTATCGTGCCCAGCAGAGGATGACGCCAGCGGATCAGCGCCTCGGTGCCCACGACGCGACAGGTGGCCAGATCGACCTGCGGCTGGAAATGCAGCGTGAACTGCTGCTCCTGCAGCGCGCGGCGCAGTGCACTTTCCAGCGCCAGCCGGTCGAATGCCTGCGCGTTCATGTGCGGGGCATAGAACTGCACCGCATTGCGCCCGTCCGACTTGGCGCGGTACATCGCGATTTCGGCATGCTTGACCAGCGTGTCGGCGTCGGCGCCGTCGACCGGCCAGGCCGCCACGCCAGCGCTGCAACCAAGCACGAGGTGCTGGTCGGCCAGCTGCAATGGTTCGGCCACGACATCGCGCACCTGTCCGATGCGGGTGGCCGCCTGGCATTCGTCGCGGCAGCCGCACAGCACGAGCACGAAGTCGTCGCCGCCGACACGCGCGGCCGTGTCGAGCGGGCGCAGCGTGCGCTTGATGCGCGCGGCCAGCAGGCGCAGCGCCTCGTCACCGGCACGCCTGCCCAGCGTATCGTTGATCAGCTTGAAATGATCGACGTCGAGCAGCACGACCCACACCGGTGCACCGTCTGCGGCGGCGATCGCGCGCTCGATGCGGTCGGCCAGCAGGGCGCGGTTGGCCAGGCCCGTGAGCGTGTCGTAACGGGCGTAACGCTCGAGTTCGGCCTCATAGCGCTTGGCGGTGGTGACATCGTAGACGGTCACGACGAAATGACTGACCTCGCCGTCGGCGCGGCGCACTGGCGCGATATACACGTCGCTGATCAGCTCGGCGCCGTCGCGCGTGTGCATCGTCAACAGCGCATGCTCTTCGCGTTGCTGGCGCAGCGACGTGCACAGCACGCGCACCGCCGGCTGGTCGGTGTCCGTGCCGAGGAGCAGCACCAGCGGCTGGCCGGCCAGTTCGTGCGGCGCGTAGCCGAAGGTGCGCGCGCAGGCAGGATTGGCATAGCCGATCGGGTAGCCCGGAGGCTGCGCATCGACCAGCAGGATCGGGTTGGCGCTGGACGCCATCGCCCGTTCATAGACGCGCAGCGAACCGGTGGCCCGTTCGAGTGCGGCAGTGCGCTGCGCCACCAGGGCTTCGATGCGGCGTGTGCGCGCCACGCGCTGCTGAACCAGTGTAGCGGCAAGCAGGCTCAGGACCAGGCCCAGCGCGAGCGCCACCAGCTCGGCCGTATGACGCCCGAATGCCTGCGGCTGTTGGTCGACCACGACCTGCCACTGACTGCCGGCAATGTCGATGGATTCGACATGGTGCAGCAGGTTCCCGCTGTGCGCGGGGCCATGACGGTAGGCCGTCACCATCTGCCCGGCCGCATCCCGCCCGTGCAGTGACAACCCGATGGCCTCGTCATCAAGCAAACGTACCGCATGCAGGCTGCCGCCCACCAGCAGCGCGACATCGATCACGACCTCGACGTGCCCGACCACCGCCGCGCGACGCGCCATGACGTCCGCGGGACGCTCGCTGCCCCGGTAAACCGGCACGGTGATCAGGATGCCGCGGCGTTTGCCGCCGCCCTGCAGCAGCGTGACGAGCGGGCTGGCGACCGGCTCGCCGGCATCGATCGCGTTCTGGCTGACACGTCGCAACGGCGGATACGCCCATGCATCGATGCCGAACACGATCGCGTTACCGAGGATGGGCGCGACGTAATCGTTGACCAGATACAGGGGACGCTCACCGGCGCGCACCAGCGTGGCGCCATCGCCAGGTGCGCGTTCCCGGATCTGGAACTCCGGCCAGAAGGATCGGCGTTCGGCCTCGAACGCCGGGCGCTCGGCGGCGCTGACGAAGCGTTGGAACACAATCGCCTTCAGGTAGCCGTGGTGCGCCACGAGCGGCAAGGCAAAGGTATCGAATTCGTCGCGCGTGATCCGGTGCGACGCGCGAAACAGCAGGCTGGCGGCGCGCGCCGCATCGACGGCTTCGGCAAACGCGCGCGTGACCGCCGCCACGCGCACGCCGGCGCGCTGCGTGAATTCGGCATCGACGCGCTCGGCCTCCAGCGAGCGCACGACGCCGCACAGGGCGGCAGTCAGCATCAGGCCGAGCAGGCAGGTGGCCAGCGCAGCCCGCGACAGGCCGCGTCGGGAGGCACGCGAGTGGTGGACAGATGCACTGTACATACAGAGGATGCTAGCGCAGAATGGCGCGTCCGGGCGCAGCGTTGATACCGCGTGCATGCAGAAGAATCTGCATTGCGCTGATGCGTTTTGACAACGCTTGGATTATCATCTCGCGCATGTCGTCCGAACCCCTAGCCCCTGCCCCGCCCTTGCCGACCGATGCGCCGCCGCAACGCGTGCTGCGTCAATTCCGTATCGTCTTCAATGCGGTCAAGACCCACTTTCGCCAGCTCGAACACGAATCGGGCCTGGGGGGCGCCCAGGTCTGGGCGCTGTCGGTGATCGACAGCCAGCCCGGGATCGGCGCGACGAGCCTGAGTCGCGCGCTCGATATCCACCAGTCAACCGCCAGCAATCTGGTGCGTGGCCTGGTCGAGCGCGGCTACGTCAGCGCGGCGCGTGAAGGCGCGGACCGGCGCAGCGTCGCCCTGCGCGTGCTGCCAGCCGGCCAGGAAGTGCTGCGCCGCTCCCCGGCGCCCTTGAGCGGCGTACTGCCCAACGCCCTGGCCACGCTGGACGAATCGACGCTGCTGCGGCTCGAACAGGATCTGGGGACATTGATTGGGCAGCTCGATGCCGATGAGGCAGCAGGCAAAATTCCGCTTGGCCAGTCGTAGCGGGAAGCCATCGACAGACGCGAAAAAAAAGCCCCCCACGACTGCGGGGGACGAAAAGAAGCGGCTCTCACCGCCTCTTTGCTGATCGGGGCAACCGGGTCGACCGACCCATCTGCCACATCCCTATATTGCCCCAAAAGTATTATCAAGGCAACCTCATTTGTGCCAATGGACACACGAGGATGCTGCGCAGCGCACGACGACAGGAATACGCATGGAAATAGCAGGCTGGTTGCAGGCAGGTGGATGGGGATTGCTGGCAGGCGGCGCCCTGCTGATGGGCGCCGGGATCGGGGTGCGCTATGCAGTGCCGCAGCGTCTCGTCGCCGCGATCATGGCGTTTGGCAGCGGCGTGCTGATTTCGGCGCTATCGTTCGAATTGATGGACGAAGCGGTGGAGACCGGCGGGCTCGCCTCTACTGCAGCCGGCTTCGTCATTGGCGCGGGGATCTATACCGGCGCCAACTGGCTGCTCGCGCGCAAGGGCGCCAAGCACCGCAAGCGCTCCACGCCGCAGCAGGGAACCGACCCGAAAGCCCAAGCCGGCGGCACGGCAATTGCCATTGGCGCCCTGCTGGACGGGATTCCCGAGTCGATCGTGATCGGCCTGTCGCTGCTGGGTGGTCAGGGGGTCAGCATGGCCATGGTGGCGGCGGTGTTCCTGTCGAATCTGCCGGAAGGCTTGTCGAGCGCAGCGGGGATGAAGCGCGCTGGCCATTCGAGGGGGTATATCATGGGCATCTGGGCGGCGATTGCCGTGGCGTCCGGCCTGGCGGCGACGGCAGGCTACACGCTGTTTCACCAGTTTCCGCCTGAAGTTCTCGCCGCCATCACCGCGGTGGCCGCCGGGGGCGTGCTGGCCATGGTGGTGGACACGATGATTCCCGAAGCATTCGAAGAGACCCACGATTTCGCCGGGCTGATCGTTGCCGCGGGGTTTCTCGCCGCCTTTGCACTGAGCAAGTTCTCTGAATGAACTTGCAGTGTATTACTGTTTATAATCATCCATCCAAACGGACGCCAGGTCCACCGCCTCGCAACCTCAACCCATCCTGATCATGCAAACCCAGTTTTCCGGTGGCACCTGGCGCGACGGCGCGGCGCCGCCCGTGTTGCGTTATCTGTTCGGGCTACTCCTGTTCCTTGTGGCGCTGGCTGCCCGCTTCATGCTGGTCGACCTCTTGCCGGCGCGCGGATTCCCGTTCCTGTCGTTCTTCCCGGCGGTACTGCTGGCGGCCTACCTGGCCGGTCTCGGACCGGGCCTTCTGGCCGCGTTCCTGAGCACTTGGGCTGCGTGGGCATTCTTCATGGGGCCTCGCCTGGCACCGGCCGCCATGGCGCACAGCGACCTGATCGCGCTAGTCTTTTTCGCGCTGATCCTGGTCGTCGACTGCCTCGTCATCGAGCGCATGAACCTGGCCATGCGCAAGCTGCGCGCCACCGGCACCCGGCTGCGCGAGAGCGAAGATGCGCTCGTCGCGCGCCAGGCGGAGCTGAGCGAGGCCAACCGGCAAAAAGACGTCTTCATCGCGATGCTCGCGCACGAGCTGCGCAATCCGCTGGCGCCGATCCTGTCAGCGGCCCAGCTGATCGCGATGCGCGCGGGCGACGATGCCGGGGTGGCGCGCGCGGCCGCCATCATCCGGCGCCAGGGCTTGCAGTTGACGCGGCTGGTGGATGATTTGCTGGACGCCTCGCGCATTCACTCCGACAAGCTGACGGTGCAGCAGGCGCCGGCCGACCTGCGCGACGTGATCGCCAGTGCGCTGGAAACCAGCGCGCCGCTGATCGAGACGTCACGCAGCGCGTTCGAGCTGGTGGTCCCGGCCCAACCGATCCCCGTGCTGGTCGACAGCACACGCATCGCCCAATGCGTGTCGAATCTGCTGCACAACGCGTTCAAGTTCACGCCCGAGCCCGGACGAATCAGCCTGCATGTCAGTCTGCAATCAGACCGCACGGTCAGTATCCGCGTCACGGACACGGGCCGCGGCATTTCACCCGACATGCTGCCACGCCTGTTCGACATGTTCACGCAAGAGGGGCGCAGCGGCAGCGACGGTAACAGCGGCCTGGGCATCGGCCTGGCACTGACACGCGATCTCGTGCTGCGTCACGGCGGCACGCTGGGCGCGCATAGTGACGGCCCAGGCCTGGGCGCATCGTTTGACATCACGCTGCCCGTCAGCACCGAAGTGCACAGCGCCGCCGCCAGCGTGCCGCCGCTGGCCCCAGTCGAAGCGCCCCGGCACGCGCCGTCGGTGCTGGTCGTGGACGATAACGTGGATGCAGCCGAACTGTTGCAGGCGCTGCTCGGACTGCACGGTTTCGAAGTGCACATCGCCCATACCGGCGGCGCCGCCCTGGCCGCGCTGGCAGACGCTCGCTACCAGGTCATATTGCTCGACATCGGCTTGCCCGACATGACCGGCTACGAAGTCGCCATCGCTGCGCGCGCGCAGGGCTTGCTTGACGACACCACCTATATTGTCGCGCTGACCGGCTGGAGCGACGCCGCGTCACGTCAGCGCTCGGTCGATGCGGGCATCGATCACCATCTGAACAAGCCGGTGCAGATGGAAGCGCTATTGAGCCTGTTCGATGCGCGCATCTTGTCGACCAAGCAGGCCGTCGCGTGACACGGCGCGCCGCGCTGCGCTACTTCTTCGGCGGTGGGGTTGGTGCGCCCTGCGTGCGCAGGTAGGCCACGATCTCGGCCGCCTGCTTCTCGCTCATGAAGCTGAGAAAACGCATCTTGTTACCCGGTACGACCTTCTCGCTGTCGCGAATGAATGCGACCAGATTCTGCTCGTTCCAGACGAAGCGCGCGTTCTTGAGCGCCGGCGAGTAGGCATACGCAGGCTCGCTGCCGGCCTTGCGGCCCACGACCGCATTCAATTGCGGGCCGAAGCCATTGCGTGCGCCCGGGCCCACTTCGTGACAGTTGGTGCAACGCGCGAACAGCCGACGGCCGGCATCGACCTGGGCTTGGGTCGGCGCTGCCAGCACCTCGGCGACCTGGCAAAACAGCAGTGCAACACCCACGATGAGCGCGCGCATGATCACTTGACCCGCTGCTTTTCGAGCTTGCGCGCGAGCGTGCGGCGATGCATGCCCAGCCGGCGCGCCGCCTCGGAGATATTGAAATCGGTCTCGGCCAGCACCGCGTGGATGCGTTCCCACTCGAGCGTCTTGATCGACGTCGACCGATTGGTCACCTCGATCTCGGCGCTGCCGGCAATGTGCCCGAACGCCGCTTCGATATCGTCGGCATCGGACGGCTTGGCCAGATACTGAACGGCGCCGAGCTTGATCGCTTCGACGGCAGTGGCGATGCTGGCGAAGCCGGTCAGCACGACAATGAGCATGTCCGGGTCATGTTCGTGCAGCAGCTGCACGCAGGCCAGGCCCGAGGTCTGGCCCTTGAGCTTCAGGTCGACCACGGCGTAGCCGGGATTGTGCTGCGCGAGGATGGCGGCGGCCTCATCATGGCCGGTCGCGCCCAGCACGCGGTAGCCGCGCCGCTCGAATGAACGGCTCAGCGTGCGGGCGAAGGCTTCGTCGTCTTCGATGATGAGCAGCAGCGGCTCAGGATTCGGCATCATTCAGCTCCTCTTCCAGTTCAATGGCCGACATCGGCAGCCGCAGGATCACCACGGCGCCACCCTCTGGCCGGTTCGTCGCCGCCACCGTGCCGCCAAGTTTGCGCACGACGTTTACGGCCAAAAACAACCCCAGGCCACCGCCGGGTTTGCCCTTGGTGGACTGGTAGGGTTTGCCGAATTGCGCCAGCATGCTGGGCGCAAAGCCGGGCCCCCGGTCAAGTACGGACAGCACCAGCGTGCGCTCTTCGATGTGCGCATCGAGGCAGACCCAGTCGGGCGATGCTTCCAGCGCATTGTCGAGCAGGTTGTCGACCGTCTGGCGCAGCGCCGAGTCGCTCGCCACCGGCCAGTCGTCGGCGATGCGGTTATTGTACGTGAATGCGCGCACCGGGCGGCTGGCCTGCCAGCGTTCAACCAGGCCGTCGAGAAAACCCCGTACGGTCGTGCGTTCGGCCGATTCGCCGCGCGCTTCGCCGGCCGAGAGCAGGATCCCGCTGACGATCGACTTGCAGCGCTTGAGCTGCGTCTGCATTTCGGTCAGTTCGCCCAGCAGCTCGGGGTCGTCGCGAAACGCCGGCATGCGCTTCCAGTCGCCGAGGATCACCGAGACGGTCGACAGCGGCGTGCCCAGTTCATGGGCGGCGCCACTGGCCAGCAACCCCATGCGCACGATGTGTTCTTCTTCGGTCGCACTCTGGCGCAGCGCCGCCAATTGGGTCGCCTTGTCGCGCACATTGTTCGAGATGCGCGAAACGAACAGCACCAGGAGCGCCGCATTGAGCGCGAAGCAGACCAGCAGACCCTGGACGTACAGGCTGCCGATCCCGCGCTCATGGTCGAACGGCAGCGCGAGCGGCTCGGCGAACGCCGCCAGGCCGGCCATGCAGGTGATCGTGATGACGACGATGCACCAGGTCCATAGCACCTCGAGCAACACAGCCGCGACGATCACCTGCAGCAAATAGAGGAAAGCAAACGGATTGGTGGTGCCGCCGGACAGGTACAGAAGCACGGTCAGGCTCGAGACGTCGACCAGGATGGCCATGAAGGTCTCGCCATTCGAGACCGGGCGCCGTTCGTGCCAGCGCAGGTGGCTGGCAATGTTGAAGGCGATCAGGCACGAGAGCACCTGCAGCATGTGCACCAGCGGCAGCGCGATCCCGAACAGCACGATGGCGGCGGCAATCGTGCTGACCTGGCCGATGACGGCGATCCAGCGCAGCTCGATCAGCTGCAGCATGTTCTTGTGACCGGCAGCGAATTCCACGTTCGCGGCCGCCGCCGACGGCGATATGCGCGCCGCCCTGGCGAAGAAGTCCAGCGGAGATTGCATCGAAATCCGTTCGTTCAGTGCCCCTGCATCCGGCAGGTGCGGACGCAGCGTTTAATCGTCGGCGGCGCGGGAACGCCTCGCTTCATAGCGGACCACCCACCACCAGGCTGCGGCCACCATGAGGGCCAGAGCATACCAAGTCAGCGCGTACACGAGGTGATTGTTTGGGAACGAGATGACGGTCAGGCCGCCCACCGCGCGCTCGGGCGCGGCCACGGGGTCCTGGTTCTTGCCGGCATCGACGAAAAACGGCGCCGTGCGTGCCGGATCGAAGCCGCGCGCGGCGGTCAAAGCGGCGACGTCGCGCGAATACCAGCGGTTGCCGGTCGGGTCATTGTCGCGCAGGAAGCCGCCCTTGGGCTCGCTGATGCGCAACAGACCGGTCAGCTTGACCGCCTCGCCCGCGGCGGCGCAGGCGTCAGGACCGGCCGTGCGCGCCGGGAAGCGCGTGGCGATGTCGCCCGAAGACGGGATGAAGCCGCGGTTGACAAAGATGATGTGGCCCTCGTCCGCGCAGAACGGCGTGAGCAGCCAGAAGCCCGCGCCCAGCTCGGACAAAGCCTGGACGGGTGCGGTAAATTGGTAGAGATAATGACCCGACAGGGCAACAGCCCGGTACTCGTCGGATTCTTTGGAAATCTGCGGCCACTGCGCCACCGGAGGAAGCGCAGCAGGCGCCGCATGAACGCGTGCATCGACGCGTTCGATCAGGTCCAGTTTCCATTGCAGGCGAATCACCTGCCAGGTCCCCAGAACTGCAAACAGCACGAGCAGCAGCAAGGCCAGCACCGCCACCAGGCGTCGCACAAAGGGCGAACGCCGTGGCGGGGGCTGATCGGGCGCCGACAGGGTCGGCGACTGCTGCTCGTGCATCACCATCGTCAGGTCATGTCGGAGGTGTTTTCAGCACCCATGCCCGGCATCATGTTGGTGTTCATGTGGTGCATGACCCAGATCGAGCCCGACATCACGATGACCAGCAGCACGAGGGTCAGGATCAGCGCCATCATGTTCCAGCCGCCTTCCGCCTTCGAATTCAGGTGAAGGAAGTAGATCATCTGGACCACCAGCTGGACCGCGGCAAAGCCGAGGATGACCCAGCGGGTCATGTCCGGGGCCAGCACGTTGCCCATCACCAGCCAGAACGGAATCGCCGTGAGAATGACCGACAGGATGAAGCCGATCGCGTAATCCTTGCCACTGTAGTGGATCTGGTAGCTGTCGTGACCATGATGATCATGACCATGCTCGTTGTGATGATCGCTCATGGCAGCACTCCCATCAGGTAGACAAAGGTAAACACGAAGATCCAGACCAGATCCAGGAAGTGCCAGAACAGCGACAGGCAAGCCAGGCGACGGAAGTTTTCCGGCGTCAGGCCGTGCTTGGACAGCTGCACGAACAGGGTCACCAGCCAGACGATGCCGAACAGCACGTGCAGGCCATGGGTGCCGACCAGCGAGAAGAACGCGGTCAAAAAGCCCGAGCGCTGTGGACCGGCGCCCAGGTGGATCAGGTGCTGGAATTCATAGATTTCCAGCGACAGGAACGCCACGCCCAGCAGGCCGGTCGCGATCAGCCACAGCTTGGTCTTGCCCAAGTTCTTGGCTTGCGCCGCGATCATGGCCATGCCGAAGGTGATCGACGACACCAGCAGGAACGCGGTATTGAGCGCGATCAGCGGCAGTTCGAACAGCTCGGCACCGGTCGGGCCGCCCGCATAGTTGCGGCCCAGCACGGCGTAGCTGGCGAAGAGCGATGCGAACAGCAGGCAGTCGCTCATCAGGTAGAGCCAGAAGCCGAGCAACGTGCCCTGCTCCGGGTGGTGTTCCCGCGCCATGTAGCGCGCGGTCACTTCGGCGGGTGTCAACCCGCCCGTCATGGTTGCTTTAATTTCAGACATGGCTTTCCAGCATACGAGTACGTGCGGTTTCGGTTTTCAGGACTTCTTCAGCCGGAATGTAGAAATCGCGCTTGTAGTTGAAGGTATGGGCAATGATCGTGCCGAGCAGGACAATGAACGCCACGATGACCGCGGCCCACATATGCCAGATGATGGCAAAGCCGACCGCGCACGCCAGTGCCGAGATCACGAATCCGGCCCAGGTGTTCTTCGGCATGTGGATCGCAACGAAATCGGCCAATGGACGCTGGTAACCGTTCTTCTTCATGTCGGCGAAGGTGTCGTTGTCGTGCACCACCGGCGTGAACGCGAAGTTGTAGTCCGGCGGTGGCGACGAGGTCGACCATTCCAGCGTACGGCCATTCCACGGATCGCCAGTGAAATCGCGCAGACGTGCAGTGTTGCGGTCACGGAAGCTGACATACAGTTGCATCAGCAGCGCGCCGATACCACCGGCAATCATCAGGGTACCCAGGAACGAGATCTGGAACAGCCACTGGACCGACATGTCATCGAAGTGACTCACGCGGCGGGTGTAGCCCATGAAGCCCAGGATGTACGGCGGCGTGAACGCAACCCAGAAACCGATCGACCACAGCCAGAACGACACGGTGCCCCAGAATTTGTCGAGCTTGTAGCCAAACGCTTTCGGGAACCAGTAGTTCAGTCCGGCGAAGATACCGAACACCACACCACCGATAATCACGTTGTGGAAGTGGGCGATCAGGAACAGCGAGTTGTGCAGCACGAAGTCAGCTGCAGGAATCGCCAGCATCACGCCGGTCATGCCGCCGATGGTGAAGGTCAGCATGAACGAGATCGTCCACATCATTGGCAGCTCGAAACGGATCTGGCCGCGGTACATGGTGAACAACCAGTTGAACAG
Source organism: Massilia sp. MP_M2 (assembly GCF_039123635.1). Taxonomy (NCBI): domain Bacteria; kingdom Pseudomonadati; phylum Pseudomonadota; class Betaproteobacteria; order Burkholderiales; family Oxalobacteraceae; genus Massilia; species Massilia sp. MP_M2. The sequence goes on from NZ_JBCHJF010000006.1 coordinate 90,262, forward strand.
CTTCGCGCCGGTCGGGATCGAGATGATCATCGTCGTGATGCCGAAGAACGCGTTGACGCTGGCGCCCGACCCCATCGTGAAGAAGTGGTGCAGCCAGACCAGGTACGACAGCACCATGATGACGCAGGTCGCGTAGACCATCGAGGTGTAGCCGAACAGGCGCTTGCCGCAGAAGGTCGAGACCACTTCGGAGAAGATACCGAACGCCGGCAGGATCAGGATGTAGACCTCGGGGTGACCCCAGATCCAGATCAGGTTCACGTACATCATCGCGTTGCCGCCACGGTCGTTCGTGAAGAACGCGGTGTCGAACAGGCGGTCCATGCCCAGCATTGCCAGCACGGCGGTCAGGATCGGGAAGGTCACGACGATCAGGATGTTGGTGCACAGCGAGGTCCAGACGAAGACTGGCATCTTCATCAGGCCCATGCCCGGTGCACGCATCTTGATGATGGTGACGATCAGGTTCACACCGGACAGCAAGGTACCGACACCGGCAATCTGCAATGACCAGATGTAGTAGTCGACGCCCACCCCCGGACTGGCCAGGATGCCCGACAGCGGCGGATACGCGAGCCAGCCGGTACGTGCGAATTCACCGACGAACAGCGAGGCCATGATCAGCACGGCGCCCATCGTGGTCATCCAGAACGAGAAGTTGTTCAGGAACGGGAACGCCACGTCGCGCGCACCGATCTGCAGTGGCACCACATAGTTCATCAGACCCGTCACGAACGGCATCGCCACGAAGAAGATCATGATCACGCCGTGGGCGGTGAAGACCTGGTCGTAGTGGTGCGGCGGCAGGAAGCCGGCGTTGTCGCCAAAGGCGAGCGCCTGCTGGGCACGCATCATCAGGGCATCGGCAAAGCCGCGCAGCAGCATGACCAGACCGAGGATCATGTACATGATGCCGATTTTCTTGTGGTCGATACTGGTGATCCAGTCTTTCCACAAGGAGCCCCACAGGCGGAAGTAGGTCAGGATGCCCACGAGGGCAATACCGCCTACGATCACACCTGCGAAGGTAGCAAGCAGGATCGGCTCATGGAAGGGAATCGCATCCCAGCCAAGCCGCCCGAAGATAAACTTCGTCAAGTCGAAAGTGTCTTGCATGGTTACTTCTTCACAGTGTTAAAAGGGGCGACGCACATTTCCAGCGCCTCGGCCAGCATGGACTTGCCATCTTTCGGCAGCTGACGGATGGCCGCAGCCATCTCGTTGCGCTTGTGATCCTCGTGCATTTGCTGGTTCATGCACATCGTGCCTTCAGCGACGCATCGGTTCAGGATGCGGTTGAACAGCGCGGGCTCGACCTGTGCGTAATGGCGCACCGGCTCCTTGGCGGTCGGTTTTTCGAGCACCATGTAGTCAGCGCGGTCGAGCACTTCGGTACCGGTCTTCATTTCTTTGACCCAGGTGTCGAAATCGGCCTGCGTCACGCCCTTGTAGGCAAACTTCATGTGCGAGAAACCATCCCCGCTGAAGTTGGCCGACAGGCCGCGATAATCGCCGGTCTTGTTCAGCACCGCGTTCAGTTCCGTCTCCATGCCCGGCATTGCGTAGATCATGCCAGCCAGGGTCGGGATGTAGAACGTGTTCATCACGGTCGACGACGTGATCTTGAAGCGCACCGGCACGTCGATCGGGGTCACCAGGTGATTGATCGACGCGATACCCTGTTCTGGATAAATGAACAGCCATTTCCAGTCCAGCGCCACCACTTGCACTTCGAGTGGCTTGACCGAGGCCGCGAGCGGACGGTTGGCATCGATGCGATCGAGCGGACGATACGGGTCGAGCTTGTGGGTACTGACCCAGGTAATCAGACCCAGCACGATGATGATCAGGAGCGGTGCGCCCCAGATAACCAGTTCGAGCTTGGTCGAATGGTCCCAGTCAGGTTCGTAGGCCGCATTGGCGCCCTTGCGGTAGCGCCAGGCGAACCAGACGACCAACAACATCACCGGAATGATGATGATCAACATTAATAGAACCGATATGACAATCAGATCGGCCTGCTGCTTTGCTATATCGCCGGTGGGATTCAAGACGACTGCGTTACAGCCAGAAAGCGCTGCAAGCAGAAGTAAAGGCAGTCCGCGGCGGACAATTTGTGGAATCATGCTAGGTATCTCACATTACATGGAGGGAGTACGTGCTACTGTACTGCCAACGGTCGCCAAAGAACATTGGACAGTTTGTCCCACCCTTTGCCATACTGCAATTTCAACATGAGTGTTACCCACAATAGTGGCGACCGCGACACGACTTCGGGAGAATTAACCATGCACAGCACCACCCACGGCGGCGACGACGCCGCTCCAATCACGAGCCCCAACAGCGGTGCACGTAACATCAACGCCCGCGACGAGCACGTCTCTCCCGGAGACATCGCCGTCGGCGTCATTGTCGGTCGTTCGGCGGAGTACTTCGAGTTCTTCGTCTATGCCATTGCCTCGGTACTGGTGTTCCCGTCAATCTTCTTCCCGTTTGCCGATCGCCTCGAAGGCACACTGTACGCTTTTACCATTTTTGCGTTCGCGTTCATCGCGCGGCCGTTCGGCACATTGCTGTTCATGTGGATCCAGAAGCGCTGGAGCCTCGACCTCAAACTGCTGATCGCCCTGTTCATGATGGGCACCTGCACCGTCGTCATCGCCCTGCTCCCGAGCTACAGCGAAATCGGCGGCGCCGCCATCGTGATGCTGGCACTGCTGCGCATCGGCCAGGGTCTGGCCCAGGGCGGTTCGTGGGACGGCCTGCCGTCGCTGCTGGCCCTGTCCGCCCCTGAAGGCAAGCGCGGCTGGTACGCGATGCTGGGTCAGCTCAGCGCACCGCTCGGCTTCGTCATCGCTGCCGGCGTGTTCGCCTATCTGATCGGCAACCTGTCGCAGGAAGACTTCCTGACCTGGGGCTGGCGCTTCCCGTTCTTCGTCGCCTTCGCTATCAACGTCGTCGGCCTGTTTGCCCGCCTGCGCCTGGTCTCGACCACCGAGTATGCGCGCTTGCTGGACAGCAAGCACATGACGCCTGCCCCGGTCGGCGAACTGATGCGTAATCAGGGCACCAACATCGTCATCGGCGCGATGACCGCACTGGCCAGCTACGCACTGTTCCACCTGGTAACCGTGTTCCCGCTGTCGTGGATCCAGCTGTACGATACGCGTCCGGTCGAATCGTTCCTGCTGGTCCAGATGGCAGGCGCTGCCCTGGCCGCGCTGGGCATCCTGGCGTCGGGCTATATCGCCGACAAAGTTGGTCGTCGCACCACGCTCGGTACGCTGGCCGCACTGATCGCGCTGTTCTCGGTCTTCGTCCCATCGCTGATCGATGGCGGCACCGCCGGCCAGAACACCTTCATCCTGGTTGGCTTCACCCTGCTGGGTCTGTCGTATGGCCAGGCAGCGGGCGCCACGACGTCGAACTTCCAGAAGCACTTCCGCTACACCGGTGCGGCGCTGACGTCGGATCTGGCATGGCTGGTCGGCGCGGCATTCGCACCGCTGGTCGCCCTGGGCCTGTCGGCAAACTTCGGCCTGGGTTATGTCAGCCTGTATCTGCTGTCGGCAGCGGTGGCCACGCTGGCCGCGCTGAGCCTGAACCGCAAGCTGGAAATCCGTGACTGATCTTTTCCAGTAGATCACGCAGTAACGACAACGGCCCTTCGGGGCCGTTGTCGTTTTTGGGGCACGTACAGGACATGAACCGGCTAATTTACTAATTACAACATTGCATTCCATCCGGCAATGTTTGCTGATAGTATGATCTCGTCTGTTGCCACGCGCACGCGCCGCCGGCCCGCGCTACAGTCATCCCTCGCGCATCCATTGACGGATGGCGACGCCAGCCTACTGAGCCTGTCGGCGATGTGGGGCGCGGCATGTCTGTCCACTGGCACAACATCACGGCGCCCAGCCCGGCACTCCGGACGTGGCCGTAGTTCACTTTGTCTTCACGATCGAACCTCCATGAATCTGCATCTGTCACTGCTGGCTGGCGCCCTTCTCGTCACGCAATCGGCCTTCGCCGCGCCGCCCGCTTGCTACAATTTCTCCCCGGTCAATCAATTCAATGTCCAGGTCTCAGCCAGCTTCTGGAACCCGATCATCCGTTACGTCTCGGCCAGGAGCAAGGTGTGCATGAAGCTCAAGCTGGGCCGAACCTCGGCGGACACGACCAGTTTCGTGCTCGCCCGTGAAGTCGACTTTGCGTTCACCAACCACCTGTTCAGTCCGGATCGCGACAAGATGGGATGGACCGTCTTCGGGCGGCGCAACTCGCCGCCCCTGCATGCGCAGATCGTGGTGCCAGCCGACTCGCCGATCAGGGATATCCGAGAACTGGCTGGCGCGTCCGTGAGCTTTCCCGGCGCCGAAGCACTGGTTGCCTACAAGGTCAATTACGCGCAACTGCTGCGCGCCGGGATTCCCGTGAACGTCGTGTTCGCCGGCAATCAGGACGCCGCATTCACGCAGCTGTTTGCGGGCATGGTCAAGGCCGTTGGCGCCAATTCCCAGTTGGTAGCCAATTGGAGCGGCCGGGAAGGCAACGCGTTTCGCGTGCTGTGGAGTTCGGCGCCATTCAACGATCTGGCCCTGATGGCCTCGCCACGGGTGCCGGCAGAGCAGGTGCGCGCCGTCGCCAATGCCTTCCTCACCATGCACAACGACCCGGAAGGCAAGCGCGTGCTGGCCGAATCAGCGACACTGATCCACGCCCCGGTGCCGCTGTCGTTCGTCGCCGCCAGCCACGCCGACTACGCGAGCTATCGCGCATTCTACGCCGACGCGCCGGCCAGCCTGCGGTGACACCCTCCGCCATGACATCGTCTTCGCTGCGCCTGCTCAAGCGTGTCTTCATGCCGCGCTCCCTGATGGGTCGTGTGTTCGGCGTGTTCGCGGTCACGCTGCTGCTGCTGCTGGCCGCCGGCCTGGGCATGGTCTACCGCTACCAGTACCTTCAGCATATCGAAGAGACGCAAGACAATGCGCTGATGCTGGTCGAGGCGGTGATCCAGCCGATCGAAGAGAGCGTTGTCATCGGGGATTACGACACGGTCAAGCGCACGCTGGGCAAGATGATCGTCAAGTCGCCATTCAACCGTGCCCAGTTCCTCGAGGTGGGCGGCGGCGCGATCAGCCTGGAGGCGCAGGATAGCCAGTACCCGGCGCCGCCCGACTGGTTCACGGCGCTGATCGTCGAACGGTTCTACGATGTCAACCGGGTCATCACCGTCGGCGGCAAGGACTATGGCGTCATTCGCCTGTCGTTCGACGTAACCAGGCTGGCGGCGCAGCTCTGGCAGCTGATCATCGAAACGGCGGCGGTGGCCTCGGTGCTCGCCTCGGCCAGCCTGTTGATGATGCGCGTGCTGCTGCGCCGCTGGCTGGACCGTCTCGGCGGCCTGCGCGCATTCGAACACGATGTCGCCGCCGGCCTGGTTACGGCCGAGGCACCGCTGCACGACGATGCACCGCTCGAGATCCAGGAAGCGATCCTGGCCGTAAACCGCGGTACCGCCAGCCTGCGCGTGCAGTATGGCGAGCGCATCGAGCTGTTGATGAATTCGCTCGTGCAGCACAAGAGCGCGATGGACCAGGCCGCGATCGTGTCCGAAATCGATGGCGACGGCCGCATCACGGTGGTCAACGAACAGTTCATTGCCAACAGTGGCCTGTCGCGCGCCGAGATCGTCGGGCAGCCGCTGGCACACCTGACCATCCCCGGCCCGGCGCCGCTGTGGATGCCCGGCCCGGATGTCTGGAAAGGTGACGTCACCATCGCCGGGCGCGACCGCACGCTGCAATGGCACCGCACAATCGTGCCGATGTTCGATGCGGGCGGCACGGCGCGTTATATCTGTATCGATATCGACATCACCGAGCGCAAGACGTTCGAACGCACGATCCTGGCCACGGCCCGTCGCGAGAACCTGATCGCCGAACTGGGCCGCGTGGCCCTGACGGCCACGGACCTGCACCACGTGTTCCAGGAAGCGGTCCAGGCCGCAGCGGGCGGCCTGGATGCCACGAGCGCGGCGCTGTTTTCCCTGGAACCGGCGCCGATCGGGCGTTCACTGGTGATCCGCGCCGGCAGCGGTACGCTGGCCCTGGCCACCGGCTTCGTGCTCGACTGCCCGCTGGGTCCGATGCCGCAGCAAGCGCCGGCTGACCTGTTGCGTCCGCTGTTCGCGCCAGTCGGCGCCGCCTACCAGGTGCGCAGCAGCGTCGATACCTGCGTGATTTGTACCGAAAGCCCGTTCGGCGTGCTGGGCGTGTTCAGCGACGACGCCCGCCAGTTCGGTCCCGACGACCGCAACTTCTTGCGCAGCATCGCGCACATCCTGGCCACCACCATCGAGCGCCACACGGCTCAGCAGCGCCTGACCTACCTGGCCCAGTACGACGCCTTGACCGACCTGCCCAACCGGCGCTACCTGTCCGAGTCGCTCGACCTGGCCATCGGCGCGGCAGCGGCGCAGACGCGCCGCGCCGGCGTCATGTTCATTGATCTCGACCACTTCAAGAAGGTCAACGACATGCTGGGGCATGGGGTCGGCGACCAGCTGCTGGTACTTGCCACCAAGCGCCTGCAGGGCTGCGCCCGGCCCGGCGACCTGGTCGCGCGGCTCGGGGGCGACGAATTTGCGCTGATCCTGCCCGACATCGTGGCAGACGACGACATCGACGTGCTGTGCACGTGCATCATCGATGCGCTGGCAGCGCCTTTCCTGCTGCAGGGCCAGCAGCTGTTCGTCTCGGCCAGCATCGGCGTCGCGCGCTATCCGCAGGATGGCGCCAACGCGGAGGTGCTGCTCAAAAGCGCCGACACGGCCATGTACGCGGCCAAACACAATGGTCGCGGCAATTTCCAGTTTTTCAGCGCCGCCATGCACGACGCGACCACCCAGCGCAACAAGCTCGAAGCAGAGCTCCACCAGGCACTGGAGCGACGCGAATTCTTGCTGCACTACCAGCCCAAGCTCGACCTTGCCACCGGCAACACCAGTGGCTTCGAGGCGCTGCTGCGCTGGAACCACCCGCAGCGCGGCCTCGTGCCGCCGCTCGAATTCATTTCGGTACTCGAAGACACGGGACTCATCATCGCAGTCGGCGAATGGGTCGTGGCAGAAGTCTGCCGCCAGCTCGGCGCCTGGCATGCCGACGGGTTCCCCGTCGTGCCGGTGGCGATCAACCTGTCGGCGCGTCAGCTCGAACAGGGCGACCTGGCAGCAACGATCGAGGACATCGTGACGGCCAGCGGCATCGCACCGACACTACTCGAGTTCGAGCTGACCGAATCGATGCTGATGGTGAATCCGGACGCCGCGGTCGAGATCCTGGGACGCATCAAGGCACTGGGCATGCGCTTGTCGATCGACGATTTCGGCACCGGTTATTCGAGCCTGGCGTACCTGAAGCGCTTCCCGCTCGATGCGCTCAAGATCGACCGCACCTTCGTGCGCGACCTGCCGCACGACAGTGACGATGCGGCGATTACGCGCGCCGTCATCAACCTGGCCCACAGCCTGAATCTGACGGTGGTGGCCGAAGGCGTGGAGAATCTCGAACAGTTGTGTGAACTCAAGCGCTTCGGCTGCGACGAAATCCAGGGTTATTATGTGGATCGGCCGCTGGGGCCAGCCCATTGCTTCGTCGCGGCGCAAAGCGCACTGCCAGCGGATCTGCAGCGCGCCGCCATGCTCGTGCTGTAATCGGCATGGGCACCAGAGCGCAGAGATGCGGGCCGGTACGGTGCCAGCCGGTCAGGCCAGCGCGGTATCGAGCACCGTCATCACGATGAACCCGATCACCAGCGCGATGCTGGCCTGGGTGCCATTACCTGACTGGCGCGATTCGGGAATCACATCATTGACGATGACGAGCAACATGGCGCCGGCAGCGGCAGCCAGGGCATACGGCAGCAGGCCAGCCGCGATACCGATGAGTGCGACGCCGAAGACAGCGGCGATCGGCTCGATCAGCCCCGACACAATCCCCATGCCAACCGCTGCCAGCCGGCTATAACCGACTGAATGCAGCGCCAGTGCCACGACCAGGCCTTCCGGCACATCCTGGATCGATACGCCGGTGGCCAGTGACGTGGCTTTTTCGAGGTCGATGCCGGCGAAGGCAACGCCGATCGCCAGGCCTTCAGGCAGGTTATGCAGCGCGACGGCCCACACGAACAGCCATGCGCGCCGCAGCGACACCTGGTCGGGATCGGTCGAGAGAATGCTGTCGGTATGCACCGCGCGGCTCAGCAGGAGAATCGCCCCGGCGCCGGCCAGGATGCCCGCGCCCACCATCAGGCTGGCTTCCCAGCTGCCCGCCCCGGCCGATGAAGCCGCGTTCAATGCTGGAATAACCAGCGAAAACGCGGTAGCGCCCAGCATGACACCGGCGCCGAAACCGAGAAACGAATCGTAGGTGCGTCTGGAAAAATTCTGGGCAAACAACACCGGCAAGGTACCAAGCGCGGTTGCCGCTGCAGCCGCGCCGCCGCCCAGCAGGGCCGCCATCATCTTCGGGTTGGCATTCATGAACTGCTCGATCATGCTGCCGATCAGGATAAACAGGACGACCGTGCAAATACCAAAAACAATGGCGCGCCGCGGGGTGAGCCAGCTCGGCATGCCGCGGTGTGGTGGGGCTTTCTCGATTTGACTATCCATGCGGCTTCCTGTAACTGATTGCCGGCTGCGGCACAGGGTGCGGCAGCCGGCGCGGTGTCGGTGAGCGGACTCCAGAGGGAGGTCATCATCGGCTCATCCGATGCGTTGATGCTGCTCTATCGTACCACTGGATGCAGATTGCATCGTGCCCGATTCGGAACCGTTCCCCGGCATGGCCATCGGGCCTGACTGCGCGCTGGCCCGACATTGGCCAGGCATCAAGCCGCTACCCCATCCAACGCATGACGAGCGGCACCAGCCAGGGCGCAAACAACGCCGTCAGTGCGCCATTTAAGCCCATCGCCAGCCCGGCGAATGCGCCCATCTCGGGGCTGAGCTGGAACGCGCGCGCCGTCCCGATTCCGTGTGCGGCCAGGCCCATCGCGAACCCGCGCGCTGCATCCGAACGCACGCGCAGCCCATGAAACAGCCAGGTCGAGCATATCGCGCCAAAAATGCCCGTGCCAATCACCAGCGCAGCAGTCAGGGAAGGAATGCCGCCCAACCGCTCGGCCACCGCCATCGCGATCGGCGACGTGACCGACTTGGGCGCGAGCGTGCCGATCAGCGCTGGCGTTGCGCCCAGCAACTGCGCCACGACGACCACCGACACGATGGCCGTCACGCACCCGGCCAGCAGCGCCGCCGTCAGGGGCAGCCAGTGCTGGCGCAGGCGCGGCAACTGGCGCACCAGCGGCAAGGCCAGCGCCACCGTCGCCGGGCCGAGCAGGAAATGCACGAACTGCGCGCCCGCAAAATATCGCTCGTACGACATGCCGGACAGGCTCAGGATGCCGACCACGATGGCAATCGCGATGGCGACCGGGTTGGCGATCGGCGCGCCCTTGCACCAGGCGCCGACCCGCTGCGCGGCCAGATAGGCGCACAGCGTCATGGTCAAGCCCAGCAAGGGCGAGGCCGCCAGGTAGACCCAGAACTGACGCAACTCGGCGAATTCAAGCATCGCGATCTTTCGCTGCGCCACTTTTCATGCCGCGCAGCAGCAAGCCGGTCACGGCCAGCGCCAGCAGGGTGCTGACGACGACGGACGCGACGATCGCCAGCCAGTGACCGCTGCCGCTGCTTGCTGCCACCACGATGCCCACCCCGGCCGGCACGAACAGCAACGACAGGTGCGCCAGCAGTGCATTGGCGGCCTGCTCGACCAGTAACTGCAATTTGGGAAAGACGATCAGCGCCGCCACCAGCAGCAGCATGCCCGCCACGGGACCGGGCAGCGGCAGGCGCAGCACGAAGACGAGGCCCTCCCCCAGGCATTGAAACAACAACAGGACCGCAAACGCCGCCAGCATGCTTTCTCCTTTACGCAAGACGGCGGCCAAGGGCCGCCGCAAACATGCAGGATAGCAAATTGTCGGGTCAGCTGGCGGTCGTTGCCTCGCTGGCGGCGCCAAGGGCGCCGCGCTTGACCTGGTCGCGTTCGATCGATTCGAACAGTGCCTTGAAGTTGCCTTCGCCGAAGCCGTCGTCACCCTTGCGCTGGATGAATTCGAAGAACACCGGACCCAGTTGCGCCACGCCAAAGATCTGCACCAGGAGTCGCGCCTTGCCGTCCGTGACGGTGCCATCGAGCAGCAGGCCGCGCATCTTGAGCTGTTCGGCATCTTCGCCATGGCCCGGGAGACGCTCCTCGAGCATCTCGTAATACGTCTCGGGCGGCGCCGTCATCAGTGGCACGCCAGCGGCGCGCAGGCTGTCCACCGTGGCGATCAGGTCTTCGCTCAGCAGCGCGATGTGCTGGATGCCTTCGCCGTTGAACTGCATCAAAAATTCCTCGATCTGGCCGCCACCCGCCTTGCCTTCTTCGTTCAGCGGGATGCGGATCATGCCGTCCGGGGCCGTCATCGCCTTCGAGGTCAGGCCCGTGTACTCGCCCTTGATGTCGAAGTAGCGGATTTCACGGAAGTTGAACAGCTTCTCGTAGAAGCCGGCCCAGTACGACATGCGGCCGCGGTACACATTGTGCGTCAGGTGATCGATGATCTTCAGGCCGTGGCCTTCCGGATTGCGCGGCACGCCTTCGATGAAGCGAAAGTCGATGTCATAGATCGATTTGCCGATCGTGTCGCCTTCGTCGAAGCGGTCGATCAGGTACAGCGGCGCGCCGCCGATGCCGCGGATCGCCGGCAGGCGCAGCTCCATCGGGCCGGTTGGAATCTCGACCGCCTGCGCGCCCAGTTCCAGCGCTCGGGCATAGGCCTTGTGCGCATCGCGCACGCGAAACGCCATGCCGCAGGCCGACGGGCCATGCTCGGCCGAGAAATAGGCCGCATAGCTTTTCGGCTCGTTGTTGATGATGAAGTTGATGCCGCCCTGGCGATACAGCGTGACGTCCTTCGAACGGTGCACGGCCACCTTGGTAAAGCCCAGCGCCTCGAATACGGGTTCGAGCACGCCCGGGGTTGGCGAAGCGAACTCGACGAACTCGAAGCCCATCAGGCCCATGGGATTGTCAAACAGGTCTGCCATTGTCTCTTCCTTGTATACGGTCTTACGTTGACGGTCATTCCGCGAACACGTCGGCCAACAAACCGCGCAACCACACATTGCCGGGATCCTGGTTGAAGCGGCGGTGCCAAAAAATATTCGTTTGCAGCGGCGGCAAATCCAGTGGCGGCGTTACCCATTCGAGCGCGAACGGCAGGCCGGCCCGTTCGGCCAGTTTTTGCGGCACCGTCACCACCAGGTCGCTCGAACTGACGATATACGGCACCGCCGTAAAGTGCGGCACCCGAAAGCGCGTTGCCGGCGCGATCCCGGACCTGGCCAGCACCGCGTTGACCCGGTCGTACGGGCTGTCGGCGGCATCGACCAGCAAGTGCTCGGCGGCGGCGAAGCGCGCCAGCGTCAGCTCGCCCTTGCCCAGTGGATGCCCCTTGCGGAACATCGTCACGAACGGCTGGCGAAACAGGTGCCGCTGGTACAGCGCATCGGACACATCCTCGAACGGGCCCACCGCCAGGTCGACCCGCCCGCCTTCCATCTCTTCCTTCAGCGTCGCCGCGCCCACACGCACCGAACTGAGTTCGACGTGCGGCGCCAGCTGTCGGCAGCGCTCGATCAGCGTCGGCATGAAGTACACCTCGCCGACATCGGTCATTGCCAGCACGAAGCGGCGACTGCTCGTGCCCGGCTCGAACCGGCTGCGCTGGTTCAGCGCCAGCGCCACCTGCGCCATCGCCGCGCCGATCGGTTCGGCCATCTGCGTCGCCAGCGGCGTCGGCTGCATCCCGCTGGCCGTGCGCACGAACAGCTCGTCACCAAACGCGCGCCGCAGTCGCGCCAGTGCATTGCTCACCGCCGACTGGCTCAGGCCAAGGCGGCGGGCGGCGCTGGAAATCTGGCGCTCCCGGTAGACTTCCTGGAATACCGACAGCAAATTCAGGTCGATGGTGCGCGGTTCGATCATGGGTTTCAGTGTTGCTGGCGCATTGTCCACGGGTGGTGGTGGTCGAGGCCAGCAGTATTCATCGAATCAATAGTCTACATTTTTCTATTCATCTCGTAAAACTGGCGGGATTATTCTAGAGTGCTGCCATCGACCCGCAATCGCACGCCCAACACCTGTCCCAGGAGACCCAGCATGACCCACCCGTCCGGTTACCTGTCCGGCTTCGGCAACGAATTCGCCACCGAAGCGCTGCCCGGCGCTCTGCCGCAGCACCGCAATTCGCCGCAGCAAGTGGCCTACGGACTGTATGCCGAGCAGTTGTCCGGCACCGCGTTCACCGCCCCGCGCAGCCATAACCGGCGCTCGTGGCTGTACCGGATCCGGCCGGCGGCCGTGCATGGCAGCTTTGTGCCGCTGGATGCGCCGCGCCTCGTCAGCCGCTTCGACAACCCGGCGCCCCCGAACCAGTTGCGCTGGAGTCCGCTGCCAATGCCGACGGCGCCGACCGACTTCATCGACGGCTGGGTGACCATGGCCGGCAATGGCTCGGCCGAAGCGATGACGGGCTGCGCCGTGCACCTGTACGCGGCCAATCAGGCGATGGACGGCCGCTATTTTTACAATGCCGACGCCGAACTGCTGATCGTGCCGCAGCTGGGGCGCCTGCGCATCGCCACCGAACTGGGCGTGCTCGACGTCGAGCCGCAGGAAATCGCCGTGATACCGCGCGGCGTGCGCTTCCAGGTGACGCTGCCCGATGGTCAGGCGCGCGGCTACCTGTGCGAGAACTTCGGCGCCCTGCTGCAACTGCCCGATATGGGGCCGATCGGCTCGAACGGGCTGGCCAACCCGCGCGACTTTCTCACGCCGGTCGCGCAGTACGAGGATATCGACGGCGATTTCGAGCTAGTCACCAAGTTCGGCGGGCGGCTGTGGCGCGCGCCGATTGGCCACTCGCCGCTGGACGTCGTGGCGTGGCATGGCAACTACGCGCCGTACAAATACGACCTGCGCCACTTCAATGCCATCGGTTCGATCAGCTATGACCACCCGGACCCGTCGATCTTCCTTGTCCTGCAAGCGCCATCGGATACACCGGGCGTCGACACGCTCGACTTCGTGATCTTCCCGCCGCGCTGGCTAGTGGCCGAGGACACGTTCCGCCCGCCATGGTTCCACCGCAACGTGGCCAGCGAGTTCATGGGGTTGATTCATGGCGCCTACGATGCCAAGGCCGACGGCTTCGTGCCCGGCGGTTCGAGCGTGCACAACTGCATGAGCGGGCACGGCCCGGATGCCGCGACGTTCGACAAGGCCAGCAGCGCGGACACGCGCCAGCCGCACAAGGTGGGCGACACGATGGCGTTCATGTTTGAGACGCGCAATGTACTGGTGCCAACCGAGCAGGCGCTGGCGTCACCGCAATTGCAGGGGGATTATCAGGGGTGCTGGGCCGGCATTAGCAAGCGGTTCCGCACGACGCCATGATCATGGCGCACGAGCCGCTCGTTCGTTATCCCGAAAAGTTCCAGTCCAGGCCGAGCTTCCTGACCAGCAGAAGTGTCAGGTAGCCGAGCACCGCAAGCAGGACCAGGAAGATGATGACGACCTTGGCCACGCCGATCAGCAGCGCGCGCCGGTTCACGCCTTTGTCTTTCTTGTCCTGGTCGTAGTGCCATTTGATGGCGAAAAACATGCCTGTGCCGAGCACAAGCGCTTTGAACGTAAAGAAGACGATCGGGAACCATTCCATTGTGTGCGGATTTCCAGGCTGTTGCCGGACAAGGTCGATGAAATAAGGACGGCGCCGGCGGAGAGAGTATTCAAGCATACTACTTGAAAGCAATTTCCATACATCGAGACAAAATGTCCCAGGCAAGACCCGTACAAGACCGGCAGGTTCCGGACTGGCCACCACGGTTGAACGCGAACGGCGGGCCCCGTTTTTTGCAGATTGCGGATGCGTTGCAAGCGGCCATCATGACGGGATCGTTGGCACCGGGTGACCGTCTGCCGCCGCAGCGCCAGTTGGCAGCACGGCTGGACGTCGACCTGACGACGGTCACGCGCGCCTACGACGAAGCCAGGCGCCGCAACTTGCTGGAGGGGCGCGGCGCGCGCGGCACCTACGTCGCGGCCCCGAAAGTCGCCTCGTCACCGGTGATCGACTTGAGCATGAACACACCGCCGCCGCCCGCTGGCGTGGACTTCGACGACCTGCTGAAACAGGGCTTGTCCCAGGTCTTGACGAGCGCAGACAGTCAATCACTGATGACCTACCACCTGGCCGGAGGCAGCGATGCCGACCGCAAGGCAGGCGCCACATGGCTCGAGCCGATGTGCGGTCGGCTGGATCCCGCGCACATCGTGGTCTGTCCGGGCGCGCAGGCTGCGCTCGCCGCCGCGATCCTTGCGCTGACGGCGCCGGGCGATGCGATTTTCGCTGAACCGTTGAGCTACCCCGGCCTGCGCGCCGCTGCGGCCCAACTGGGCCGGCGCGTCGTCGCTGTCGAGGCCGACGAACACGGGATGGTGCCCGAGCGGCTCGAACAAGCCTGCCAGCGCGAGCAGCCCGGGCTGGTCTACCTCAATCCCACCTTGCAGAACCCGACTGCCAGCACGATGCCCGAGGACCGGCGCCAGGCGCTTGCCGGCATCGCGCAGCGCTGCAATGTGCGCATCGTCGAGGACGATCCGTACTGGCTTCTGGCCGATGCCCCGCCACCACCGATTATGACGCTCGCCCGGCAACACGTGCTGTATGTCTCAACCCTGTCAAAATGCCTGGCGCCCGGCTTGCGCGTCGCGTTCGTGGTCCTGCCCGACCCGCACCAACGCGCCCGTTTCCTTGCCGCGCTGCGATCGCTCGCATTGATGGCCGCGCCGCTGTCGGTCGCGCTGGCCACCCAGTGGATCCTCGACGGGTCGGCTGCCAGGCTGATGCAGGGGATACGCGATGAAGGCCGCCTGCGTCACCGGATGGCACGGGCTGCTCTGGCTGGACAGTACAGCAGTCATGGCGACGGCCTGCATGTGTGGCTGACATTGCCGGCGTACTGGAACGCCGCGCAGTTGGCAACCGCGGCAGCTGCGGAAGGCATCGTGGTCACGCCAGCTGATGCTTTCGCGGCAGGCGGCGGATCGGTGAATGCGATCCGTATCTCTTTGGGCAACATCAAGGACCGTCAAGCGTTGCAGACCGGGCTGCAACGGCTGTCGGATCTGATCGCCCGGCGGCCGGATGTGTTCAACCCAGCGCCAGGTTGACATTGCGGTCGCTACGATCATCGCCACCCGCAACACAGTGCTACCGGCGCTGACATCAGCACAGAGAGTCAATCGCTAAAACTGTTCCCACCCGACTTGCGTGGCTGATGTCGGAGCGCGTCTGGCGGCAGGTGCGCGCGCCGCCGACACGGCAGTCTTGGAACCTTGCGTCCTGGGGCTAGCCGGTGCCTGCGGTACCGCGTTTGGGGCGTCCCCGGATGCGAGCTGGAAGATGCTGACAACCTTGGCCAATTGCGCAGCCTGCTCCTGCAGTGAGGCGCTGGCCGCTGCCGCCTGCTCGACCAGCGCTGCATTTTGTTGCGTGACCGTATCCATGTCGTTCACCGCCTGGTTGATCTGCTCAATGCCGGCATTCTGCTCCTGTCCGGCGGCAGAGATATCGCCCATGATCGTGGTGACGCGCTCGATGCTGCCGACCACTTGGGTCATGGTCGCGCCAGCTTTGACGACAAGATCGTTGCCAAGATTGACTTTTTCCAGAGAGTCGCCGATCAGGATTTTGATTTCCTTGGCCGCTGCAGCCGAACGCTGCGCCAGATTGCGCACTTCGGACGCAACCACGGCAAATCCCCGACCCTGTTCGCCCGCGCGCGCCGCTTCCACGGCCGCATTCAGCGCCAGGATATTGGTCTGAAATGCAATGCCGTCGATGACGCCGATAATATCGACGATCTTGTTCGACGTGGTGCTGATCACACCCATCGTCGTGACGACTTCGGCAACCACCGCGCCGCCCTGGCGGGCAATCTCCGACGCTGACCGTGCCAGCTGGTTTGCTTCATGCACATTCTCGCTGTTTTGTTTGACGGTCGAGGTCAATTCTTCCATCGACGATGCGGTTTCTTCCAGCGAGCTGGCCTGTTGTTCAGTTCGCGCAGACAGGTCACTGTTGCCGACTGAAATTTCCTTGCTGGCCGTGGCGATCTCGGTGGCGCCTGAACGCACCTGGCTGACGATGTCCAGTAAATTGGCATTCATGTTTTTTAACGCAGTCAGGAGCGTGCCGATTTCATCGGTATTGGTCTGGTCGATGTGTTGACTCAGGTCGCCGCTGGCAACTGCCTGGGCGAGCTTGAGCGCGCGGTTGACCGGCACGGTAATCGAGCGGGTGGTCAACACGGCGACGATCGTCGCGACAATCAGGGCACCGATGGTGAGCGCGATGGAGGTCAAGATTGCCGACTGGCCGTCCGCCCGCACCTTCGCGCCTTCATTGTCCATCAGCGACTGCTGGAACGCTGACATGGCATCCAGGGCCGCCACGAACTCTGCCTGTGGTCCGCTGACTTCTTTCAGCACATACGCACCCGCCTCGGCGGTTTTCCCTTCTCGCAACAACTTCATCGCCGCGATCCGTGCAAGACCGTATTTCTCACGCGCCTGGCTCAGCGATCCGTACAAGGCCTCGCCCTTCGGCGTATTGAGTATGCTCTTCAGTTTGGTCATGAACTCGTCGGTCCGGTGCACGGACTCTGCAATCTTGTCCACGATCGACGCGACCTGCGCTTGTTCGCCAGCGCCGAGAATGATGGCATTGCGCAAATCTCGCGCCTGTACATTGATCTCGGTTTCAATCGATTTGGTGAGGATGACTTTGACGTAGCGGTCTTCCAGGATGAAGGCGATGGCCCGGTCCGACGCGTTGATGTTGGTAATCGCCAAGCCCGACAGCAAGATCATGAAAACCACCAGCAGCCCGAATCCCATGCCCAAACGTGTAGCCAGCTTCCAACTTGATAGTTTCATAATCTTTCCTTCCAAAAATTAGTCGAGCCATCATCCGACAAGAGCGGCTATGCGTGACGCGAGGAGATTGAATCCAGTTTCCCTTAAGAATCAAATTTAAACCCAATATTTGCTTGAATCAATATTTTCGACCTTGAATTCGTCAACAATTCTGATTTGTTGTTTTTTCTTTTTATTTGATGGTCAAGTGTCCACTCAATGGATCGAGACACGGCGCTGACAACATGCAGCACCCAAACGGTATGCCACGCTTTTGTCATTTATGCCATGATTCGACCGTGCGCCATCGTGGCGGACCCGGCCACGGCCCGGAATGCCCGGCCATAGGCCTTCTGCTTGTCATGTCAGATATATTGATCATCCTCGCTCTGATCCTGCTGAACGGGGTGTTCGCGATGAGCGAACTTGCGCTCGTTTCCGCAAAACGCATGCGCCTCGAACGGCGCGCGCAAGAAGGCAGCCGTGGCGCGCGCAGCGCCATCGCACTGGCCGATAACCCGAGTCACTTCCTCTCGACCGTCCAGGTCGGCATCACGCTGATCGGTATCTTTACTGGTGCCTTCGGCGAAGCCTCGCTCGTCACGCGCCTGCAGCCGCAGATCGAAATGGTGGGCTTCCTGGCGCCATACGCCTATGAAATCGCCTTGTTCATCGTCGTGCTGGCCATTACCTTCGTCTCGATCGTGCTGGGTGAACTGGTCCCGAAACGCATCGCGATGCGCCATCCCGAAACGATGGCGACCCTGATCGCCCCGCCGCTGTCGGCCCTGTCGATGATCATGTCGCCATTCGTCAAGGTGTTGTCGCTGACGACCGAGGCCATCGTGCGCCTGTTTGGCATCCACGATGCGAAAGAAGAAGCGCCGACCGAAGAAGACATCACCGGCATGTTCAAGGAAGGCACCGACGCCGGCCTGTTCGAAAAGACCGAGTACGACATCGTCTCGCGCGCCCTGCGCCTGGATGACCGGCACCTGAAAGCGCTGATGACGCCGCGCGTCGACCTGATCATGATCGACCTGGACGCCGAACGCCGCGACACGCTCGAACTGATCGCCTGCCATACCTACAGCCGCTTCCCGGTCTACCGTGGCGACCGCGCCCAGATTCTGGGCTTTGTAAAAGTGCGCGACCTGCTGGCGCAGTCAGTGCGCCATGGCTCGCTCGAGGCGGTCAATATCGAGCATGCGGTGCAGGACGTGTTGTTCGTGCCCGAAACCGTCGGTGCGATGGTGCTGCTCGAGCTGTTCAAGAAAAACCGGGCCGAACTGGCGCTGATCGTCGACGAATACGGCGACATCCAGGGCATGGTCACGCTGTCGGACGTGATGAGCGCCCTGGTGGGCGACGTCACCGTGAATGGCGAAGAATCCGATCCCGATGCCGTCCAGCGCCAGGATGGCAGCTGGCTGCTCGATGGTGGCGTGGATCTCGACCGCTTCCGCGATGTCTTCAACACCACCGACCGCTTCCCGGACGAAGAACTGGGCGCGTACCACACGCTGGCCGGCTTCGTGCTGTACCAGTTCGGGTATATCCCGAAAGCGTCCGAGTCGTTCGACTGGAACGGCTATCGCATCGAAGTGGTGGACATGGACGGCAACCGCATCGACAAGCTCCTGATCGAACAGCTTGCGCTGCCCGAGCCGGCGCCAGCCGCAGAATGATCCGCGCGCGTTGAACGGGATGGACGCCGTCCGGCTGGGGCCGTTGTACCTCCCGATCGCGGTTGCCCTGTCGCTGACGGCGGTGCTGGTCGCTACGCTGGTGGCCGAATGGTTCCGGCGCCGGCGCGGCATCGATCCGGGCGGGGTGCTGTGGCGCATGATCGTGGCCGGATTTGTGTCGGCGCGCCTCGCGTTCGTGCTGAAACACCATGCAATTTACCTGGCCGCGCCCTTGAGCGTGTTCGATATCCGCGACGGCGGCTTCGCATCGGTAGCCGGCCTGATTGCAGCTTGCGTCGTCGGGGCCGAGCTGACGCGCCGCCAGGCGGCGCTGCGGCGGCCCGTGCTGGCCTGTGTGCTGGCCGGCTGCACGGTCTGGTTTGGCGGAACGCTGTTGAACCAGGCGCTGGCGCCGGCCCATACGCCGCTACCAGACGTCATGGTGCGCCAGCTTGACGGCCGCGAAGTCGCTCTGCGCAGTTTTGCCGACCGCCCGGTAGTACTGAATCTGTGGGCCACCTGGTGCCCGCCCTGCCGGCGCGAGATGCCGGCCCTGATGGCGGCGCAGGCGAGCCACCCCGACGTTGCTTTCGTGCTGGTCAACCAGGGCGAGTCGGCCGCCACCGTGGCCGCGTATCTCGAGCGCGAGCGCCTGCCGGTGCACGCGCAGTCAGCCACGCTCGTGCTGGACCCGGGCAGACAGGTTGCCGCGCGCCTCGGGGCGGCCGGCATGCCGACCACGCTGTTCTACGACGCCACAGGCCGCCTGCGCACGCGCCACGTCGGTGAGCTCTCGCAGGCGACACTGGCCGACAAGCTGGCGTCGATCCGGCCCTGAGCCACGCCGCTGCCTGTTCTCACCGGCACGCTTGTGGTACAACATGGGCGCTACCGAGGAACCCATCATGCAACTGAATCCGATCCAGCTGTTCGACGCCGAGTCGTCCACCTTCACCTATATACTGGCCGCGCCCGGCGCCAGCGACGCGGCGATCATCGACCCGGTCGACCGCCACTTCGAACGCGACCTGGCGCACCTCGAGCGCCTTGGCCTCATCCTCACGCACGTGTTCGAAACGCACGCGCACGCCGATCACGTCACGTCCGCCGGGCGACTGCGCGCGCACACGGGCGCGAAAGCGTGCGCGCCAAGCGGCTGCGGCATCGCGCCGGCGGAAATCCAGCTGCAGGACGGTGACCGGATCAGCTTTGCCGATGGCGAAGAGATTGCGGTGATCCACACGCCGGGCCACACGGCCGGCAGCATGTGCTATCTGTGGCGCGGCAACCTGTTCAGTGGCGACACACTGCTGATCGGCGGTTGCGGGCGCACCGATTTCCAGGGCGGCAGCGCGGGCGACCTGTACGACAGCGTCACCCGCAAGCTGTTTGCGCTCGACGCCGCCACGCGGCTCTGGCCCGGCCACGATTACAAGGGCCAGTCGGTCTCGACGATCGGCTGGGAGCGCACGCACAATGCCCGCCTCGCCGGCCGTGAGCGCGCTGACTTCATCGCGCTGATGGCGGCGCTCGACCTGCCGCGCCCTGGTCTGATGGATGTCGCGGTGCCGGCCAACCGCAATCTGGGACTGGCGCACAGCGTCTGATGCGCGCGCGCGATGGTCGGGGCGAAAAAAAAGCGCGGCCGAAGCCGCGCTGACCGAACCGTCACCCGAGGGGTGACGGTTCTTTTTGCTTTCAGTAACGCCAGGTCTTCTTTTGCGCGACCGGGCGCTTCATGACCTTGGTCTGAAACTGTTTCCACAGCAGGCCCGCCAGGGCCATCATGATCATCTTGCGCATGCTTGTCTCCAGTGAGTGTCGGCGAATTGCCATCACCACCAGCATAGCGTGCCAAACGAAACCGTGGCGCGAGTTTGCCGCGCCCCGCCAATGCAGTAGAATCCCTGTCTTTATAGCAAGATCAAGAAACCGGCGATGGACGACGGGCACCACCAACTCAAGCGCGGGCTGAAGAACCGCCACATCCAGCTGATCGCCCTGGGCGGCGCGATCGGCACCGGCCTGTTCCTCGGTATCGCCTCGACCATCCAGATGGCCGGCCCATCGGTGCTGCTCGGGTATGCCATCGCGGGTGCGGTCGCCTTTCTGATCATGCGCCAGCTGGGCGAGATGATCGTCGACGAACCGGTGGCCGGCTCATTCAGCCACTTCGCCGACAAGTATTGCGGGCGCTGGGCGGGTTTCGTTTCGGGCTGGAATTATTGGGTCATGTACATCCTGGTCAGCCTGGCCGAACTGACGGCGCTGGGGATCTATATGCAGTACTGGTTCCCGGAACTGCCAACCTGGGTCTCGGCGCTGGGCTTCTTCGTGCTCGTCAACCTGCTCAGCCTGATGAACGTGAAGGCCTTCGGCGAGCTCGAATTCTGGTTCGCCGTCATCAAGGTGACAGCCGTGGTCGGCATGATCGTGTTCGGCCTGTACCTGTTGATCGGCGGTGGCGCCGGCCCCGAAGCGGGCGTGTCCAATCTGTGGCGCCATGGCGGGTTCTTCCCCAATGGCGTCGCCGGTCTGGCCATGGCCATGGCGGTGATCATGTTTTCGTTCGGCGGGCTGGAACTGATCGGCATCACCGCCGCCGAAGCGGACGACCCGTCGCGCACGATCCCGCGCGCAACCAATAACGCGCTGTACCGCATCCTGATCTTCTACATCGGCGCGCTGGCCGTGCTGTTGATGCTGTTCCCGTGGCAGAAGGTCGTCACCGGCGGCAGCCCGTTCGTGCTGATCTTCGCTGCGCTCGACAATGGCTGGGTCGCCAACGTCCTGAACCTCGTCGTGCTGACGGCCGCGCTGTCGGTCTACAACGGCTGCGTCTACGCCAACAGCCGCATGCTGTTCGGCCTGGCCGCGCAAGGCAACGCGCCGCGTGCGCTGATGCGCACCAATGCACGCGGCGTGCCGCTCAATGCGCTGGCCGTGTCGGCCGTGGCCACCGGCTCGGCAATCCTGATCAATTACTTCCTGCCGGACGAAGCGCTCGGCATGGTCATGAGCCTGGCCGTTGCCGCGCTCGTCATCAACTGGGCGATGATTTCGTGGAGCCACCTGCGCTTCAGGCGCAGCAAGGACAACGCGGGCCAGGCCACATTGTTCCGCAGCCCCTGGTTCCCGCTGTCGAATTACGTGTGCCTGGCGTTCGTCGCCATCCTGCTCGTGATCATGGCGATCACGCCGGGGCTGCGCATCTCGGTGATCCTGATCCCGATCTGGCTGGCGCTGCTGGGCCTGGGCTTCTGGCTGCGCGAGCGGCGCGCCAGCGTCACGCCGGCGCCCGGTCCTCGATAAGCACCAGCAGGTCGGTCACGCCCAGGTCGGCGCCGGCCTGCGTCAGCAACGTACTGGCCTGGCCGCGGTGATGCGTCTGGTGATTGAAGAAATGCAGCAGCAAGCTGCCGAACGGCTTGCAGAACAGGGCACCGCGCGTGTTGCGGTAGGCCAGCACGTGATCCAGATCGGCTGGCGTCACTTCGGCCGCGAGCGCCGTGATGATCGCGTCGATCCGCTCGCGCTGCACGCGCAGTAGCGGCAGCTTGTCCCCGTACGACTGGCGCAAGTCGCTCGGGATTGGCACGCCGCGCAGCGTCTCGAGCGCCCGAAACGCCGTGCCATGGCAGGCAAAGCGCGCTAGCCAGATCGAGTCGGCCGCCACCACGTGGTTCAGCGTTCCCAGCAACGAGCCAAAGAAAGCCCCGCGGTCAGTGGCGAGCGCCTCGTGCGACAGCGTCGCAGCGGCCTCGTAGACACTGCGGTTCATGGTCGCGCTGTAGCGTGCCAGCAAAATGATGTCGTCGCAGGTCGGCATGATGCCTCCGCTCATGGGGGAAGCTCGATTCTCTCACCAGCGCGTCTTTCCTCCAAAAACTAAATTGCTGCATCGCGTTGCACACGCCGCGGGGTCGCAAACGCAGCATGACCCTGCGCAAACAACACCGTTCGTGCGCGCACGCCGGCCCCATATGGTGCATAGCAATATGAAAATACTTTGCCGCAGTTGACGTAAACGTCAATCAGCACGCTATGATCTTCATGCTGCACACCACCTCACAAGGGAAGCACATATGAGCCAGAGCAATCCTCTGTCGCTGCACGTACCGGAGCCTACCGGCCGTCCGGGCTGCAAGACCGATTTTACGTACCTTCAGTTGACCCCGGCCGGCGCTGTCCGGCGCCCGCCTATCGACGTGGCCCCGCTCGAGACGAGCGACATGGCCCAGCAACTCATCCGCGTGCTCGACGAGCATGGCAACGCCGTCGGCCCATGGGCCGAAGCGCCCGACCGCGAGCTGCTGCGCTTTGGCCTGCGCACGATGATGAAGACCCGGATTTTTGACGCGCGCATGGTCATCGCCCAGCGCCAGAAGAAAATGTCGTTCTACATGATCAGCCTCGGCGAAGAAGCGATCGGCACCGCCCACGCGCTCGCGCTGCAGGACGGCGACATGAATTTCCCGACCTACCGCCAGCAAAGCCTGTTGATGGCGCGTGAAGTGCCGCTGGTCGACATGATCTGCCAGTTGCTGTCGAACGAGCGCGATCCCCTCAAGGGTCGCCAGTTGCCGGTGATGTACTCGGTGCGCAGCGCCGGGTTCTTCACGATCTCGGGCAACCTCGCCACCCAGTACCCGCAAGCGGTCGGCTGGGCCATGGCCTCGGCCATCAAGGGTGACACCAAGATCGCGTCGGCCTGGATCGGCGACGGTGCCACCGCCGAATCCGACTTCTCCACCGCCCTCACCTTTGCGCACGTGTACCGCGCGCCGGTCATCCTCAACGTGGTCAACAACCAGTGGGCGATTTCGAGCTTCCAGGCGATTGCCGGCGGCGAGAGCGTCACCTTCGCCACGCGCGGCGTGGGCAGCGGCATCGCTTCACTGCGCGTGGATGGCAATGACTTTCTCGCCGTGCTGGCCGCCTCGCGCTGGGCCGCCGAACGTGCGCGCAGCAATCTGGGCCCGACGCTGATCGAATGGGTCACTTACCGCGCCGGCCCGCACTCGACCTCGGACGATCCGGCGCGCTATCGCCCGGCAGACGATTACGCCCGCTTCCCGCTGGGCGACCCGATCGCCCGCCTGCGCCAGTACCTGACCAACCTGGGCTGGTGGTCGGACGAAGAGCACGACGCGACGCACACGGCGCTCGAAGCCGAGATCCTGGCCGCGCAAAAAGAAGCAGAGAGTTTCGGCATCCTGGGCGACGAGCGCGCACCGAGCGCCGCGACGATGTTCGAGGACGTTTATAAAGACATGCCGGAGCACCTGCGCCGTCAGCGTCAACAGCTGGGAGTATGACGATGGCACGCGACGATTTACCGAAAGACGCGGCCACCGTGCCGATGACCATGATCCAGGCGCTGCGCTCGGCCATGGACGTGATGATGGAACGCGACGACAACGTCGTCGTCTACGGCCAGGACGTCGGCTACTTTGGCGGCGTGTTCCGTGTTACTGACGGCTTGCAGGCGAAGTACGGCAAATCGCGCGCGTTCGACGCGCCGATTTCCGAGGGCGGCATCGTCGGCACCGCGGTCGGCATGGCCGCCTACGGCCTGCGCCCCGTGGTCGAGATCCAGTTTGCCGATTATTTCTATCCGGCCACCGACCAGATCGTGTCGGAAGCGGCGCGCCTGCGCTACCGCTCGGCCGGCGAATTCACGGCCTCGATGGTGATCCGCATGCCTTGCGGCGGCGGTATCTATGGCGGCCAGACCCACAGCCAGAGCCCGGAAGCCTTCTTCACCCACGTGTGCGGCCTGCGCACCGTGATGCCGTCGAACCCGTACGACGCCAAGGGCCTGCTCATCGCGTCGATCGAGAACGACGATCCGGTGATCTTCCTGGAACCCAAGCGCCTGTACAACGGCCCGTTCGACGGCCACCATGACCGGCCCGTCGTGCCGTGGTCGGGCCACCCGAAAGGCGACGTCCCGACCGGCTACTACACGGTGGAACTGGACAAGGCGGCCATCGTCCGCCCTGGCAATGACGTCACCGTCATAGCCTACGGCACGATGGTCTGGGTGGCTGAAGCAGCCGCCCGTGAATCGGGCGTCGATGCCGAAGTGATCGACCTGCGCAGCATCTGGCCGCTCGACCTGGACACGCTCGTCAAGTCGGTGCAAAAGACGGGCCGCTGCGTCATCGTGCACGAGGCCACGCAGACCAGCGGCTTCGGCGCCGAACTGGCCGCGCTCATTCAAGAACACTGTTTCTACCAGCTGGAAGCGCCGATCGCGCGCGTGGCAGGCTGGGACACCCCGTATCCGCATGCGCAGGAGTGGGCTTATTTTCCGGGGCCCGACCGTGTCGGCGCGGCCCTGAAACGCGTGATGGAGGGTTGATCATGGGGATTCATGTCATCAAGATGCCGGACCTGGGCGAAGGCATCGCTGAAGTGGAAGTCGTGGCCTGGCACGTGCAGCCGGGCGACACGGTACGCGAAGACCAGGTGCTGGCCGACGTCATGACCGACAAGGCGACGGTGGAAATTCCATCGCCCGTCGCCGGCACGATCACGAGCCTGGGCGGCGCGATCGGGCAATCGCTGGCCGTCGGCGCGGAACTGATCCGCCTCGAAGTCGCCGGCGCCGGCAACGTCAGCGCCGACAAGGCGCGCCGCGAACCCGTGCAATCGGGCGCTGCGACTGCCCCGGCCGAAGAAGTGGCCGAACCGCAGCTCGAGGCCGTGGCGGCGCATGCGTCGGCAACCGCAGCGCCAGCGCAGGCCCCTGCTGCTGCGCCGGCAGCAGTACCAACGAAGCCGGCACAGGCGAAAGCCGCGCCGGCTCGGGCCGCGTCCGGCGCGCTACTCCGCGCCGA
Organism: Massilia sp. MP_M2; assembly: GCF_039123635.1. Taxonomy (NCBI): domain Bacteria; kingdom Pseudomonadati; phylum Pseudomonadota; class Betaproteobacteria; order Burkholderiales; family Oxalobacteraceae; genus Massilia; species Massilia sp. MP_M2. Next base: position 115,897 of record NZ_JBCHJF010000006.1, read on the forward strand.
CGGCGAAAAACCGCTGGCCCCGCCGGCCGTGCGCCAGCGCGCCTGGGATCTGGGCGTCGAGCTGCAATTCGTGCCCGGCAGCGGGCCCGCGGGCCGCATCACGCACGCCGATCTGGATGCCCACGTGGCCGGGCGCCGCGGCGGCGCGGCGGGTGGCGCGATGGACGAACGCTATTCTGAGCAGCATGGCGAACAAGCCACGCAGATCATTGGCCTGCGCCGCAAGATCGCCGAGAAGATGCAGGAAGCCAAGCGCAACATTCCGCACTTCACCTACGTCGAAGAAGTCGACGTGACCGAACTCGAAGCACTGCGCCTGCAACTCAATGCGCGCTATGGGCAGGAACGCGGCAAGCTCACGCTGCTGCCGCTGTTGATGCGCGCCGTGGTGCTGGCGCTGCGCAGCTACCCGATGATGAGCGCGCGCTACGACGACGAGGCCAATACGCTGACGACCTACGACGCGGCCCACATCGGCATCGCGGCGCAGACCGAATCGGGCCTGATGGTGCCGGTCGTGCGGCACGCCGAATCGCGTGACCCGTGGTCGAGCGCCGCCGAAATCGCGCGCCTGGCCGAAGCCGCCCGCAGCGGCAAGGCCACGCGCGACGAGCTCACCGGCTCGACGATCACGATCACGAGCCTGGGCGCGTTGGGCGGCATCGTCACCACGCCGGTCATCAACCGGCCCGAGGTCGCCATCGTGGGCGTGAACCGCATTGTCGACCGCCCCGTCATCCGTGACGGCGCGATGGTGGCGCGCAAGATGATGAACCTGTCATCCTCGTTCGACCACCGCGTCATCGACGGCATGGTGGCCGCCCAGTTCGTGCAGTCGATCCGGGGTTACCTCGAATTTCCTGCCACCCTGTTCGTGGAGTAAGCGATGGAGACAATCAATACGACACTCTTGATCATCGGTGGCGGTCCGGCCGGCTACGTGGCGGGCATCCGTGCCGGTCAGCTCGGCATCCCCACCGTCCTCGTCGAAGGCGCGCAGCCGGGCGGTACCTGCCTGAACATCGGCTGCATTCCATCGAAGGCGCTGATACACGCGGCCGACGAGTACGCCAAGACCGTGCACTATGCGGCGCAAACCTCGCCGCTCGGAATCAGGGTCGACGCGCCCAGCATCGACCTTGAAAAGACGGTGGCCTGGAAGGACGGCATCGTCAAGCGCCTGACCGGGGGCGTCGGCGCGCTGCTGAAGAAACAGGGCGTGCGGGTCGTGCGCGGCTGGGCGCGTGTTCTCGACGGCAAGACGGTCGAGGTGCAGCCGCACGAAGGCAGCGGCCAAGAGCCGGTGCGCATCCGCTGCGAGCACCTGCTGCTGGCCAGCGGTTCGCACGCGGTCGAACTGCCGTTCATGCCGTTTGGCGGACCGGTCATTTCGTCGACCGAAGCGCTGTCATTGAGCGACGTCCCGCGCCGCATGGTGGTGGTCGGCGCCGGCTACATCGGCCTTGAGCTGGGCACCGCATTTCGCAAGCTGGGCAGCCAGGTCACCGTCGTCGAGGCGGCCGAGCGTATCTTGCCAGCTTACGATGCGGACCTGGTCAAGCCGGTTGCCAGTTCACTTGAACGCCTCGGTGTCGAGGTGCGCCTGGCGACGTCGGTGCTGGGCATGGAGGGCGAGCGCGTCAAGGTGCGCGACGCGTCCGGCGTGGAAGCCTACCTGGAAGCCGATCGCGTGCTGGTGGCCGTGGGCCGCAAGCCGGCAACCACCGGCTGGGGCCTCGAGCACCTGATGCTTGACATGAACGGGCGCGCGGTCAAGGTCGACGAGCAATGCCGCACGTCGATGCGCAATGTCTGGGCCATTGGCGACCTGACGGGCGAACCGATGCTGGCGCACCGCGCCATGGCGCAGGGCGAGATGGTGGCCGAGATCATTGCCGGCAAGCGGCGCTGGTTCCATCCGGCCGCCATTCCGGCCGTGTGCTACACCGATCCCGAAATCGTGGTGGCCGGCATGTCCCCTGGCGAGGCCGCGGCGGCTGGTATCGACGCCATCAGCGCGAGCTTCCCGTTCAGCGCCAACGGCCGGGCAATGACGATCGAGAGTACCGACGGTTTTGTCCGCGTGGTCGCGCGCAAGGACAATCACCTGATCCTGGGCTGGCAGGCGGTGGGCGTCGGCGTGGCCGAGCTGGCGGCGGGCTTCACGCAGTCGATCGAGCTGGGCGCGCAGCTGGAAGACGTGGCGCGCACGATCCACGCACACCCTACCCTCGGTGAAGCGGTGCAGGAAGCAGCGCTGCGCGCGCTGGGCCACGCACTGCATATCTGACGCCGGCGCCGTCCCGTGCAGGGACGGCCGTGGGTTGATCTTGCGCGCTGTCGAGGGCGCCGCGCTGGGTGCCAACCGTCGGGACCGTTCGTGCGCCCGTCGTACGACGCTGGTTCAATCCGCGCTGCGCGGCGCAACACGGCGCGGATTGGCCAGCACGGTGCCAAGGCGCAGCGCGGTGGACACGGCCCGGTCGATGGGTGGCTCGTAGCCGCAAGCGATCCAGCGCATGGCTATATGAATCACACCACCGATTACCCCTGCCTGTAGTAACTCATCGTCCAGCGCTTCCGGCGCCAGAAGGCGTGCCACTGACTTGCCGATTTGACGTAGAGAATCGTCGAACGTACGATCGACGGCGACGCTGACGCCACGTATCTCCAACAGGAAGACGCGGGCCGAACGCGGCTCGCTCTGCAGTATAGAGAAATAAGCGTAGAGCATGGCTCGTGAGCGCGCGGCCTTGCCCCCGCGCGCAGTTTCGCCGGCGAGCAGGATTTTTTTCAACACCGAATCCGTGACGAAATTGTAGCAATCGATCAGAAGAATTTCGCTGTTCGCGAACGATTCGTAGAAGTAGCGCTCGGTGAGACCTGCAGTGTCGCAAACAGCCTTGACGGTCGCACTGTGATACCCCCGCTCGCCATACACGCTGATTGCACCGGCAATGAGTCGGCTGCGCCGCTCGGCGCGGCGCTGTTCCGGTGTCTGTCCGCGATATGAGCGGGTGTTTGAAAACTCTTGAGTCATTGCAATATTCTGACACATTATCACTAATAATGATGACAATCAGTCATGTCAGGACGGGGCGGAATCACGTTCGTGTCGTGCCGGCTGCTGACCAGCGTGTAAGACACGGTCTGCGTCAACGTTTTAACCGCTGTAACACTTGTTCTGAGCAGTCTTTAGAGTAGGTCGGGCCGAGCGCTGCTGCAACAATCGAATTCACATCAACACTGGATTAGCTGGCAGCTTGCCATGCGTCGCGCGCTGAGAACCTTATCGGGAAGGCAATCAATGCATTACCATTTTCGTCCACCCCGGCCGCGTCAGCGAGTAGGCGCAGAAGCATTTGATGAGGTCAAGGGCCGGTGTGGAAACCGGTACACGCAATGCGCCAGATGGCGCACCGCGCCGCATACGTGCTTATTTGTTACCGTTGCCGGTCCCCGCTGCCGACTGGCTGCCTTGCGTGCCATTGGCGTCGGTCTTGCCCTGGAAACCTTCATCACCCTGCTCTTCGCTCGAGCCACCTGCAAGCAGATCGTCGGTGCGCCCAGCCTGGGAGCCTGTTTCGGGCACAGTACCAACCGGAGGCGCCGCCTGTTTGCTGCCGCTACCGGCGACATCGCCGGTTGAGCCGGCACCCATCGTCGCAACACTGGTGGTACCGGTGGTGAGTTGATCCCACTTGCGGCCCTGAATATCCTGATCCTTGTTGTCGTTGCTGATTGGCATAGTGAGCTCCTCGTATTGTGTGTCGGATCATCTTAGGCCGATTTCATGCCGCCGCAATAGGCGCGCGTCCTCGCGCTGTGTAGGACTGGGAACACACGGTAGTCAGCATCGGTCAATACTCACAATCGGTAGCACTACTGAGTTGTAATTTTGCCGACATGCAACATTTAGGCAGGATGCGTGGTTATACTTACAGGGAACCGCGCCATCAGGCGCAGCCCATGTCTGGATGAGTCTCCGGGCGAAGTTAGCGTTCTGCCATTCGCAGCCTGGCCATCAAGCGCTGCACTGTATGACTCCTAGGACATTCTCAATGAAAAATCTCAAGTTAGGCGCCCGCCTCGGGCTGGGTTTCGCGATCGTACTCGCGCTGCTCATCGCCATCAGCGCAACCTCGTACACGCGCATGGAAAAGGCCAGTAGCCTGACCGATCGCCTGGTCCACACCAGCATGAAAAACCAGCGCAACATCGCCGAATGGCGTCGCAATATCGAAGTCAACTCGGCCATCAACGAGACCGTGTACCACGCTCCGGATGCGTCGATCCTCGACGTGGTGGCCGCGCGGCGCGCCGCCATCACGGCGCGCTCGACCGAGCTGCAGAAAGAAATCGATGCGTCGCTCGCCAATCCAGCCGTGCGCGCGCAACTCGAATTCGTCAAGCAGGAACGGGTAGCCTATATCGCGGCGCGCGACGCGTTGTTCGCCGCCAAGCGCGCGGGCGACCAGGCGCAGCTCGATGATATCTACCGCAGCCAGATGGTGCCGCGCACGACGTCTTACCTGGCCGTGGTCCAGAAGTTCGCCGACATGCAGAGCACCGCGACGAGCGGTGTCGCGACCACGATTATCGACGCGTATGCCACTACCAAGGTCATCCTGCTCGCGCTGGCTGGCGTTGCACTGCTGCTGGGCATCGCCTGCGCCTGGTTCATCACCCGCTCGATCACGCTACCGCTGCGCACCGCAGTCGAGGTGGCCGAACGCGTCGCTGGCGGCGACCTGACCAGCCGCTTCGAGACCGGCCGACGCGACGAAGTCGGCCAGTTGATGGATGCGCTGGGCCGCATGAACACGAACCTGGCGGGCATCGTCGGGCAAGTGCGCGACGGCACGGCGACGATCGCGCAGGTGTCGGGCGAGATTGCCAGCGGCAACCAGGACTTGTCGGCCCGTACCGAGCAGCAAGCGAGCTCGCTCGAAGAAACCGCTGCCTCGATGGAAGAACTGACCTCGACCGTTCGGCAGAACACCGAGCACGCCCACCGCGCCAACAGTCTGGCGGCCACCGCCGCCAGCGTGGCCGGCGAAGGCGGCCGCATGGTCGCCGACGTGGTCGGCACGATGGGCCGCATCGACGCCTCGTCGCAACGCATCGTCGACATCATCGGCGTGATCGACGGCATCGCCTTCCAGACCAATATCCTGGCGCTCAATGCCGCGGTTGAGGCGGCCCGTGCCGGCGAGCAGGGTCGTGGCTTTGCCGTCGTTGCCGGCGAGGTGCGCACGCTGGCGCACCGCTCGGCAGCAGCAGCCAAGGAAATCAAGGGCCTGATCGATCATTCCGTTGCCCAGGTACGCGAAGGTACACGCCAGGTCGATCTGGCTGGTACGAACATGGAGCAGATCGTCCACAGCATCGGCCAGGTCACGGTGATCATGAACGAGATCACCGCCGCCAGCGAAGAGCAGACGGCCGGCATCGAGCAGGTCAACACTGCCATCGTCGAGATGGACCGCGTCACGCAGCAGAACGCTGCACTGGTCGAAGAAGCGGCAGCGGCGGCCGACGCGATGCGCGAACAGGCCGGCCAGCTCGAATCCGTGGTTGCCACATTCCGCCTCGATGCGAGCGCCACACGTGGCACGCGCCTGGCGCAGCCGGCATCCCGCATCGCCTTGGCAGGCTGAGCCGCTGCTAGAATGCCCGGCTGACAAGGTTACAAGACAAGATCAAATGGGTATCGGTGTGCTGTGCGGCCTGCTGGCTGGTGCCATGTGGGGCATCGTGTTCATTGCGCCGGCCTATCTGGCCGCGTTCACGCCGTTGCAACTGGCAGTCGGCCGCTACCTGGCCTATGGCGTCATTGCCCTCGTTCTCGTGGGCCCGCGCCTGCGCGCCCTGACCACGCGCCTGCGCCGGGCCGACCTGTACGCACTGACGCGCCATGCGCTGGCCGGCAACCTGGTGTATTACGTGCTGCTGGCGTATGGCGTGCAATACGCGGGCGTCGCGCCGACCTCACTGATCGTCGGCATGGTGCCACTGGTCGTCACACTCCTCGGTCGCCATGATCGGGGCGCCGTGCCGCTGCGGCGCATGCTGGCCCCGCTGCTGCTGGTTGCGGCCGGCATTGCCTGCATCAACCTCGACACGTTGACGCATGCACCGGTCGATGTCTCCGGCATCGCCATCGCCGGTGGCATGTTGTGCGCTGCCGGCGCCTTGCTGTGCTGGAGCTGGTATGCGCTCGACAATGCCCGCTACCTGAAGAACAACCCCCATCTGGGCAGCGGTGAATGGTCGGCGCTGTACGGCCTGGCCACGGGCGTGCTGTCTCTCGTGCTCGCGCCGCTCGCGTTCGGCAATGCCAGCGCTCCTGAGACCGGCGCCCGCGACTGGACCCTGTTCTGGGCCTGCAATGCCTTGCTGGCGCTGGGCGCGTCGGTCATCGGCAACCATTTCTGGAACGTGGCGAGCCGCCGCGTGCCGGTCACGCTGACGGGCCAGCTGATCCTGTTCGAGACGCTGTTCGCGCTGCTGTACGGGTGCCTCTACCGCGGCGCCGCGCCGCGCCCGCTCGAACTGGCAGCAGTCGCGCTGATGATCGTCGGTGTGGCCTGGTCCATCAGGCTGCACGGCGACTTCAAGGATGACGAGCTGACCAGCCCCCGCCAGGACCTTGATTGACAACTTGATCAGGCACGTAGACGCACCGTTGCGTGCCAGTGTCATTTTTGTTCAATTAACTTCCCGGGTCTTTTTCACGTCGTCATGTGCTGCTAGACTCCCGAGCGAGGAATTGCCTAGCGCAACTAAATTTACTAAAAACAACAACACTGGACATGCATTGCCCATCACGGCGACGCATCGGTCCCACGGGGAGTCGCACAAATGACAGCAACACCAGTCCGACCGGCGCGCACGCTGCTGGCCGCGGCCGTATCAGGTATGGTCTGCAGTATCGCCACCGCGCACACCGTGCCCGCACAGGAAAACGGCCTGGCCGTGCCGGAAGTCATCGTCACCGCCGAGCGCAGCGAGTCCCTGGCATCGCGCAGCCCGCTCGCGATCAGCGTCCTGTCTGGCGAACAACTGCGCGACCTTGGCGCCGACAGTCCCGGCACCATCGGCCCGCGCCTGCCGAATGTCTACATCGACCAGGCCTTTTCGGGCCTGCGCCTGACGATCCGGGGCATCAGCAACAGCGACAGCACCGACAAGGGCGACCCATCGGCCGCCTTCATGCTCGACGGCGTATATATCGCCCGGCCCGCCGGCCAGAGCGGCAACTTTCTCGACGTCGAGCGCATCGAAGTGCTGCGTGGCCCGCAGGGCACGCTGTACGGCCGCAACACGACCGCCGGCCTGGTCAACGTGATCTCGAACCTGCCGAGCGAGCGCTTCGAGGGCGCGGTCGGATTCGAAGCGGGCACCTACAGCCGGCGCAAGGTCGATGGCGTCATCAATGTGCCGGTCAACGCCCTGCTGTCGCTGCGCGCCGCCCTGAGCAAGTTGACGCATGACCCGTACCTGAACAACGGCCAGGGGACGCAGCTGCGGCCCGGCATGGACGGGGACGACCGTGACGCGCGCCTGAGCGCGAAGCTGGCCATCGGCCGCGACGCCACGCTGGTGCTGCGCTACGATTATGGCCAGGCCGAAGGCAATAACGATCGCTTCGTGCCGGACACAAACTTTTACACCGGCGTGGCCAGTGGCAAGCCGGTGTATCGCGACAGCACGACCGACGAACGCCTGACCAACAGCTTCCGCCCGCCGAACATGACGCCGGTGCAGGGCTGGCAAGACCGCGTGGCCCAGGGTTGGTCCGCCGACCTGCGCTGGAACCTTGGTCCTGCCACGCTGTATTACCTGGGCGCGCGTCGCAAGCTGGACCAGGAAATCCGCCAGAACTACTACTACCGCGTGGCCCCGCGGCTCGCCCTTGGCGTGATCAACGACTACGATGGCCACAACACGCAGGATTCGCACGAGCTGCGCCTGGCCACCAATGGCGCCGGCAGGCTCAGCGCCCAGGGCGGCTTGTACTACTTCAGCGAAACGTCCGACACGTCGTATGCGTTCCAGGGCCTGCAACCGGTCGGCCTGCCGCGGTATTACGCGTTTCCGCTGGTGACCGAAGCGCGCAGCCGCGCCGTGTTCGGCCAGCTGACCTGGCGCGTGGCCGACGGCCTGCGCCTGACTGCCGGCGCTCGCCGCACCGAGGACGACAAGGACCGGGTCGGCTCGACCGATTTCCAGCAAGGCCCCGTGTTCAACGCTGCCACCGACCGGCGCCTGCTCAATGCGGCGCAATTGCACACCGCGCGCACGACCTGGCGCCTGGGCGCCGACGTTGACCTCCTGCCCACGACGCTGCTGTATGGCAGCCTGTCCACCGGCTACAAGGCGGGCGGTTTCAACGACGGCTGCATCGCCGGTAGCACCGCACTGGGCATCGCGTGCCCGGCGGCGGCGGCGGTCCCGGCCAGCGCGCTGTACTACCAGCCGGAAGAGTTGCGCGCCTACGAAGCTGGCCTCAAGTCGCGTCTGTGGGGCGGACGTGTCACCGTCAACGCCGCCGCCTTCGTGTATGACTACACGAATCTGCAACTGAGCGGCACCGCCATCGTCTCGGGCGCACCGCGCATCCTGACCGGCAACGCCGGCGTCGCCCGCTCGCGCGGCCTGGAACTCGACGGCGAGATCCGCATCGGCAGCAACGGGCGCCTCAGCTACGGCGCGAGCGCGCTCGACGCGCACTACGTGTCGTACAACCCGACCCCGGCCGTCTCGTGGGCCGGCCGCAAGCTCGATCGCGCGCCGAGCCATGTCTACACGCTCGGCTACGAACATCGCTTCGGCCTGTTCGGCGGCCAGCTGCATGCGGGCGTGTTCTCGCGCCGCAGCGCCGACTACGTGATCACGATCCCGAGCCAGCTGCTCGAGTACCGGATCCCGGCGCACACGAGCACCGACGCCACGCTGCGCTATGCCCCGACCGGCAGCGCCTGGAGCCTGCTGGCGCGCGTGCGCAACCTCGAAAATTCGGTGCGTCCGGCCCTCATCGACAGCTTTGGCATGACCACGCCGACAGCGCCGCGCACGGCCGATCTGCGCCTCGATCTGCGCTTTTGATTCGCGAGCGCTGCGCATTGACGTAACGTGGACGTGCACCACACTGCCACCGCCTGGCGTACGAACTGGAAGGCATCTTGGTGGATGCCTTGTCTGAAAGCGCGCCTGACCGGGCGCACAGCGTCGGCCTGGTCAGCCGTGCGCCCTCGAATCGGGGTCACCGTCGGGACACCGGTCGTGCAACAGTTGCACACCCGCGAATCGCAATACTGTTGCTTGCAGGGACTACCTGTTAGACTGTCAATACTGCAAGAACCGATTGTCAAGTTACGGGTGCAGACGCCGTTTCAACCCAAAAGAGTGCGCCTCACACCAATGAATCCGAAGATGATGCCCACGCCAACTGTCCTGTCTCCCCGGGCTGCAGGTTTCGCCGCTACCCTGCTCGCGCTTTGGCTGCGCGGCTGGAACGCCGAGGCAGGGTTGCGGGTCGTCGGTTTGGTGTTGACGTTCCTCGCATGCATGGCCGGCGCGGCGCCGGCCATGGCCCAGACTTTGCAGCTCACGCGCGACGCCAACGTCGTCGATGCCTGGCCAGCCGTGACGACGCTGGCAGACCCGGCCAACGAGATCGACGCCGCGGCTGCACTGGCCGCCGGGGCGCGCTTTACGCGGCCAACGACCGCCGCCGCCAGCCTGGGCATGCAGCCGGGGACGACCTGGGTCCGGATCCCGATTGCGGTGGCGCGCAACGCCACCAATGGCTGGGTGATGCAGATCGATTTCGCGCTGCTCGACGAAGTGGACGTCTGGGTGCAGTTCCCGGACGGCTTGCGCAAGATTGCCAGCGTCGGGCGCATGCAGCAGCAGTCGGGCGATGCACTCAATGGCCGCGTGCCCGGCGCGGTGCTACGCCTGGCGCCCGGCACCGACTACACCGTGCTGCTGCGCGTGAAAACGCTCGGCCCCAAGATCCTGCCGATCAGCTTCAGGCAACCTGACGCCGTCCTGTCGGGCGAGCTGGGAGAGCAGCTGATGCAGGGCATCCTGCTGGGCCTTCGCCTGACGCTGATCCTGTACGCGCTGGGCCAGTGGTATTCGCTGCGCGAGCCGCTGTTCGGCAAGTACGCGCTGCAAGCCACCGGCGTCACGCTGTATTCGGCCGCCTGGTTCGGCATCGCCGGCCAGTATCTGTACCCTGGCAACGCCTGGATGCTCGAACACGGCGCCGGTCTGGCGTCGATCATGGCATCGTGCGGCGCCTACCTGTTCGTCGAACAATCGCTCGCGCGGCCGGGCCGGGACCGTATCTTCAGCCGGATGATGAAGACGCTGGCCGCGCTGTGCCTGGTCACGGCGATCGGCTTCGCCACCGGCATCATCAACCACAAATATCTGGTCCTGATCGTCGGCACGCTGGGCATCATGCCGATGCTGCTCGGCTTGCCCGGCGCCTACCGGCGCGCGCGGGGCGGCGACGCGGTCGGCATCTACTTCCTGATCGGCTGGGCGGTGGCATTTTCGGCCGCGTTCACGACCGCACAGCTCATCAACGGCAAGCTCCCGGCAAACTTCTGGACCATGCACGCGCTGGTGTTCGGCAGCACCTTCGACATGCTGATATTCATGCGCATCCTGGGCCTGCGCACCGTGGCGATGCAACAGGCGATGCTGCGCGCCGAAGCCAGCACGCGCATGAAGTCGGAATTCCTGGCCAATATGAGCCACGAAATCCGCACGCCGATGAACGCCATCATCGGCATGAGCCGCCTGGCCCTGATGAGCGAGCCAGCGCCGCTGCTACGCAATTACCTGAGCAAGATCCTCGGCGCGAGCGAGCACCTGATGGGGATCATCAACGACATCCTCGACTTTTCCCGCATCGAAGCGGGCAAGCTGCAACTGGAAGCGGTGCCGTTCGACCTTGATGACATGCTCGGTCACCTGTCGAGCCTGACCGGGGTGAAGACCGACGCCAAGGGCATCGAGCTGATTTTCCGGGTCGGCCCCGGCGTGCCGCAACGCCTCATTGGCGACCCGCTACGCCTTGGTCAGATCCTGATCAACCTCACCAGCAACGCCGTCAAGTTCACCGAGCGCGGTGAGATCGTGGTGGCGGTCGAAGCGCAGCGCACCGACGACAGCAAGATCGTGCTGGCCTTCACGGTCAGCGACACCGGCATCGGCATGACGCCCGAGCAGCTGGCGCGCCTGTTCGTCTCGTTCAGCCAGGCCGACAGCTCGACCACCCGCAAGTACGGCGGCACTGGCCTGGGCCTGTCGATTTCGCGCCAGCTGGTCGACATGATGGGCGGCGATATCTCGGCGCGCAGCACGCCAGACGTCGGCAGCAGCTTTACCTTCACGGTGCAGCTGGGGATCGCCGAAGGGTATGCCGCCGACAGCGCGCAGCGCAAGGCGCTCTTGCTGGACGTGCGCGCGCTGGTGGTCGACGACAGTGCCACCGCGCGCGGGGCGCTGGCCGAAATGCTCGCTGGCCTGGGCGTGCAGGCAGATACGGCCGCTTCGGGCGACGAATGCCTGGCGCTGCTGGCGCGCTCTGCACGCGACGGGACGCCGTACCAGATCGTGCTGATGGATTACCTGATGCCGGGCCTGGACGGCATGCAGACCATCCACCGCATCCGCCTGGATGCACAGGCACAGGGCGACACGACGCCCCCGCCGGCGATCCTGATGATCTCGGCCTGCACGCGCGAGACAGTGATGCACGAGCAAGGCCAGGGCGAGCTGCCGATCGACGCCTTCCTGCACAAGCCGGTCGGCCCGGCGCTCCTGTACCACAGCCTGCTGCAGGTACTCCACCCGCAATTGGGTACGATCGACACGGTCGACAACGACCTGCCGGCGCTGGCGGACCTGCCGCGCCTGAACGGTGCCCGCATCCTGCTGGCGGAAGACAACGACAACAACCGCGAAGTCGCCCTCGACTTCATGGCTGCCGCGCGCATGCAGGTCGATGTCGCCTTCAATGGGGCCGAAGCGGTGCGCATGGCGCTGGCCGGGGACTATGACCTGGTCCTGATGGACATCCAGATGCCCGAAATGGACGGTTTGACGGCGACGCGCGCCATCCGGCTCGACCCACGCCTGCGCGAATTGCCGATCGTGGCCATGACGGCGCACGCGCTGGCCAGCGACCGCGCCCTGAGCCACCTGGCCGGCATGAACGACCATGTGACCAAACCGATCGACCCGGATCTGCTGTTTTGCACGCTGCTCAAATGGATCGACCCGGCGCGCCTGGAGGGCCGCACGGCGCTGCCCGGCACCGGGCCCGCCCCGTCTGCAGTGCAGCGCTCACCCGGCCGGCCGCTGCCTGCAGTGCCGGGCATCGACTGGCGCACGGCGCTGGAGAATGTCGACGGCCAGCGCAGCCGCCTGGAAAAGCGCGCCAGCAGTTTCATCCGTGAGTACGCCAGCGCCCCGCGCATCCTGCGCGAAGCGCTGCAGACAGGCGACCATACGCGCCTGCAATCGCTGGCGCACAACCTGAAGTCGAGCGGCGCCTACGTGGGCGCGTTTGAACTGAGCAGCGCGGCCGCACGCCTCGAGCAGGACCTGCGCGCCGGCCAGTTCGAGCGCGTCGGCATCCAGGTCCCTGCCCTGGTCGGTGCGGCCGAGACGGTGCTGTCGGGCCTGGCCCGGATGGCGGCGCTGGCGCTGCCGACAGCGGGCGATCCGGAAGCGTTGCCACTGGTGATCGCGCGCCTGGACGGCTACCTGCGCACCGACGATGCACGCGCCGAGGACGCCCTGGCGCAGCTCGAGTTGCTGCTGGGCGCCGGGACGCACGCCGATCCCGTCGAACAAGCACTGGCCGCCGTACGACGCGCTGTGGCCGAGATCGAGTATGCTGCGGCGGTAGGGCCGCTGGCGGCCCTGGGCGCACAACTCGATCTCAGCCTGGAAGGGAGCCAATGACTATCGATCAGTCGCAGAAAGTGCTGGTCGCCGACGACGACGCCATCAACCGCGAAGTGCTGGGCGAGCTGCTCAAGCCCGATTACACGGTGCTGCTGGCCCGTAACGGCGTCCAGACACTGGAGCGCGCCGGGCGCCACCTGCCCGACCTGATCCTGCTCGACGTGATGATGCCGGACATGGACGGCTACGAAGTGCTGCGCCGGCTGCGCGGGGATCCGCAGACGGCGCACATCGCCATCATCTTCATTTCCGGCCTGGACCGGCCAGAAGACGAAGCCAATGGCCTCAAGATGGGCGCGTCGGACTATATCGTCAAGCCATTCAACCAGACCGTCGTGATGGCGCGCGTGGCGCTGCACCTGCAGGTCGTGCGCCAGCGCCGCATGCTCGAGCGCCTCGCCAATATCGACGGCCTGACTGAGCTGGCCAACCGGCGCCGCTTCGACGAAGTGTATGACCTGGAATGGCAGCGCGCCCGCCAGAGCGGGCAGCCGCTGTCGCTGGCCCTGCTCGACATCGACGCCTTCAAGCAGTTCAACGACCGCTATGGCCATCCGGCCGGCGATCGCGCCCTGCGCTCGGTGGCGCGCGCCGCCGGCGCGGCCATGCACCGACCCGGTGAACTGGCGGCGCGCTACGGCGGCGAAGAACTGCTGCTGTTGATGCCCGAGACCGATGCGCAGTGCGCCCATGCGCTGGCCGAAGCGCTGCGCGCAGCCATCGCGGGTCTGGCGATCCCGCATGAATCGTCGAATGTCGCGCCGGTGCTGACCGTCAGCATCGGCGGCGCAACGCTCGACCCTGCCAGCAGCGAACAACAGTTTGAACTGTTCGAAGCGGCCGACGCGCAGCTGTATCACGCCAAGCAGGCCGGGCGCGACCAGGTGTGGTGGCGCGTCAGCGCCTGACGGCTCGACATCGCAGCGGCCGTCAAGCCCGGTTGCCCGCCTTGAAGGTCACGACGCGATACAGGTACCAGCCAAGCAGGCCGATCAGGACGGCCTTGGAGACCGGGTCGACATACTGCGCAACGCGCTCGTACTGGCTTTCGAGCGCGTAACCGGCGCCGGTCAGAATGCCGGTCCAGATCAGCGAACCGATCGTCGAGAACAGCAGGAACTGCACCATCGACATGTTCGCCAGGCCGGCCGGTACCGAGATCAGCGTGCGGATCGCCGGAATCAGGCGCCCCAGCAGGACCACCTTCTTGCCATGCTTTTCAAACGCGGCCATCGCATGCTCGATGTCGCCATGCGTTACCGTCATCCAGCGCGCGTGCTTGTCGGCAAACGCTTCCAGCCGTTCCTTGCCATAGACCCGGCCCGCGTAATACCACGGCAGCGCGCCGGCCACCGAGCCGGCGGTGCCGGCCAGCAGCACGCCAATCACGTTCAGGTCGCCGCGCGCGGCAACGAAACCGGCAAACGGCATGATCAATTCGGAAGGAATCGGGGGGAAAATGTTTTCCAGCGCCATCAGGGCGAACACCCCCAGATAACCGGTTTTCTGCATGAACTCGGTGATGAATTCGAACACGGGACGTACTCCATATCATTGGTCAGCCTCCACGATACCAATTTTCAAAACAAGACATCTGTTCTGCTGCCCATGCAGGACGGCACTGTCGTTGACAGGCCCCGTTTTGGCCCCGGGGCTTGGTGGTAACGGCGCTTGCCGCTACCATGGCTGGACACCGACCCCAGAAAGCCTACTTGCTCAAACTCAGCCTCGACGCCCTGCAGATCATCGACACCATCGCCCGCCGCGGCTCGTTCGCCGGCGCGGCCAAGGAATTGTTTCGCGTGCCGTCCACCATTTCATATACGGTATCCAAACTCGAGGAGGACCTGGGCGTGCGTCTGTTCGACCGCTTCGGGCCGAAGGTCACGCTCACGCCCGCCGGGCAGGCGCTGCTCAAGGAAGGCCGCTACCTGCTGCGCGCCGCGGGCGACCTCGAGTCGCGCGTGCGGCGCGTGGCCTCGGGCTGGGAAACCGACTTCGCCATCGGCATGGATTCGGTGCTGGCCGCCGGCGGCCTGCAGCGCGACATCGAAGCGTTCTACGACGTGGCCGACCACACCCGCCTGCGCATCGTGCGCGAGTCGCTGGGCGGCACCTGGGACGCCCTGCTCGATCGCCGCGTCGACCTGCTCGTGGGCGCCGCCGGCGACGGCCCGTCGGGCGGCGGCTACACGGCCGAACCGATCGGCTCGAGCAGCTTCGTGTTCGCCGTTGCGCCGCACCATCCGCTGGCCGCCATCGCCCATCCGCTCGACAAAACCGATCTGCTGCCCTACCGGGCGATCACGGTGTCGGACTCGGCGCGCGTGCTGGGCGCGCGCACCGTCGGCATCCTGTTCGGGCAAGCCACGCTGGCCGTGCCCGACATGCGCACCAAGTACGAATTCCAGCTGCAGGGACTGGGTTTCGGCTTCCTGCCCGAGGCCTGGGCCAGGCCGGCCATCGCGCGCGGCGCGCTCATCGAGAAACAGGTGGTCGAACCCAAGCCCGACGAAACTTTTTATCTGGCCTGGCGCAGCACCGAGGATGGCGCGGCGCTGACCTGGTGGATCGAGCGCATGCGCACGGGTTCACCATTCGCGCGCATGGCCGTCGATCCGTGTACGCCCCTGTAGACGGCGCGCCGCCCCCGGCTGGGGGCGGCGTTGCTGCCATGCTGCCTGACAGTGTTACTGCGGCAGATCGAACACCAATACTTCGGCCGCCTCGCCCTGCCCCAGCGTGACGGCCGCCTCGCCGCTGACCTTGAGCGCATCGCCACCGCCCAGCGCCACGCCGTTGACGGTGATCTGGCCGTGAATCACGTGGACATACGCCTGGCGGCCATCGGCCAGCGCATGCGTGGCCGCATCGGCGCCGTTGAAGATACCGGCATGGATCGACGCATCCTGGCGGATCGACACCGAGCCATCGCGGCCATCGTTGGAGGCCACCACGCGCAGTTTGCCGGTCTTCGACGCCGCGTCGAAGTGCTTTTCTTCGTAGCGCGGTGCGGCGCCGATCTCGTTCGGCTCGATCCAGATCTGCAGAAAGTGCACGCCTTCGGTCTCCGAGCCGTTGAATTCGCTGTGCACGACGCCGGTCCCGGCGCTCATGACCTGCACGTCGCCGTAGCGCAGCACCGAGCCGTTGCCCATGCTGTCCTTGTGCGCCAGGGCACCTTCGAGCACATACGAAATGATTTCCATATTGCGGTGACCGTGCGAATCGAACCCACGGCCGGCCTCGACATGGTCATCGTTGATGACGCGCAGCGGGCCGAACCCCATGTGTTTCGGATCGTGGTAATGGCCAAACGAAAACGAGTGCTGCGAGTTCAGCCAGCCAAAACTGGCGCCACCGCGTTCATTGCTTTTACGGACGTTCAACATCATGTGCTCCTTTCGTGATGGGATCATCGAGCTGCTCGAATCTTGGCGGGTTATCGCCACCTTCAGACTCTTGCCCTGCTCTCGATGCGATGGTGCCATTATGCAGCCCATCTCCCACGATGAAAAACGAGTTATCTGCGCTTCTATCATCGATATTTTCGATGATAGAGCTAAGGCGCCAGGGCGAGCACGATTGAAACGTGCGCGCCCGTCGCGCCGTGCTCAGGTAGCATATTTACAATGATGCACAACACATACGCCACAACGTCCCACGCGCACGACGCGCTCAGCCTCGATGGGGTCACCAGAGACTGGGACTTCACGCCGTCGCCCGTCATGCGCTGGGAGCGGCGCCAGATGGTCGAGCGCCTCGTGCGCGCCGTGCACCGACGCCCGGCATCGCGCGTGGTGGTGCCAGCGGGCGCGATGCCGGCATGGATCGTGTACTTCTTGTTTGCGCCGGATGGCAGCCTGCATCCGGCGCACCGCTTCACGCTGGCACGCCTGCGCGAAGAAGGTTTGCCAATCCTCGTGGTGTGCAGCTGCGCGGACCGGGGCCGCATGCCGGCCGACTTGCCGGACCTGTGTGACGCGCTGTTATGGAAAGCGACGCCGGGCTATGATTTTTCGGCGTACACGCTGGCGCTGCGCCATCTCAGTCGCCATTCGCCGGGTGCCGACGTCATCGTGATGAACGATTCGGTGTTCGGGCCATTTACGCCCCTTCGCCCCGTGCTGGAGGACAGCCGCTGGGACCTGACCGGCTTCACGGCCTCAAGCGAACTGACCAACCATGTGCAGTCGTATGCCTTTTGCCTTCGCGGCGTCACCCCGGCACGCATGGCGCGCCTGGCGTCGGTGTTCTTTCCGTTCGGCGCCCTGAGCGCGCCGCAGGACGTGATCGCGCTGCAGGAGACCCGCCTGGCGCGCGTGGCAGCCCGCTCGATGACGGTCGGCGCGCTATGGTACAGCGACGCCAACCAGGTCCACAACCCGACGCTGGTCAAGCCGATGGAACTGCTCGATGCGGGCTTTCCGTTTCTCAAGCGGGCATTGCTGACCAAGAGCAGCAACTACATCGACCGCGATGTCGTCCTCGAGCGGCTGGCCCGCCACGGCCACCCGCTCGACGTCTGACACGCGCAATCAGAACTTCACGGCCGCGCGCGCGTAGTAGTAACCGCCGTTGATGCCGTACGGCGAGAAGCCCGGATAGATCGTCACCGCGCCGTTGTCCAGATTGGCGCGCTGCTCGGCCAGGGTCAACGAATTGACCTTGTCCGGGTACTCGTTGAACAGGTTGTTCGCGCCCAGCGACACGCTCCACGCCTTGCTGATCTGGTAGCTCACTTCCAGATCGGTCAACAGGCTCGCCTTGATCCGGTTTTCGCGATACACCGCGCCGTCGGTCGAGAACTGTTCGGACGATTTGCCGAAGTAGTTCTCGCGCAGGTTCACGGTCCAGTCGCCGATGCGCCACAAGCCGCCCAGGTTCACGCGCACCTTGGGCGAGGCCGTTTCCAGGTGCGAGATCGCGGTGGCGTCGAGCAGCGTCTGTGCGCCCAGCTGCGTCGGCGCCTGGTTGATCTTGATGACCTCAACCTTGTTGTAGTTGGCCGCCGCCGACCAGTCCACGCGCCCGTACGCGCCGTAGTTGCTGCTCAGGGTCGCCACCACTTCGGCGCCGCGGCTCCGGGTATTGACCGCATTGGTGAAGATGTTGATGCCGGTTTGTACGACGGTCGGATCGAGCACATTGCCGTTGGCAAGGATCGCGGCCGTGACGGCCGGCGAATTGATGGCGCCGCCCGAACCGTACAGCGAGCCACTGCCGACGATGCGGTCGCGGATCGTGATCTGGTAGGCGTCGAGCGTGACGGCCACGCCGGCAGCGGGATTGAGCACCAGGCCCGCGCTGATATTGGTGGACGCTTCCGGCTTGAGTCCATCGATGCCCACCAGGCGCGCGCCCGGCGAATTCGGGGCCAGCTGCACGAAGGCGCTGCGCGGCGACACATTGGTGGCCGAGTAGAACGATTCGGCCAGCGTCGGCGCGCGAAAGCCGTTGCTGTAGGTGGCCCGCACGGCCACGTCCGGCGTGAAGTCATAGCGGCTCGTGAGCTTGCCGACCTTGGCGTTGCCGAAGTCGCTGAAATCCTCGAAACGCCCGGCGATGTCGACGGTCCAGCCGGCAACGGGTTGTACGGCGATATTCGCGTAGACCGCCTTGTTGTTGCGGCTGTGTTTTCCGGCGTCGGTCAGCGAGAAGCCCGGGAACGATTGCGCGCCTTCCTTGTAGCGCGACGCGGCGTCGCCCGCGACGATCGCGTAGGTATCGCGGCGGTGTTCGAGGCCCAGCGCCAGCGTGAGCGGCGTGGCCATGGCGACGTCGAACTCGCGGCGCAGGTCGAGGTTGTTGGTCCACTGGCTGGCCTGGAATTGCCCGACGGCGAAGTCAAGCGGCGTCGCGCCGGTGTCTGCAAACAGCGAGATGTTGGCCGAGTTGGCCACGCCCAGCTTGGCCACGTCCTTGCCGTAGGTGCTCGACAAGTCCCAGTTCCAGTTGCCGAACACCTTGCCCTTGATGCCGAACGTGAACGCATAGTCTTCTTCGTCGAACGTCTCCTGCGGGCTAAAACCCAGCGGGTAAATGGTGGGCAGGCGGTTGGGCATGCGGTAGTTCTCGAAGGCGCGCGCCTCCTTCTTGCCGTAGGTGGCAAAGCTGTACAACTCGGTGTCGCCGCCCAGGTCGACGCCGAAATTGGCAGCAAAGATGTGCTGGCGGTACTGGGCGTCGCCCTGGATCTTGTTCAGGTATGGGTAGCCCGGCGCATTCACCAGCGACGGCATCGCCGCCATCGTGGCCGGATCGACGACGCGCGGATCGATGCCGCCGCGCTGCGAGAAGCCGTGGTACTTCGTCTCTGCCGTCAGCGACAGGTAGGCATCGGTGAACGGCGTGAGGCCGAGATTGGCCATGCCGTCGCCGGTGTGCCCGCCGCCATCCATGTAGCCGCCGCCATTCACATTCGCGCTGCCGCCACGGTAATTGGATTTGAGGATGATGTTGATGACGCCGGCGATCGCGTCGGTGCCGTACTGCGCCGCCGCGCCATCCTGCAGCACTTCCACGCGCTCGATGGCCGCCACCGGGATGAAGTTCAGATCGGCGGCGGCGCCGCCCTGGAACGCACCGGCCAGCACGGCCAGGTTGGCAGTGCCGTGACGGCGCTTGCCGTTGACCAGCACCAGCGTGTTGTTCGGGGACAGCCCGCGCAGGCGCGCCGACAACGTCATGGCCGCCATATCGCTGCCGAAGGCCTGGGCGTTGAGCGACGGCAGGTTCTGGGCCAGCGCCTGAATCAGGTCGGGCTGGCCGGTGCGGGCCAGCGACGATGCGTCGAGCACCTGGATCGGCGAGGCACTGTCGGCGACCGTCAGGCCGGCGGCGCGCGTGCCGGTGACGATCACGACCCCGGCGCTGGCCACTGCAGGCGCGTCCGGCGCCACGGCGGCGGCCGCCGTCTCGATGGCTGGATCAAGTGCCTTGTCGGCGGCGTGGGCAGCCACGCCCCACGACAGCATGGCGGCTGCAACACTGGTATGAATGATGGTCTTGTACATGGTGATTCCCTGGTTGGCGTAGTCTGTTATTGGTCTGGTTGGCGCGGCCGGGCTGGCGCCGCGCCACTTATTTTTTTGCGGCCACGACTTCGATTTCGACGAGCCAGCCAGGATTGCTCAGGCCCGCGACCTGCATCACTGCGCGCGCCGGCAGGTTGGGCTGCGCGCCGCCGAAGAACTGGGTATAGCCGGCCATGAAGCCGGTCACGTCGGCGCGGCCTTTGTGCGCCGGATCACCCACCAGGAACACCTGCATCTTGACGACGTCACCCATGCCAAGGCCCATGCCGGCGAGGATCTCCTTGATCTTCTGCAGCACGCCGACGGTCTGCGTCCGGGTGTCGCCAAAGGCCGCGATGGTGTCGGGGCCGGCCGCCTTGTCGACAATGGGCGGCACCTGGCCGCTGATGAAGTGGATGGTCGCGCCGGGCGGCACCGACACGGCCAGGGCAATGGGGAAATCCGAGTTCGGGATCTTGTGGCGCACGATGTCCGTGGCTGCGGCGCTAACGATGGCGGGGGCCAGCAGCAGCGCAGCGGCCAGGCACGAGGTAAAGCGGAGAGCGGAAAATGTCATTGGATGGCTTTCATGGGCATGGGAAGGAAAAAGAGCATCAGTGCTTGTTGCCGAAGCGGCTGTCGCCGGCCGGCGCGACCTGCAAGGCCGCGCGCCGCATGGCGATCTCGGCGCCCGCGATTGGCGGCGCCCGGTTGCCCCAGCTGCTGCGCGCATAGGTCAGGACGGCGGCGATATCGGCGTCATTCAGACTGGCGCTGAAATCGGGCATGCCGCCGCGGCCCTTGAGCAGCACCTCGGCCGCCTCGTCGGCCGGCCCGATCGCGACCGGGCTGGCGACCAGCGCCGGGAAGGCACCGGGAATGCCGCGGCCATTGGCCAGGTGGCAGGCCGCGCAGTTCTTGGCGAACAGGGTCTTGCCGTCTGCCGGCGTGGGGGGTGGGGTTTGGGCTTGGGCTGCACTGCCCCAAAGGCAGGCGCATGCCACCGCTAGCATCAAGGATTTCATGCGCTGGCCCTCCGGTGCAGCGCCTCGACCTGCTGCCATGCCGATTCGATGGCGCCGGCTTGCCAGCCAGTCAGGTAGCTCAGGTGTTCCCCGGCGAGCAGCACCCGGCGCTCACCATCGAGCAAGACCGGGTAGGCGCTCTTGCGCGCGGCGTCGGTCCATTCGGCCCAGCCGCCCAGGCTGTACTGCACGCGGTGCCAGGCAACCGAAAAGCTGCTCTCGTAGCTCGACCGGTAGGCCGGGAAGATCTTTTCACCGGCCGCGAGCGCGAACTCGGTCCGCTCGGCCGGGGTCATCCCGCTGACTTCGATGGCGTCCAGGGCGTATTGGTAGTAGCCCAGCACGACACCTTTTTTCTGCTGCCAGCCGCCGGACGGCAGCGAGATCGTGTTGATGCCTTTCAGGTCGGTCAGTACGTGGCCACCGTAGATGTGGTCGTCTTCTTCCCAGAAGCGGCGCCCCATCTGCAGGCCGATCTTGCCGACCGGCGCGTAGGGGACGGCCTTGATGGCGGCCTTGAAACCGTCGGAGAAATCGGTGTCGACCATGCGCAGCACCGACAGTGGCACCGTGCACAGGCAATAATCGGCCGTGACGCGCGAGAGTGCGCCGCTAACCGTGTCGCGTACGTCGATCGTGACCTTGTCGGCGTCCTGGCGGATGCGCTGGACTTCCGCGTGGTAGCGAATGGCGCCGCCCAGCCGCCGGGCGAATGCGCGTGGCAGCGCATCCATGCCGCCGACCGGCTGGAACATCGTGGCGTGCATCGGGAATTCCTGCACCGCGCTGTAGACCTTGCCGACGCGCGCGGCCAGCAGGTCGCGAAACGCCAGCGGATCGGATGGCGTGCCCGCGCCCGGCACCAGTCCCGCGCCGGGGTTGGTGGCAAAACCGCGCCCGCTGCGGCCCTTGTAGGCCAGGTCGCCGCCCTCCAGCGCGCCTTCGTGCTTGAGGTAATCGAGCAGCAGGCGCTGGTCGTCGGCGGTCAGTTGCGTGTCGAGATGGTGGCCCGTGACCGACTTGGCCAGCAGCTCGGCAACGTGGCCGCGCATGTCGGCCTTGATCTGGGCGCCACGCAGGCGCTGCGTCGACAATGGCCCGCCGTCCTCGAGGTACACGTAGGCATGGTCATTCTCGTTGACCATCACTTCGAGCGGCACCTTGAACTGGCGCGCGTAATAGAGCGTGGACTGGTGATCCAGCGGAATGCGCCACGGGCCATGGTTGATGTACTGGCCTGCATCGAAACGGCACTGCTGCGCCTCGCCGCCCAGTTCATGCAGTTTGAAACCCTTGCGCGCCGTCTGGCAGCGCCCGCCCGCGTACGGGCGTGCCTCGAGCACCTGGACTTCGTAGCCCAGCTTGCCCAGTTCGTAGGCCGCCGTCATGCCGGCCAGGCCGGCGCCCAGCACGACGACTTTCTTACCCTTGCCGCTGCCGGTGAGCACGGGCGGTGTCGTGGTCCTCGATGCGATGCCCATGCCCCAGGCGTTCATTGAACGCATCAGCAGCGCAGAACCGCCGACGGCAGCGGCGCGGTACAAAAACTCTCGTCGGGTCAACGACGGTGTTAAACGTTTCATTCCTACCTCCACTTGGCGTTACTGAAAGACCTTGCAACTAGTGGCCTATCAGCAATACCTGTGCCAAGTGGATGGCGAAATCGTCAAGACGTTACTTATTAAAATAAAGTACAGCGTCGATATTTCCAAATGTAAGCCGGGCGTAAGTTGCGATATGCAAATAACATTCTGTTCTGGCTGAAGCTCATTCGTATTGACAAACGTGAGGCGAGCACGCCGGATCCGCACCGCTCGATCGGTCCATACTTTATTCGTCGCGACCTGCCCGGCATCGCGCTCAGCTGTGCAGGCAGTGCTGCGCACGCGGCGGGAGCATGCCGATTCGACACTGCACTGTTGTGGCGTAAATACGCACTCAATGGGTGTGGTCAACACCGTCGCGTGCCAGCCAGTAGTTGAACTGGCCGTAGCTGGGAACGGCGCCGGGCGCGCAGTCGGCGAAGTGGTCGTGCAGCATCTGGCGGTATGCGCCCGGCCGCGAAAAGCGGGGATGGGTGGCGGCAAAGTGCGCGGCGGCGGCCACGAACAGCGCCCGCAGCGCGGGGTCGGTATTCGTCCCTGCACTGGCGCCGCTCGTCGCGGCGTTGCGCGGGCGGCCGCGCTTGACGCCGGCGCTGGCTATCCGCGTCTTGCCGCGTGCACCAGAGTTGGCGTAATCGGGCAGCAGCGCGTCGATCGTCTGGCCCCGCTCCCAGTAGCGGCGCAGGTAGCGCATGAGCGTGGCGACAGAGATCCCGTGGGCGCTGGCGTAGGTGCTGAGCAAGGCCGCGCGTGAACGGGGAAGGTAGACCTGCGGCACGTCGCGGTGCAGCGCGCTCACGGCCGCCCACGCCTTCATCTGCAGCTGCAGGTGCTTGCCGGACGGCGCATCGGCGCGCGGCGCGCGACACGGGTCGGTGAGCAGCAATCGCGCACGCCGCGTCGACACGTCCGCTACCAGTACGTGCAAGGGTGTGCTGCGTGGCGTGGCGTTGGCGCAGCGCAGCGCAAAGGTATAGGCAAGGCAATGCCCCGCGTCGATCCAGAGAATCCGCACCAGATGGCCCGGGGGATCGAGGTATTCGATGACATCGTTGTGCAAGAACATCGGCCGCTCCTGGCATTGAGTTCCTTGCTTATATGCAAAGAACGCGCCAGGCACGATGCTAGCGGCCCGGGACGGGGCCGCCGAGGCGTCATTTCTGCGCCAGGATCCATTTCGCCAGGACCTTGGCGTCGGCTTCGGTGACCTGTGGATTGGCCGGCATCGGGATCGGGCCCCAGGTGCCGCTGCTGCCTTTCTGGATCTTCTGGACCAGGCGCGCTTCGGCGCCGGCATCCTTTGCGTACTTGGCTGCGACATCCTTGTAGGACGGACCAACCAGCTTGGCGCCGATGGCATGGCAAGCCATGCAGGCCTTGGCCTTGGCCAGGTCGGGGTTCGCGTGGGCGGCAGGGATCGCAGCGACGGCGAAGGTCGCCGCCAGGGTCAGGGTCAGGTACTTCATCATGATGTTCCAGTGGCTGGGTTGATCGAAAGGCGCAGGCGCGCTTGGTGGGCACCCTTGACATCATAGCGGGAAACCCCGCGGGCATGCGCTGCGCGACGGTCCATGACCAGCATCCGACACGCCCATGATGAAATATGAATGGGAATGATTCGCATTTGTCATTAGAATGGCGGCACTCCGCGATCTTTGCCGCTTTTGCATCGGTGCGCGGCGCTTTATTTTCACGATAACAAGGATGCCTGAACAATGACTTACCGTTTGCCTGCCCCGCAGTTTGCCCGCACCATATTGAGCCTGGCCATCAGCGCCATGCCGCTTGCCGGTGTCGCCGCTGACGCGATGATGGATGACTTGCCGGCGACGATGCCCACCGTGGTCGTGACGGCATCGGGCTTTGAGCAGACGATGCGCGAAGCGCCTGCGTCGATCACGGTGCTGACCCGCGAGCAACTCCAGAAAGAGCGCTTCGGCAACCTGACGCAGGCGCTCGAGAGCGTGGAAGGCATCGACGTCGGCGCGGCCGGCGACAAGACCGGTGGCATGAACATCAGCATCCGCGGCATGCCGAGCGACTACACGCTGATCCTGATCGACGGCCGCCGCCAGAACGCGGCCGGCAACGTCACGCCGAACGGCTTTGGCGGCACCTCGACCAGCTTCATGCCACCGGTGGGCGCCATCGAGCGCATCGAGATCATCCGCGGTCCGATGTCGACGCTGTACGGCTCGGACGCCATGGGCGGCGTGATCAACATCATCACGCGCAAGGTCGGCAAGCGCTGGGCCGGCACGGTGGCGGCCGACTACACGCTGCAGGAAGATGCGCAGTTCGGCGACGTCAAGGGTGCCAAATTCTACCTGAGCGGCCCGCTTGCGGCCGATGTGCTGGGCCTGTCGGTGCGCGGCAGCACGCTGCGCCGCGACGAGGCCAGCATTACGTACGACGGGATCAACCCGGGCCAGTCGCTGGTCCAGAACGCCAACCCGGTCAAGCAGCAGATCGACAACCTTGGTGCGCGCCTGGCGTTCACCCCGCACCGCAACCACGAATTGGTGCTCGACGTCGACAAGACGCGCCAGACCTATGACAACACGCGCGGCCAGCTTGGCACGCTGGGCCCGGGTGGCTACGGGCCGGAACAGAAATATAACCGCGATCAAACGACCCTGTCGTACAAGGCGCGCCTGCCGTTCGGCACCTGGGACAGCAGCTATATGGTGAACAACACGGAAACCATCGGCCGCACGATTCCGCCGGGTACGCCGGGCGCGGTACCCGGCACCGCCCGCACGCTGGAAGTCGAGAGCAAGGTGTTCGACACCAAGCTCCTGGTGCCGTGGGGCGCGCACCTGACCACCATCGGCGCCCAGCATTGGGATGCCGAGATGATCGACGGCGTCGCTCCGGAAGCGTTCGCCTTTACCCAGAAAGCGCTGTTCGTGGAAGACGAATGGCGTCTGCACAACAGTCTGTCGCTGACGATCGGTGCGCGCTACGACGACCACAGCATCTTCGGCGGCCAGACGAGCCCGCGCGGCTACCTGGTCTGGAGCGCCTCGCCGCGCTGGACCTTCAAGGGCGGCGTGAGCAAGGGCTACAAGACGCCGCGCGTCGAGCAGCTCACCCCCGGCATCAACGGCTTCGGCGGCCAAGGCACGATTCCGCTCGTGGGCAGCCCGAACCTGCAGCCCGAAACCAGCGTCACGTCCGAACTGGGCGCCTATTTCGACAACGGCGCCGGCTGGACCGCGAACGCCACGGTCTTCAACAACGATTTCAAGGACAAGATCACCAGCGGTACTGGCCTCATCAACTGCACCTATCGCCCGGCGCCGAACCGGCCGGGCTGCGTCAGCTTCGGCAACTGGCCGAACGTCGATGCCTTCGGCCAGTCGATCAACGTCGACGAAGCGGTCACGCGCGGCGTGGAATTGGCCACGCGCTTCC
Source organism: Massilia sp. MP_M2 (assembly GCF_039123635.1). Taxonomy (NCBI): domain Bacteria; kingdom Pseudomonadati; phylum Pseudomonadota; class Betaproteobacteria; order Burkholderiales; family Oxalobacteraceae; genus Massilia; species Massilia sp. MP_M2. The sequence continues at coordinate 141,958 of NZ_JBCHJF010000006.1, forward strand.
CGCTCGCCGCCGGCTGGGCCGCCAGCGCCAACTACACGTATACCGACAGCGAACAGGAAAGCGGCAGCAATGCCGGCAAACCGCTGTCCGACACGCCAAAGCACGCGTTCAATGCGCGCCTGACGTGGGACGTGTCGGCCGGCTGGAATGCGTGGTTGCGCGCCGAGCACCGCAGCGAGCGTTTCCGTGATCCGGGGACGTCGGCCGCCACCCGCGCGGCCAGCGCGGCGCTGGGCGACTTCAAGGGCTACACGATGCTGCACCTTGGCACCAGCTACCAGGTCACGCCGGCCATCACGCTCAATGCCGCGATCTACAATCTGCTGGACAAGGACTTCGTCGAATACCGGCCGTATCGCACGGCGCCGGCAGCCGCGCCAACCTACAGCAACGTGTACGTCAACACGCTCGACGCACGCCGCCTGTGGCTGTCGATGAACGTCGACTTCTGAGCAGTGGCGTGACGTGGCGCTCATCCTGCGCCAGGCACAGGTCGGGGTCGGCCTCGACTACCCCGGCCAACTGGCTTTTTCGCTGGGCGGCTGGGTGTACGCCGCCCTCGGCTGGCACGCGGCGCTGCTGGTCGGCATGCTGCTGCCCGCGCTGGCGTTGCCAGTCTGGCTCCATGAAGCGGCCGGGCGAGCGGGCGCACGCCAGAGCGTGTAGGCCACGCGCCGGATTGAGATATGTTTTAATTAACCTTTATTTCGATCCGGAGCACGCAATGCACACGAACGACCACGAGGCAACGCCTACAAAAGCCGAGCTGGACGAGGCTGCGCTGAACATGGCGCGCAATATGTTCCAGTATGCGCGCTCTGGCGACGCCGACCATCTCGCCGCCTTCCTGTCGCGCGGCCTGCCACCGAACCTGCGCAACGAAAAAGGCGACAGCCTGCTGATGCTGGCCAGCTACCACGGCCACCTGGACGCCACGCGGGTCCTGCTCGAGCATGGCGCCGATCCGCACCTGATCAACGATGCGGGGCAAATGCCGTTGCACGGCGCTGCGTTCAAGGGCGACTTGCCCATCACGACGCTGTTGCTCGACCAAGGCGCCCAGCCGGACGTTACCGGGCCGTCGGGCCGGACCGCGCTGATGTTCGCCGCAATGTTCAACCGGGTCGCCATCGCCCAGCTGCTGATGGCGCGCGGCGCCGACCCGGCAGCGCGCGATGCGGGCGGCGTGACCGCCTACGATGCGGCGCTAAAGATGGGCGCCACCGACACTGCGGCCTTGCTGGCGCCGGCCAACTGACCTGGAGGCCGCTACGTCAGGCGTTGCTGCGTGCCTGACGGCGCCGGCGGGCGCACCAGGCCGCGACCAGACCAAGCCCGACGATGGCGCCGGTGGCCGGCTCCGGCACCTCGGTCGCTTCCTGCGCCGAAGCCATCAGCATGCCGCTGGCGCCACTGCAGTCGGGGTATTGCAGACCGCAGCCGAACGGCTCATCGCTGTTGGCGGAGACCACGCTGAACAGGTCTCCCTGGCTCGCCATCCGGAAATCCGAATTGCCGTCCGAGGCGAAGATGCTGCCGCCAAGCAGGCCCCCTGGCAGGAACGTCAGGTCCATGACGATCCGGTCGTAATAATTGCGCGGCGGGGTGCGGTAGCCATAGTCGATCAGGTTGTGCTGCCCGCTGATCGTCGGGTGGTCGAACCAGTAACGCAGGGACAGCAGACTCGATTGTGGATCGATGCAGGGCGGACCAATGTCGCATTCGTTGCGGATATTCAGGTACAACGTGCCGGCGGCGACAGCTTCCTCGGAGAATGCCAGCTCCAGGTTCAGGCCGGTCGGCATCGAGCTGGACGCGCTCATTTGCTGCCAGCTGTACGTGACCGCGGCCTGGGCCGGTAGCGCCAACGTGGCGGCAAGAAGTGCGACGATGGGGGCAATGCGCGTCATCAGTGATCTCCTCGGAAAGTTCCTACGGTACCTCAGCAAGAATCGCGCCTGTGAATCTCGTTCTAGCATCCCATTGATTCTAAACAACATTTATGGCGGACGCGTATTCTCTGCTGCTGGCGTGTCAAATTCTCCGACAAAGCATGTCACATTTACAACGACCAGCGGCGTGATGCTGAACGCTCTGCACGCCGGCCCTCCTGCCCGGCACATCCCCTATAATCGTGGGCGCCCCGAGGCCGGGGCGCGATTCCACTTACCCGAAAGACTCCGATGAAAGCCCTGCCCCATCTTGCCCCCGTTGTTGCACTGTTGATTGCCAGCGGCACTGCACTCGCCGACGATGCCGCGCTGCTCAAATGCCGCGCCCTGCCTGACACCGCCACACGCGTGGCCTGCTACGACGCGATTCCCGTGGGCGTCGCCGCGCCGGTCGCTGCTGCTGCCCCCGTGCTTACGCCGGAGCAGAATTTCGGCATGGAAGCGGTCAAGGAGCGCGAAGCACAACCGGCATCGATCCGCAGCACGGTCGTGGGCGAGTTCGACGGCTGGGGCCCCGGCTCGCAGATCCGGCTGGCCAATGGCCAGGTCTGGCGCATCATCGATGGCAGCGACGCCGTGCTGCCGCGCACCAAGGATGCGCCGGTGACCATCGAGCGCAACGTATTCGGTACGCTATTCCTGAAGATCGATGGCGGCAACAGCTCGGCCAAGGTGCGCCGGGTGCAATAACGCTAGGCGGGCGTGCGCACCATGTACAGCGCGCCGTGCGGATAGGTGTCCAGGCCGGCGTCGCGGGTCGGTGCCGCGCGCCAGCCCAGTGCCTGCCAGAAGCGCGCGCTGTCCTGCACCGACACCAGGGCCGCATGCGCCAGCCCCAGCGTGCGCGCCAGACATAAGGCGTCGTCGACCAGCGCGCGCGCCAGGCCGCGCCCCAGTGCGCACGGTTCGATCGCCAGGTCGTGCAGATACAGCGTGTCCGGCTGGTGCGCCAGCGTGAACGGGGCGTTCAGGTCCGTTACCAGCCCCAGGCGCGACGGATAGGCAAACAGGTAGCCACGCACGATGCCCTCATGACTGCCGACCAGGCAGGTGCCGCGCGCCGCCGCGATCCGGGAGGCGACGACGGCTGCCGGCTCCTGCATCGGCGCCGGGTAACACGCGGCCTGGATGCGCAGCACGGCGTCGAGATCGGCGGGCAGCATCGGGCGCATGGATGTGGATGTGGATGTAGACATGACCGTGGAGGACAAAAAAACGCGCATCCTAGCATGCGCTTGACGCCCGTCGTGGCATCGCGCATTCTAGCTGTCTTGACAACATCGCCTCATCACCGACAGGAACCAGCATGCGCAGCACCAGCGAAGCCACGCCGCCAACCCGCCCCGAATACATTCTGCATGCCAGTTGCCCGGCCGGCATCGGCATCGTCGCCGCCGTCGCGACCTTCCTGGCCGAGCGCGACTGCTATATCTGCGCGCTCGAACAGTTCGACGACGACTCGACCGCCCGCTTCTTCATGCGCGCCGTGTTCCGCCAGCAGGATAAATCGCCGTCCATCGACGCCATCCGCGCAGAGTTCGAGAGCACGGTCGCCACGCGTCTGGACATGGGCTGGAAAATCTTCGATCCGCTCGATCCGGTGCGCACCGTGATCATGGTCTCGAAGACCGATCACTGCCTGGACGACCTGCTGTACCGGCGCCGCACGGGCGAACTCAATTTGTCGATCACGGCGGTGGTGTCGAACCACCTCGACCTGCGCCCGATGGTCGAGCGCGAAGGCATCCGCTTCATCTTCCTGCCGGTGACCAGGGACAATAAAGCGCAGCAAGAAGTCCGCCTGCTGGAGATCGTCGATGAAACCGACTCCGAACTCGTGATCCTGGCGCGCTATATGCAGATCCTTTCCGATGGCCTGGCGCGCCGCCTGGCCGGCAAGTGCATCAATATCCACCACTCGTTCCTGCCCGGCTTCAAGGGCGCCAAGCCATACCAGCAGGCGTTCGACCGGGGCGTCAAGCTGATCGGCGCGACCGCCCACTACGCCACGCCCGACCTCGACGAAGGCCCGATCATCGAACAGGTGCTCACGCGCGTGGACCACAACTACCGGGTTGACCAGCTCACCCGCGTGGGGCGCGACAACGAATGCCTGGCGCTGGCCACGGCCGTCAAGTTCCATATCGAGCGCCGCGTGTTCGTGGACGGCAACAAGACCGTCGTGTTCCGCGGGCCGTAATGACACCTTCGACAACATTGACTTATACTTAAGGTAGGTGCGTCACCTAACCGTCGCAGACGTAACAGGACGTTATGTTCGTACCTTCTCACAGAGGGGAAGAACATGGAACATCAGCAACAGCATCCGGTGCGTCTGCGCATCAACGGCCAGGACCGCGAATTCAACGTCGAACCCTGGGTAACGCTGCTCGACCTGCTGCGCGAGCGCGCCGGCATGACCGGCACCAAGAAAGGCTGCGACCAGGGCCAGTGCGGCGCCTGCACCGTGCTGGTGGACGGCAAACGCATCAACTCGTGCCTGACGCTGGCCGTCATGCAGGACGGCCGCGACATCACCACCGTCGAGGGCCTGGCCACTGGCGACGACCTGCATCCGCTGCAGCAGGCATTCATCGATTGCGACGCCTTCCAGTGCGGCTACTGTACGCCGGGCCAGCTGTGTTCGGCCGTGGGCCTGCTGAACGAAGGCCAGGCCACCACGCGTGACGACGTGCGTGAACTCATGAGCGGCAACCTGTGCCGCTGCGGCGCTTACCCGCAGATCGCCGACGCCGTCGTCAAGATGCTGGACCTGCGCGACACCAAGAAGACGACTGAAGGCTTCACGACCGGGGCGGTGCTGTCATGAATCCGTTCGCCTTTACCCAAGCCACGGACATCGACACGGCGCTGGCCGCCCTGCTCGACCCTGACACCCGCCCGATTGCCGGCGGCACCAATCTGCTCGACCTGATGAAGGAAAGCGTGATGAAGCCGTCACGCGTGGTCGATATCAATCACCTTGGCCTGGACCAGGTGGATGAAACAGACGGCGGCCTGATGCTCGGCGCGCTGGCCCGCAACGCGGACACCGCTTACCACCCGCTCGTACGCGAGCGCTATCCGCTGCTCTCGACAGCAATCCTGGCCGGCGCCTCGCCGCAACTGCGCAATATGGCGTCCAACGGAGGCAACCTGATGCAGCGCACGCGCTGCGTCTACTTCTATGACGTCGGCACCGCCTGCAACAAGCGCGAACCCGGCACTGGTTGCCCGGCGCGCGACGGCCTGAACCACCACCTCGCGATTCTGGGTACCAGCCAGAGCTGCATCGCCACCCACCCGTCGGACATGTGCGTGGCCCTGCGCGCGCTCGACGCAACGGTCCACGTGCGCTCGATGAGCGGCGCGCGCGCCATCCCGTTCGCCGACTTCCACCGCCTGCCGGGCGATAAGCCCGAGATCGACAACACGCTGCAGCCGGGCGAAATGATCACCCACATCACCGTGCCAGACGCTGACCGCTTCATCGATCACAGCGCCTACATCAAGGTGCGCGACCGCCTGTCGTACGCGTTCGCGCTGGTCTCGGTGGCCGCGGCGCTGGACCTCGATGCCGATGGCACGATCCGCGCCGCGCGCATCGCGCTCGGTGGCGTGGCCCACAAGCCATGGCGCGTCGAAGCGGCCGAAGAAGCACTCGTGGGCAAGGCGGTCGGTGAAGCGGCGTTCCTGCAGGCCGCCGAGACCATCCTGCAAGGCGCACAGGGCTTCGGCCAAAACGACTACAAGCTGCCGCTGGCGCGCAACGCCATCGTGCAAGCCTTGACCACCGCCGCGCGTGGCACCGACCACGCCCGCGGGATCGACGCACAAGGAGAACCAGCATGACCGACCTGATTCCAGAATTGCGCGCGCCAAGCGCGCCGGCCGGCACCGGGCGCGTGAAAAGCGGCATGCCGGTCTCGCGCATCGATGGCCGCGCCAAGGTCACCGGCGAAGCGCAGTACGCCGCCGAATACTTTGCCCCCGACCTGGCGTATGGCGTGGTCGTCAGTGGCACCGTGGCCAAGGGCCGCATCACCGGCATCGACACTGCCAACGCGCTGGCCGTTGCCGGCGTGCTGTCGGTGATGACGCACGAGAACCGTCCCAAGATGCGCTCGTTCGACCTGGCCTGGAAAGACATGACGGCACCGGCCGGCTCGCCGTTCCGGCCTCTGTTCTCGGACCAGATTTTCTACAGCGGCCAGCCGGTGGCGCTGGTCCTGGCCGAGACCTTCGAAGCGGCACGCTACGCCGCCTCGCTCGTGCGCGTGCATTACGATGTCGATGCGCACGAGACGAATCTGCTCAAGAGCCTCGACCAGGCCTACGAACCGCGCAAGATGAAGGCCGGCTTCGTGCCGCCAAGCTCGATCGGCGACGGCGAAAAAGCATTCGACGCGGCCGAAGTACGGGTCGATTCGCAGTACTACAACGGTGTCGAGCACCACAATCCGATGGAGATGTTCGCCTCGACCGTGATTCGCGGCGACGACGGCCACCTGACCATCTACGACAAGACACAAAGCTCGCAAAACAGCCGCTGGTATGTCTCGCATGGCTTTGGCCTGTCGAGTGACGAGGTCACGGTGCGCAACCCCTACGTGGGCGGCGCGTTTGGTTCGGGCCTGCGCCCGCAATACCAGTTGCCGCTGGCCGTGATGGGCGCGCTGCAGCTCGAGCGCTCGGTGCGCGTCGTGCTCACGCGCCAGCAGATGTTCAGCTTCGGCCACCGTCCGGAGACCTGGCACCGCATCCGTCTGGGGGCTGCGCCGGATGGCACGCTCAAGGCGATCTGGCACGAAGCCATCCAGGAAACCTCCCGCCTCGAGGATTACGTCGAAGTGGTCGTCAACTGGTCGGGCCAGCTGTATGCCTGCAGCGACATCAAGCTCGGCTACCAGGTGGTCGCGAACGACCGCTTCACGCCGCTGGACATGCGCGCGCCGGGCGCTGCCCACGGCGTACACGCCATGGAAGTGGCGATGGACGAGCTGGCCTACGAACTGAAGATGGATCCGCTGGCGCTGCGCCTGAAGAACTATACCGACACGTCGCCGCTCGAGGACAAGCCGTTCTCGAGCAAGGAATTGCGCGAGTGCTACCGCCAGGGCGCCGAGCGCTTCGGCTGGGACAAGCGAGCGCTCGAACCGCGCTCGATGGTTGACGGCGATGAGCTGGTGGGCTGGGGCATGGCGACCGGCATCTGGGATGCCATGGTAATGGTCGCGCGCGTTAGCGCCGTGATGCACAGTAACGGCCGCCTGGTCGTGAGCAGCGCCGCGACCGATATCGGCACCGGCACCTATACCGTGATGTCGATGATCGCCGCAGAAAGCATGGGCTTGCCGATGGAGCTGGTCACGTTCCAGCTGGGTGATTCGACGCTGCCGATGGCGCCGGTCGAGGGCGGCTCGTCGCACGTGACGACCGTGGGCTCGGGGGTCCATGGCGCCTGCGAAAAGCTCAAGAAGTCGCTGCTCAAGCTGGCGCTGAAAATGAACAATTCGCCGCTGGCCAAGGCGCGCTTGCGCGATGTCGAATTTGGCGACGGCGCGGTATTCCTGAGCGCCGACCCGTCACGTCGCGTGGAACTGACGCAGGTACTGGCCAATGCAGGCGTCGACCAGGTGGAAGAGAAATACTTCATGACGCCGCAGATGCTCAAGCAGCGCAAATACGCCCGCGCGGTGCACTCGGCCGTGTTCTGCGAAGTGCGCGTGAACGAAAAGCTCGGCATGGTGCGCGTCACGCGCGTGGTCAGCGCGATCGCGGCCGGGCGCATCATCAGCGCCAAGACTGCGGCGAGCCAGATCAGCGGCGCGGTCGTCTGGGGCATCAGCCAGGCCCTGCATGAAGAAACCCATACCGATCACAAGTACGGGCGCTTCATGAACCACAACTTCGCCGAATACCACATGGCGGTCAATGCCGACATCCACGACATCGACGTGATCTTCGTCGAAGAAGACGACCGTATCGTGAGCAAGCAGCTTGGCGCCAAGGGCGTGGGCGAGATCGGCATCGTGGGCGTGGCGGCGGCGATCTCGAACGCCATCTTCCACGCCACCGGCACGCGCCTGCGCACGACGCCGATGACGCCGGCAAAGCTGCTGATGGGCGACCAGGAACTCCCGATCCAGCCGCCGGTCTGACAGTACGGCGCTGCAGGGACCATCAACGCCATCTTCGGATGGCGTTTTTACGCCCGGATCGACGTTTTTTGGGGTTTCATTTTTACCGAAAAAAGCGTCATGCACGCCACATACGTGTTTCCACGTAGTTGCACAACAATATGTTTACTGGTAAAACATCTGGTGCGTAAGACAACCCCGCACGGCAGCACGGCACAGAAATAGTGCCGGCTGCAAACCGAAACCAAGAACGAGATACGAGGACGACACCATGAAGCTCAAGATGCTGTGCGCAGCTGCCTGCCTGACCGCTTTCGGCACCGGACTGGCCCATGCCCAGGCCTACCCAACCAAGACCATCACCATGATCGTGCCGTTTGCAGCCGGCGGCCCGACCGACACCGTGGCACGCCTCGTCGCGCAATCGATGGGCACCACGCTCAAGCAACAGATCATCGTCGAAAACGTCGGCGGTGCCGGCGGCACCATCGGCGCCGCGCGCGCCGCCAAGGCCGCGCCTGACGGCTATACGCTGTTCCTGCACCACATTGGTCAATCGACCGCGCCAGCCCTGTACCGCAAGCTGCCGTACGACGCGATCACCAGCTTCGAACCGATCGGCCTGATCACCGACGTGCCGATGACCGTGGTGGCTAAAGCGGCCTTCCCGGCCAAGGACATGAAAGAGCTGATCACGTACGTGAAAGCCAACAAGGACAAGGTCACCTACGCGCACGCCGGCCTGGGTTCTGCATCGCACCTGTGCGGCATGCTGCTGCAGACCGCGATGGGTGTCGAGCTGACCACCGTGCCGTACAAGGGCACCGGTCCGGCGATGAACGATCTGCTCGGCGGCCAGGTCGACTTCATGTGCGACCAGACCACCAACACCACCAGCCAGATCAAGGGCGGCAAGATCAAGGCCTACGGCGTGACGACCAAGACCACGGTCGCCTCGCTGCCGAACCTGCCGACGCTGGACAAGGCTGGCCTGCCAGGCTTCGAAGTCGGCGTCTGGCACGGCCTGTACGCACCGAAAGGCACGCCGAAACCGACCGTCGACGCGCTGTCGAACGCCCTGCGCGCCGCGCTGCGTGATCCGAACGTGGTCAAGCGCTTCGCCGACCTCGGCACCGAGCCGGTTCCAGCCAATCAGGCGACCCCGGAAGCCCTGCGCACGCACCTGAAACAGCAGATCGATCTGTGGGGCCCGATCATCAAGAAAGCCGGCGCCTTCGCCGACTGATGCCGCCTTGACGACGTCGCGCCGCGCCGGCTTGTCCGGCTGCGGTGCGGCGTTGTCGCGTCTGCAGCTCCGCCGTCGTACGCGTGCGGGGTTGCATCGATGATCTGCATTCACGCTTTTCGAACCACTGCATCTGCATCACCGCATCTGCAACACAATAAAGGGGACCACCACCGTGCCAGCATTTATCCGCCATCCGAAAGACTTTTGGAGCGGCATTGTCTTTCTATTCTTCGGTCTGAGCGCCGTGTACATCGGCCAGGAGTACGAAATTGGCAGTGCCGGCCGCATGGGCCCGGCCTATTTCCCGATCGCGCTGGGCATCCTGCTGTCGCTGGTCGGCGCTGCGGCGTTCGTGCGCTCATTCTTCCGTCCTGGCGAAGCCATTGGCCGCATCTATTATCGCGAATTGGCGATCGTCCTTGCCGCCGTGCTGCTGTTCGGCTTCCTGGTGCGCAATGCCGGCCTGGTGCCTGCGGGCTTCCTGCTGATCCTGATCAGCTCGTATGCCAGCGACAAATTCGAATTGAAGAAGTCACTCGCGCTGGCCGTGGGCATGACCTTGTTTGCAGTGGGTCTGTTCGTCAAGCTGCTTGGCTTGCCGATGCCGATCATTGGCCCTTGGCTCGGTGGGAATTAAATAATTATGGAACTTTTCAGTAACCTCGCACTGGGCCTCGAGACGGCTCTGTCCATGCAAAATCTGTTCTACTGCCTGGTCGGCGTGTTCGTCGGCACCGCAGTGGGCGTCCTGCCCGGCCTGGGTCCGATCGCCACCATCGCCATGCTGCTGCCGGCCACCTTCGGCCTGCCACCAGAGTCGGCGCTGATCATGCTGGCCGGTATTTACTACGGCGCGCAATACGGTGGTTCGACCACGGCCATCCTGGTCAATCTGCCGGGCGAATCGTCCTCGGTGGTCACCGCACTGGACGGCTATCAGATGGCGCGCAACGGTCAGGCCGGCAAGGCGCTGGCGACCGCGGCGATCTCGTCGTTCTTCGCCGGCACCGTCGCCACGATTTTGCTGGCTGTGGCTGCGCCGCCGCTGGCCGATCTGGCCCTCGAATTCGGCCCGGCCGAGTACTTCTCGCTGATGGTGCTGGGTCTGGTTGCCTCGGTCGTGCTGGCCAGTGGCTCGCTGCTCAAGGCCATCGGCATGGTGCTGCTCGGCCTGCTGCTGGGCGTGGTGGGTACCGACGTCAACTCGGGCTCGGCGCGCTATACCTTCGACATGCCGGAACTGGCTGACGGCATCAACTTCGTCATCGTCGCGATGGGCATGTTCGGTATCGGCGAAATCATCCGCAATCTCGAGCACAACGAAGACCGCAATCTGGTGATGAAGAAAGTTACCGGGCTGATGCTCAACAAGGAAGACTTCAAGCGCATCATGTGGCCGGTCATCCGCGGCACGGGCCTGGGCTCGCTGCTGGGGATCCTGCCAGGCGGCGGCGCGATGCTGGCGTCGTTCGCGTCGTACTCGCTCGAGAAGAAAGTGTCGAAAAACGCAGCCAACTTCGGCAAGGGCGCCATCGAAGGCGTTGCGGCGCCGGAAGCGGCCAACAATGCCGGTGCGCAGACCTCGTTCATCCCGATGCTGACGCTGGGCATCCCGTCCAATCCGGTGATGGCGCTGATGATCGGCGCGATGATCATCCAGGGTATCCAGCCTGGCCCTGCCGTCATGACGGAGCAGCCTGGCCTGTTCTGGGGCCTGATCGTCTCGATGTGGGTCGGTAACCTGTTTCTCGTCGTGCTGAACCTGCCGATGATCGGTATCTGGGTGCGCATGATCATGGTGCCGTACCAGATGCTGTATCCGGCCATCCTGATGTTCTGCGCGATCGGCGTGTTTAGCCTGACCAACAGCACCTTCGACGTCTATCTGATGGCGCTGTTCGGTCTGCTCGGCTACCTGTGCGCGAAGCTCGAACTGGAGCCAGCGCCGATGCTGCTCGGCTTCATTATCGGCCCGATGATGGAAGAGTACCTGCGCCGCGCCCTGCTGCTCTCGCGCGCCGATCCGATGGTATTCATCGAGCGTCCGATCTCGGGCGTCATGCTGGGTCTGGCCGCTGCTGCCATGATCGTCGTGCTGCTGCCAGCGCTGCGCAAGAAACGCGAAGAAGCCTTCCAGGAAGACTGATCCGCTAAGCCCGCATCACCCCGCGCCGCCCGGCGCCGGCCACAAGGCCGGCCCGGGCGGTCGCCGTTTACGCCAACAAAACACCCGCCCCCCATTCCCCAGATACTGAACAATTAGGGTCAGAGTAGATTTATTGGGCAATTCCTCAAAGTTGTCAAACAATCTGACTCCGACCCTGATTGGAAAGCAAGTGAAGCGCGGAACGCTGCCGGCAGGCATTGCAGAGGGGACGTGTATACAGGTTTACTGCTCAACAATTCTACTCTGACCCTAATTGGGTTGGCGAATTGGGGTTGCACGCCGGGGGCTTATTCGCGGCGGTCTGTATGCAGGGGCAGGAGGACGGTGAAGGTGCTGCCGTGGCCGTCGCCGGGGCTGTGGGCCGTGACGGTGCCGTCGTGGGCCTCGACCAGGTTCTTGACGAGGGCCAGGCCCAGGCCGAGGCCGCCACTGGTGCGGTCGGCCGTACGTTCGGCCTGGACGTAGAGATCGAACAGGCGCGGCATCAGGTCAGGCGCGATGCCCATGCCGTTGTCGGTGACCCGCAGCGCTACCAGCCGGCCCCGTTTTTCGAGCGTGACGTGAATCATGCCGCCGCTGTCGGTGTAGCGGATCGCGTTGGTCAGCAGATTGCTGACCACCTGGATCAGACGCGTACGGTCGCCCAGCACCAGCAGGCTGGATGCGCCCGTTGCCAGTTCGATGCGATGCCGTTTCTGGTTTGCTGCCGACTGCACCTGCTCGAGCGCGGCGGCAATCACGTCGGCCAGTTCCAGCGGCGCCTTTTCCAGCTGCACCAGGCCGCGGCTCACGCGCGAGACGTCCAGCAAATCCTCGACGAGCCGGCTCATGTGCGTGACCTGGCGCCGGATCAATTCACCCATCTGGTTGGCGCGCTGCGACGAGACGCCGGCCGGCAGCAGCATGCTTGCCGCCATGGCGGCCGCCGACAGCGGCCCGCGCAGCTCGTGACTGAGCGTGGCCAGGAACTCGTCCTTGCTGCGGTCCGCCTTCTGCAGCGCTGCAGCCTTGTCGTCCAACAAGTCGTTCAGTGCTTCGATATTGCGGTTGCGCTCTTCCAGGCGGGTCGAGACCAGTTGCAGCTCTTCCTGCCGCGCCTGCAGTGCGCCGAGCGCGTCCGCCAGTTCGCGGTTCTGGTGGCGCGCTTCGGACAATGCCGCGTGATTCGGCAACGTTTCGAACTGCGCGACCAGCGGAGCGAACCTGTCAGCGCTGATGAAACCCGCCTGTGCAGGAAAGCGCTTGCCGACCGTGACGCGGGTACCGGACGCGTCGCTGGCGATGTCAAACTGGTCCATCAGACGGCGCGCCGACAGGATGCCCACGCCCATGCCCGATGTCGACCGGTAGGCGCCGGACAGGACATGCCTCACATCCCCAATCCCCGGCCCGCGGTCTTCGAACGTGATGCAAAGATGCTGAGGCGCGACCGCGCCCTCGGCCGAGAAGGATACCGAACCGGCACCGGCATAGTTGAAGATGTTGCGCGCCAGTTCGGACACGACGGTGCCGATACGCGCCTGGTCAACCGAACCGAAGCCGCATGCGCCCGCGATCTGACGCGCCCGCTGGCGCGCAGCAATCACGTCAAATTCGGTATGGACATTAAGCCTCAGGATGGGCTGCGTCATGCGCGCTGGGGGAAAATCATGGTGTCGCTCTACAGAGAAGAATGGCATCTGAAGCGTACAGAGGCCGGTGGCGGGCTGAATTATACCCCGCCACGACGGCGCATTGTCCTACAGATTGTGACGCCTGATTTCACCGCAGCGCGACACTCGCGCTTACACGCCCACCATCGAGACAGCCTTCGTATTGAGATACGATTCCAGTGCCTCCGGCCCGCCTTCCGAACCGTAGCCCGAATCCTTGATGCCGCCAAACGGTAGCTCGGCGCTCGGCGTGGCCGGCTGGTTGATCCACAACATGCCCACTTCGACACGGTTCATCAGCAACTGCGCGTTCTTGATCGAGCGCGTGAATGCATAGCCGGCCAGGCCGTACGGCAGACGGTTCGCTTCGGCGATCATGTCTTCCAGGCTGTCGAAGCCGCGGATACCGGCGATCGGGCCGAATGGCTCGTCGTTGAACATGCTGGCGTCCAGCGGCACGTCGGCCAGGATCGTCGGCGCGAAGAAGTTGCCGCTCGTGCCCACGCGCTCACCGCCCGTTGCCACCGTGGCGCCGCGGGCGCGCGCATCGTCGACCACCTTCGACATCGCGTCCAGGCGGCGCGCATTGGCCAGCGGCCCGAGCGTCGTGCCATCGGCCATGCCGTCGCCGAGCTTGAGGCTTTCGGCGTGCTGCACGAACGCACGCGTAAACTCGGCCTTGACCGCGTTATGCACGAGGAAACGGGTCGGCGAAATGCACACCTGGCCCGCGTTGCGGAACTTCGCCGCGCCAGCTGCCTTGACGGCCAGCGCCACATCGGCATCCTCGGCGATGATGACCGGCGCATGGCCGCCCAGCTCCATCGTCGCGCGCTTCATGTGCGCGCCGGCCAGTGCGGCCAGCTGCTTGCCCACCGGCGTCGAGCCGGTGAACGTCACCTTGCGGATGATCGGGCTCGGAATCAGGTAGCCCGAAATCTCGGCCGGATCGCCAAACACCAGGCCGACGACGCCCGGCGGCAGGCCCGCATCGACGAAGCACTGCAGCAGCGCTGCCGGCGAAGCCGGGGTCTCTTCGGGCGCCTTGCACAGGAACGAGCAGCCGGTGGTCAAGGCCGCAGCGAGCTTGCGCACGATCTGGTTGATCGGGAAGTTCCATGGCGTGAACGCGGCGACCGGCCCGACCGGCTCCTTCAGCACGAGCTGCTGCGCAGCCGGATTGCGCGACGGGACGATCCGGCCATACACGCGCATGCCTTCGGCAGCAAACCAGTCGATGATCTCGGCGCCGGCCATGGCCTCGCCCTTCGCTTCGGCCAGCGGTTTGCCCTGCTCCTGCGTCAGCAGGCGCGCGATGTCGCCGGCGCGCTCACGCAGCAGCGTCGCGGCGCGGCGCATGATCGCAGCGCGCTCGGCAGCAGGCACGGCGCGCCAGGTCTCGAAACCGGTCTGCGCAGCGGCCAGCGCGCGATCGAGGTCGGCGATGCTGGCGTGGGCGACCTTGCCGATCGGCTGGCCGGTGGCCGGATTGATCACGGGGATGGTCTTGCCGCCGCTGGCGTCGTGCCATTCGTTGGCGATGAGGAGACGGGTATCGGGGTAGCTGGAAGTCGTCATGGTAAGTGGTCCTGTGGTAAGGACGACAATCTTACCGTGGATGGCGACTCCTTGCAGAAGACCTCGCCGCGTCGACGGCGCGCCAGCAATCGTCCCTGCATGAGCTGGGTCTGCGCGGCATCGCGCTCCCTGGCGGCAACGACGCCGGCCGTCGTTGCGGTCGCAATATTGAGCAAGCCAACGATCTGGCCTTCATTGCACAGCGGACTATAGGCGAACGACCTCCACGTTTCTTCTGCGTCGCCACTGCGGGTGATCAGCAGCGGCATGTCGGCAGAACTCACTGCGTCGCCGCCCATCACGCGCGCCACCAGCGGGCCGATATCGGCCCAGACGTCGCACAATGGCTGCCCCAGTGAGGCGGGATGGCGTGTGGCGATAAACGGCACGTACGCCGCCTGGTAGAGAAGCGTCTGCCCGGGACCGCAGATGGCGCACATGGCCACTGGTGTTGACAGCATCATGCCGAACGCGGCGTCGAGCGCTGCTGGCCATGCCGCCCGTGTACCCAATGGGGTCCCGCTCCCGTCGGATGCCTCGATCTTGGCGTGCGCCGCGTTTACTCCCCGACCTCAGCGACACGTCAATCTCGTGCGAAGCGACATCGATGGATCCTGGAATTCGTGCACAGGTCGCCCGATCTCGTTGGACGGTTGCGCGCAGCACGTACCGCCGACGCAACGGCGCCACGAGTCACGGCACGCACCAGTTTGTTAATCATGCGACAATTCGCCACCGTAATTCCCGGCTGTACGTACCACGATCCTTTCCAGAGAGTTCCCTATATGTCACCGCCCAAGCCGCGCCACGGCTCCCCGTTGTTATTGCTCCCGATTGCGCTGATCATCCTCGCACTGGCCGTTCTGTTCGCCTGGATCGGCGGCTGGCTCGGCAACAAGAACGTCACGCCGCAAACGATGGTCAACACCGCCGAAGCGTCCGGCACGCAGCAACCGGGTTTTCGCCGTGCGCATGCCAAGGGCATCTGCATCGTCGGCACCTTCGCGCCCACGCCCGCCGCCGCGCAGCTGTCCACCGCGCGCGTGTTTTCGCAGCCATCCACGTCCGTGCTAGGGCGCTTCTCCAGCCCTGGCAACGATCCCCACTCGCCCGACAACAAGGCGGCCGTGCGCGGCATGGCGTTGCGACTGAAAACGGACGATGGCCAGGAATGGCGCACGGCAATGAACAGTTTCCCGTTCTTCGCCGCGTCAACCCCGGAAGCCTTCCAGTCGCTGAACGCTGCCCGCCTGCCCGATCCGGCCACCGGCAAGCCGGATCCCGCCAAGATGGACGCCGTTCTGGCGGCCCACCCAGAAATCAAGAACTTCATGGCGTGGTCCAAGAGTGCGCCGACGCCCGACAGCCTGGCCAATACGCGCTTTAACGGCGTCAATGCGTTTCGCCTGACCAACGCCGCCGGCGCGACGCGCGCCGTGCGCTGGTCGATGCGCCCGCACACGCCATTCGTGGCGGCCGACCCCGAGCAACTGAAAAGCGCTGACCGCGATTTCCTGGCGGCCGATCTGGATCGCCGCCTGGCAGCCGGCCCGCTGAAATGGGACATGGTGATGCAGTTCGCCGCACCGGGCGACCCGATCGAAGACCCATCCAAAGCCTGGCCCGACACCCGCCCGGAAACCATCGCCGGCACGCTCACGCTGGTGCGCGCCGAACCGCAGGTTGCCGGGCCGTGTCTCGACCTGAACTTCGATCCCCTGATCCTGCCGAAGGGCATTGCGGGCACGGACGATCCTGTGTTGCACGCGCGCTCGTCGGTGTACTCGGTATCGTTCAACCGCCGCGAGCGTGAAATCAGCACGGGCACCGCCCACACCGGGAGCGTACGATGAATCAGCCACGTCACTTCAATCTGCTGGCCCGCGTGCTGCACTGGTCGATGGCCGTCGCGATCCTGGCGATGCTGTTCGTCGGCGCCGCCATGGTCGTGTCGCTGCGTCACCGCGAATTCCTGCTCGACCTGCACCGCCCGCTGGGCCTGGCGATCCTGCTGCTGGCGATCGTGCGCCTCGTGAACCGCCTGCGCAACGCACCACCACCGCTGCCCGCCGATCTGCCACGCATCCAGGTCTGGGCTGCCACCGCCTCGCACTGGGCGCTGTACGCGCTGATGCTGGCCATGCCGCTGATCGGCTGGGCCATGCTGTCGGCCGGCGGCTATCCGATCGTGCTGTTCGACGGCGTGAACCTGCCGGCGATCCTGCCGCACAGCCCGGCGATGTACGGCTTTCTGCGGCCATTGCATGGCGTGCTTGCGTATGTGCTGTTCTTCACGATCCTGGCGCACCTGGGCGCGGCGCTGTACCACGCGTGGGTACGACGCGACGAGGTGTTCGGGCAGATGGCCAAGGGTGACTGAGTCATCGGTGCAGCACCGCACCGAGCTCGCGTAGCCAGCCGCGTATCGTATTGATTCCATCTGCAGCGGGCGCACGCGCCCGGCTGCGGATTCACTTTTCAAGCGGGACGTTCATGCAAAAATACACAGCAGCCATCGTGGGTGGCTTGATCGCAGGCGTGGTCACGACGGCCGTCATGGTCGCGGGCCGCAAGAGCGGTGTCTTGACCAAAACGCTCGACCGGGATGCAGTCGACTGGATCGATGACCTGACGGGCTCGCGCGCTGTCATCGGCGACGCCGGCACGAGCGCCGTGGAATTCGTCAACCACCTGGGCGCTTCGGCCGCATTTGCCGCAGCCGTACCCAAGCTGCGCGAACTGGCGCCAAACCTGTCGCCGGCCGCCATTGGCACGCTGTACGGTACAGCATTGTATGCCGTGAATATCGGCGTCATTTCGCCTGTGCTGGGCATCACCGAGGGTGAAGTCAAGGCCGGTCCGCGCAAGGCAGGCGAGCGCTGGGCAATCCACGTGCTGCAAGCTGTCGTTACCACCGTGCTGGCCGATCGTTTGACCGGCCCACGCCGTCGCGGGTGATGCAAAGGCCGAACGGTCGCGGCGCAGCGTGCGCGCGACCGTTGGTTACAAAGAAGGTGTTGCGATGAATCGCGCATCTCGGCCGCGCAAGCGTACGCGGCCGAGATGCGCCGGGGCTGGCTTAATTGCCCAACACCTTGCGCAGCGTGCGCGACAGGTCTTCGGCCGAGAACTTGGCCACATACGCGTCAGCCCGCACGTTCTTGACGTGTTCCTCGTTGGTCGTGCCCGACAGCGACGAATGGATCACCACCGGCAGGTTGCCAAAGCGCTGGCTCGACTTGATGTTGCGGGTCAGCGTGAAGCCATCCATCTCGGGCATCTCGAGGTCGGTCAGCACCATCGCGACGCGGTCGTAGATGGTACCGCCTTCGGCCTCGGCTGCAGCAGCGATCGTGCCCAGCTGGTCCCAGGCCTCCTTGCCGCTCTTGGTCATGATGTATGGCAGGCCCATCGCGTCCAGACCCTGCTCGATCAGCGCCCGCGCAACGACCGAATCGTCGGCCGCGAGGATGATGGTGCCCGGCTTGATCTTGATCTTGTTGCCCACCACCTGCGACAGATCCTGCTGATCCTGCTCGGGATTCAGGCGACGCAGAATGGTTTCCACGTCGAGCACCTGGGCCAGGCGCGCCGGCTGGCCTTCGGCTTCCGGCAGGCGGGCGATGCTCGTGACCATGCCCGTGCCCGCGGTATTCTCGGCCGTCATGACCTGGCTCCAGTCGAGGCGCACGATTTCTTCGACACTCTCGACAGCAAACGCCTGCGTGGTGCGGGCAAATTCGGTCACCAGCATGATGTTCAGGCCCGTCTTGGGCGTGACGCCCGTGATGCCCGGCAGGTCAAGCACCTGGATAATGTGTCCGCGCAGATTGACCACGCCCAGCACGTGCTGCGGCGCGCCAGCGACGGCGGTAATTTCAGGCATCGCGACAATCTCGCGGATCTTGAAGACGTTAATTCCGAACAGCTCGTTATGATTGCCCTGCGCGTCGCCACCGAGGCGGAACAGCAGCAGTTCGAACTTGTTTGTCCCCGTCAGATTGCTACGCTCATCGACTTCTTGTTGTACCGATTTCATGGCTTATCCTGTCAAAATAATGCTGTCCGGAAATCATTGTAGACGGGCTGTAGGCCCTTGGGTCATTACAGACCGAAAGCGCCGCACATTTAGCGTCGGCCGGTGCAAAAAAACCACGGATTGTCACAATTCGATGAAACGACTTCACCAGTGCACACCCGAAAGCAAGGACGATCGCGCTTTCGAAGCATACCGCGTTCGCCCGGATGGAGGGAGACAGCTGCGATGCTGCGAAAGACGTCGTGGCCCCTCCCGATCTGCATGGTCGGTGACGCCGGCCATACCATGCGTGCCCAACTGGGCCTGGGCACGACGCTGCGTGCGCCAGGCCTGGGCTACCGGCTAGAACAGCGCGCCCTGCCCACTGGTGATGTGGCGGGTGAGGTTCGCAAAACTGTCGCCCAAAAACGGCAGGATCGCGTCGGCGACCGGTTCGAGCTGGCGCGTCAGGTAATGTTCATAATCGATCGGCGAGCGTCGCAACTCCAGTGGCTCGGGCCCATCGTGCGTCATCACGTAGCGGATCCAGCCGCCCTTGCGGTACAGCGCGTGGCGGCCGTTGCGCAGATGGTGTTCATCGGCCATGCGCGCCGCGCGCACGTGCGGCGGCACGTTGCGCTCGTAGTCGTCCAGTGCCCGGCGCAGGCGCTTGCGGTAAACCAGATCATCGTCGCACTCGCCGCGCAGCAGCCGCGCCACCAGTTCGCGCACGAAGTCCTCGTAGGGCTCGCCCTTGAAGATCCGCTCGTACAGCCCTTGCTGGAACTGCTGCGCCAGCGGCGTCCAGTCGCTGCGCACCGTTTCCAGGCCCTTGTAGACCATCTCATCACCGCCGTCCGGCGTGGTGGCCAGGCCGGCGTAGCGCTTCTTGCTGCCCTCGTCCGACCCACGCACGGTCGGCATCAGGAAGCGCCGGAAGTGCACGTCGTATTCCAGTTCGAGCGCGCTCTCGATGCCCAGTTCAGTTGCCAGATGCGTTTTCCACCAGCCGTTCACATGATTGACCAATGTGTTTCCGATGCGGCGCGCCTCGTCTTCGGCATGCGGCGCCCCGAGCCAGACGAAGGTCGAATCGGTATCGCCGTAGATGACCTGGTAGCCCTGCTCTTCGATCAGCGCGCGCGTGCGGTGCATGATGTCGTGCCCGCGCATCGTGATCGACGAGGCCAGGCGCGGGTCGAAAAAGCGGCAGCCGGTCGTACCAAGCACGCCGTAGAAGGCATTCATGATGATCTTGAGCGCCTGCGACAGCGGCGCATTCTGCGCCTTCTTGGCTGCCTCCCTGCCCGCCCAGACCTGCGTGACGATGTTCGGCAGGCAGTGGCGGGTGCGCGAAAAGCGGCCCCCCCGGTAGCCGGGCACCGTGGTCCCTTCAAGCTCGCGCAGGCCCTCGATCAAGC
The DNA here is from genome assembly GCF_039123635.1 of Massilia sp. MP_M2. Lineage (NCBI taxonomy): Bacteria > Pseudomonadati > Pseudomonadota > Betaproteobacteria > Burkholderiales > Oxalobacteraceae > Massilia > Massilia sp. MP_M2. Next base: position 162,135 of record NZ_JBCHJF010000006.1, read on the forward strand.
CGAGCGGGTCGATCAGGAAGGTCCGGATGATCGACGGATACAGGCTTTTGTAGTCCAGCACCAGCACCGAATCGTACAGGCCCGAGCGCGAATCCATGACGAAGCCGCCCGGGCTGTCGGCGCCCTCGACGTCGCCTATGTTCGGCGCCACCCGGCCCTGGCGGTGCAGCAGCGGCATGTACAGGTGCTCGAAGGCGGCCACCGACCCGCCGCTGCGATCGGCGGCAAGTCCCGTCACGCTGGCCCGCTCGAGCAGGAAGTCGAGCAACCGGGTCTTGTCGAAGATGCGGGTGACCAGCTCGCAATCCATGACGTTGTAATAGGCCAGTGCCGGCTTGTCCTCGTTGAACATGCGGTCGATTTCGGCCATACGATCATGGGGATTGTCGATCGCCTTGCCAACGCCGAGCAGCGTGCGCGAGACGTTTTCGAGACTGAACGACGGGAAGGTCCAGGTGGCCGAGTGCAACGCGTCGATGCCGTCGATGACCAGGCGCCCGGCGATGCAGATAAAGTAGTGTTCCTGGCCGCCGCCTTTGGCACCGCCCTTGCCACCAGCTTCGCGCCACTCGATCGCGCTCCCATCGCGCCCGAGGCGCAGTGGCCGCTTCATGGCCTCGGCATGCCGCTGCAGCACGCGCATGTCGAACTGGATCACGTTCCAGCCGATGATCGCATCCGGATCGTGCAGCACGAACCACGCCTCCATGCAATCGAGCAGCTCGCGCCGCGTGGCACAGTAAGCCAGTTCGTAATCGCGCGGGCCATCGACGCCATTCGGTGGGCCGAGCATGTACACCTGGCGCTGTCCGCAGCCTTCGAGCGCGATCGAGCGCAGCTCACCCTGGAACGTGGTCTCGATATCGAGCGACACGGTGCGGATGGCCGGCCGGTAGCCGGGCGCGGGCTTCAACACCCCGTCGACCAGCAGCCGCGGATTGTCGGCCACCGGCCGGCCCGTGAACATGACGGGCGCAGTGATGAAACGCTCCATCAGGTAGCGCTCGGGCGGGCGCACATCGGCCTCGAACACGTCCAGGCCGTGCTGACGCAGGCGCTTTTCGATCTGCATCAGCTGGCGGTATTTGCGGCAGTACAGGCCGGCCACCGGCCGGTGCTGGAAATCGAGCAGGTCGAGCGGGCGCAATTCCCAGCCGCGTTCATCGTGCAGCAGTTGTTCGACGGTGCCGCGCTGCGCTTCGGGAATAAATGCAACCGGCGTCTGCACCGGTATGCGCACGCAGCGCGCTCCGGCATCGGTGGCGAGCCAGAACTCCACCTCGCAGCCGGCAGGCGTGTCGCGCCAGTGGCGCGTCAGCAGAAAGCCGGTGCTGTCCGACGCCGCATCATCCATGTCAGCGATAGCGTTCCAGCTCGGCCTCGGAGAAGCCAGCCGCGCGGCGGCCCTCGATATTGAATGGCCCCTTGAGCACCGGCGCCTTGTAGCGTACGGTCAGTTCGTCGTAGGTGGCGATCGGTTCGAGGCCGCGCGCCAGGCACAAATCGAGATACCAGCGGTTGCCGATTTCGACGTGCCCCACTTCGTCGACCAGCAAACGGTCGAGGATCAGCGCCGCGGCCAGATCACCGGCCTGCGCGATCTTCTTGCGCAGCGGCGGGATCGCATCCAGCCCGCGCGCTTCGAGCGTGCGCGGCACCAGCGCCATGCGCGCCAGCACGTCGTCGCTCGTCTTGGCGACCATCTCCCACAAGCTGTCGTGGCCAGGAAAATCGCCATAGGCGTAACCGAGCGTGCCCAGATGATTACTCAGCATCGTGAAGTGCAGCGCCTCTTCATCGGCCACCAGCAACCAGTCGAGATAATACTGCTCGGGCATGCCATCGAAGCGCCACAAAGCGTCGAGCGCCAGATTGACGGCATTGAACTCGATGTGCGCCAGCGCGTGGACCAGCATCGCGCGGCCTTCCGGCGTACCCATCGAGCGCCGGCCGACTTGCAACGGCGGCACCAGTTCGGGGCGCGCCGGGCGGCCGGGGATGCCGGCCGGCGCGGCCATGACGGCTTGGGTGTCGATGGCGACCTGACCGGCCTTGCACGCAGCAGCCAGCGCGGCGACCGCCCTGGCTTTGGCAGCGGGGTCGGCGTCGAGCAGTGCGTGCAGCGCGGCGGCGCGGAGTTCCATGGTGTGGCCTAGCAAATCGAGAGCCGCATTTTACTCAATCTACCGTCGTTGATGGTTCCCAATTCATTCGTAATGATGGCTTGGGATACTCGACATTGAGAAACTTCCGGGACTTACAAGACATATGCGCTCCTGTCTGCACATTTTCCTGATCGCAGCCTTGCTTGCTGGCTGTGGGGATTCCGTCGAAGACCAGGCAAACAAGCTCGGCGACCGTGAATTTACGACTGCTGTCTGGGCCACGGCCTCTCGCTTGCAGCGAGGAGAAATGACGGCATCGCTGCTAAAAAAACATGATTTGAAGCGGTCGAGCGGCAATGGCGTCGTCGCACTGCTTGGCCGTCCGACTGGTTACTACGACTACGACAGCAATCCTGCGTACGTCGTCGGGCCAACAACCGTCGAGAGTGTGTATACAAAAGGCTATTTGCTGGTGTTTGAAACCGATAAAGACAACGGCAAGGTAAAGCGCATCTTCTTCGTGCCGGACGTCGAGTGATGTCGCAGCGCCAATCCCGCTACATCTGCCTGAACAAATGCGCATACACCGGACTGACGCGCGGCTTTTCCGGCCGACCGCGCAGCGTCAGCGTCACCTTGCCCAGGTCGTCCCGCCCGGCACTCGTCACGCACGCCATATTGACCACCGTGCTGCGGCTGACCTGGCGGAACTGCGCAGCGTCGATCTGCGGCAGCAGCTCCTTGAGCGGCACCCGGATCAGCGCTTCGGCGTCGGCGGTGACGACATTGACATACTTGTCGATCGCCTGGAAGAACACGACGTCCGACACCGGAATCATGCGCACGGCGTTGCCGACCGCCGCCCGGATCGTCGTCAAGCGTTCGACCGGCGCGCTGTGTGGCGCGAGCGCCTGCAACTGCGCGAGCAACTGGCCCAGCGCATCCGGCGCCAGTGCCGTGCGCGCCTCGAGTGCCCCACGCAAGCGCTCGACCGTCTTGCCCAGCCGCGCGCTGCTGACCGGCTTGAGCACGTAGTCGAACGCCGCGTGCTCGAACGCCTGCACCGCGTAGTCATCAAACGCCGTGACGAACACGATGTGCGGAAATGGCGCCGGTCCTTCCCAGCGCTCGGCCAGTTCTTCGGCCACTTCCAGGCCGCTCTGGCCCGGCATGCGGATATCCAGGAACAATACGTCCGGCCGCAGCGCCAGGCTTTGCGCGACGGCGACCAGGCCGTTGGGCGCGGTGGCGACGATGTCGAGGCCGGGCCACAGCGTTTGCAGCGTCCTGGCCAGCGTGGCGGCAAGGATCGGTTCATCTTCGGCAATCAGCGCGCGGGTCATACGTCGAACTCCAGTGGCAGGGTCAGTCGGGCCAGCGTACCTTGCGGCTGCGCCGGGTTGAGCGTGAGCGTGGCGCGCTCGCCGTACAGGGCAACGAGTCGCTCACGCGATGTGGTCACGCCGATACCGCCGCCACCCCGTGCATGGACCTGGTCCAGACCCAGACCAGTATCACGCACTTCGATCGCCACCGTATCGCCATCGATCTGCGCGCTGATGGTGATCTCGCCGCCGTCGACCTTCGGCTCCACGCCGTGCACGATCGCGTTCTCGACCAGCGGCTGCAACAGCATCGTGGGCAAGCGCGCAGCGCGCAGCGCGGGCGGCAGGTCGAGCCGGTAGCGCAGACGTTCGCCCATGCGCACGCCCATCAGGCCCAGGTACGCGCCCATGGCGGCAAATTCCTGCTCCAGCGTCGTGGTCTCGCTGCGCGATACGCTCAGCGTGGCGCGCAGATACTGGATCAGCTGGTCGAGCATGTCGCTGGCGCGCGCCGGGTCGAGCGCGATCAGGCCCTGCAGATTGGCCAGCGTATTGAACAGCATGTGCGGCTCGATCTGGGCCTGCAGCAGGCGCAGCTGCGCCTGCAATGCCTGGCGCTCGACGATCTGCGCGCGCAGGTGCGCCTCGGCCTGCTCTTCCTGGGCGCGCCGCATGCGTTCGCGGTTCCGGATCAGCACGACCATCAGCGTCGTGCCAAGGAACGTGAAGACGATCATGCTGATGCGGTCGACGCTCGGGTATTCGGCCAGCGTCGGCGTGCGAATGCCGAGCAACAGCCCGGCCGTGTACAGGCCCGTGAAATGGGCAACCGGCGCCGCCAGCACCGCCAGCGCAGCGAACATGGCCCATTCGCGCAGGCGCCAGACGGGCCGCTTGATGAACAGCAGACGCCCGCCGTACACGATCGTGAAGGCCACGATGCCAATCAGCACCGACACCAGCATGTTTTCGAAAAAGCGCCCCGTTACCAGGCTGATGAAACACGCCAGCAGCACGCTGATGCCGATCGACAGCGGCAAATCGGTCAGCACGCGCCGCAGGAGCGACGTATGTTTGCGGTGAACCGGCTGGGAGATGCTGGCCATGCGGACTCGCTTCAAAAAATGATGGTGACAGGGACAACGACGATCCATTGTGCCCAGCAGGCGCGCGGGCGGCAAGAGGCGGTGCGACGAAATGGTGAACCGCAGGAGTGAAGCGGCCCTGGCGGCGCGCGACACCAACCCGGCGATTCGCCTGTGCCGCACCCGATCGGGCGCATTCCTTTATGCTGACCGCACCAATCCATATCACGCTACAAGGACTTCATGCACCCGCTTTTCTCGCCTTTCAAGCTCGCTTCGCTTCTCCTGACCAACCGCATCGTGATGGCGCCGCTGACCCGGGCGCGCGCACCGGACGACGTCGCCACCGAGACCGTGGCGCTGTACTACACCCAGCGCGCCACCGCTGGCCTGATCATCAGCGAAGGCACGCCCATTTCGCGCGAAGGCCAGGGTTACCTGTTCAATCCCGGCATCTACACGCCGGCGCAGATTGCCGGCTGGCGCTTGACCACCCAATCCGTGCACGCCGTGGGCGCAAAGATGTTCGCGCAGCTGTGGCACGTGGGCCGCGTGTCGCACCCCAGCATCCAGACCGGCGGCATCGATCCGGTCAGCGCCAGCTCGAAAACCGCGCAAGGCGCCATGGCCTATGGCCTGAAGGATGACGGCACGCCGGGCATGGTCGCAACGACCCAACCGCGCCCGCTGACGGGCGACGAGGTAGCGCGCGTGGTGCAGGACTTTGCCAACGCCGCCGCCAACGCCATTGACGCCGGCTTCGACGGCGTCGAGATCCACGGCGCCAACGGCTACCTGCTGGAGCAGTTCCTCAACCCGCTGGTCAACGACCGCGATGACGAGTATGGCGCGGCCAAGATGGACAACCGCCTGCGCTTCGCGCTGGCCGTCGTCGACGCCGTGGTCGCTCGCATCGGCCGCGAGCGCGTTGGCATTCGCCTGTCGCCCTATGGCCGCCTGTTCGACATGCCGCTCTACGACGATATCGACGCGACCTATACTGCGCTGGTCGCGGCGCTGGGCGAACGCCGCATCGCCTATGTCCACATCATGGACCAATCCGGCTACGGCATGGGCGACAAGGCGAGCGGGCCAACCGTCTCCGACAAGATCCAGGACTTGCTGCGCGCCTTCCGCCCGACGCTGCCCGAGACCGCGCTGATCCTGGCTGGCGGCATGACGCGCGAGCGCGCCGATCAGCTGATCGGGGATGGCGTGATCGACCTGGCCGCATTCGGCCAGCCGTTCATCTCGAATCCCGACCTGGTGGCGCGCCTGCGCAACGGCTGGCCATTGGCCGAGCCGGACCGCAGCACCTATTACGGGGGCGATACCAAGGGCTATATCGATTACCCGCCGTACGCTGCGCAGGCCTGACCGCCTGGTGGACGAACACGGGATGCGCCCTCGCGGCGCTTCCGTCGGGTGGATGCACATATCCCGGTTGACCCGCTTCACCCCACCATGTCATATTGCCATCCTCATCAATCCACGGAAGTCCTCGCATGCGTCACCTTGCCTCCGCGCTGTCCATTTCCATCGCCCTCGCCCTGACCGGGTGCGCCACCTCGGCCCAAGGGCCGCAGACGCCGGAGCGCGATGCGCTGACCTCGCGCATCACGGCCGACTCGCTGCGCGGCCACCTGTCGTTCCTGTCGTCCGACCTGCTCGAAGGGCGCGGCACGCCGTCGCGCGGTGTCGATCTGGCGGCCGAATACATCGCGGCGCAGTTCCGCCGCGCCGGGCTCGAGGCCGCGGGCGACGACGGTTACTTCCAGACCGCAAACTGGCAGTACGCAAAACGCAGCCCGCAGGACATCGCCTTGACCGTGACGGCCGGCGGCAAGACCATGACGATCACCGGCACGGGGGCATCGGCCAATTTTGTAGACCCAGTCACGCTGGCCCGCACGCCTGCCGTCTTCATGACCTGGCAGGCGGCGCTCGACGATCCGGATAAAGCCAACGGCAAGGTGCTGGTGGTGCCGGCCGCCGCGATCCCCGGCGCCGGCGCCGCACTGCAAGCCAAACTGAAAAGCAAGCCGGCGCTGATCGTGCTGATCGACCGCGAACGGCGCCAGGCGCGCACGCAGGGCGGCTGGCTGATCGACCCGAGCGTGGCAGTGGCCAAGGGCGGCGCACCGGTCGTACTGGTGCATGCAGCCGATGCCGCGACCGCGCTCGAACAGGGTGGCGCCACCGTCGCCGCCAAGATCGTCGCACCTGACGTCGCGCCGACCAAACTGCGCAATGTGATCGGCGTGCTGCGCGGTTCGGACCCGGCCCTGAAAAGCACCTACGTGATGCTCAGTGCGCACTACGACCACCTGGGCATCCGCGATGGCGTGATCTTCAACGGCGCCAACGACGATGGCAGCGGTACCGTCTCGGTCATCGAGATCGCCGCGAGCATGGCGGCGCAAAAGGAACGCCCACGGCGCAGCATCGTGTTCGTCGCGCTGTTCGGCGAAGAACTGGGCCTGCTCGGCTCACGCTACTACGCGAAGCATCCCGTGTTCCCGCTGAAGGACACCGTGATGAATCTGAACCTCGAGCAGCTTGGCCGCACCGACGACAGCGAAGGCCCGCAACTGCGCTCGGCCACCATGACCGGCTTTGACTATTCGACGGTCGGCACGACGTTGCAACGCGCGGGCGAGCAGACCGGCATCCGCTTCTGGAAGCACCCCACCAATAGCGACCGTTATTTTGCGCGCAGCGATAACCAGGCGCTGGCCGATGCCGGCGTGCCGGCCCACACGCTGTGCGTGGCGTTCGGCTTCCCTGATTATCACGGCAAGGATGACACCTGGGACAAGGTCGACTACGACAACCTGGCCAGCGTGAACCGCATGATCGCCGTGGCGCTGCAGGACATCGCCAACGATCCGGTCAAGCCGGCATGGACGGCCGTGCCCAACGCGGCCAAGTACCGCGCTGCAGCGGCAGCGCTGCAAGGGGCCGAAGTGAAGGTGAGCCGGTGATGGTTACCTGATGAAGCTGGCCAGCCTGTCAATCCGCCCGCCCGGCAGCGCCGCACCGCAGCCGGTCGATCAGCTCATGCTGATTGCCGGCGCGGGAATCGACGGCGACCGCCACCGCGAGCCGGCCTCGCCCCGCCAGCTACTGCTGGCAAGTAGCGCGACCTATGGCGACCTGGGGCTTGCGCCATATGCCCTGCGCGAAAACCTGCTGCTCGCTACCCCGATTGACGCCCTGCCTTCCGGCACCGTGCTACAGATCGGTGACCGGGCGCAGGTGCGCCTGATGTTCGTGTGCGAAGCATGCGGCCGGCTTGATCTCCATGGCGCGCAGGTCGCCGCGCGCATCGGCGCCCGGCGCGGCGTGCTGGCGCGCGTCGTGCAAGGCGGCACAATCCGTAGCGGCGATACCGTACGCGACCTGGGTCCGTTGCTACCGGCGTGGCCGGACGATTGGCATGAACGCGTCGCGCAGGTGATCGATGCAATGCCGCCTGACACCGTGATCGAGTACGCCTTGCTGGCGCGCCTGGCCGGGATCCAGTCGACCTATTGCCGCGCCTTTCCGCGCCTGCTTGCGTCGCTTGGCCCCACCTACGCCAGCCGGGCGATCGCGGCGCGGGCCGTCTCGCACATGCGCCGCTGGAATGGCAACCGCCTGTTCGACGACATCCTGCCCGCAACGGCGTCAGAGCCGGACGCCAAACTCGATTGTTGTTAAGTTATCTACCGCACAGCCGATGTGTTTTGGAAATGTTTTAATGGGTTTGTCGCGCACGATTGCGGTCGGGGCGTGAGTCAAAAAATTGGCAGCTGGTGTAAGCTGAATGACAACATTTAATTTTAAGGAGCACCCCATGAAAACCACGATTACCATTTCCGCCCTGATGCTGAGCGTCGCGATGCTGGCCGGTTGCAACAAGAACGACAATATGGGTCCTGCACAAGAAGCCGGCGCTGCCGTCGACAATGCAGGTGCCAAGGTTGCCCAGGAATCCAAAGAAGCTGTCGCTTCGGCCGATGCTGCTGCTGAACGCGCTGGCGACAAGATGGAAGTTGCCGCTGACAAGGCTGAAGCCAATATGGATGCTGCTGGTCAACGTATCGATGCCGCTACCGACCGTGCCGGTGCACGTATCGAAGCTGCTGGCGCAGAAGTGCGTCAGGAAAGCCGCGAAGCTGCTGCTTCCGCTAAAGAAGCCACCAGCAACGCAACCGCTGCTGCTGGTCGTAGCGTCGAGCGCGCTGGCGAAAAAATGCAGGACGCTTCGAAGTAATTCTCACGAATTAGTTCAACCAGCAGTCTTGTAATGCGCAAGCCGCGACCCGGGCAACCGGTGTCGCGGCTTGTTCACATTCAAAACCAGATGGTGCAACGAGCGCACTCATTCCGCCAAGCAAAATGGGTGGTTCGCCCCTCAAAACGTTATGTACCGGTTTCGACACGTTTCTGGCTCGAAAGAGGCAACACATGGCTGGAGAGCGAATACCTGTTGACACCGTCAAACGGAAAAACCTACAGTTTCATTATTGAAGATCTGGTTCCGCAAAGAGAAACCCGCTTCATGGATCGGATCTCGGCCATCGTCATGGCCGGCCACGACCCGGCACCATCACAATAATGGAGACAGACCGAGTGAAGAAACACATCATCGCAATGGCAGCGCTGTGCGCCTGCATCACAGTCGCACCGGCCGCATCCGCGCAATCGGCCATTACCCTGTACGGCATCATCGATGCCGGTCTGACGCGTTTGACCAACGATGGCCCCCAGGGCGACCAGACCAGGGTCGATACCGGCCAGATGCAGGTGTCGCGCTGGGGCATCAAGGGCCAGGAAGACCTGGGTCGCGGCATGAAGGCGCGCTTCGGGCTGGAAGGCACGCTGCTCAATGACACGGGCGGCGCTGGCGTGCCATTCGGCACCCCATCCGGCACCAGCCTGTTCGACCGCGAAGCCACGGTCGGCATCGTCACCAACTACGGCGCCATCGACATCGGCCGCCAGAATATCGTGGGCATCATGTCGGTCGGCATGGCCGACCCGCTGGGTCTGGGCTTCGCCTCGAGCAGCCCGAACGTGCTGTTCTCGGCGATGAACAACGCCGCGGTGTATGCCCCCTACGGCGCCAACAACGGCGGCACTGCCCTACGCCAGAACAACTCGCTCAAGTACACCTCGCCGGTCTTCAAAGGCCTGAGTTTCGCCTTGATGCGCGCCTTCGGCGAGCAGGCGGGCAACGCGCAGAAGAGTTCCTACCAGGGCGGCGCGCTGCTCTACAACACCGGCAAGCTGGCCGTAGCCGGCGCCTATGCGCGCATGAAGAACATCACCGACACCGATCTGCTCACGTCGCACGCCTATGGCATCAAGTACGCCTTCCCGGCCGTGACGCTCAAGTCGACCTATTCATGGAACGAACTGCGCGGCAGCGGCCGCAAGATCGCCGTGCTCGGCGTGGGCGCCGATGTGCCGGTGGCGCCGGCCTTCCTGGTCACCGCCGCGGCCTACCAGGTCAAGCGCTCGGGCGACCTGAAAGACGATGCACAGCAATTCATCCTGATCGGCCGCTACCTGATGAGCAAGCGCACGACCGGCTATGTCTCGGTTGGCCATGCGGCAACCGACAGCATCGTCCGGGCTGACCAGATCAACCTGGCCCAGAACTTCGTGGCGGTCGGTAGCGACTCGGCTAACCGGTTCACGATGGGCATCATGCATATGTTCTGATGACGACACACGACGACGCGCATTCCGTACCACCTTCCGCCCCGCCGGGCTTCGAACGCCTCAACCGCGGGGGGCCGTATATGGCCGAACTGGGCGAGCTGTATTGCCGCAGGGGCGAAGGTGAAATCGTGTTCGCGATGCGCATCGAGGACAAGCACACCAATATGCGCGGCATCGCGCACGGCGGGATGCTGGCCAGCCTGGCCGACTCCGCGCTCGGCCTGGGATTGGCGCTGTATTGCGAAGGGCGCCAGTCGTTCGTGACCGTGAATCTGAGCACCGATTTTATCGATGCGGCCAGGCCCGGCGACTGGGTTCAAGCGCATGTCGAGGTGCAGAAAGTGGGCCAGCGGATGGCGTTTGCCAACTGCTTCCTGCAGGTCGGCGCGCGCCGCATCCTGCGCGCGAGCGGCGTGTTTGCGGTGATGAAGCCCTTGAGCCCCGACCAGCTGGCAGCCGGGTATTGAGCGCCGCCTGATTACGACTCGAGGCGCCGGGCAACCTCGATCAGGCGCGGGCGCACTTCATCGAGCAGGAAGGCGGTCGTCACGCTCGACGAGGGGCCGCCGCAATTGATCGACATGATCTGGCTGCCACCAATGGGCATGAAGCCCACTGCGATCCCGTTGACATCCTTCTGCCAGTCACCGAACGAGGTCGTGCAGCCATACGTCTCGTAGTCGCTCAATCCCTTGGCCAGACCGGTGCGCATGGCCTCGAACGCTGTTTCGTCCAGCTCCAGCGACCGGCTCAGGATATCCCTGCGTTCGTGCTCGGCGGCCCGGGCCAGGTAGGCGCGCCCGATCGCCGACGTCGCCAGCGGCATGCGCGAGCCGACTTGCAGGGCCAGTGCCAGCGCCGCGCTGCTGCGGCACACCTCGACATAGATCATCGACATCCGGTCACGCATCGCGATCGACACGGTGGTGCCGGAGAACTCGGCCAGCTCCTGCATCATCGGGCGCGCCAGTTGACGGATGTCGAGCCGGGCCAGCATCGCGCTGCCCAGGCCCAGCGTGGCGCTGCCAAGCAGGTAGCGCCCGCCAGGTTCATGCTCCAGGTAGCCGAGCGTGGTGAGCGTGTAGGTAATGCGGGTGACGGTCGACTTGGGCAAGCCGCAGCGTTCGGCGATCTGCTGGTTGCTCAGCCCTTTGTCGGCCGAGCGAAAGCAGGCCAGGACCTCGAGGCCACGCGCGAGCGCCGTGATGAAGTAGCGCTCTTCGGCGCCGCGCGGCGTGTTGGCGAGATCGGCCAGATCGGCCGGCTGATCATCATCAGGACGCGTCGTGTCGCTCACTGGCATGGGAAGGCCCTGGAAAAGAATGGTGGTGAAATTCCATTTTAATCCAGTTCATTTTGCCATGCAAAACTGACGAGCAACAAAGAGGGGTTTGACGCCTTTATACGACACCGCGCTGTCGCAAGCCTGCCAGCGTCTCTGCCGACAAGCCGAGCAAGTCGTGCAGCACGTCGTCGGTCCCCTCGCCCAGGCACGGCGGCGCGCTGCGCACCGGCAGGCGTTCGCCGTCGAAGCGATAGGGCGAGGCCAGCACCGACACGCTGCCCACTTCGGGATGCGGCATCTCTTTGACCAGGCCGCCCTGCTGCGCGCGGGCCGACGTCAATGCCTCATGCAGGCCCGCGACTTCACCACACGGGATACCGACCCGGCTCATGCACGCAAGCAGATCGCTGCGCGTGCGCTGGGCCAGTTCGCGCTTGATCTCGGGCATCAGCGCGTCGCGGTGCTGCGTGCGCGCCAGATTGGTCTTGAACCGTTCATCCAGTGCGATATCGGGGCGCTCGATCACGTCGTTGCAAAAACGTAGGAACTGGCTGTTGTTGCCTACCGCAATGACCAGCGCCCCATCCTTTGCCTCGTACACGCCATACGGCATGATCGAGGGATGTGCATTGCCGTAACGTGGAGGATCGTTGCCAAGCAGCAGCGCCTCCAGCCCGTAGTAGGCGGTGATCATCATGCCGCAGTCGAACAGCGCCATGCCGATGTGGCGGCCCTTGCCGGTCTTTTCGCGCTCGTACAGCGCCGCCAGCACGCCCTGCGCCGCGTACATGCCGGTCATCATGTCGACCGCGGCAACGCCGAACTTCAACGGCGGCTGGGTCGGCTCACCATTGAGCGCCATCAGGCCTGTTTCACCCTGGATCACCAGGTCGTAGCCGGGCCGCGCGGCTTCCGGGCCGGTGCGGTCGTACCCAGTGATCGAGCAGTAGATCAGGCCCGGCTGCTCACCCTTCAGCGCGTCGTAACCCAGGCCGAGCCGCTCGATGTCGCCAAACTTGAAATTCTGGATCACGATGTCGCTCTTGCGGATCAGATCCCGGGCGATCTTCTGGCCGTCGGGTGTTTTCAGGTCGAGGCACACCGAACGCTTGTTGCGGTTGACACTATTGAAGTAGGCCGTTTCGGTGGAACCGATGCGCATGCCCCAGTCGCGCGTATCGTCGCCGCGCTCGGGATGCTCCACCTTGATCACTTCGGCGCCCAGGTCGCCCAGCACCATGGCGCACCACGGACCGGCCAGTACGCGCGAGAAGTCCAGCACGCGCACGCCAGAGAGAGGCAAAGCAGATTTGTCAGTCAACATAACACTCCAGGTACCCGGCTTCTTTACAGGGAGCCGGTCAACGTCATTCTTGTAGCCGATTGGCGGCTGATGCGGTGCGCAGCGCCGCGAAAGCGGGCGCGCGTTTGTCAAAGAAGGCCGCAATGCCTTCCTGCGCTTCGTCGTCGCCCTGCGACTGCACCATCAGCGCCGCTTCCAGGTCGAGCTGCTCGTCCAGGCTTGCGGCCCCCGCATGTTCGCACAGCACCTTGATGCGCCCGTTGGCATTGACTGGCCCGCCAGCCACGCGCGCAGCCAGAGCCAGCGCTTCTGTCAGCGCCTGCCCCGGCGCGCTCAAGCGGTTGACCGCACCCAGCGCATGCAGGCGCGCGGCCGGCACGCGCTCGCCCAGCAGGCACAGTTCGGTCAGCAACTGGCGCGACATGCAGCGCGCCAGAAACGCCGTCGCGCCGCCATCCGGACTCAGGCCGACCCTGACATAGGCCATCGAAAAGAAGGCATCGTCGGCCGCTACCACCATATCGCACGCCAGTGCCAGCGACAGGCCGGCGCCAGCCGCCCCACCCTCGACCGCGGCAATGACCGGCTTGGGGCAGGCGCGCAGCGCGCGCACCAGGTCGTGCAAGCGTTCGACCTTGGCGCGGCGTTCGTCCGGCGCCAGCGCGCGGCGCGTGGCCAGTTGGCGCAAGTCGCCACCGGCGCAGAAAAAGTCGCCGTCGCCGACCAGCACGATGGCGCCGATGGCCGGGTCCTGCGCCGCCTCTTCGAGCGCGGCCGGCAGCGCGTCGTACAGCGCCGGGGTGATCGCATTCTTGGCTGCCGGGTTGCTGTTGACGAGGATGCGTACCGCGCCATCGGTGCGCGTCACGAGGCCGGGTGCGCTCATGCCGGTGTCGTCTGGCTTGCCTGGTCGGCCTCACGCCCGAGCGCGATATAGCGGTCCAGGTGATGGTCTTCGTCGCCCAGTTGATGGTCGATCATCACCAGGCGCTTGGCATAGTGCGCCAACGGCAGTTCCCAGGTCATGCCGATCCCGCCATGCAGCTGGATGCATTCTTCGGCCACCAGCGTGCCGATGCGGCCGATACTGGCCTTGGCCGCCGACAGGCTGCGCTCGCGGGTAATGCGGTCGGCGTCCAGCGCGGACGCCGCATTGATCACCGCCGAGCGGGCCTGGCCGATCTCGAGCAGCAGGTCGGCCATGCGGTGCTGCAGCGCCTGGAAGCTGCCGATCACGACCCCGAACTGCTTGCGCGTGCGCAGGTAGTCGAGCGTAGCGTCCTTGGCCGCTTCCATCGCGCCCAGCGCTTCGGCGCACAAGGCCAGCACGCCGCGCCCGACGGCGCGTTCGAGCGCCGCATAGCCCTGACCCTGCTCGCCGAGCAACGCGTCAACGCCGACGCGCACGCCGCTGAAGGTGAGTTCGGCCACGCGGCCCCCGTCCATCGTCGGCGTGCCGACCATCGACAGGCCCGGCGCATCGGCCGGCACCAGAAACAGCGAGATGCCCGCTTCGTCGTCGAGCGCGCCCGCGGTGCGCGCCGAGACCACGATCAGTTGCGCGTGTTCGGCATTGGCCACGACCGCCTTCGCACCGTCGATCACCCAGCCGTCGCCGTCGCGGCGCGCACTCGTTGCAACGCGCGCCAGTTCGTAATGCGCGTTTGGCTCGTCATGCGCAAACGCGGCGATGACGGACGCGTCGGCGAGACTGCCCAGCACCGCTTTCTGCGCGTCGCTGCCAGCTGCCGCAATGGCTTCGGCCGCCAGCACGGCGCTGCCCAGCAGCGGCTCGAGCACCAGGCCACGGCCCAGTGCCTCGAACACGACCGCGATGTCGAAGCCGGCCCCGCCAAAGCCCCCGTCTTCTTCGCGCAGCAGCATCCCCACCACGCCAAGTTCGGCGAACTGCTGCCACATCGTGTTTGAAAAACCCTCCGGCGACGCGGCGATCTTGTGCCGCGCCTCGATATGGTATTGCTGGGCGATGAAGCGGTTCAGGCTATCGGCCAGCATGCGCCGTTCTTCCGTATGTTCGAAGTTCATGTCGCTTGCCCTTACAGTCCGAGGATCATCTTGGAGATGATGTTTTTCTGGATCTCGTTGGAGCCGCCGAAGATCGACAGCTTGCGGTTGTTGAAGTACTGCGCCGAGGCGGCGGCCGCAAAATCTGGACCAAAACCCGGGCCCTCATTGGACGCATCGAGCATGTCCTGCGTGAACGGGCGCGCATACACACCCATCGCGCGCCGCGTCAGCGCGTTGATCTCCTGGCGGATCTCGGTGCCGCGAATCTTGAGCATCGAGCTCTCCGCGCCCGGCGCGCCGCCGCCGGCCACCGCCGCGATCACGCGCAGATTGGTGGTCTTCATGTTCTCGAGGTCGATCTCGACGCGCGCCAGGCGGCGCGCGAAGCCTGGATCGTCCGCCAGCGGCTTGCCGCCGCGCGTCTGCTCCTGCGCGATGCGTTTCAGGCGCACCAGCGCCGCCACCGAGAAGCCGACGCCGGCAATATTGGTGCGTTCGTAGGTGAGCAGGTATTTGGCGCAGGTCCAGCCACGGTTCTCCTCGCCCACCAGATTCTGCGCCGGCACCCGCACATCGGTGAAGAACACTTCGTTGACTTCAGGCTCGCCATCGAGCAGCACGATCGGGCGCACGTCGACGCCCGGCGCATGCATGTCGATCAGCAGGAAGCTGATGCCCTCCTGCTTCTTGACGCCCTGGTCGGTGCGCACCAGGCAGAAGATCATGTTGGCGTGCTGGCCGAGCGTGGTCCAGGTTTTCTGGCCATTGACGATGTAATGCTCGCCTTCGGCATCGACACCGCGCACGGCGCTGCACTTGACCGCCGCCAGATCCGAGCCGGCGCCCGGCTCCGAATAGCCCTGGCACCACCAGTCAGAACCGTCGAGGATGCGAGGCAGCCAGTAGTCTTTCTGTGCCTGATTGCCGTACTTGATCAGCACCGGCCCCAGCATGTTCACGCCAAACGGCACGACCCGCGGCGTATTGGCCAGCGCGCATTCGTTCTCGAAGATGAATTTTTCGATCGCGCTCCAGCCCGGGCCACCGTATTCTTCGGGCCAGTGATTGGCCAGCCAGCCGCGCTCATTGAGAATCGCGTGCCAGCGCTGCATATCGTCTTTCGACAGGTGCTTGCCGTTGGCGACCTTGCTTGACAGGTCCTGCGGCAGCTTCTCGGCCAGGAACGCGCGCACCTGGTCACGAAAGCGCTCTTGTTCGGGGGTGAAATGTAAATCCATGATGATCCTTTAGAAAATCTCGAACAGGCCTGCAGCGCCCATGCCGCCGGCGATGCACATCGTGACCACGGCGTACTTCGCGCCGCGGCGTTTGCCTTCGATCAGAATATGGCCGGCCAGGCGCGCACCGGTCATGCCGAACGGATGGCCGATCGAAATCGCGCCGCCGTCCACGTTCAGGCGTTCGTCGGGAATGCCGAGTTGTTGCTGGCAGTAGATCGCCTGCGAGGCAAACGCTTCATTCAGTTCCCACAGATCGATGTCGTCGACCGTGAGGCCGAAGCGCCCCAGCAGTTTTGGCACCGCGAACACCGGGCCAATGCCCATTTCGTCGGGCTCGCAGCCGGCCACCGCCATGCCGCGGAAAGCGCCCAGCGGGCTCAAGCCGAGGCGCTCTGCTTCTTTCGCCTCCATCATCACGCAGGCCGACGCGCCATCGGAGAGCTGCGAGGCATTGCCGGCGGTGACGAATTTGCCCTCGCCCATCACCGGCGCGAGTTTGGCCAGGCCTTCATAGGTGGTGCCGCGCCGGTTGCAGGTGTCCTCGCCAATCGTGACTTCGCGCTGGCTGACTTCTTTCGTGTCCTTGTCGGTGACGGCCATGGTCGTGGTGCAGGCCACGATCTCCTCGCTGTAGCGGCCGGCCAGCTGCGCCGCCTCGGTCTTGCGCTGCGATTCAAACGAGAAGCGGTCCTGCGCTTCGCGGGTGATGCCATAGCGCGCGGCGACGATGTCGGCGGTGTCGATCATCGGCAGGTACAGATCGGGCTTGTGTTCGAGAATCCACGGATCAATGCCTGAATCTCCGCTGTCGCGGCTGCGGATGTGCGAGATGCTTTCCACGCCGCCGGCGATGATGGCCGGCGCGCCGTCAACGATGATGCGGCCGGCGCCGATGGCGATCGCCTGCAGGCCCGAGGCGCAGAAACGATTGACCGTGGTGCCGGCGATCGTGATCGGCAGGCCAGCGCGAATCACGCTCTGGCGCGCGATATTGCGCCCGGTGGTGCCTTCCGGGTAGCCGCAACCGAGAATCGCATCCTCGATCATGGCCGGATCGATGCCGGCCCGTTCGACGGCGGCGCGCACCGCAAACGCGGCCAGCTGGGCGCCAGAGGTAATATTGAATTCGCCGCGGTGCGCTTTGGTCAGCGGGGTGCGGGCGGTTGAAACGATGACGGCTTCGCGCATGGCGAGTCTCCTGATATCGGTATGAAGTGGAATGACGGCACTCTGGTGAACGTTTACTGATTCAGACTGGCAAAGCTCGCGCCCTTCTCGGCCAGCTCGACCAGCAGCGGCGACGGCTGCCAGAACAGCGGGTCCTCTTTGGCAAACTCACGGATATCGGCCAGGATGTTCGTCAGTCCGACCGTGTCGGCATAGTGCATCGGGCCGCCGCGATAACGGGGAAAACCATAGCCGTGCACGAACGTCACGTCCACATCGAGCGGACGCAGGGCGATCTTCTGGTGCACGACATTGGCACCCTCGTTGATCATCGCGGCCAGGTAGCGGCGCACGATCTCGGCGTCGCTGAAGCTGCGCGGCGCCTTGCCCGAGAGCGCGCCGGCGCGGGCCCGTTCGGCGTCGATGATGGCTTCGACTTCAGGGTCGGGCGTACCGACGCGGGCGCCGTCCGGATACAGGTAGTAGCCACGGCCGGTCTTCTGGCCAAACCAGCCACGCTCGCACAGGCGATCGGCGATCTGCACGTAGCGCGCACGCGGGTCGCGCGTGGCGGCGCGCCGCTTGCGGGTGGCCCAGCCGATGTCGCCACCGGCCAGGTCGGAAACCTGGAACGGGCCCATCGGATAGCCGAAGTCGCGCAGCGCCTTGTCGATCTGGTAGGGCGAGGCGCCATCTTCCATCATCGCCTGCGCGGCCTGACCATACACGGCCAGGATGCGGTTGCCGATGAAACCATCGCACACGCCGGCGCGCACCGGCACCTTGCGCAGCTTTTTGGCCAGCGCAAAAGCGGTGGCGACGACCTCGCCCGAGGTTCTGGCCGGGACCACGATCTCGAGCAGTTTCATGATGTTCGCCGGCGAGAAGAAGTGCAGGCCGATCACGTCTTGCGGGCGCGATACGGCACCTGCGATCTCGTCGATATCGAGATAGGACGTGTTGGTGGCCAGCACCGCGCCGCTCTTGCAGACGCGATCGAGTTCGGCGAACACGGCGTGTTTCACGGCCATGTCCTCGAACACCGCTTCGATCACCAGGTCGACCCCGGCCAGCGCGTCGTACGCCGTGCTGCCGACAAAGCGCAGCATCGTCGCATCCTTGACAGCCTGGGTGATGCGGCCCTTGGCAATCAGGCCGTCATACACTTTCTCGACATGCTTGCGGCCACGCGCGAGCGCCTCGTCGTCGCGCTCGATCATCGTGACCGGCAAACCGGCATCGAGCGCGGCAACGGCAATGCCGGCGCCCATCGTGCCGCCGCCGACGATGCCGACGCTGTCGATCGCGCGCGGGGCGGCATTGCGCGTTTCCGGTGCCTTGGCCGTTTCGCGTTCGGCGAAGAACGCATGCACCAGTCCCGCGCGCTGCGGGCTTTCCAGACACTCGAGAAACAGCGTGCGCTCGAGGGCCTGGCCGGCGTCGAATGGCAATTCGAGTGCGCCCTGCACGGCGTCCACGATCTTCAGGGGCGAGAACAGGCCGCGCGATTTTTTGGCCGTCTCGGCGCGTGCGCTCTCGATCGCGGCGCGCTGGGCGCTGGCGTCATGCAGGGCCGTGGCATCACGGGTGCGGCGCACCGGCGCGCCGGCCTGCACCAGCTCTTGTGCATACGCCAGGCCGGCCGCAAGCGGGTCGTCGCCTTCGGCCGGGCGCTCGATCAAGCGATCCACCAGACCCAGCGTGGCGGCTTCAGCCGCACCGGCGTGGCGGCCGCTGAGCATCAGGTCGAGTGCGGCGGCCGCGCCGATCAGGCGCGGCGTGCGCTGGGTGCCACCGGCGCCCGGCAGCAGGCCGAGCGCTACTTCAGGCAGGCCCAGTTTCGCTGCCGGCAGCGCCAGGCGGTAGTGCGCTGCCAGCGCAATTTCAAGCCCGCCACCAAGCGCGGCGCCATGAAGCGCCGCGATCACGGGCTTGCTGCAGGCTTCGATACGGTTGCACACGTCGGGCAGGAACGGCGCCATCGGCGGCTGGCCGAACTCGCGGATGTCAGCGCCGCCAATAAAGGTCTTGCCGCTGCCAACGATCAGCACGGCCTTGACTGCCGGGTCGGCATCGGCCGCGTCGATGGCCTCGCACAGGCCGCGCCGGACCGCCACGCCGAGCGCGTTGACGGGGGGATTGTCGATGGTGACCACGAGGATGTCGCCGTGCATTGCACGAGCGACCGGGGCAGTTGCGCCGGTTTGCATGAACCTGTCTCCTTACGATGATTTTCGGATGCTACGTTGGTTCGCTGTGCGAAACCGCGTTTTGCATTTCTCGTTGCGATCAACCATAACCGATTTTTCCGCGAAATGTAAATCCCCTCCCACCGCCGAAGTTCCACTATCAATCGCAAAAAACGGCTATTCACGGGGCGAAACCGGGACTTCGGGCGTCATGACAGCATCCGATGTTTCGCTGTGCGAACTGGCATTTCACAAAAACTGTTGACACCCCGGTTTTTGATATGTGAATATCGGTGCAAGCCCAGCCACAGACGCCGGGCATTGGAGACAAACATGGACCTGATCCAGTCAGATGAATATCCGTTGCAGGCGACGCTCGCCACGCCGCAACCGTCATCCGAAGTGCGGCGCGACGCTGGCACCGACGACGACGATGGCAAGGACCGCCAGTTCGTCACGGCCCTGGCGCGCGGCCTGGAAATCCTGCGCTGCTTTCGCCCCGGCGAGGCGTATCTGTCCAACAGCGAGATGGCCAAACGCACCGGCATGCCAAAGCCGACGATTTCACGCCTGACCTATACGCTGACCAAGCTCGGCTACCTC
Organism: Massilia sp. MP_M2; assembly: GCF_039123635.1. Taxonomy (NCBI): domain Bacteria; kingdom Pseudomonadati; phylum Pseudomonadota; class Betaproteobacteria; order Burkholderiales; family Oxalobacteraceae; genus Massilia; species Massilia sp. MP_M2. The sequence continues at coordinate 182,178 of NZ_JBCHJF010000006.1, forward strand.
ACTTACTCGGCCGACCAGGGCCGCTACCAGCTCGGCGCCCCGGTGCTCGCGCTGGGCTACACGCTGCTGGCCAACCTCGACGTGCGCAAACTGGCCCGTCCGGCCATGCAGGAACTGGCCGAATACGCGCAGTGCAGCGTGGCGATCGGCATCCGCGATCGCCTGCACATGGTGTATGTCGAAGCCTGCCGTGGCAGCGCCGCGGTCACGCTGCGGCGCGACGCCGGCTCGCGCATTCCACTGGCCACTACCGCGATGGGCAAGGCCTATCTGTGTGGCTTGCCCCAACCCGACCGCGATTTCCTGATGGACCATATCCGCCTGACGGCAGAGACCAACTGGCCCAAGATCAAGACCGATATCGAACAGGGCTTCAAGGATTACCAGGACCGCGGCTTCGTGCTGTCGTCCGGCCTGTGGGACGCCAACATCAGCGCAGTCGGCGTGCCGCTGCTCGATCCGGACATTGCCAGGACGATGGCATTCAACTGCGGCGGTCCGGCCTTTCTTCTGCCCCAGGAACGACTGGTCGAGGACCTCGGTCCGCGCCTGGTGCAACTGGTACGCAACGTGGAGATGAGCATGGGCCGCCATATCGGCTAGCAGTGTCGTAGTACCGGCATGCACGGAGCGATACCGCACAGCGCGGTGAGGCCCCCGGCTTGCCGTCGTTTTTCATCAACCCGGAAGTTCACGAAAAATAACGGAGACAACAATGAAGGCAAACAAGATCGCCCTGGCCATCCTGGCACTGGGCACCGTCGGCAGCATCAACCTGGCGAGTGCCGAAGAGTTTCTGGTCGGCGTCCAGATTCCGCTGACCGGCCCGCTGGCCCGGGTCGGCCTGGGCACCCAGGAGGGCATCCGCGTGGCGGCCGAGGTCTTTAACAAGACCAATGGCAAGCACACCATCAAGCTGATCACGGTCGACGATGAATCGGCGCCGGCCAAGGCCGTGGCTGCGGTTGAAAAGCTGGCCAGCCAGAACGTGGTCGCGATCACCGGCGGCTATGCCTCAAACAATATCTCGCCGGCCTCGGACGCTGCCGGCAAACTGGGGCTGGCCTATGTCACCTCGGGCGGCGTTGACGATGGGCTGGTCAAGGCTGGCCGCAAGAATTTCTTCCGTATTAATAATACCCAGGGTTACCAGAAGGCCCTGGTCGGCCTGCTCACCGACCTGAACGTCAAGTCGGTCTCGATCATTTACTCGACCAAGGATGCGACCCACGGCCTGGCCACAGACGTCGAAAAAACGCTGGCCGCCAAGGGCGTGAAGGTCGTCACGCACGCGTTCGACCCGTTGATCACCGACTTCAAGCCGATCATCAACAAGGTCAAACTGCGCGACCGCTCCGAATTCATCGTCATGGTCGGCTACGAAAACGAATATGTCGGCATCCTGCGCGCCGCGCGCGTGTTGAAGCCCAACGTCAAGGGCATGGCCGGCGTGTGGTCGCTGGCAACGCCGAAGATGGCCGCCGATTTCCCGGACCTGATGCCCAATGTCTACGGCACCGCCGTGCTGCCCTACCCGGTGCAGTTCTCGACGCCCGAAGGCAAGCAGTTCGCCGATGGCTACAAGGCGCTGCTGAACAAGGACCCGGATTACCTGGGCCAGTTCGGCTACGTCCAGTCGATGCTGCTGTTCGAAGCGATCGCGCGCGCCGCCGACAACGGCTCGCTGAAAAAAGGTGGCGTCATCGAAGAAATGCGCAAGACCGATCGCCAGACGCTGATCGGCCGCGTGCAGTTCAATGCCCAGGGTGACAATCCGAACTTCACCCAGCGCATGGGACAACACCAGGGCAAGAAGGTCGAACTGGTGTGGCCGAAAGATGCCGCCACCGCCAAGCCGGTCTATCCCGGCCTGCCGTGGTAAGCCGGTAAGCGTTGGATCCAGACGGGCAGGATCCCCCTGCCCGCATGAATAATCGATTGGATGCAGAAATGACGGACTTGATTCTACAAGCCGTGTATTCCGGGTTGTTGCAGGGCGGCTCCTACGCCCTGATTGCACTGGGACTGGCGCTCGTGTTCGGCGCTATGAACGTGATCAACCTGGCGCACGGCGAACTGGTGCTGCTGGCGGCGTACATCGCCTACACGGTCGAATCGCAACTGGGCTGGAATCCGCTGGCAGCGATTCCGGTCGCAGTGATCATCGTGACCATCACCTCGAGCCTGCTGTACTTCCTGGTCAGCCGGGTAACGGTTCACCGCGAAATCAATTCGCTGACGCTGACGTTCGGCGTCGGCGTCATCCTCACCAACCTGGTCCTGATGATCTGGAGCGCCGATGTGCGCACCACGAGCTCGAGCTGGATGCAGGAAGCCTTCATCGTCGGCGAGCTCTACAGCATGCGCAGTGAAGTGCTGTTCTTCGGCGTGAGCCTCGTCCTGATCGTCGCGCTGTGGTGGTGGTTGTCGCGCAGCTGGTATGGCCGCGCCGTGCGCGCCGTCTCCAGCAACCGCGATGCGGCCAAGCTGATGGGCATCAATCCGGGCCGCACCGAGCTGGTGTCGTTCATCGTGGCCGGCATCCTGGCCGCATTCGCCGGTGTCGCCCTGTTCAGCTATGGCGTGGTGACACCGGGCTACGGCAGCGTACTGACCGTGAAAGCCTTCATCATCACCGTGCTGGCGGGCCTGGGCTCGATCCCCGGCGTGCTGATCGGCGCGATCCTGCTGGGCGTGGCCGAATCGCTGACCATCACGCTGGCCAGTTCGGCGCTGCAAGAGCTGGCCGGTATGGGTCTGTTCCTGCTGGTGCTGTTCGTGATGCCCAATGGCCTGTTCGGTGTTTCACGGAGGCGCGGATGAAACTCAATAAACTCCTGATCGCCACACTGGTGGCGACGTATCTCGTGGTGCCATTCACGCTCGGCGCCAACAGCTATGTGATGAGCCTGATCATCGCCTCGCTGATCATCGGCGGCATCGCGCTGTCGTGGGCACTGCTGGGCAATCTGGGCGGCATGGTCAGCTTCGGCCACGCGGCGTTCTTCGGCGTCGGCGCTTACACCTCGGCCGTGCTGACGATGCAGTACAACGTGCCGGTCTTCATCGGCCTGGTGCTCGGCGGCGTCGGCGCGGTACTGTCGGCGATCCTGATGCTGCCCGTGCTGCGCCTGCGCGGGCCCTACTTCGCACTGGCGATCCTGGCCTACGCGCATATCTTCCGCATCGTGGCCACCGAGTGGACGTCGGTCACCAACGGCGCCGGCGGCATTGCCAGCATTCCGTCATTGCCAACCATATTCGGTGTCGAATTCGGTGGCCGTACCGGCAATTACCTGGTGATCCTGACGATGGTGCTGCTGTTCGCCTGGGCCTACGACATCATCCGCCGCAGCCCGCACGGCCTGGCCCTGCGCGCCATGCACGACAGCGAAGATGCGACGCGCGTGGTTGGCGTCAACAATACCCTGCTCAAGGGCCTGATGCTGCTCGTCTCGGCCTTCATGTGCGGCGCGGTGGGTGCCTTCAACGCGCACTACATCAACTTCCTCGAACCGGATTACGCCTTCAGTGCGCTGTGGGTGACGATCCCGATCGTGGCGGCGATCTTCGGCGGCTACCGCACCATCACGGGTCCGCTGATCGGCGCCGTCGTGGTGTACCTGGTCGACCAGCTGTTCATCAAGAACATCCTGCCAACCGGGCACCAGATGATTCTCGGTGTGGTACTGGTCGTGATGATCATCGCCAGTCCGGATGGCCTGCTGGGCCTGATCCGCAGGGCGTTAAGGAAAAAAGATGCTACAACTTGAAAACGTCACCGTCCGCTTCGGCGGCCTCACGGCGGTCAACGATGTCACGCTGTCGGTGGGTACCAAGGACCTCGTCGGTCTGGTGGGCGCTAACGGCGCCGGCAAGACCACGCTGTTCAATGCCATCTCGGGACTGGTGCGCCCGAACGCGGGGCGCATCGTGTTCAACGGAACCGACGTGCTCAAGGCGCCGATGTACCAGCGCGCCCGCATGGGCATTGGGCGCACCTTCCAGATCCCGCAACCGATGCACGAGCTGACCGTGCGCCAGAATCTGGAAGTGGCGCAGCGCTTTGGCACTGGCTCGGTCGACAAGCACCGCATCGACGAGATCCTGGACTTTACCAATCTGGCGGCCAAGGCCGGGCGCGACGCCTCGACCGGCCTGGCGCTGACCGAGCTGAAAGCGCTCGAAGTGGCCAAGGCGCTCTCGACCAACCCGTCCCTGCTGCTGCTTGACGAAGTGCTGGCCGGCCTGGAAACGAGTGGCAAGCGCAACTTCATGAACATGCTCAAGGATCTGCACGCCAAATTCTCGGTCGGGATCCTGATCATCGAACATGACATCGAAACCATCAGCAATCTGTGCCAGCGCGTCGCGGTGCTGAACTTCGGCGGCATGATCGCCGAAGGCACTCCGGCCGAGGTCTTCAGCAACCCGGCCGTCATCAAGAGCTATACCGGAGGCGAGGTCGACCATGCTTGAAATTCAGAACGTGCGCGCCGGTTACGGCGCGATCAATGTGCTGTGGGACTTGTCGCTCACCATCGCGCCCGGCAAGCTGACCACCATCATCGGCCAGAACGGGGCTGGCAAGACCACGCTGCTACGCGCCATGATGGGGCTGATCCCCGTGTCGCAAGGCACCATCACGCTTGACGGCAAACCGCTCAACGGCACCCCGACCTGGGACATGCACAAGGTCTCGATGGCCATGATTCCCGAAGGCCGCATGGTGTTTCGCGACATGACGGTCGAAGAAAACCTGATGATGGGCGCGTTTGCACCGCAGCACCGCGCGCATGCCGCGCGCAATCTCGAGCGCTCGTTCGAGATGTTCCCGCGCCTGCGCGAGCGACGCCGCCAGATGGCCGGTTCGCTCTCGGGCGGCGAGGCGCAGATGCTGGCCATGGCGCGCGGCTTGATGAGCGACCCGAAAGTGTTGATCATCGATGAGCCATCGCTGGGCCTGGCGCCCGTAATGGTCAATGAGCTGTTTGCGATCCTGGCGCGCTTGAAGGAAGATGGACGCACGATGATCCTGGTCGAGCAGAATACCCACCGCGCGGTGGGCGTGTCCGACCACGTCTACCTGATGCAAAGCGGTAAAGTCGTCCTGTCGCAGGCGGCGAGCGAAGTCAGCCTCGACCATCTGCACGGGCTGTATTTTGCGCGCGAGACCGGGGTCACGGCATGAATCTGACCGAGCAATACGGCCCGCGCGAAGCGATGGAATACGACGTCGTGGTCGTCGGCGGCGGCCCGGCCGGCCTGTCGGCGGCGATTCGCCTGAAACAACTGGCCTTGGATAAAGGCCAGGAAGTCACGGTCTGCGTGCTGGAAAAAGGCGGCGAGCTGGGCGCGCACATCCTGTCCGGCGCCGTGATGGACCCACGCGCGATGGACGAGCTCTTCCCCGATTGGAAAGAACGAGGTGCGCCGCTCAATACGGCCGTGACCGAAGACCGCGTCCTGTTCCTGACTGAAACGAAATCGTTCGCCACGCCGGCGTTTGCCATTCCGCCGGCGCTGGCCAATCACGGCAACTACGTCATTTCGCTGGCCAATGTGGTGCGCTGGCTGGGCCAGCAAGCCGAAGCGCTGGGCGTGGAAATCTTCCCGGGCTTTCCGGCAGCCGAAATCCTGTACCACGAAGACGGCTCGGTCAAGGGCGTTGCCACCGGCAATATGGGCATGCACCGCACTCCCGATGGCGTTGGCGAACCCGGCCCGGAATTCCAGCTGGGCATGGAGCTGCATGCGAAATACACGTTCTTTGCCGAAGGCTCGCGCGGCCACCTGGGCCGCCAGTTGATGGCCAAGTACGAACTGAACCAGGGCAAGGATCCGCAGACCTACGGCATCGGCATCAAAGAGCTGTGGGAAATCGATCCGGCCAAGCACCAGCCGGGCCTGGTGATCCACACGGCGGGCTGGCCGCTGCCGAACGACACCTACGGCGGCTCGTTCCTGTATCACCTGGAAAACAACCAGGTCGCGGTCGGCTATGTGGTCGGCCTGTCGTACCAGAATCCGTACCTGTCGCCATACGAAGAATTCCAGCGCTATAAAACGCACCCGGCCATCCGCGGCTTCTTCGAAGGTGGCAAGCGCATTTCGTATGGCGCGCGTTCGATTACCGCCGGTGGCCTGCAATCCTTGCCCAAGACCGTGTTCCCGGGCGGCGCGCTGATCGGCTGCGATGCGGGCTTCCTGAACACCAGCCGCATCAAGGGCAGCCACGCCGCGATCAAGACCGGCATGCTGGCGGCCGAGGCGGCGTTTGCCGCGCTGGGCGAAGGCCGCACGGGCGACGAGCTGACGGGCTTCCCGGCGGCGTTCGAACAATCCTGGCTGCACGAAGAGCTGCACGTGGCGCGCAACTTCAAGCCGTGGATGAGCAAGGGCCTGGTGCTGGGCACGATCATGACGGGCATCGACCAGATCGTGTTCCGTGGCAAAGCGCCATGGACGCTGCATCACAAGCACGCCGACCATGAATGCCTCAAGCCGGCGGCGCACTTCAAGCCGATCGTCTATCCGAAGCCGGATGGCAAGCTGACCTTCGACAAGCTGTCGTCGGTGTTCATCTCGAACACCAACCACCGCGAAGACGAACCGATCCACCTGACGCTCAAGAACGCGAGCGTTCCGGTCGATGTCAACCTGGCCAAGTATGCCGGGCCCGAACAGCGTTACTGTCCGGCCGGGGTATACGAGTACGTCAAGCGCGAAGACGGCGGAGATCGCCTGCAGATCAATGCCCAGAACTGCGTGCACTGCAAGACCTGCGACATCAAGGACCCGACCCAGAACATCGTCTGGGTGACGCCGGAAGGCGGCGGCGGGCCGAACTATCCGAATATGTAACGACCATTTTATAGAACGAGATCATCATGCAAACCAAAGCCACTTTCCACTGGGATGACCCACTGCTGATCAACAGCCAGCTGACTGACGAAGAGCGCATGGTGCGCGACGCCAGCGCTGCCTATTGCCAGGACAAGCTGCGTCCGCGCGTACTCGAGGCGTTCCGCCACGAATCGATGGATGTGTCGATCTTCCGCGAAATGGGTGAACTGGGCCTGCTCGGCCCGACCATTCCCGAACAATACGGCGGCCCGGCGCTGAACTACGTCGCCTACGGCCTGATCGCGCGCGAAGTCGAGCGCGTCGATTCGGGCTACCGCTCGATGATGAGCGTGCAGTCGTCGCTCGTCATGGTGCCGATTTTTGAGTTCGGCAACGAAGCGACCAAACAGAAATACCTGCCGAAGCTGGCGACCGGCGAATGGATCGGCTGCTTCGGCTTGACCGAACCGAACCATGGCTCCGATCCCGGCTCGATGATTTCGCGCGCGCGCAAGGTCGATGGCGGCTACAGCCTGTCCGGTGCCAAGATGTGGATCACCAACTCGCCCGTGGCCGACGTGTTCGTCGTGTGGGCGAAGGACGACGAAGGCGCGATCCGCGGCTTCGTGCTGGAAAAAGGCTGGAAAGGTTTGTCGGCCCCGGCGATCCACGGCAAATTTGGCCTGCGCGCGTCGGTCACTGGCGAAATCGTCATGGACAATGTGTTCTGCCCTGAAGAAAACGCGTTCCCCGACGTGCGCGGCCTGAAAGGCCCGTTCACCTGCCTGAATTCGGCCCGCTACGGCATCGCCTGGGGCGCGCTGGGCGCGGCCGAAGACTGCTGGCACACCGCGCGCCAGTACACGATGGACCGCCAGCAGTTCGGTAAACCGCTGGCGGCGAACCAGCTGGTGCAAAAGAAGCTGGCCGACATGCAGACCGAGATCACGCTCGGCCTGCAGGGCTGCCTGCGCCTGGGCCGCATGAAGGACGAAGGCACGGCGGCGCCGGAAATCACGTCGATCATGAAGCGCAACTCGTGCGGCAAGTCGCTCGACATCGCCCGCGTGGCGCGTGACATGCTGGGTGGTAACGGTATCTCGGATGAGTTCGGCATCATCCGCCACATGGTCAATCTCGAAGTGGTCAACACCTACGAAGGCACGCATGACATCCATGCGCTGATCCTCGGTCGCGCACAGACCGGCATTGCCGCGTTCTGACCGTTGGGATCATCACGACCCTGCGCGCCTGGTCTGCGTCACCCGTAGCGTGGACGGGTTTCCCGTCCACGCGTTCAATGATCATCAAATGAATCTGGACGCGTGGGCGGCATAGCCGTCCACCCTACAGCGACTGAACGGCGAACGGCGTCTCAGCGATCCCTCTTACCCCCGACTGCAGGATGACGACTGACCCTGCATCACCGCCAGCATTGCCCGCCCCTGCCGGATCGATCGAGGTCACGAGCAGCAAGTCAAGATCAGGCCCGCCGAACGCGCACATCGACGGCTTGGCCATCGGCAGCGCGATTTCCCGATCCAGCTTGCCTTGCGGCGTGAAGCGCTGCACCACGCCACCATCGTTGGCGCAGCTCCAGTAGCAGCCATCGGCATCAACTGCCGCCCCGTCCGGCCGGCCCTGTTGCCCCGTCAGGTCGAGAAACACGCGTTCGTTGTGCGGCAGGCCGGCATCGATATCGTAATCGTAGGCCCACACGAGGCGCCGCTGCGGATGTGAATCCGACAGGTACATCGTGCGGCCATCGGGCGACCAGGCCAGGCCGTTTTGCGTCAGCAGGTGTCGTACTACCGGCCCATGCAGGCCACCGGCGGCGCTGTAGCGATACAGAGCGCCGACCGGACGCGCGGCAGCCATGTCCATGAACATGGTGCCGCTCCAGAACCGGCCCTGGCGGTCGCAGCGCCCATCGTTGAAACGCATGCCCTCGCCCAGTTCGGCCGCGGCCGGCGCGGCCAGCCGGGCTGCGTCGAGCGCGCCATCGGCACCCAGCGCCAGGCGGAACACGCCCGTTTCCATCCCCGCAATCAGGCTGCCGTCGCTGCACGCCGCGATGCAGGCCACCATTTCGGGCGCCGTCCAGTGCCGGAGCGCGCCGCTGGCATGGTCCCTGCGCCAGATGCGGCGCGCTGGGATGTCGACCCAGTACCAGGCGGCCTGCCCCGCGTGCCAGAGCGGGCTTTCGCCCGTGGCGCAGTGCACGCCCGCGATGCGTTCGACTTCAGCAACCATCGATTACAACCCCTTGATTTCACGGTGCTGTGGCACCAGCATTTTCATGACCGTCCACGCCACCAGGTAGGCTATGGCGCAGATCGAGAACATGATCATATACCCGGTCTGCAGCTGGCCCAGCGCGCCGTAATGGTCGAACAGCCAGCCGCCAAGCTTGGTGAGCAGCACGCCGCCCAGGCCACCGGCCATGCCGCCGATGCCGACCACCGAACCGACACTGTGTTTCGGGAACATGTCCGAGACGGTCGTAAACAGGTTCGCCGACCAGGCCTGGTGCGCCGAGGCGCCAATACCGATCAGGATCACCGGCACCCAGAAACCCAGGTACCCAAGCGGTTGCGCCAGCAGCACGACCAGCGGGCACAGGGCGATGATGAGCATGGCCTTCATGCGGCCATGATAGATGTCGGCGCCCCGGTTCAGGAACCAGGTCGGCAGCCAGCCGCCGCCGATGCTGCCCACCATCGTCATGCTGTACAGGACGGCAAGCGGGATGATCATGTCGGTAGCCGACATGCCGTATTGCGCCGACATGTATTTGGGGAGCCAGAACAGGAAGAACCACCAGACGCCGTCGGTCATGAATTTGCCGAAGGCGAAGGCCCAGGTCTGGCGGTAACCGAGCAGCTTGAACCACGAACCCTTGACCGGCGTGCCGGTGGGCGCCACCACGACGCCGGCGTCGCTGTTGATATAAGCCAGTTCGGCCGCCTTCAGGCGCGGCTGCTGTTCTGGCGCGTCGTACAGCCAGATCCAGAGACCCATCCACAGAAAGCCGATGGCGCCGATGACGATGAAGGCCGCCTGCCAGCCCCAGTGCGCGGCGATCAACGGCACGGTCAGTGGCGCCAGGATCGCGCCGACGTTGGCACCCGAATTGAAGATGCCGGTGGCGAACGAGCGCTCGCGTTTCGGGAAGTATTCGGCGGTGGCCTTGATCGCGGCCGGGAAATTACCGGCTTCGCCAATGGCCAGTACCGCGCGGCCGATCATGAAACCGGCCACCGACACGGGCACGACGGCCAGCCCGATGCTGGTAAACACCGTGTTGACCGCTTCGCCGATGCCGATCGCATACGCATGACCGATGGCGCCCAGCGACCAGATGACGATTGCCAGTACATAGGCGCGCTTGGTGCCCATGCGGTCGATCACGCGGCCGGCGAACAGCATCGAGATCGCGTAGACGAACTGGAAGGTCGCCGTGATGTTGGCGTAGTCGGTGTTGGTCCAGTTGAACTGCTCGGAGAGTACCGGTGCGAGCAGACTGAGAACCTGGCGGTCCAGGTAATTGATGGTGGTGGCAAAGAACAGCAGCGCGCAGATCGTCCAGCGATACCTGCCCACCACCGACTGCGCCGGTGTTACGTCGATGACTTGCTGATTCATGGTGATCAGTTCTTTTCAAGTTGGGTGACAGCCGGCGTCTCCTCCGGCTGGTGATGCGTTCAGGCGTCGTGCGTTACTTCACCCCGCCCACTTGCAACGTGCCGTCCAGCAGGCGCGCCAGGCCCAGCGGATTGTCGTCACGCAGCGCCTCGGGCAGCAGGCTGCCCGGCACGTTCTGGTAGCAGACCGGCCGCAGGAAGCGGTCGATGGCGCTCGCGCCCACCGACGTCGTGCGGCTGTCGCTGGTGGCCGGGAACGGGCCGCCGTGCACCATCGCGTGCGCCACTTCGACGCCTGTCGGAAAGCCGTTGAACAGCACGCGGCCCGCCTTGCGCTCGACGATCGGCAGCAGCCTGGCGGCCAGGTCGAGGTCACCGTCGCGCGCATGGACCGTCACAGTCAGTTGCCCGTGCAGATGTTCGGCTGCCTGCAGCATCTGGGCGGCGTCGGTAAAGCGTACCAGCACCGCGCATGGACCGAACACTTCATCTTCCAGAGCCGGGTTGCCCATGTAGGTGGCGGCGTCGCACACGTACAGCGCAGCCTGCGCAGCGCAGCCGTTGCCTTCGGTCGTGCCTTGCGCGACCAGTTGCAGGCCGTCGACGGCGTCGAACGCGCTCACGCCCTTCGTGTAGGCGTCGTGGATGCCGGCGGTGAGCATCGTGCCGGCGCCCTTGGCGCCCAGCGCTGCGGTGCTCGCGGCGACAAAGGCATCGAGCTCGGCGCCGTCCAGGGCGAACACCAGGCCCGGGTTCGTGCAGAACTGGCCGACGCCCAGCGTCAGCGAATCGACGAAGCCCTGGGCCAGCGCAGCGCCGCCAGCCTGCAGTGCGGCGGGCAGCATGAAGACCGGGTTCACGCTGCTCATCTCGGCGTACACGGGAATGGGTTCAGCGCGCGCGGCGGCGGTGCGCAGCAGTGCCAGGCCACCCTGGCGCGAGCCAGTGAAGCCCACGGCCTTGATCGCCGGATGGGCCACGAGCTGCTGGCCGACCGTGCGGCCGTCGCCGAACAGCATCGAGAACACGCCTTCCGGCAGGCCGCATGCCTTGACCGCACGCTGGACGGCGCGCCCGACGAGTTCCGACGTGCCGGGATGCGCGCCGTGCGCCTTGACCACGACCGGGCAACCGGCGGCCAGGGCCGATGCCGTATCGCCGCCCGCGACGGAAAACGCGAGCGGGAAGTTACTGGCGCCGAACACGACGACCGGGCCGAGGCCGATCTTGCGCAGGCGCAGATCGGGCCGAGGCGGCGCGCGCTCCGGCAAGGCGCTGTCGATGGTCGCGTCCATGAAATAGCCGTCGCGCACGACCTTGGCAAACAGGCGCAGCTGGGTCACGGTGCGCATCCGTTCACCTTCCAGGCGCGCCTGCGGCAGGCCGGTTTCCAGTTGCGCGCGCTCGATCAGCTCGGGGCCGATCGCCAGGATTTCTTCGGCCACCGACTCGAGGAACGCTGCGCGCTGCTCAAGCGGGAGGGCGCGATACGGATCGAACGCTTCGCTGGCCAGCTCGCAGGCGCGCTCGACGTCGTCCACCGTGGCCTGGCCGAAACCGGGCTGCAGGTCTTCGCGCGTGGCCGGGTTGAAGCCGAAGACCGCTTTGCCGGCGCCGCGCACGCTGTGCGCGCCAATGATCATTTCACCGAGAATGGCCATGATCAGACGACCCCGTTCTTCTTGAGCAGGTCGAGCAGCATCGCGTCTTCTTCGGCCGTCAGGTCGGTCAGCGGCGGACGCACCGGACCTGCACCATGGCCGACCAGGCGCGCGCCGGCCTTGACGATACTGACCGCGTAGCCGGCCTTGCGGTTGCGGATCTCCAGGTACGGCAGGAAGAAGTCGTCGATCAGGCGGTTGGTGGTGGCGAAATCGTCGGCGACGGTGGCGTGATAGAAGTCCATCGCCAGTTGCGGCACAAAGTTGAATACCGCCGACGAATAGACCGGGGTGCCCAGCGCCTTGTAAGCGCCGGCGTAGATTTCGGCGGTCGGCAGGCCGCCGAGATAGCTGAAACGGTCGCCCATGCGGCGCCAGATCGAGACCATCAGTTCGATATCGCCGTTGCCGTCCTTGAAACCGATCAGGTTCGGGCAGCGATCGGCCAGCTTTTCCAGCGAATCCGGAGTCAGGCGGCAGTTCGCGCGGTTATACACGACCACGCCGATCTTCACGGAGCGGCACACCGCTTCGACGTGCGCGATCAGGCCGTCCTGGCTTGCTTCGGTCAGGTAGTGCGGCAGCAGCAGCAGACCTTTGGCGCCCTGGCGCTCGGCTTCCTGGGCGTGCGCGATGGCGGTGCGGGTCGGACCGCCGCAACCAGCCAGGATCGGCACGACGCCGGCGCAGGTGTCGACCGCCGTCTTGATGATCTGGCCGTATTCTTCGCCGTGCAGCGAGAAGTATTCGCCCGTGCCGCCAGCTGCAAACAGCGCGGTCGCGCCGAACGGCGCGAGCCACTCGAGGCGCGCAGCGTAGCCAGCGGGGTTGAAATCGCCTTGGGCGTCGAAGTCGGTGATCGGGAAGGAAAGCAGGCCGTGCGACAGGGTTTGCTTGAGTTCCAGGGGATGCATGCGAAAGTCTCCGTTCAGTGTGTTTATCATGACGACTAGGTTGTAGGTCATCGTACAACTGAAACGGTTTAGGCTGCAAGCAAAATGTTGCTTGCCTAGTTGATTGTGCTCTCCAGCCGACGTTGCGCCTGCACCAGCCGCTCACGGCTGTTGGACAGGTGGGTACGCATCGCGGCGCGCGCGGCTTCCGGGTCGCGCCGCTCGATGGCGCGGAAGATATCGTCATGTTCGCGGCTGACCCGCTCGAGGAAATCGGCGGGTTTGTCCTGCTCGAGCACGGGAGTATTCAGGCGCGCGCGCGGGATAATGGCGTTGCCCAGCTGGGCCAGGATATCGACGAAATACCGGTTGCCGGTGGCCTGGGCGATGAGCAGGTGGAAGCGTTTGTCGGACTCCACCGCCGAGATGCCTTCGGCCATCGCCTGCTGCATTTCGTCCAGCGCGCCGGCCAGCTCGCGCACCTGCTCTTCATTGCGGCGGCTGGCCGCCAGGCCCGCCGTTTCAGTCTCGACGCCAATGCGCAATTCAAGGATGGCCAGCACGTCGCGCAGGGTCAGGATGTTCTCGGCGTCGAGTCCCAGACCGGTCTGCGGCCGGTCCAGCACGAAGGTACCGATGCCATGGCGGGTCTGCACCAGACCCGACGCCTGCAAGTGCGAAATCGCCTCGCGCACGACGGTGCGGCTGACACCGTGGTGGGCCATCAATGACGACTCGGTCGGCAGCTTGTCACCGGGCTTGAGGATGCCCTGCTTGACCGCGGCGCCGATCTGTTCGATGACGCCCTGGGCAAGATTGCGCTGCCTGCGCTGCGTGGGGACCATGGCTGCTCGCTTCAAATAGGGACTGGATTGGAGCGATTATACCAATAACATCATCCGTCACGCGCAGATGTCAGACATCCTATGACCAGTCATCCTTTCTTCGCAGTATTGGTAGGTCCGCCTTGCGGGATTGGTCTGGCCAAATTAGAATCACGGGACGATCTTCTCCACCTGGCTACCATGCCGGGAGCGCCCGCCCCAGATGAAAAAACCACCCGCGTCCACCGAGCCAAACCAGCCCGAACCACGACTGTATCGTGTCGTCGCCGTCCGCATCCAGGAACTGATACTCGACGACAAGATCCAGCCCGGCACGCGCCTGCCCGCCGAGCGCGAACTGGCGGCCAAGCTGGCAGTAAGCCGCGCGTCGCTGCGTGAAGCGCTGATCGTGCTCGAACTGTCCGGCATCGTCGAGGTGCGCGGCGGGTCCGGCGTGTATGTCAGCGAAAAAGCCGTGGCGCCCGCCGAGGTGCCCGAAGAAGGCCCGGGGCCGTTCGAGGTGCTCGCGGCGCGCCGCATGATCGAATCCGAGATCGCCGCCCTCGCCGCCAAGAATGCCACCGACCGCGATATCGACGCCATCCTCCGGGCCGTCGAAGAGATGGAGCGCCAGCACGACGACCGCGCCAGCAACGAACATGCCGACCGCAATTTCCATCTGGCGCTGGCCCGGGCCACCGGCAACACGGCAATGGTCGGCGTGATCGAATACCTGTGGGCCCAGCGTGGCAGCCTGTGGCACAAGCTGAAGGAACACTTCCAGACGGAAGAACTGCGCAAGCAGACGCTCATCGACCATCGCAACATCCTGGCGGCGATCGCGTCGCACGACGCCAGCGGCGCGCGCGCTGCGATGCGCGCGCACCTCGAACGCGTCACGCGCACGTTCTCGCGCGGCTAAGCCCAACGTTTTTTATTCCTGCCAAATGGCCTGACCGCTTGCTTAATTGGTCAGGCCAAAATAGAATCGGCAAACTTTGTGGAGTTTGCCCATGCTGCGTCGTCGCGCCCTTGTCTGCCTGTTCATCTGCGTCGCTGCTGGCGCGCACGCCGCACCCACGCCAGCGCCGCCATTGCGGATCATTCTCGTCGGCGACTCCACGATGGCCAGCAGCACCGGCTACGGCGACGCCCTGTGCGAGCGCTTCTCGCCCGAGACCGCCTGCATCAATCTGGCGCGGGGCGGGCGCAGTTCGGGCAGTTTTCGCGCCGAAGGCCGGTGGGATGAGGTCCAGACGCTGCTGCGCGAATCGGCCGGCTTTGGCGCGACCTACGTCCTGATCCAGTTCGGCCACAACGACCAACCCGGCAAGCCGGGACGATCGACCGATCTCGTGCACGAGTTCCCCGCCAACCTGGCACGCTATGTCCATGAAGCGCGCACCCTGGGCGCGGTGCCGGTGCTGGTCACGCCACTGACGCGCCGCAGTTTCCGCGGCGCCTGGGTGAGGGACGACCTGGCGCCGTGGTCGGCCGCCGTGCGTCGCGTTGCCGCCACCACGCAGGCGCCGCTGGTCGACCTGCACAAGCTGTCGATGGCCGATGTGCAGGCCATTGGCCCGGCACGCGCCGATGCATGGGCCCGGACTGGCGCCAATGCCGACCATACCCATCTGGGGCCAGGAGGCGCCGCGCATGTCGCGGCCATCATGACGGGCGCACTGCTGCGGGCAGCGCCACCACTGGCACGCGCTGCGCGGGGTGCCCGATGAGCGCCGCGGTTGCCGCGCTTGCGCTGGTGCTGGCCGGCGCCGGCACTGGGACGGTCACTGGGACGGTCACTGGGACGGTTACGGAGCGGCAGCATGCGCCGGATGACGGCTGGGCTGCGCAGGAAGGCGGTACGCGGGGCGGCGCACTGGCCGCCCCCGCCCACGTGTACACGGTGCGCACTGCTGCGCAACTGCGCGAGGCATTGGGCGCGCCGCTGTCCACGCCGCTGTCCGTGAATGCGCCACCACGGATCGTGCGCGTGGCCGCAGCCATCGACATGCGCGAAGACCGGCCATTTGCCGACAGCGACGACCAGGTGCGCCGCAGCATCGTGCGCATCCCGGCCAATACCACGCTGCTGGGGGTCGTCCCTGGGGCCGGCTTTGTCAATGCCAGCCTGGTCATAGCCGGGGTGTCACAGGTCATCGTGCGCAACCTGGCGCTGCGCAATCCCTGCGATATCGATCCGCGCTGGGACCCGCAGGATGGGGCCAAAGGCAACTGGAATTCCCAGTACGACGCGATCAGCGTGACAAATGCGCACCACGTATGGATCGACCATAACAGTTTCACCGATGCGCCGGTGACGGACGACACGCAGCCGGTCGCAAACGGCATGCCCAGGCAATGCCATGATGGCGCGCTCGATATCACGAGCGCATCGGACTTCGTCAGCGTTACTTACAACCACTTCGCGCTGCACGAAAAAAACACGCTGGTGGGCGGCGCCGACCGCGCGACGGGTGACCGCGGCCACCTGCGCGTGACGTTCAAGGGCAATCTGTTCGAGAACGTCAGCGAGCGCGCGCCGCGCGTGCGGTATGGCCAGGTCCACCTGCTGAACAACTACCACGTGGGCGACCGCACCCATCCGGCCTATCCGCATGGCTACAGCGTCGGCATTGCCCACGAAGCCCACGTCATTTCGCATGCGAATGCGTACGCGATCGCGGGCGCCGGTCGGTGCGGGCACGTGGTGCGCGATCCCGGCGGCGGCCTGGCCCGCAATCGCGGCGTGTATGCCGATACCGGCTCGCTGCTCAACGGGAAGCCGCTCGCTGACTGCGGCTTCGGGGGCGACGTCGGCTGGCGCGTGCCCTACCCGTTCGCGCCGCTGCCAGCGGCCGACGTCGTGCAGCACGTGCGCACGTACGCGGGGCCTCGGCTGCTGGATGCTGGCGACGGCGTGGTCGATGTCAAGCTGGTGGTCAAGGAAGGCGCGGCGCCATTCACGCTCAGGGCGCGGCAGGACAAGCGCGGCCACTGGCAAGGTGCCAGCATCAGGCTGGTCGATGGAGGCGCGGCGCTCCAGATTGCCCTGCTGGAAGCGCACGGGTCCACACCGGTGCGATTGAAACAGGTGCGGCGGCGCTCGCCACTGGCGGGCGAGCCGGTCGTGCTGCGCTTTGCCAGCCAGGCCGGCGAACTGTCGCTCTGGATCGATGGCGAGCGGGTGACGTCGGCGCGGCTCGCGCCCGTGCCTGCCGAGCAGCCAGCGGCGTGGGACGCTGCGCAGCACACGGTGCTCGATGTGCGCGATGGGCCGGCGGCGCTGCCGGCGGCCGGCATCGGGCTCCGGCTGGCGACGACCTCGCTGTCGTTGCAGGCCGGCGATCCGGCGCAGCGCATCGTGGTCGGGGGCGCCGGCTTGCGCGCGGCGTCGTCCGATCCCCATGTCGCCACGGTTGAACTGCGGGGCGGCGCCGTGCACGTGACGCCGCGCCGGCCAGGCCGTTCGACCATCACCGTGGCCGGCAACCCGTGGCAGCAGGCGGCGTTCGAGGTCATCGTCGGCGCAGCATCGAACGCGCCTGCGCGCACGCTGTTGCCGCAGGCGACGCTGCAGCCCGCACATGCCGAACGCGGCGTGCCGCCCGATACGCCCATCCGGATGACGTTCGGCCACGCGCCGGTATTGAGCGGCGCGGGCAGTGTTCGCGTCGTGCGCCGCCACGACGGCGCGCTCGTCGCGCTGGTTCGACCCGGCGAAACCGTGCTGACGCTCGGCGCCGCAGGCCGCCAGCGCGTGGTGCGCCATCACGCCATCGAGGTCAACGGCGACACGCTTCGGATTCGCCTGCCGCAGGCGCTTGCCACCGATACCGACTACGAGGTGCTGATCGATACGGCGCTGCTGAGCGACCGCCGCTTCAAGGGCGCCCGCTGGCACTTTCGCACCACACCATACCGCCCGGTCGGCGACAGCGTGACCGTCGACGACGATGGCCGCGCCGACTTTCGCACCGTGCAGGGCGCACTGGATCACGTGATGACGCTGCCGCGCGCAACGCCGGTCACGGTCAACGTACGCGATGGCGTGTATCCCGAACTGCTTTATCTGCACGGCAAGGACAACGTCATGCTGCGCGGGCAAAGCCGCGAAGCGACCATCATCAGCGCGGCCAACAGCGAGGCGCGCAATCCCGGCTCCGGCGCCGGGCAGGATATGGGCAGCGCCGGCATCAGTGGCGGGCGCGCCCTGTTCCTGGTCCAGGACAGCGACCTGCTCGAGATGCGCGACATCGCGCTGCGTAACACGACGCGGCGCAGCACTGACCCGTCAGCGCAGGCCGAAGCCCTTTTCTTCAGCAATGACAAGGGCCGACTGGTCGTGCGCAACGCCCATTTCACGAGCGAGCAGGATACCGTGCAACTGACCGGCTACGCCTGGATCTACCGGTCGCTCATCGAAGGCAACGTCGACTTCGTCTGGGGATACAACCGCGCGGCGCTATTCGAAGAGAGCGAGCTTCGCAGCATCGGCGACAGCGCGGACCCGGCCAATGGCGGCTACCTGGTGCAGGCGCGCACCGTCGCGCGGGACGATCCCGGCTTCGTGTTCCTGCGCTCGCGCCTGACCTTCGGCGCAGGACCGGCCGGCAACCTGCCGCCACCGGGTAGCACTTACCTGGCCCGCTCGCCCGGCACCGCGCACACCTGGGACAATGTCGCCTTCATTGGCTGCACGATCGGCGCGCACATCGCCCGCAGCGCGTGGCTGCGCGAACCGCAGCCCAATCCGGCGCAGGGCACGGCGCGCGCCGGCTGGCGCGAAGCGGGCAATACGTCCGCACAAGGCGACGTGGTCGAACTCGGGGGGTACCAGATGGATGAGCACGAGGCGCGGCAACTGGCCAACCGCAGCGCGGTGTTCGCGGGATTTGATGATGATAAAGGGTGGGATCCCAAGCCTTGAGCGGCTGACCGGGTCAGCACAACAACAACCGGCCAGACATGGTCCAGCGCTGCCTTGTCTTTCTCGGCGCACCGCACACGCGCGTCTTAGTTGCTCAACTCGTAAGTCAGCACGAAATCGTGTTGCGGCGTGATGTTGCCGTGACCGGAGATCCCGGCCAGTTCGCCCGTGCCCGAGCCGGGCAGGATTTTCCAGGTTGCCAGGCGTTCGCCACGGATCGCTTCAGCGTTGTGGGTGAGTACAAAGCAGCCCTCGCGGCCATGAAGCTTGCCCGAGATGCGCTCGACGCCGACATAGGACATCACACCGGCATCGCCTTCAAGGCGCAGCATCACTGCTTCCAGCACGGCGCTGCCTTCGAAATCGCCGGTGAAGGCTTTTGTCGCGAGGGTACGCGTGAGCTTGCCGCCCTGCCATGCCTGGTTTTCGATTTCATCCCATTTGGTGATCGTAAAGGCGCTTTTGCAGGTAATCATCGTTTTTCTCTCTGGTGGTGCACGCTGCTGCGTGCATAAAAATACTGAGGCAATGTGTTCTATTTACCAAACGTGCAAGTCGCGTGCGCTGCCGCTCAGCCAGCAGCGGTCAATATTGCGCAGTGTGATAGCCGACTGGATCGGCGCACTTAACTCACGACCAGTTCGAGCAGCTTGTTGGTCGTGTTCCAGTTGCGCGTCGTGGCTCTGGTGCCGAACAGCTTTTCGAAATAAGCGTTGTTGAGCTTTGTACGACCATATCCATTCGGGCAGTACACGTAGACGACATTTTGCCCAACTACATATTGGTCGAGATTCTGACCACCAGAGGCTGGAGCGGCGCCATTCTTCAAAAACGAAAAGTGCAACAACGACGTATCGTACGATTGCCAGGCCTGCGGCACGGCCTCGAGCGCCTCGGTCAACGCGGCAGCGGTCCAGGCCATGACATCCACATCGGCATACCCGAAGCGAGAACAGATTTCGCGCGCGAGCATCTCCTGCAGCAAATCCGCGCTCAGGCTGCTATCCAACACGAGATTGCCGCTTTGCAGATAACTCACCGCATTCATGCAACCCAACTCTTGAACCATCGCCAGCAACTCTTTCATGGACAGCTTGCGATATCCGCTGACGTTAACGCCCCTGAGCAAACAAACATAGCGCATCAAACCTACCCTCACGAAACGATTGGCCTGCCAAGGCTGCCATACCGATTGATACAGAATTTTTAGTGATATTGTTTACGCAACGGATACTACGGTTGCGGGATCTGGAGAGTCAAGGGAAATAGATACTGATGGGCTGACTTTTGAATTCAGGGGGTGTTGCAGGTCGATATATTTAATTTGCGTAGACTTGCCCTATGCATGGGGCGCGCTGCGTCAGTCCATTCAAGCAGCGCGAATAAGAAAGACATGCACTCGGCATAATGCGCGCATCTTCAGATTGGCAACACGTTGCCATTATTTAAATCGTTCGAACATAATTTTTTGGCGATACACACAACCGACCCAGTTCGAATATTGACACTGGCGCATCGAAGGTTGAACACACGCTGTTCTATGTTAATCCGGACAAAGCGCTGGCGTGCGTGCGTCAGTTTCGCTGCGCATCCACAACCGCAATCCAACCTCGATCTGCGCCTGATCCATCAGAAAACCAGGCGCAACACCGGCTGCACCTGGCAGCGTCCCAAACGTCAGTGATGTGCCAGCGCCAACGGCGCCGCGCGGCCATCTTTGCTTGCCAACGGCGCGGCCGTGTGATCGAGCTTGAACACCGCCAGGGCCTCCGACAACTGCGCGGTCTGATCGGTCAGCGAAGTCGCAGCGGCCGATGCTTCCTCGACCAGGGCCGAGTTCTGCTGCGTCATCTGGTCCATGTCGCTGATCGCCAGACCGATCTGCTCGATGCCTTCGCTCTGGCGCTGACCTGCATCGCTGATGTCGCCCATGATCGTCTGCACGCGGCGCACCGCGGCCACGATCTGCTCCATCGTGATACCTGCCTGGTCCACCAGCGCGCTGCCGGCGTCCACCTTGGCGACCGAGTCGCCAATGAGCTCCTTGATTTCCTTGGCAGCGGTGGCGCTGCGCTGGGCCAGGTTGCGCACTTCGGACGCCACGACCGCGAAGCCGCGGCCCTGTTCGCCCGCACGCGCCGCCTCGACTGCCGCGTTGAGCGCCAGGATATTGGTCTGGAACGCGATGCCATCGATCACCGAGATGATCTCCACGATCTTGGTGGCCGACGAGTTGATCGCACTCATGGTCAAGACGACGTTACCTACCACTTCGCCGCCGCGCGTGGCGATGTCGCTCGCCGACACCACCAGATCCCGCGCCTGATTGGCGTTGGCGGCATTGGTGCGCACCGTGTCGGTCAAGGCTTCCATTGCACGGGTCGTGTTCTCGAGGCGACCGGCCTGGAGTTCGGTACGGCTGGCCAGATCGGCATTGCCGCTGGCGATGTCGCCACTGGCCGATGCGATGGTGTCGGCCGACGTCTTGATGCCAGCCACCATATTGGCCAGACGATCGCGCATGTCGGACAGCGCGGCCAGCAGGCTCTTGTCGTCGCCCGCTTCAATACGGATCGACATCGACAGATCGCCGTCGGCGACCATGCGGGCGATGTCGCGCGCATATTCGGGTTCGCCACCCAGTTGCTGCCATACCGTGCGTACCATGAACCATGACACGGCGATCAGCACCGCGATCACGATCAGGCCGGTGACGATGGTGACCGTCACGACATTCGTCACGCTGGTTTCGCTGCGCGAGATGCCTGCCTTGAATTGCTGCTGCGCTTGGTCATTGACCTTGGCGACGTCGGTATTTAATGTCACGAGCGTCGCCTGCATGCGCGTTACGACGGCCTGCGGATCGCCCTGCTCGATCTCGAGCATGATCCTGGCCGCAGAAACGGCCGGGTCGTAATACTGTTCGAATTCCTGGCTCAGGCGGGCGCCGGTTGCCCCCATGCCGTCGATCTTGCCGAATTTGGCCAGCTTGGCCCGTACTTCATTGGCCTGTTCGGCAACCTGTGTGAGGCGCGCCTTGTCGCCTTCACTGACGGCGTCGCGCAAGCCATTGGTGACCGACTCGATGTCGCCCGCCAGTTCCTTGCTGATGTCGAGTGCCGGGTAATCCACGCTTTCGGTCGTATGAATCGAATTGAGCGCTTGGTTGGCGATGCCGGCACTGACGGCAACCCCGAGGGTAAAAATGATGGCCGATATGATCGGAAGTGCCCAGATCCTGCGTTTGATGCTCATGCCGCCTGCTCCTGAAGTCAAAACCCGCCGCACGCGCGGCGGGGTACCGATACATGATCAGGAACCGGAATAGACCACCTTGACGGACGCATCGACCGCGCTCTTGTCGATATAGCCGATCGCTTTCGGGTCGGCTGCAACGGCTTTCTTGACGCCGGCGTTGTCGCCGACTTCCTTGGGCATCGTGGCCTTGCCGGTAAACACCAGCTTCGACCAGAGCGCCTTGATCTGCGACGGATCCTTGTCCGTCACTTTCTTGTAGAACTCGGCGCGCGCTGGCGCACTTTCGGCCTGGTCGACCGGGGTCATGGCGGTCGATTTACCCAGGAAGAACTGGGATACCTGGTCCTTGGTCATCGACGACTCGGCAGCTTTCGCATTGACGACCACGACGACATCGGCAGCGGCTGGCAGCGCGAGCAACAGCGCGCTCAGGAACATGCTTGCTGAGATAACTTGATTCACTGGCAAATCCTTAGAACACGAAGTCAAGCGCGACGGCGCCGACGGTCACTGGCCCCTTGAAGCCGGGCTGAGTGTTGATGAACTGGCCGTTGCCTTGTGGCTTGATGCGATCGACCTGCGCCTTCAGTGCGACCGAGTTCGCGAAGTCCCAGCGCACACCGATGCTGTCGGTGGTCTGGCTGGTGCCGTCGATGGCGGTGGTCAACGTGTTCATCAGGCCCGACAACGCTGCCAGGGTCGGTGCGCATGCGAATGGGGAGCCTGCCGGGCAGGTGCCCGGGATGGTGTTGGTCACACCCTTCGAAATCACCTTGGCGCGGGTGTAGTACGGCAGGACCTTGCCGAAGCGGTAACCGCCCATCACGTACCACGACTTGGACGAACCCAGGAACGAATCGGGCATCTTGCGCTTGGCGTATTCGGTCAGGACGACGATATTCTTCCAGTCCATGGAAAGGCCGGCCGATGTGAACGTGTACTTGCGGTCCTTGGTATTGAGCAGCTCACCCATGTCGGCCACTTGCGGGATCTTGAACGCGGCAGCGGTGTTGTTGAACGTGATCACGGCGGCATCCAGTTGCGCGCTCTCGGACGACAGCTTGGTGCCGCTACGGCCCACGCGCACGATGAACGGGCCATGTTCGGCGGTCAGGTTCAGCGCGTACTGGTTGCGCGACTCGGCGGTAGGGCCGCCCGAAGTCTTGAAGTCGCTGCGGCCGTACGCGGCCAGCGCGGTGACGGTCGTGTCGCCGTACTGCTGTTGCCAGGTGACGTCAGCGCCATCGATGTTATTGAGCGGCATCTGCGAATACAGTTCCTGCGGCGGACGCAGGAAGGTGTTGGCGTAACCGACGTTACGGTATTCCGAGATCATGAACGCCGGCATGGCCACGCGACCCACGCGCACGCTCAGGTTGTCCGACAGCTTGGCCTTGACGAAGGCCCATGACAGTTCGGCGCCGAAGCTGTCTTCGCCATCCTTGCGCACCAGCCCCTGGCCGGTGACCGACAACCACGAGTTGACGGTGTAGTCGGCCTGCAGGCCGAGATTCGAATCGACGCCGGTGCGGGGATCCTTTTTGACACCTGACGACTGGTTCGAGCGGCCAAATTCAGCTTGATCGGTATCGGAGAACGTGAGCGCGCCGGTGCCGAAACCGCTGATACGGACGGCGTTACTATCCTGCGCAAAGGCGGAGGCGACGGCGAATGGCAAAGCGAGTGCCACCACGATGTTACGTGTTTTCTTAAATTCCTGGGGAATGCAATTGAAGTGTATTTTTGAATGGAACAGCAGCGACCTGGCCTGCGGCGGATCGCATTTGCAGCGTCAATTGTATCCACTTGGAAACAATTGCCGCAATGAAAATACACAGAATGTCATTTTTCCTGCCAGATATGTAAGCTTGCTTGTGACATTCTGACGACAAACGGTCGGTCATGGTCATCGACTGACGATCCAGGTAGTAACGCAAACAGCGCGAGTACTGAATGACAGGACGGTGCCAGTGGCGGCGTTACTCGCTTGCTGGCAAGGCGCCAAACACGCGCCCGAGAAAATCGGTCATCGCATCAACCGTCGGCGTCACCCACGGATCAAACAACCAGAATGAATGCGGCGTACCAGGCAACGCGACCGTCTCGGCAACAACACCGTGTTCGCGCAGCTTTGCCATCATCGCCTCACGGCCAACCGAGAAACGCGGCATGCTGCTCACGATGAACAATACCGGCGGACTCGCCCTGCTCACATGGTTGATCGGGGATGCCTGATGCCAGAGCGCCGGCTGCTCGGCATAGCGCCCGCCAAACCAGGCGCCGGCAGCAGACGGGTTCTTGGCCGGGTCGTCCTCGTGACGCCGCGCTTCTTCACTCGTGAAATCCGACAGCCCATCGATATTGATGACAGCCTTCACGGCGCCATCGCTCGTCATGCCGGCCAGCGCGGCGATCTGGCCACCGGCCGACCCACCAGCGAGCACCATCCGGTCGACGTCGGCGCCGTGGACCTCGGGATGCGCGCGCAACCACTGCAATGCATCCCTGACGTCGTCGATCGCCGCTGGATAGCGCGCCTGGCCCGACAGCCGATAGCTGACCGTGGCCGCCGCATAGCCGCGCGCGGCCAGCCTTGCAGCCAGCGGCGCCATCTCGCCCCGATCGCCGCTGCGCCAGCCGCCGCCATGCACCAGCAGAACCAGTGGCGCCGCTTGGTCACGCGGCCCCGGCGAATACAGGTCGAGCGCCAGCGACAATTCGCCCCGGCGCGCGTAGACGATGTCCTTGCGCACCTGAACCGAAGCCGGCACCGTGCTGCTGGCAATACGGATGTCGGGATAGGCGGCGACGAGTTTGCGGTAGGTGGTCTCGGCGTTGTACGGCTGGGCGATGGCGCTGGCGCCGGCGCCCGACAACAGCAGCCAGAGCGCCAGCGGCCAGCGCGTCACAGCGACTCGCCCCGGAAGATCACCGAGCGGCTCACGCTGGCGCCGGGCGCCAGCACGTTCAAGCCGGGATAGCCCGGCATATTGTGGGCATTGATCGGATGGTCGACCGGCTCGAAGCAGAAGAAATCGCGCCCCGGCGGCGCGTAGAGGATGAAGTAATCCATCGCCGCCTCGATCGAGAGGCCCACGCCGCGCCCCGGCCAGCGCACGCGCGCCAGGCCGTCCCAGCCGGCGAAGGCGTTGTCGACGGCCTCCTGCGGCAGCGGCGCGAAGGTGCGGTAGTCCCAGTGCGCGGGCACGGCGCGCCGGCTCGATGGCAGCTTGTCGGGCCCCGACAACCAGACCGCATCGGCCCGCGCCTGCAGCTGCGCGCCGCCCGGGTCGGGCAACCACGGATGCAGACCCAGTCCGAATGGCAGCGCCTCCGTGCCGGCATTGCGCACCGTGAGTTCCACGATCAGCGCGTCGCCATCGAGCGTGTAGCGCAGCGTGGCGTCATACGCGAGCGGTAGAAAACCATGGCGCGTCAGTCGCAGCAGGATCGAATCGAACGTCAGCGACTGCACGTCCCACGCCTGCTGCCAGCCATCGCCATGAATGGCGACCTTCTCGCCCGGGCGATTCGGCGTCGGCACATACCGCTGGCCGTCGAACATGAAGCCCGACGACGCGATCCGGTTCGACCACGGCACCAGCGGGAAGCAGGCCAGCTGGCCCGGCTGCGGCATGCCAGTGAACTCGGGCGGCAGTGGCCGCAGCAGCGGCTCCGGTTGCGCGCCGCGCAGCCAGTCCAGGCGCGCGAGAGCGCCGCCGATCTGCGGCACGATCTCGGCCACCAGGCTATGGTTGCGCAGGACGAGGCGTTGCAGCATGGGGCGCGCCGGCGGCATCAGTATTGCGGGCCGTCGAGCAAGAACTTGCCGCCCTGGTAGATCGTCGTCACATCGTCCGGCGCCGGAAATTCGGCCGAATCCGGGAACAGGTGTGCGAAGGTGCGCGAACTGTCCTTCGGCTTGAAGCCCAGGTGCGCGACCAGCCGGTTGTCCCACCAGAGGCTGTCGTTGTCCGACATGCCGTAGACGATCGTGTGGCCCACGCGCGGCGCAAACAGTGCGCAGCGCAGCAGTTCGGTCAGGTCGTCATACGACAGATAGGTGCTCATCATGCGCTTGTTGGCGGGCTCCGGGAAGCTCGAGCCGATCCGCACGCACACGGTCTCGATACCGAAACGGTCGTAGTAATAGCGTGACATCTGCTCGCCGAACACCTTCGACAGGCCGTAGTAGCTGTCCGGGCGGGTCGGCGAATTCGCGTCGAGCATCTCGGTGGTGCGGTGGTAACCGATCGCATGGTTCGAGCTGGCAAAGACCACGCGCTTCGTGCCGGCCTTGTGCAGCGCTTCGTACAGATTGGCCACGCCCAGGATATTGGCCTGCATGATCGGCTCGAACGGTTTTTCGGTGGAGACGCCGCCAAAGTGCAGCACCGCGTCCACGCCCTCGAGCAGCTTGATCACCGCTTCCTTGTCGGCCAGATCGCACTGGACGATTTCTTCGCCTTCGCGCGCCGCGCCCATGTCAACGACATCCGACAGGCGCACCACGTCGGCCCACGGCTTGATGCGATCGCGCAGCACCTTGCCCAGGCCACCGGCCGCGCCGGTCAGCAGGATGCGTTTGAATGGCTTGCCCACTTTGTTCTCAACTTCGGTCATGCACGGTCTCCTGGAATTCTTCTAGTTTTAGATTACGTCACCGGCGCCGGATTGAACAGCGCCAGCGAATTATGCAGTTTCCACTGTTCGGCCCAGGTCTGGCGCCCGCTGGCGACGTCGAGGATCAGGCGAAAAAGTTCCCAGCCCACGTCCTCGATACTCGCTTCGCCACTGGCGATGCGGCCGGCGTCGACGTCCATCAGGTCGTGCCAGCGGCGCGCCAGTTCGGAGCGCGTCGCCATCTTGATCACCGGGACCGCGGCCAGTCCGTACGGCGTGCCGCGCCCGGTGGTAAACACGTGGACGTTCATCCCGGCGGCCATCTGCAGCGTACCGCAAATGAAGTCGCTGGCCGGCGTGGCCGCGTAGATCAGGCCTTTCTGCTTCAATTTTTCACCGGGCGAGAGTACGCCCGTGATGGCCGTGCTGCC
Source organism: Massilia sp. MP_M2 (assembly GCF_039123635.1). NCBI lineage: Bacteria > Pseudomonadati > Pseudomonadota > Betaproteobacteria > Burkholderiales > Oxalobacteraceae > Massilia > Massilia sp. MP_M2. The sequence goes on from NZ_JBCHJF010000006.1 coordinate 209,288, forward strand.
CGACTTGACGATCGAGCCCATCGCCTTTTCAACGATGTTCGACAGCCCGCCCTTCTTGTTGCCGGGCGTGGTGTTCGCGCTGCGGTCGACGCCGCCGCGCACCAGGTAATCGTCATACCACTGCATCTCGCGCACCATCGCTGCGGCCACTTCGGGCGTGGCGGCGCGCGCCGTCAACTGGTCGATCCCGTCGCGCACTTCGGTCACTTCCGAGAACATCACGGCCGCGCCGGCGCGCACCAGCAGGTCGGTCGCAAAACCGACGGCCGGATTGGCGGTCACGCCCGAAAATGCGTCGCTGCCGCCGCATTGCACGCCCACCACCAGTTCGGATGCCGGACAGGTCGTGCGCTGGCGCGCATTGAGCGCCTCGAGAAGGCGCTCGGCGGTGGCCATCAGGTTGTCGATCATCGACATGAACCCGACGTGCTGCGCATCCTGCAGGCAGACAACGGCCGGTTCGGCCGCGCCGATCGGGATCGAACCGGCCGGGAACAGGCGCGTTGGCGGCAGCTTTTCGCAGCCAAGGCTCACGATCATCACGTTGTCGCCGAAATTCGGATTCTTCGACAGGTTGCGCAGCGTGCGGATCGGGATCTCCGCGCCCGGCGCGTCGATCGCCACGCCGCAGCCGTAATTGTGTTCGAGCGAGACGACGTCGTCGACGTTTGGATAGCGCGGCAGCAGCTCGGCCCGGATGCGCTTGACGGCATGCTCGATCACGCCCGATACGCACTGCACGGTGCTGGTCACGGCCAGCACGTTGCGGGTGCCGACCGACCCGTCGCGATTGCGAAAGCCCTCGAAGGTGTAGCCCTCGAGCGGCGGAAAGGCGGCGACGGCGTGCGTGCCCACCGGCAGGTCGTCGAGCGAGCGCGCGGCCGGCATGTGCAGCACCTTCTCCGAGATCCAGCTGCCACGCGCGATTGCGCCGTTGGCGTACCCGATCGTCACGCCGTAGCGGATCACCGCAGCGCCGTCGGGCAGGTCGAACAATGCGACCTTGTGCCCTTGCGGGACGCCCTCGACCAGCACCAGACCGTCCGCAAGGACGGTGCCGGCCGGCAGGCCACCGTCGTTGGCGACGATCGCCACATTGTCGCTGGCTTGCATGCGGATAGTACGAGGGACGAGCTGGGTCATTGGTCTGCCTTGTCTGGAAGTTCAGCGAAAGTATGCCATACAAAATCGAAAAGTGGCTAGTCCACCTTGCGATTTTGGTCTGACCAAATTAGAATGGCCTGACCAAAAGAGCGCTACCTGCACTACCACGACACAGGTAAATACATAAGTGAAAATCACGATGCCGATTGGAGACAAATGAAACTGCATCTCGTTGCAGCGCTGCTGGGCTGCGCGCTGGTATCCTCGCCCACGCTGGCCCAGGGCCAATACCGCAATCCCGACAACACCAATCTGGGCGATGCCGGCGAAGGCACCTACCCGATTCCCTATAAGAAGCCGGTGGTGGCCGAGGTCACCGCGCAGTTGCAGGCCATCCGCGCCTTCATGGACCGCGCCACCCCGACCCGCATTGTCAGCAAGCGCACCGGCCAGCCGATCACGGACCTGAAAAAACCGAGCGCCGACGCGATCTTTGAAAAGAGCGCCGGCGACTACGGCATCCAGGTCTATGAGATGGGCGTGGTGCATTCGGGCCTGCTCAAGGCTGCCGAGGTCACGAAGGACCCGGGCTTTACCGCCATGACCAAACGCCACTTCGACTTCTTTGCCGAGACGCTGCCGTATTTTCGCGCGCAGGAACAGCAGTTCAAGCTCGAACGCGCCAACAGTTTTTCGCGCTTTCTCGATCCGCGCTCGCTCGACGACGCCGGCTCGATGTGCGCTGCGCTGATGCGCGCGCGCGCCGCCAAAGTCGGGCCAGACCTCAAACCCATGATCGACAGCTGCAGCGACTGGGTCGCCAAGCGCCAGTTCCGGCTGGACGATGGCACGATGGCCCGCAAGCGCCCGCAGGAAGTCTCGCTGTGGGCCGACGACATGTACATGAGCATCCCGGCGCTGGCCGAGATGGGCCGCCTGACCGGGCAGCGCGCGTATTTCGACGATGCGGTCAACAATGTGATGGGCATGTCGAGCCGCATGTTCAACCCGCAGCTCGGCCTGTACACGCACGGCTGGCATGCGAACCACCCGGACGCGCCGCGCTTTTACTGGGCGCGCGCCAATGGCTGGGCGGTGCTGGCCATGTCCGACCTGCTCGACGTGCTGCCGAAGGACCATCCCGGCTACCCGAAAGTGCTGGCGCAGCTGCGCGCCTCGCTCAAGGGCATCGCCGAACTGCAAAGCGGCAGCGGCCTGTGGCACCAGATGATTGACCGCAACGACTCGTATCTGGAAACCTCGGCCAGCGCGATCTTCACGTATGTGTTCGCGCATGCGGTCAACCAGGGCTGGGTGAGCCCCACGACCTACGGCTCGATCGCGCAGGCCGGCTGGAACGCACTGTCGACCCGCATCACGGCCCTGGGCCAGGTCGAAGGCACGTGCGTCGGCACGACACTGGCGGGCGACATGGTCTATTACTACCACCGCCCGACCAGCGTGGATGCACTGCACGGCTATGGCCCGATGCTGCTGGCCGGCGCCGAGATCATCCGCCTGGTAACGAACCCCGCGTTCGAGGTCCAGCACAAGGTGCGTACCTACCACTACATGCCCAAGGGCGGGCAGACCGACTACCGCGAACACCACTGACCCGGGAGTGACATCATGAACCGACTCGTACTTGCCGCGCTGCTCGTTCCAGTAGTAGCCGCGCCGCTGGCGCACGCCCATGCGGAGAGCATCCGCGTGACCGTCCAGCAGGACCTGGCGATCGCCCGGCCCTCCGAGACCATCTCGATCCCCTGGAAGGACGTCAACGCCGCCCTGCCCGGCGCGATGGTGCAGAAAATCGCAGTCAAGGATGCACGTGGCCGGGTGCTGCCGCACCAGGTGACGAATATCGCGCCGCAGGCGAAAGACCCCAAGAACGAAGGCGTCGCCTACGGTGAGCTGCTGTTCCAGCACAGCTTTGCAGCTGGCGAAAAAAGCGCGGGCTTTACAATCGAGCGCATCGACGGCGTCGCCCCACCCTTCCCGGTCAAGACCTTCGCGCGCCAGGTGCCCGAGCGGCTCGACGACTTCGCGTGGGAAAACGACAAGATCGCCCACCGCACCTACGGCCCGGCGCTGGCAGCGCCCGCCCCGCCCGGCGTCGTCAAGGAAGTCCTGGTGACGAGTGGCCTGGATATCTGGTTCAAGCGGGTCGATTACCCGATCGTCGACCGCTGGTACAACAAGGGCCACGACCACTATCACAAGGACCAGGGCGAAGGCATGGACATGTACAACGTCGGCAAATCGCGCGGCGCCGGCGGCACCGGCGTCTGGAGCGGACAGACCTTGTACCCGGGCGTGAACTACGCGAGCTTCAAGATCCTGGCCAATGGCCCGATCCGCACCGTGTTCGAGCTGCACTACGCACCGTGGGATGCCGCTGGGCGCCAGGTGAGCGAAGTCAAACGCTTCACGGTCGACGCCGGCCACTGGTTCGACCGCATCGACAGCACCTTCAGCGCCAGCGGTGAAGGACCGTTGCTCGTGGCCGTGGGCCTGAACAAGACGCCGGGCGACAAGGGCCAGGCCCCGCAGATCGCCACCACACGCGATGGCAAAGTGCTGCTGCAGTGGATCGAACAGACGACCAATGATGCCTTCGGCACGGCGGTCGTGCTACCTGGCGCCGACGGCTTCGCCGAGGATGCACTCAATGAGCTGATCGTGGCCAAGGTCACGCCGGGCACGCCACTGCGCTACTACGCAGGCGGGGCCTGGCGCCGCGCCGGCGAGATCACCAGCCGCGAACTGTGGCAACGCGAGGCGGCCGCCGTCGCCGCGCGCGACGCCAGCCCGGTGCGCGTGACCATCGCACCGACCAAAGGAAACTGACGATGCCAATTCACCCCACACGCCGCGCGCTGCTGCGCACCGTGCCGGCAGCCTCGCTGCTGCTCTCCGGCGTCAGCGCGGCTGCCCCGGCCGCCGCGGCCCGCAAAGCGGCCACGCCACCCGACCCGTGGCAGCGCGCCAACGACATCATCGCCCGCTTTGCCACGCCACTGGTGTTTCGCAAGGAGGACTTCGACGTCACTGCCTACGGCGCCAAACCGGCATCGATGGTGCAGGTGCAGGGTCAGGTCGCCTCGCTCGTCGATGGTGTGCTCGACACGCCGGCGCCCGGCTCGCCTGACGCCTATCCGGCCATTGCGGCCGCCATCGCCGCCTGCCACGCCAAGGGCGGTGGGCGCGTCGTGATCCCAAAGGGCGACTGGTATTGCGCCGGGCCGATCGTGCTGCGCTCGAACGTGCACGTGCACCTTGCGGCCGGCGCGCGCGTGCATTTTTCGGCCAACCCGGCGCACTACGCGCGTCACGGCGCGCATGACTGCGGCGCCAACGGCAAACTGGTGCTGTCGCGCTGGCAGGGCAACGACTGCCTGAACTATTCGCCGATGGTGTACGCGATCGACCAGCAGAATATCGCCCTCACCGGCGAAGACTGGACCAGCATCCTCAATGGCCAGGGCGGCGTGCCGTTCGAGCCGGGCTTCGCGCAGCAGAGCGAATGCTGGTGGGACTGGAAGGGGCGCGGCAAGCCGGTACGCTCCCGCACCGAAGTGGCCGCCAATCCGGCCAACGCCCCACTCGACCGCGTCGCTCCCGGGATCGATGCGCGCCTGCAGGCGAGTATCCAGGGTAGTGGCGACCGCTGGCAGACCGACTCGCGCTACCTGCCCGCGCTATCCGAGGCCGGCGTGCCGGTCGAGGGGCGCGTGTTCGGCCACGGCCACTTCCTGCGCCCGTGCATGATCGAGCTGATCGGCTGCAGCAAGGTGCTGCTGCAGGGATACCAGGTCAATGCGGCGCCGTTCTGGCTGCACCATCCGGTCAATTGCAGGGACCTGTTGATCCGCCGCGTGAACATGGAAAGCCTGGGGCCGAACAGCGACGGGTTCGACCCGGAAGCCTGCGACGGCGTGCTGGTCGATGAGTGCCACTTCAACAATGGCGACGACTGCATTGCCATCAAGGCCGGCAAGAACCGCGACACGCAGTATGGCCCGACGCGCAATATCGTCATCCAGCGCTGCGTGATGAACAGCGGCCATGGCGGCGTCACGCTCGGCAGCGAGATGGCTGGCGGGATCGAGCACGTCTACGCGCAGCAGCTCGATTTTCGCAACACGCACTGGAAAGACGATCCGCTGAACACGGCGATCCGGCTCAAGACGAACATGAACCGGGGCGGTTTTTTGCGCCACCTGTACGTGCGCGATGTGACGCTGCCCAATGGCGTGGCGCTCGAACCCGGACTCTACAAACCGCTGGCCGGCGCGCATGAACTCAAGCAGCCGGTCGCCTCGAGCGCCGGCGCGATCATCACGATCGACTGCGACTACGTGCCGGGCGACGACACGATGCGCAGCCGCCCGCCGCAGGTGTCGGACATCGACATCCGCAATGTGCGCGCGAAAAATGTCGATACGGGCAAAGGTGCTTTCTCGTGCTACCAGGCCTTCGTACTGCTGGGCCCCGTGGCGTCGAGCTTCAATGGCAAGCCAGGCACCGCGATCCCGCCAATTGCCCGTGTGCGCATCAGCGACTCGGACCTTGGCACGCCCGCCAATCGCGCGCAGCCGTGGTTCGTGCACAACGCCGTCGACATCACGCTCGAGAACGTCACCATCGCCGGCAAACGCTACAAGCAGGTCTTGCACAAGAAGACCTGACTCGCAACAGGTCAGGCCAGATGAAAAATATTTTTCAATTGGCCTGACCAAAATGGCTTGTTGTGACATAGAATTCAAAAACTGGCCTGACCAGATTAAACAATGCAGCGCCGGTGGACCAACCGATGTCCACCCCGATAAAAACGCATGGAGACAGCATGAACCAACACCCGCACCGCGCATCGCTGCGCAAACTTACCCTGTGCCTGCTCGGCACCGCCTCGGTATCCGCCATGTCGCTCGGCCCGGCGTTTGCGCAGGAGGTGGCCGCGTCACCGACCGGCACCGGCGCAGCGCAAACGGTGGTCGTCACGGGCCTGCGCGCCTCGCTCGAGAGTGCCCTGAACGCCAAGCGCCAGGAAAACGGCATCGTCGACGTGATCAAGTCGGAAGACATGGGCAAATTCCCCGACACCAACCTGGCCGAGTCGCTGCAGCGGGTGCCGGGCGTCGTGATCGACCGCGATGCCGGTGAAGGCCGTTCGATCACCGTGCGCGGCCTGGGCCAGGACTTTACCCGCGTGCGCATCAACGGCATCGAAGGCCTGGCGACCACGGGCGGCACCGACAGCTCGGGCGGCACCAACCGTGGCCGCGGCTTCGACTTCAACGTGTTTGCCTCGGAGCTGTTCAGCGCCCTGACGGTGCGCAAGAGTTCGTCGGCCGACGTCGACGAAGGCTCGCTCGGCGCCACCGTCGACCTGCAGACGCTGCGCCCTTTCGACCTGAAGGGCTTCAATGCCACGGTCGCCCTCAAGGGCAAGTACAACGACGGCTCTGAAAAGACCGATCCGCGTGCGGCCTTCATGATTTCGGATACCTTCTTCGACCGCAAGGTCGGCGTGCTGGTCTCGGGCGCGTTCTCGAAACGCCGCGTGCTGGAAGACGGTTTCAGCACCGTGCGCTGGGATAACGGCCCGTCGTCGGGCGGCTGGTGCGCGCCACAAGGCGCCTCCGCTGCCAACCCCACCAATTCGACCGCGACGACCTGCGGCCCGGCTGCACAAGGCGTCGCGCGCCTGCCGAACACCCCGGAAAACCAGGCCGCCTATGCCGCCGCCAGCAGCCCGAACAATTTCCATCCACGCCTGCCACGTTACGGCCGCCTGACCCACGACCAGGATCGCCTCGGCCTGACGGCGTCGGTGCAATGGCGGCCGCAGCGCGGCACCCTGCTCACCTTCGACATGCTGTACTCGAAGCTCGACGCCACGCGCCAGGAAGACTTCCTGGAAGCAACCTCGTTCAGCCGCAGCGCCAGCCAGGGCGGCAAACCGCAAATGAGCGTGGTGCAGGCCGAGTACGCGCCGAACGGCTCTCTGCTGTATGGCAAATACAATGGCGTCGACATCCGCTCCGAGCAGCGTTTCGACGAACTCAAGACCACCTTCACGCAGCCAACGCTGACGCTCGAACACAAGATCACCGACACACTGAGCATGAGCGCCCGCTATGGCCGCGCCAATTCGAAATTCCGCAATCCGGTGCAGACCACGGTAACGCTCGACGCGCTGAACGTCGACGGCTACACGCTCGACTTCCGCAACGACGACCGCCGTCCGGTCATCGGCTATCCGTTCGACCCGATGGGCAACCGTCTGGGCCTGGTCGGCGTGCCGCAGGTGGCCAGCGGCACCCAGCCGTCGACGGTTGCCAACACCACCACCAGCGAGATCCGTACCCGTCCGCAGGGCACCGACAACGTCAACAACGTTGGCCAGTTCGACCTGGCCTGGGAAGCGAACGACATCTTCACGTTCAAGGGTGGCGTCAACAGCAAGAAGTACAGCTCGGACACCTACGAATTCCGCCGCGTGAACCAGAATGACACGATCTTCGCGCCGCCAGCGGGCGCCGGCGGGCTGACGAGCAACCTGACCGGCTTTGGCAGCAATCTCGGCCTGCCGGCCGGGAATCCAACCGGCTGGGTCGTGCCGAACCTGCAGGCGATCGCCGCCGCCTACGACATCTACTGCAACTGCATCAAGAACGGCCCTGCCGGTGGCCCGGGTGACTTCAGGCTGTCGTCGATCGAGAACGGCAATGCACGCGGCAACAACCGCTCGGTCACTGAAAAGAGCGATGGCCTGTACCTGATGGGCGAGTTCCGTTACGACCTGTGGAATATCCCGGTGCGCGGCAACTTCGGCGTGCGCCACGTGAAGACCGACCTGTCGACGACCGGCTACCAGGCCGCCGGCGGTGGCACCGCGGTCACGGTCGACCATGACTACAAGGACACGCTGCCATCGTTCAACCTGGCGGCGAACATCACCGACGAATTCATCGTGCGTGTCGGCGCGGCCAAGGTCATGACGCGGCCGCAACTGGGCTTCCTGTCGCCGGGCGGCAGTATCGCGACCACCGGCAACCTGTCGATCAACACCGGCAACCCGTTCCTGAAGCCGTTCCGCGCCAAGACCTTCGACACCAGCTTCGAGTACTACTTCAAGAACAAGGCCTTCGTCGGCGTGGGTTTGTTCCAGAAGAACATCGACACCTACATCCAGAGCCTGCGCACCAACGTGGCGTTCCGCGATTCGGGCCTGCCGCTGTCGCTGCTGCCGGCGAACTTCACGGGTGAAGAAGTGTTTGCGTTGACCACCCCGGTCAATACCGACGGCGGCAAGCTCAAAGGCTTCGAGATCAACTACCAGCAACCGTTCACCTTCCTGCCCGGCTGGGGCAAGAACTTCGGCACGCTGCTGAACTACACCCGGGTGTCGTCGAAGATCGAGTATCTGGTGTCGCCAACCAGCGACGCGCGGATCACGGACGACCTGCTGAACCTGTCGCCAAAGGCGTGGAACGCCACGCTGTTCTATGACGACGGCAAGTTCAGCGCGCGTGTCTCCGCCGCCCAGCGTTCGGGCTTCGTGACCCGCGTGCCGGGCCAGAACAACAACGACGTCGAGGGCAAGAACGAAACGCTCAACGTCGACCTGTCGTTCTCGTACAAGGTCAACGACAAGCTCGAGTTCACGCTCGAAGGCGTCAACCTGACCAACGAAGAAAGCGACCAGTTCATCAGCCGGGCGCGCAACAGCGTCGTCGTCAACAACGTCACGGGCCGCGAATATCTGTTCGGGCTGCGTTACAAGTTCTGATCGGCTGCTTGCCAGCTTCCTTCGGCCCGCGCTTGCGCGGGCTTTTTTTCGTCCGCGCCCACCCGCTCCAATCAACGTCGCACCGTGGCATGTCGCCGCCCATGCCGTAGGGTGGGCGGGTTTCCCGCCCACGCGTCCAAATCAACGTCGCACCGTAGCTTGCCACGTTGGATTGCACGCGTGGGCGGCACAGCCGCCCACCCTACCGATGTTGTCAGCGGCCTCAGGTACGCTACAATCTACGGCCCGCGACGCACGCGATTTTCTCCAACCTGCCAGCGAAAGACCCATGAGCACCTCGACCGAGATTGATAACGGCCTCCCCCTCGACATGACCATCTTCGGGGGCATGGGCGACCTTGCCATGCGCAAGCTGCTGCCCGCCCTGTACATGGCCTACCTGCACGGCAACCTGCCAGCATCGACCCGCATTCTGTCGACCGGTCGCCAGGACTATGACCGCGCCGCCTATCTCGCCTTCATTCAAGAGCATTCGCGCTCGTTCATCAGCGCCGAGAACTTCAACGAGAAAAGCTGGGCCGGCTTCCTCGACCTGCTGGTCTACGTGAAGGTCGATGTCGCAGCAGCGCCCATCTTCGACACGCTGCGCGATGTCTCGCGCGATGGCGCCCAGCGCGTGTTCTATCTCGCCACCGCGCCATCACTGTTTACGACGATCTGCGACAAGCTGGCCGCCACCGGCCTGGTCGACGCCAACGCGCGCGTCGTGCTCGAAAAACCACTGGGCCGCGACCTGGCCTCGGCCGTCGAAATCAACGAGGCGGTCGGCAAGCACTTTGCCGAGTCGCAGATCTACCGCATCGACCACTACCTGGGCAAAGAGACCGTGCAGAACCTGATGGTGCTGCGCTTCGGGAACTCGATCCTGGAACCGCTGTGGCGCGCACCGAACATCGCCAGCGTGCAGATCACGGTGGCCGAAGAAGTCGGCGTGGGCAGCCGCGCGGGCTTTTACGACAGCGCCGGCGCGATGCGCGACATGGTGCAGAACCACCTGATGCAGCTGCTGTGCATCGTGGCGATGGAACCGCCAACCTCGCTCTCGCCGGACGCCGTGCGCGACGAAAAGCTCAAGGTGCTGCGCTCACTGCGCCGCATGGGCCTGGCCGACATCGCACGCGACACCGTGCGTGGCCAGTATTCGCGTGGCGTGAGCGGCAACCAGGAAGCCAAGGGCTATCACGAAGAAAGCAACGTGCCGGCCAATAGCCACACCGAGACCTTCGTGGCCCTGCGCGCCCACATCGATACCTGGCGCTGGTCGAAGGTGCCGTTCTATCTGCGCACCGGCAAGCGCATGGCGCGCCGTTCGTCGAAGATCGTCATCGAGTTCGCCAACCCGCCGTTTACGCTGTTCCCCGAAACCCCGGGCGGCGTGGCCAATCGCCTCGTCATCGAACTGCAGCCCGAAGAAGCCATCAAGCTGCAGATCTTCGCCAAGCAGCCGGGCAGCGGCATGCTGATGCAGCAGGTCGCGCTGAACCTCGATCTGCAGTCGGCATTCGCGCAGCGCCGCGCCGAAGCCTATGAGCGCCTGTTGATCGACGTCGTGCGCGGTCGCCTGACGCACTTCATGCGCCGCGATGAACTCGAAGCGGCATGGGAATGGGTCGAGCCGATCATCAACGGCTGGGAAACGCTGGGCGAGAAGCCGCATGCGTATGCAGCCGGCTCGTGGGGCCCGCCGGAATCGTTCGCGCTGCTCGCGCGTGACGGGTTTGGCTGGGTCGAGTAAGCAGGTCGATCAAACCGGCGCAGCCTCAGGCCGCGCCGGCTTCCAGGTTGGCGCGCACGCGCGCCAGCATCGCCATCAAGCGGGCCTGCTCGTCCGTGTCCAGCCCTGCCAGGGCAATCTTTCCCAATGCGCCGCTTTGCCGGTGCAGTTCCTCACACACCGCCTGCCCCACACTGCTCAGTGTCAGCCGTGTACTGCGCCGGTCAGCTTCGTCGGCTGTCGCATCGAGCATCCCCGTATCGCGCAAGCCCTTGATCAAGCGCGCAACCTGCGCCTTGTCGCGGCCCGAATGCGCCACCAGATCGCTCTGCGTCGCGCCGGGATGACGACCGAAAAACCGCAGCACCTTGATTTCCATGTGCGCCAGCTCGTGCGAGCTCGCCGGCTTTTCGGCCTCACCGCCGGCGCGCAGGCCGCGCATCTGCTGCGAACGGTACAGGTGCACGATCGCGTGCATGACTTCAAGCGCGTCGTCGCCGCTTTTTTGGTTGACTCTATCAACTTCTTTTTGCATAATGGTGGACGTTATCAACTAATTGATGGAGTGTAGCATGAGTGAAACCGACACCCCCACGATCGAACGCGTGCGCCACGACCTGAAACTGCGCGAGGTTACCGTGGCGCGCATCAACCGCGTCAGCCCCGGCTTTGCCAGCATCACGTTCCAGGGCGAGGCGCTGGCGGACTTCACGTCGCTGTCGTTTGACGACCACGTCAAGTTCATGTTCAACGATGCCAATGGTGAGCCGGTGCGGCGCGATTACACACCACGCAGGTTCGACCGTGAAGCCCGCGAGATCGACATCGAATTTGCGCTGCACGGCCATGGCGGCGCGGCCGAGTGGGCGCGCAATGCGACCATCGGCCAGCGCGCGGTCATCGGCGGGCCGCGCGGCTCGATGATCCTGCCACTGGCGATGGACTGGCACCTGCTGATCGGCGACGACAGCGCCCTGCCAGCCGTGACGCGCCGGCTCGAAGAATTGCCGGCTGGCGCGCGGGTCGACGCAGTGCTGCTGGTGGGCGCCGCGAACCGCCGCACGTTGGTTACCCGCGCCGACGCCCGCATCCACTGGGTCGACAGCGACGACGCACTGTTGCAGGTGCTGACGGAGTTGCCGCCGCAGCCGGGCGCAGGGCTGGCCTGGGGTGGCGGCGAAGCGGCGTTGATGGCGCGTGTGCGCCAGGTGCTGCTCGAGACGGGCATGCCACGCCAGGCCGCCAGAGTATCGGCCTACTGGAAGCGCGGCGTGGCCGACCATCACGAGCGCCTGGACTGACGGGGCAGCCGCTCAGCGCGGATAGGTGAACCCGGTGGCGATATCCATCGGCACCAGGCGTTTGCCATCGCGCACCATCAGGCGGTCGGGCGGCTCGTCACCGGCCAGTGCGCCCGGCGTATTCGACAGGCCTTCGCCCTGGCGCACCAGCGGGTCGCTCCGTTCATAGACATTGCGGCAACCGGTGGCCTTGAGCAGCGCCTGCACGACCGGCACCTTCCACATGTCGACACCGGCAGCATTGAACTGGCAGATCAGATAGCCATCCGCGCCGCCATACTGGTGCACCTGCAGGCCCGGCAAGCCGTCCTTTTCACCATCGATCAAGCCAATCAGCGCCTGCGGATCGGCAGTGCGCAACGTGGCGGCGCGCTTGTCGATCGCTGCCTGGACTCGGCGCTTGATCATTGCATGATCGACCGGCTCGTCCTCGCGCAGTGACCACATGCGCCCGACGATCTGCGACTTGGCGTTGTACGCGGCGCGACCGATGAACTGGCGCGTCGACGTTTGCACGATGGCGGTAATACCCGGCTTGTTGCGTTCGTGGCCCTTGCCGTCGACTTTTTCGACGGCCGACAGGTAGATCCACGGGTCGCCGGCGAGCAGGGCTTTTTCCTTGCCCTGCTTGATGGTGATGATGAGCATGTGTGACTTTCGTTTGCAGGACGGGGATGATACAGCAATGCAGCGCCCTTATCTCCCCTTGTTGGCGAGCTCAGTCCACCGGCGTCGGCAGCGGCTGGCCATCGAAGTGTGCAACCAGATTGGCCACCGCCAGCGCGCCCATCGCGCGCCGTGCTTCCACGGTGAAGCTGCCCGCGTGCGGCGTGAGCACGACATTGTCCAGCGCCAGCAGCGCCGCCGGCACCCGCGGTTCATTTTCGAAGACATCGAGGCCCGCCGCGCCCAGCCGGCCGTCCTGCAGCGCCGCGACCAGCGCCGCTTCGTCGACCACCGTACCGCGCGCGATGTTGATCAGGGTACCCTCCGGTCCCAGCGCCTCGATGATCTCGCGGTCGATCATGCCTTGCGTATCGGCGCCGCCCGGCATGCACAGCACGAGCATGTCGCTCTCTTGCGCCAGCGCCAGCAGCGACGCGCTGCGCTGCGCGGGTGCCGGGCCGGGGCTGCGCTGGTAGTAGCGGATCTGCAGCCCAAAGCCCTGCAGGCGCGCGGCGACGGCCTGGCCGATGCGCCCGAACCCGACGATGCCGGCGACCTTGCCCCGCAAAGCGCGTGCCTGCAGGTGCCCCAGCGGCGCCTTGGCCGCCCAATCGCCGGCGCGCACGTAGCGATCGAGCAGCGGCAAGCGGCGCACCGTCGACAGCAGCAGCAAGACGGCGAAATCGGCCACGTCATCGGTCAGCACGTCGGGCGTGTTGGTGACATGGATGCCCTTGTCGGCCAGCAGCGAAAGCGGCAGCGCATCGACGCCGACGCCGTGCACCGTCACGATGTCAAGACGCGGCAGCTGCGCCACCAGCGCCGGCGTGACGCCGAGCGTGCCGGTGGTGAGCACGCCCCGGATGCTGCCGGCGATCGCGTCGAACGCGGCGTCGCCCGCCTGCGGGATCGCCGTCATGAAATGACAGTCGAAGGCCTGCGCCACCTGCTCGCGCACGTCGTTCGACCACACGCTGCCCAATACGAGAATGCTCGGTTTCATCGGTCAACACCCTGCCGTTTCGTCGTGGAAGATGGCCAAAGTATGCCAGAGGCGAGGGATGCCGATCGCAACGCAGGGTAGAATGCCGGGCTTCGCCACTGCATGAACGCCGCCGTGCACACTCCCCCAGTCAACACGCCAAGCCAACGTATCGCGTCGATCGACATCGCGCGCGGGCTCGTCATGCTGATCATGACGCTCGACCATGTTCGCGAAACTTTTTACATGCAGCACCAGGTCAGCGACCCGATGGATGTCGCAAGCACCGACCCGGCCCTCTTCTTTTCGCGCCTGGCCGCGCACTTCTGCGCGCCGATGTTCGTGTTCCTGACCGGCCTGTCGGCCTGGCTGTACGCCAATCCGGCCAGCGGCCCGAGGAGCGCCACGGGTTTTCTGGCCAAACGCGGCGCCTTTCTGATCCTGCTCGAGATCGTCGTCATCAACTTCGCCTGGACCGGCACCTTCACGCCGCACACCGTGTATCTGCAGGTGATGTGGGCGATTGGCCTGTCGATGCTGGCGCTGGCCCTGCTGCACCGGCTGCCACTGATGCTGCTGGCGGCCATTGGCGCGGCAATCGTGGCCGGCCACAACGCACTGGCCGGCGTGGCGTTCGCACCGGACAGCTTGGCAGCGGGCGCCTGGACGATCCTCGAGCAGCGCGGCTACCTGATCGACGATCCGGTGCGAGTGCGCATCAGCTATCCGCTGCTGGCGTGGATCGGCGTGATCCTGCTCGGTTACGCCTTCGGTCCGCTGTATGCGCGCGGCATGCCCCCCGCGCGGCGCCAGCGCTGGCTGGTGCTGGCCGGCGTGGCCAGCCTGCTGCTGCTCGCGGTGCTGCGCACCGGGAATATCTACGGCGAGCCGCTGCCATGGGCGCCGCACGAGACGCTACTGCGCAGCGCGATGTCGTGGCTGAATTTCACGAAATACCCGCCGTCGCTGGACTTTTTGCTGCTCACGCTCGGTGTGGGCGTGCTGGTGCTGGCCTGGATAGAGCGCATCGACGCCGGCTGGGTACGGGTCGCGGCCGTGTTCGGCGGCGCCCCGCTGTTCTTTTATATTGCGCACCTGTAACTGTTGCTGGTGGCCCAGCGCGTGGCCGCGTTCGTGCTGGACACGCCGCGCGTCGATGTCGATCATGTCTGGCAGATATGGCTCGGCTCGGCCATGCTGGCGGCACTGCTGTACTGGCCAACGCAGCGTTTCGGGCGCTACAAGCGCGAGAGCGGCAAGGCCTGGGTCAAGTACCTGTAAGGGCCACGCTGCAATATCGGCATGGCCATTGCAGCCATGGGCCGGGTGGTAGCGAGCGCAAACCCCATGGCGATTCGCGCACGCGCCGATTGGCGCGGATCGCCGAAGCGGGTACAGTCTGATGGTCGCCACTTCGATGGGATCGCCATGTACGCCAGCAACTGGACTACCCTGGGGCCGCAACAGGTACAAGCCCTCAAGAACATGGACCGCAGCCGCCAGGCGCGCGGCCGGCAGCTCGAGCAGGCCGGTCACGGCCCGCAGCAAACGCCGTTCACGGTCATTCTCGCCGAGACGGGGCTGCAGCTGCGCCGCTACGAACCTGCTGCCGCGGGTGGGCCAGCGGTGCTGCTCGTACCGGCGCCGATCAAGCGCGCCTACATCTGGGACCTGGCCCCCGCTATCAGCGTCGTGCGCCGCTGGCAAGAGCGCGGCTATCGCGTCTACCTGGCCGAATGGCTTCCGATGCCTGACGGCGACCCGGCGGTCGGCCTGGCCGACTATGGCGAGCGCATGCTCTCGAGCTGCCAGCGCGCCATCCAGGCCGACAGCGGCGCGGCCAGCTTGAGCGTCGTCGGCCATTCACTGGGCGGCATCCTCGCGGCGATCTACAGCGCCATGCACCCCGAGCGCGTGACGGCCACCGTGCTGCTCGAATCGCCGCTGCGCTTCGCGCATGGCGCCTCGTGCTTTGCGCCGCTGGTCAAGGCCACGCCCGATGCGCGCCACATTGCCGAGGCCTTCCATCACGTGCCAGGCGCGTTCCTCAACATGATGAGCGCCATGGCCGAGCCGCACGCCTTCGGCTGGGAGCGCGCCACCGACCGCTGGCTGTCGCTGTTCGATCCGACCGCCATGGCCACGCACATGCAGGTCGAGCGCTGGAGCCATGATGAATTCGCACTGCCCGGCAAGCTGTTCGTCGACATCGTCGAGTCGCTGTATCGCAACGACGATTTCATGGCCGGCCGTCTCGTCATCGACGGCCGCACCATCGGGCCGGCCGACCTGCGCGCGCCGTTGATCAGCGTCGTCGATTTGCGCAGCAAGGTGATTCCACCGGCCGCCGTGGTGCCGTTCCACGAGGCGACCTCGAGCACGCGCAAGCAGGTGCTGCACTACCACGGCGACATTGGCGTGAATCTGCAGCATGTCGGCGTGCTGGCCGGGCGCAGCGCGCATGCCAACCTGTGGCCCACCATCTTCGACTGGCTCGGCGCGCCGTCGCCGAACGCCTGACCCACGACCACGGCGGCGCGCCCTGCGCCGCTGACAATTCCTGTCCGCATCTGCCACCACGCTGCCGGCTGCGCTCTGCACCCGTATCCCGCCAATCGGGCTGCACATCATCGTGCCAAGAATACATTGACACCCTTAGATGAGAATAGTTATCATTCTCGTCCAACGGCGATATGACCAGGCTCGGCCATGATGACCGGCCCCTGGCCTTGCGCACCAATCACGAACAACAGGAAAAACGATGGAAAAGCTGGTCTGCCCCGCCGGGCATCTGCACTTGACAACACTGACGCTCTGCGTTGGCCTCGCGCTGCCGCTACTGGCCCAGGCCCAGTCCACTGACGCCGGCACCACGTCGATGCCGCAGGTGCAAGTGCAGGCCCAGAAGCTGGGCGACGCCGTCGGCTCCTACACCATCGGCCGCACCCGCACTGCTACGCCACTGGACATGTCGCTGCGTGACACACCGCAATCGGTGTCGGTCATCACCCAGCAGCGCATCGAAGACCAGGGCCTGCTCACCATCACCGACGTCGCCAACAACGTCACCGGCGTCTCGGTCAACCAGTACGAAACCCACCGCGCCAGCTTCACCGCGCGTGGCTTCGAAGTGACCAATCTGCAGATCGACAATATCCCGACCACCTGGGACGCGGCCTGGAGTGCGGGCGAAGTGCTGGGCAGCCTGGCCCTGTACGACCGCGTCGAAGTCGTGCGCGGCGCGACCGGCCTGATGACCGGCGCCGGCACGCCATCGGCCGCGCTGAACCTGGTGCGCAAGCGCGCCTTCAGCAAGAAACTCGATGGTACGATCGACGCCACGGTCGGTCGCTGGGACAAGCGCCGCATCATGGCCGATGTCTCGACACCGCTGAACGCATCGGGCAGCATCCGTGGCCGCGCCGTGGCCGAGTACAGCGCCGGCGACAGCTGGGTGCAGTATCTAAACAACAAGGACCGCACCATCTATGCCACCGTCGAAGCCGACATCGGCCGCGACGGCACCTTCTCGACCGGGTTCTCGCGCCAGAAAATGCACCCGCGCGGCTCGATGTGGGGCGGCCTGCCATACCGCTACAGCGATGGCTCGATCATCGACTGGGACCGCTCCAAAACCACCGCCGCCCCTTGGGCCGGCTACGAAAACCAGTACGACAACTTCTTCGCCGACTACGAGCACCGCCTCGCCAACGGCTGGAAGCTGCGCCTGAGCTACACCGACGCCACGCGCGACGGCGACTCGCACCTGCTGTACTTGTCGGGCGTACCGGATCGCGTGACGGGCGCCGGCCTCAATGCGTTCACGGGGTCGTACGTGATCCAGACCAAGCAGAAGGATTTCGGCGTCCACACGAGCGGCAAGTTCACGCTGGGCGAGCGGCAGCACGAAGCCGCCTTTGGCTACCTGCACGCAAAGACCGACTTCAATTCGAACAACCGGCTTGCCAGCTACGGCGGCGCCGACCAGGTTGTGGCCGACATCAACAACTGGAATCCGGCCTCGTATCCAACGCCGGTGTTCGGCCCGCAAGCGTTCTATGAAGGCAGCGAAACCACCCAGCAAGGCCTGTACGGCATGGCGCGCTTGACGTTGACCGAGCGCCTGAAGGCCGTCGTCGGCGCGCGCGTGACCAGGTATGAAAAAGAAGGCTTTGGCGCTGCGCCTTACTCGCTCAAGTACGATAACGAAATCACGCCGTACGCCGGTCTCGTGTTCGACCTGAACGACACCTATTCGCTGTACGCCAGCCACACCAGCATCTTCGAGCCGCAGAACCTGAAGGACTTCGCAGGCAATCTGCTCGACCCGATCGAGGGCAAGGCCAACGAAGCGGGCATCAAGGGCGAATTCTTCGACCGCCGCGTGAATGCCTCGCTGGCCGTGTTCCACCTCAAGCAGGACAACCTGGGTCAGGAAGCCGGCCGCATCGACCGCGACGGCCCCGGCCCGCTGCTCGAAGAAAGCCACTATCGCGCAGTCCAAGGCGCCACCAGCAAGGGGATCGAGCTGGACGTCTCGGGCGAAATCATCTCGGGCCTGAACGCCAGCATCGGCTATGCGATCTTCCGCGCCAAGGATGCGACGGGCGTCGACTTCAATTCGATCTATCCACGCAAGACGCTGCGCGCATTTGCCAGCTATCGCCTGCCGGGACAGTGGAACAAGCTGACCGTCGGCGGCGGCGTGAACTGGGAAGGCAGTACCTACACGATCGACAACACTGTTGCCCCGGGAATCGACGGGCGCATGGAGCAGGCATCGTACGCACTGGTCAACCTGATGGCGCGCTACGAATTTAACAAGCAGTTGTCGGCCCAGCTGAACGTCAACAATGCGACCGACAAGAAAACGTTTGCGATGTTCGCCGCCTACAACCAGTTCACGTATGGCGCACCGCGCGACACGTCGCTGACGCTGCGCTACCGCTTCTGATCGTGTGAGGCGGTAAACAGCAAAGGGGCGCTGCAGCAATGCAGCGCCCCTTGGTCATGGATCCGGCAATGGATCTGGCCATGGATCTGGCCATGGACCTGACAGCGTCAGCGCGTCGCCATGGTCTCGACCGCATGGAGCCAGGCGCAATTGGCCGAGGCGGCGAACCCTTTCAGGAAAGCGCGGCGCACTGAGCCTGCCGCGATGCAGGCCGCGACCTGCTTCGAATGGCGCTCGGCCCCGCTCAACTTGCGCACCCAGCCACGAAACGGGATCAGCCCCTCGGCCGTGCGCTGCAGCGCGCCCACCGCCTGCTCCTGAACCAGCGACGAGACGCGGTGCACCAGGGACGGGTCCACAGGCGACATTGGCGCGTCGAGGTCGGCGCCAAGCACTTCGTCGAGCTCACGGATTTCCAGCGAGATCGCCACGCAATTCTGGCTGGCCGGCACCTGGTACGGGTTCTGCCGGGCTGTCAGCAGCACGGAGGGAATGTCCTCTTGCGCGACGTTCAGATCGGCAAGTGGCACCGTTGCTGCCGTCCCGATCCGGGTGGCGGTCGACGACGCGCAACCGGCCAGTACGACCAGCGCAGCGACACAGCCAAGCCTGCACAGCAGGCGCCTACGATGCATCGTCATGGTTGAATCATTTCTTAAAGGAAAGGAATTTAACTGTACCGAGTACAGCGCCGCCCGCCAGCACGCACATCAATCGTGCGCAGTAGAATGGACGAGAATTGTGAAATCAGGAGTCACACATGAAACGAACCGCACTCGTCGTTGGCGTCACTGGCATCGGCGGCAACCACGCCGCCCGCGAACTGCTGGCACAAGGCTGGGATGTCGTGGGCCTGTCGCGCCGCGCGCCACGTGATCTGCCGCAGGTGCGCCATATCGCTGCCGACCTGCTTGACCCTGCGGCGCTTGGCGCTGCACTGAAGGACGTCGCCCCGACTCACGTCTTCATCACGACCTGGATGCGCCAGGATACCGAGGCAGAGAACATCCGCGTCAATGCCGCGCTCGTGCGCAACCTGCTGGACGCGCTCTCGCCGCACAAGAGCGTGCGCCACGTCGCGCTGGTCACGGGCCTGAAGCATTACCTGGGGCCGTTCGAAGCCTACGCCAGTTCGGGCAGGCTGCCCGACACGCCGCTGCGCGAATCGCAGCCGCGCCTGCCGCTCGAGAATTTCTATTACGCGCAGGAGGACGAAGTCTATGCCGCCGCCGGGCGCGACCGCTTCACCTGGACCATCCACCGTCCGCACACCGTCATCGGCCTGGCCGTTGGCAACGCGATGAATCTGGGCACCACGCTGGCCGTGTATGCGACGATTTGCAAAGAAACGGGCCGCCCGTTCCAGTTCCCCGGTTCAGCCGCGCAGTGGAACGGTTTGTCGGACGTGACCGATGCACGCATGCTGGCCAGGCAGCTGGTCTGGGCCGCAGACACCGATGCGGCCCGCAACGAAGCCTTCAATATCGTCAATGGCGACGTGTTCCGCTGGAGCTGGTTGTGGCCAAAGCTGGCCGCGTTCTTAGGCGTGCAATCGGCCGGTTTCAATGGCACGGTGCAGCCCCTCGAGGCGGCGATGGCGAACGATGCGCCGCTGTGGCGCAACATCGCGACGCGCCATGGGCTGGTGGAAGCCGATCTCGAGCGCCTGGCCTCGGCCTGGCACACCGATCTCGACCTGGGCCGGCCGCTCGAAGTCATGACCGATATGGCCAACAGCCGGCGCCTGGGCTTTACTGGTTACCAGGCAACCGATGCGTCGTTCTTCGATCTGTTTGCACGCCTGCGTGCAGAGCGCCTGATTCCTTAATAGCGCAGTCTGACGTGTTGCCGGTCGGGTTGCAACGACCCGACCGGATCATCGTACCGTTGATGACAGCGTCAAGCCGCAACGGCGAGACGCTTTGGTGCCGGGGCGAGCGCAGGGTGCTCCTGGCGGCCCGACTCGCCACCGGCACCGGAGAGCCGGAACTGACCCACCAGGCTGGCCAGGCCGGCTGCCTGGGCCTGCAGCTCCTGCGCTGCGGCCGAGGCTTCTTCGACGAGCGCGGTGTTCTGCTGCGTCATGCCATCCATTTCGCCGATCGCGTTGCTCACTTCGCCCAGGCCGACGCTCTGCTCGGCGCTTGCAATCGTGATGTCGCCCATAATTTCCGTCACGCGCTGCACGCTGCCCATCAGCGTCTGCATGGTGCTGCCTGCGCGCTGGACCAGTTCGGAGCCCGTGTCCACTTTGCCGACCGAGTCTTCGATCAAGACCTTGATTTCCTTGGCGGCGCTCGCCGAACGCTGCGCCAGGTTGCGCACTTCGCTGGCCACGACGGCAAACCCGCGCCCTTGCTCCCCTGCCCGTGCTGCTTCCACCGCCGCATTGAGCGCCAGAATATTCGTCTGGAAGGCGATGCCGTCGATGACCGAAATGATGTCGACGATGCGCTTTGATGACGCATTGATCGAGGCCATCGTCTGCGTCACCTGCAGCATCACCGCGCCGCCCTCCTGCGAGACCGAGGACGCCGATTGCGCGAACGTGTTGGCCTGCCCTGCATTGTTGGCGTTTTGCTGGACTGTCGTGGTCAGCTCTTCCATCGCAGAAGCAATGCGCTCCAGTGAAGACGCCTGTACCTCGGTGCGTGCGGACAGATCGCTGCTGCCCTGGGCGATTTCCGACGAGGCACTGGCAATGGCATCGGTTCCGTGGCGCACTTTACCGACGATCGACGCGAGGTTGTCGCGCATCGTTTTCACAGAAAACAGCAGGCTCGTACTGTCGCCGGTGCGCACGGCCACGTCCGTGGCAAGGTCGCCCGCGGCGATGCGGTTGGCAATCTCGGCAGTGTAAGCAGGCTCGCCACCGAGCTGTTTGAGCAGCAGGCGCTTGATGGCGCCCGATATCACGACGCTGAACACGAAAGCGGTCAGCGTCAGGCCGATCACCCATTTGCGGGCGGCAGCTTCAGCTTGCTCGGCCGATGCGTCAGCCTCAGCCAGCTCGCGCTCGGCATCGGCGACCAGGAGCGCGATGTCTTTCACGATCTGCTGGCGCAGCGGACTGCACTCTTCAACCAGAAACTTTCCGAACGCCTCTATCTGACCGGCTTCACGGAACTTGCGAGGCTTTTCCAGTGCAGTGGCCATCGCCAGCAATCCTGCGCGTACCTTGTCGAACTGCGTATCGCCGGCAAACGCCGGCGTCATCGCCTCCAGTGCCGCGAGATACACCGTCTTTTGCTGATCCACCAGGTTGAGCTCGTTCCTGGCTTGCTCGTCGCTGGTGAAGATGTAGGCATTGCGCGCTGCAAGACCGGTCTGCGCCAGCGCTTCGCGTGCAACATACAGCGGCTTGAGGTGCTCTTCGTTGACGCGGCGCAGTTCCTTGGTTGCGGTATGAATGGTCATCAAGCCGAAGATGGCAAACGAACCAAGCAACAACATCAGCGCGGTCACCAGACCAAATCCCAGCGTGAGTTGGGTGCCGATTCTCAAGTTCTTGAAAGCGTTCATTGTTTGCCCCGTGAGGATGTCTGCTGTGGATTCTTGACACGATGCCGCGCTGACAATGGCGCCACATCACTTTGTCAATATGGGAATCAGTGTAAGCAAAAATCGCCTGAAGAACACTATTCAATGGACATAAGGAAATTCAAGTTGCCGCAAAACAACGATCAATACCATCATGGGCAATCAGGCTGGCCCGAGCGATTGGTCATCCCCTCATCCGCAGGGATGACCCTGTTCAGGGTCGGTCGACAGCATCAGCCGTAAAAAATGATTGTCAGGCGCAGGTCGGCGTGCCGCCGGCAACCTGGCTGCGCACCCCGGCGGCAATCGCCGCAGCCAGCCTGGCCAGCGCGGCCCGGTGCCCCGCCACCAGCGCCTCATAACCCGGCCCCACGTTTTCCTGGAACACGCTGCGGCAGGTCTGTACCGACCCGCCATCGACCTTGCGCACGTTCCAGACGGCGTCGATCAGTGCGTAGCTGCCCTCCTTCGACTCGAAACGCTGGATGTTCGCGCCGATGCGGTACAGCGTGCTGCCGGCCGGCGCCGGGTTGCGGTACACATCCACGCCGCCCAGATCGGCCGCGATCCCCAGCGACAGCCCGCTGGTGATTTCATCGGCCAGCGGACCGGCCCAGCGGTGGTGTTCCAGCAGCTCGATCTTGCCGGCCTCGCCCGCTACCATCAGCTGGGGACGGCGCACCTGCGCGGGAATCGTCACGGGGCGCATCTCGAAGAACAGCGGCGCGCTGGCCGCTGCCGACGGCACGACCGTGGCGGCGCCGCCACTGAGCGTATAGAACTGGTCAGTCGGCGTGCTCGAGCAGCCGGCCAGCAGCAGCGGGGCCGCCAGCGCCGCGCCAATCAGTGCGCGACGTGCTTGGATAAACGGCGTCATTCTTTCTTCTCCTGGGGTTTGCCGCGAATGAGCGACTGCGGATTGCGTTCGAGGTAATCGGCCAGCGCATCGATCCTGGCCATCGTGTCGGTCACCGACTGCAGCGCCTTGCGCAGATCGGACTGCAGCGGCGCATCCTGCGCCAGCACGCTTTCGGCGCTGGCAAAGGTGGCCTTGGCGGCGTTGAGCGTCTGCTGCATCTCGGGCAGCACCTTGCCGTCGATCCGCGCGAGTGTTGCATTGGCCTGCACCAGCGTGCGGTTCAGGTTCACGCCGATCTCGTCGAACGGAATCTTGTCGAGTTTGCCTGCGATGCGCGAAATCTGGCTTTGCAGTTCATCGAGCTGGCCCGGCACCGTTGGCAAGACCAGGAACTCGCCCTGTTCGGCGATCGTCGCCTTGCGCGCGTTGGGGAAGAAGTCCAGCGCGATGTACAGCTGGCCCGTCAGCAGATTGCCGTTGCGCAGCTGCGCGCGCAGGCCGCGCCCCACCATCGCCGTCAAGGCGCGCTGGCCGCCGTCTTCGCGCTCCATTGCCGCCATGAAGCCTTTGCCCAGACGGCCCGGATACAGGTCGACCGTGATCGGCATCGTGAATTTCTGGCGTTCGCGATCGAACTCGATGCCGACGGCGCGCACTTCGCCCAGCGCCACGCCGCGGAAATCGACAACGGCGCCCGGCGACAGCCCGCGCAGCGACTGGTCGAAGTACACCACGGCCGTGACCGCTGGCCCGTCGGGTGGGCGCAGCGCCGCGCTGCGGTCTTCAGACAGCAAGAAGCGCGTGCCAGCCGGCGCCGGCGTCACCGGCTTGCGGTCGTCGGCCGATTCGAAGGCGATGCCGCCGGTAGCCAGCGCCGCCAGCGACTGCGTATTGAGTTTCAGGCCGCTCGCATCGAGCCGCAGGTCGACGCCGCTGGCATGCCACCAGCGCGAATCCGGGCCCACGAGGCCGATGTACGGTTGCTCGACGAACACCGATATGTCGATGCCCTTCCCGGCCTTGTCCAGCGCCACCGATGCCACCTGGCCGACGCGCACGCGCTTGAAGTAGACGGGCGAGCCCGGCGCCACCGAACCGAGCGTCTCGGCATGCAGCTTGTATTCGCGGCCCTTCAGGCCAATCGGAATCGGCGGCGCCGTTTCCAGGCCCGTAAAGCTGTTGGTCGTGTCTTCCTTGATGCCGGGCGCGGCGCCAATATACGGACCGGACAGCAGCGTGCCCAGGCCCGAGACGCCGCTGGCGCCGATCTGCGGCCGCACGACCCAGAAGCGCGAGTCGATGGCGGTGAAGCGGTCGGCCTCCTTGACCATCTCGATCTTGGCCACGACGCGGTTGCCGTCTTCGCCGAGCGTGACCGAGACGACGCGGCCGATGTCGACGTCCTTGTACTTGACCTTGGTCTGGCCCGCCTCGAGCCCTTCGCCGCTGGAGAAATAGACGTAGACGGTCGCGCCCTTGTTGGTGACCCAGCTGACCACCTGCCAGGCACCGATCAGCGCGGCGAGCACGGGAATCATCCAGATCAGCGATGGCAGCCAGCGGCTCGGGCGGTCGATGGCGGGCGAGGCAGCCAGCGGCGCCGATGGCCCCACGGGCGGTTCCGGCGGGGTTGGCGGCGGGTTGGCAGGTGAGCCTGCGCTGTCCTGTTCAGACATGTTGTTCTCCGTTCGATTCAATAGGGTCCCAGATCAGGCGCGGGTCGAACTGGTGGGACGCGACCATGGTCACGATCACCACGCAGCCAAACGCAATCGCGCCCGGTCCGGCCGTGATCACCACCAGCGCATCGAAGCGCACCAGCGCGACGGTCAGGGCAACCACGAAAATATCCAGCATCGACCAGCGGCCGACGAATTCAATCGCGCGATACGCGCGTGTGCGCGCCATCGGCGCCGTGCGCGAGCGCGCCTGCGCAGTGGCGTTGAGCCATGCGAGGGCAGCGAGCTTGGAGACCGGCACCACGATGCTGGCCACGAAAATGATGATGGCCAGGCCCTTGGATCCGGTATTCCAGAACAGCACGACGCCGCTCATGATCGTGTCGCCCTCAGTGCCCCCGATCGAGCGGGTGTACATCACGGGCAGCATATTGGCGGGAATGTAGAGCAGCGTGGCCGCCAGCAGCATGGCCCAGGTCCAGCCGACGCTGTTGGGAATCCGGCGATGCAGCGCCGCGCTGCAGCGGGCGCAGCGATCGGTCCCGTCGCGCGACGGGCAAGTGTGATTCACGAGGCCGCAGGCGCTGCACGACACCAGCACGGATTCGGCTTCGGCAATTGTGGTGGTCTGACGTGCCGGGTCGGATTTGCGCAGCGGCGCCAGGCGGTCGGCCAGCGCCCACAGCGCTTTGGGTTCATAGCGCATGACGAGCGCGCACAGGACCGTGAGCACGCCAAAGGCGAACAGGGCCGGATGCGGCTCCACGCGCGCCAGGCTGGTCATCTTGATTACGGTGATCAGGATGCCGATCATGAGCACTTCGGTCATCGCCCAGTGGCGCGCGCCCTGCACCGTGCGCAGCACGAGGTTAAAGCCGGGCACGCGCACGCCGCGGGTCAGGCCGAGCGCCACGTAAAAGAGGGAACCGAGTTCGAGGCCGGGGAAGATGATGGCGCAAAAAAAGACCATGGCCGCAATGACCTGGTCACCGGCGCCCCACAGCACGGCCACCGCCTGGTACAGCGTGGCGCCCGAGAGCATGCCGCCCATCTCGAGCGTGACGATGGGGAACCACTGCGCCAGCAGGAACACGAACACGGCGCCCAGCGTCAGCGCGGCCAGCACCTCGGCCTGGCGCGCCGGGCTGCCCTTGTGCCAGCGGTACAACTCGTGCTGGCAGCGGCTGCAGCTGGCACGCTCGCAGGCGGCCAGCGGCCGCCAGTGATACAGGCTGCCACAGTCATGACACGAGATCAGTTGATCCGTTTTCACCCACTCCCCTTACACCAGTGCTTTCACACTAGGTATTATGACCGAGAGCAATTGAACGTGCAGTTCAAACGTGAGCGCGGCCCGGATCAGAAGCGGACCTTGACGTAGGCCGACGGGCCGGTCAGCTTCAGGTCGATGTCGGCGGTGCGCTCGCCATTGCGGTGCAGGTCGATTTTCTGGATGCCGTAGTCCAGCACCAGGCCGATATTCTTGTGCGGGAAGTACTCAACGCCGACTGCGCCGTTATAGATATGGCCTTCGACGTTGCCGCCGTTTTTCTTCACGCCCGAGGCTTCCGCGTAAAAGCGAACCTGGTCGTTCAGCGCGTGGCGCCATGCCAGTTCGACCGTCGGGGCCCACACGCTTTCGCTGGCCGAGGCCGAGCCGCTCCACGCATAGTTTTCCACGGGTGCGGTCGCGCTGACATTGGCCGATGCCGAGCCGGAAATCTTGGCGCGCAGGTGGGCAGCGCCCAGGCCGACGCCGAAGACGTTCTTTTCCTTGCCGAACCACAGCTTGTACGAGAGGCGCGCCAGCTCGATGCGCAGGTTGGCGTCAGCCCGGATCGCGCCGCTGACCGGACGACCTTCAACCACGGTGTCGCCGTTCAGGTCGGCGCCGTAGCCTTCGTCGAAGCGGAAGTAATCGAACGAGATGCCGTGGCTGTCACCGATCAGGACTTCGCCTTTCACGCGTGGCAGCGTGACGTCGTCGATCTTTTCGTCCGGCGTATCGATGCGGCCGTAGCGGGTGTCGCCGCCCAGATGGATTTCAGGTTCGGCGTAGAACGCGCCAGCCGAGATGCTGACGCGATCGAGTGCTGGCGACTGCTGCGCCTGCGCCATGCCTGCTGCGGCGGCGCCCAGCAGGATTGCGCCCTGGAGCGCGCGGACGATGGTGGTGTGGACGGACGGGGCAGCGGTGCGTGGTGCAGTACGGGACATACGTTCTCCGGATAATCAATTAATGGAAGTGCCCGCCAGACTATGTCTCGACGCGGCAACAATTAATTATCGCAAGATGTTAGTTTGCCAACCCACACGATTGAACTGACTTTGTGGTCATTAAGCGACACGGGGATGCCACGCCCTTCAGGTTGCT
Source organism: Massilia sp. MP_M2 (assembly GCF_039123635.1). NCBI lineage: Bacteria > Pseudomonadati > Pseudomonadota > Betaproteobacteria > Burkholderiales > Oxalobacteraceae > Massilia > Massilia sp. MP_M2. The sequence continues at coordinate 236,280 of NZ_JBCHJF010000006.1, forward strand.
GACATGTGACGCCCGCGCGTCATGACACGAACGCGACCCGGTGCTTTCCGTGTCATGGTTTATCATCAAGAAACATTAACCTTTTCACAAACGCAGCCAATGAAGCAATTTACCCTTCCGCAGAATTCCTTTCTGCTTCTGCTGACGATCGTCACGATCGCGTTCCTCTGGATCCTGCTGCCGTACTCCGGGGCCGTATTCTGGGGCGTCGTGTTCGCCATCATCTTTGCGCCGTTGCAGTCGAGGCTGTTGCGTGCGACCAAGGGCAAGCCGACCGTCTCCGCCCTGCTCTCGCTCCTGGTCATCGTGCTGATGGTGCTGCTGCCGCTGGCCATGATCACGGCGTCGCTGGTGGACCAGGTCGCTGGCATCTATACGATGGTCAGCAGCGGCCAGCTCGATTTCGCCGGCTACTTCCAGATCGTGATGCGCGCCTTGCCGAACTGGGCGATTTCGATCCTCGAACGGTTCGAGCTGACCAACCTGGCCTCGCTGCAGACCAAGATCACCGAATTCGCCGCCCAGATCAGCCAGGCAGCCGCCACGTATGCACTCAATATCGGCCGCATCACGCTCGACTTCGTGGTCAGCATGACGATCATGCTGTACCTGCTGTTCTTCCTGCTGCGCGACGGGCGCATCCTGGCGGCGCGTATCCAGCGCGCCGTTCCCCTGAGCATCGAATACAAGGGTCGCCTGTTCCAGAACTTCACGACCGTCATTCGCGCCACCGTCAAAGGCAATGTGCTGGTGGCGGTCGCACAAGGCGCACTGGGCGGCCTGATCTTCTGGATGCTGGACGTGTCCGGCCCGCTGCTGTGGGGCGTGGTGATGGCGTTCCTGTCGCTGCTGCCGGCCGTCGGCGCGGCACTGGTGTGGGGGCCGGTGGCGATTTACTTCCTGGTGACGGGCGATATCTGGCAGGGCGTGGTGCTGGCCGCGTATGGCGTGCTGGTCATTGGCCTGGTCGACAATATCCTGCGCCCGATCCTGGTCGGCAAGGATACCAAGCTGCCCGACTATGTGATTCTGCTCTCGACCCTGGGCGGCATGGCGTTGTTTGGCCTGAACGGGTTCGTGATCGGGCCGGTGATTGCCGCCCTGTTCATTGCAGCATGGGATCTGTTCTGCCGCTCGGACGAGTTCCAGGAAGAGTAGCAGGAAGGGTAACAGGAGGCGTAAGATACGCGCTTTTCCCCGGCCGACATCCATGTGGCCCGGGGTTCTGCTGCAACCCGCTTCAACGAGAAATACCATGCTCACTACCCTGCTCGACTGGTTCCTCCATCTGGACCGCCACCTCGCCGTACTGGCAGCCGAATACCAGTTACTCGTCTACGTACTGCTGTTTGCCGTGATTTTCGTCGAGACGGGCGTGGTCGTGATGCCGTTCCTGCCCGGCGACTCGCTGCTGTTCGTCACCGGCGCACTGGCTGCCAAAGGCATGCTGTCACTGGAAATCCTGATTCCGCTGCTGATCGTCGCAGCCGTGACCGGCGATATCCTCAACTTTGCGATTGGCAGTGCGTTCCGTGAACGCGTCAAGCGTGGCTACCGGTTCCGCCTCATCAAGGCCGAGCATATCGCGCATACCGAACGCTTCTTCGAGCGCCACGGTCCCAAGACCATCGTGCTGGCGCGCTATGTGCCGATCGTCCGTACGCTGGCACCATTCGTGGCGGCGCTGGGCAGCATGCGCTATGCCACCTTCCTTGCGTACAACGTTGCCGGCGGGACCTTGTGGGTCGTGTCACTGACAATTGTTGGTTACGTATTTGGCAATATCGGGTGGGTCAAGGACAATCTGACTGCCGTCATCATGGGGATCATCGTGCTGTCGCTGGTGCCAGGCATCGTGGCCTGGCTGCTGGAACGGCATCGGGTGCGCCGAGCCGACCGCCAGGCCTGACCTGATAGCACCTGCCACCTGCCACCTGCCACAAGGCGTCTCTTCAGAGACTCATGCGGCGCAGAGCGCAACCGGCAGTGCGAGCGAGACGGTGGTGCCCTTACCGGGTCCCGCGCTGCGCACGCATATCGATCCGCCGTGGGCTTCGCATACGCCCTTGGCGATCGTCAGTCCCAGCCCCGCACCGACGGGCGCCCGGCCGGGCGCCAGTGCGCGCCTCTCAAACGGTTCAAAAATGTGCTGCAAATCTTGGGCGGCGATGCCCATGCCGCAGTCGATGACTTCCGCGCGCAGCACGTTGCCTTCGATAAACACACGAAGGCAGATCTCTTCGCCGTCCGGCGTGAATGCGCTGGCATTGCACAAGACGTTGCCGAGCGCCTGCGCGACCCGTTCGGGATCGCACAGCAACTCGGCGTCGGGCTGATCGACTTCCACGATCAGGCGCTGGTTGCGCGAACGCACCAGGGTTTCCACTGCATCGAGCGACAGGTTAACGATCTCGTGTTTCGTGCAGATACGTGGCTCGACTGGCAGGGCATGGACGCAATCGACGCGTGACGCGTCCAGCAGGTCAGCGATGAAACGTGCGAGCTGCCGGGTCTGGCGCTGAACGACGCCCGCCATTTTTGACACGACCGGATCGGTGTTGGCGCGCTGCAGAAGCCCGGCGATACTCATGATCGGCGCCAGCGGATTGCGCAATTCGTGCGCCAGCATGGTGAGGAATTCCTCGCGAGAATGGGCTGCATCCCGCTCCCGCTCTTGCAGTCGGTGTTGCTCGCTGATGTCGGTCAGGCAGCACAAGGCGCCCACGACTGCGCCGTCGGCATGAAACACGGGCTTGGCGTGAATGACGATGCGGCGCGGCTGGCCATCACCGCACACGGCGAGCAGTTCGGTAGGACATGGGGATTCGCCACGGGCAGCGAGCGCGGCGGGACTGGATTTCTTGTCCAGCACCCCGCCATCCAGAGACCGCAGCGTGTCAAATCCATCCCATCGCATGTCTTCCACCAGTGGACAGTCGTCGCCCCAGATCCGCATGGCCGCAGCGTTGACGTGGACAAGTACGCCTGTCGGCGAGCAACAATACGCAGGGCAAGGCATTTGGTCGATTGCCCACGCGTAGGATTTGGGCCACCCATTGTCCAACTTGCTAAATTCGTCCTCAAGAGGCGTGTTCTCATTGTTCATGGTGCAAATGCGGAAAGAACACCGCTATCAAAGTCTCAATCGACATTATCTAGGTTGCAACATTTGCCCAGCGTAGGAGACACACTACAATTCGTGTCGGAGGTTGACGTGCCAGTCCTCAGGATCAATGGCCGTCAACGACCAACCTTCCCCCTGCGCGCAAACAACCGCGCCGCGAAAAACCAACTTTGCCAAACTCACCCAGGCGAACACTTGGAATACGCACACCTACACCGTACTTGCCGGCAGCCAGGACATCACACAGAGTCTGATCAATATGGAGACCGGTGAGCGTGGTTTTGCACTGACCGGAATGGAGGCTTCTCTCGAACCGTATGTGGCCGGCAAGGCGGTTTTCCAAGACAGCCTCAAGCGCGTGACGGCGCTGACGTCCGACAACGCGCAACAGCAGACGCGCCTGAAGGCGCTGCAGGAGATGGAGTCGCAGTGGCGCTCCGTCGCCGCCGAACCGGTCATCGCCTTGCGCCGCGAGGCAAACAGCAACGCCGCAGCCATGGATGCGGTGATCCGCTTCGAGCAGACCGCCAAAGGCAAGGCGTTGATGGACCGGATGCGTACCGTGCTGGGCGAGATCGCCCAGGCCGAACAGGTACTGCTGACCGAACGCTCCAGCACGGCCCAAGCGCTGCACAGCGCGACCAACAACACCCTCATCGGCGCCGGTGCCGTGGCTGTCATCTTGTCGATCGCGCTGGCTATTTTGCTCACGCGCATGGTTCTGGGCCCGCTGCGCGTCATCCTGGCCGCGACCGAAGATTTGCGCAGCGGCGACGGTGACCTGACCTACCGTCTGCCGGTTCTGAAGGCCGAATTCGGCCAGGTGGCACAATCGCTGAACGGTTTTATCGAGAAGCTGCACGTCATCATCACCGATGTACGCAAGAGAACGCAGTCCATTGCCGTGGCCAGCAAGGAAATCGCCGACGGCAACAAGGACCTGTCATCGCGCACCGAACAGCAAGCCAGTTCGCTGGAAGAAACAGCGTCATCGATGGAAGAATTGACCTCGACGGTCCAGCAGAATGCCGACAACGCACGTCAGGCCACTGGCCTGGCGACGAATGCCGCCAGCGTGGCAGTACTCGGCAGCGGCGTGGTGGCCGAAGTGGTGTCGACCATGAACGCCATCAGCGATTCGGCAAAGAAGATCGCCGACATCATCGGCGTGATCGATGGCATCGCGTTCCAGACCAATATCCTGGCCCTGGATGCAGCAGTCGAAGCGGCCCGCGCCGGCGAACAGGGACGCGGGTTTGCGGTTGTGGCGTCGGAAGTGCGCAACCTGGCACACCGCTCGGCCACTGCGGCAAAAGAGATCAAGACGCTCATCACCGACTCGGTCCAGCGTGTGGAAACCGGACGCCGCCTCGTCGACGACGCGGGCAAGACCATGGACAATATTGTCGTGAGCGTGCGCCGCGTGACCGATATCATGACCGAAATCAGCGCTGCCAGCAGCGAGCAGGAAACCGGCATCATGCAGATCAATTTAGCGATCAACGAGATGGACAACGTCACGCAACAGAATGCCGCGCTGGTCGAAGAAGCGGCGTCGGCCTCGCAGTCGCTCCAGGAGCAGGCGGCGCGCCTCGACGTGGTGGTCGGAATCTTCAAGCTCGATGTCGCGCATGCCGGTGTCAACGCGGCCGGCTCACGACAGGCGCGGCCGGATCGTGGTGCCGGTGCGCTGCGTCTGACGGCCGTCTGACGGCGGCTCGGCTTCTTGCGCTGCAAAAGTCGACCGCGCGCTCAACCGCCATTGCTTGACGGGTGGTCAAGCGTGCTAGGGAAGCACTGATTTATTCTGGGGGATGGAATTGGCTGCGGAAAAAGCCGCCATGCAAGGCGCAAATCGCAGCAATAGCGAGCTATTGCGAGAATTTGCAACGCCGCAGGGTGGCTATTTTCCGCGCCAAGTCCGCCGCCATGAATTAATCAGTGCTTCCCTAGGGCGCGCGATTTGATGGTGTCCCGTGGCGAGCTGTGAAAATTGGCGAGAGGCGCGCTTTCCAGCTTCGGTCGTCGAACTGCAGCGTCGAAAATACATTTTCCTGAGTCACTACTGAAATGCTTTTTGTCGCGCTCTGGTCACAACATGATGTCGTCAACGCTGCTCCGCCGGAGCATTTGCGGATCAGGCAATGCTGAGAGGCAAACGGACAGGCAAGGGCCGATGGATGATGCACGGCTCTTCCATTTGCTGATCCATTCGATTCTCCATGTCAAATCCCAGCGGAATATAGCTATTCCTGATATAGCGATGTTGAGCGGACAGATCAGGCGGCGCTCTCGTGCGGCGCCATTATTTCAATACGCTGACGCGGCGCCACCAATATTATGGCGGATTGTCGAGCACCGTCGACACGAGCAATGAGAAATGAGCACTTTTTATCAGCGTCTGGACGCAGCGCAAAGACGATGAAATATCGAAAGGCGATATACCGAAATGATAAGCTTTTGATACACCGACTTCAGGTCAATTGCAATAAGCGAGGGGTGCTGGTCGATCATTGTCATGCCACTTGATAAGCTGCAATTTCAGCAAAGTCCATGAATATCACGTACCACTATTTCGCATAAGAAATTTTGAAGCACGGTTACTCTGCTTTAATGCCAGTATTGCGTGAACTGTTGCTCTCCATTCAGTACCTTGTACTTGCGCCTGATAAATTGCTCATATTCAGCCAGAATGGATTCGACGCAAATGTTCAGATCGGACGTGCCCAGAATCGCTTCCTGATGCGTCAACCACCAGTCATGGTACTCATCCATTGTTCCAAATTGATGTGCTTGCGCCAGCAAGTCGAGTCCAGTGACAGACTCATCTATGTACGCTCTGAGCATGACTTTATCTCCTCGCCCGACCTTGATTCCCTCCAGGGCAAGCCTGTCGATCATTTGCTGCACTCTACGCCCGCGAAAACTGCAATGCATTTTCTTTCTCACTCACCGTCAACCGTTTTTTCTTTCGGTATCACAATTTTAATCAATCAGATAATTGGTGAGTTCTACAGGGCATCATAGGCCATTTGTGTCGACAATGACGGATTACGCGAGTTATATCCCCAGTGCACAACAACACCACCGTCAGATGTACGATTCATGCACCACGTCCCGCGATTGTCAGATCGATGACGTCGCCCTTGGGTTCCTATCTGCTTTATGCGGGTAAACCGTCATTGGGCGCCAAATGACGCGGCAGACTGATTGTGAAAGCGCAGCCAATTCCAGGGAAATCCTCTACAGAAAGCTCTCCGCCAGAGCCCGAGATGCTTTGGCGCGCGATCGACAAGCCAAGGCCAAGCCCGGAACGATCATCGCCACGTTGTGTGAACGGTGAAAACATTTTTTCTGCGTCACCCATTGGCAATCCACCGCAATGATCACGCACGACGATCAGAACACGCAGCCCCTCCGCGTAAGCGGTCAGCGATACGGCGGTATGTGTGCAAGTGAATTTCAACGCATTATTCAACAGATTGGCCAACGCGGCGAGGAGCAGCTCCCGATCGCCTTGTATGCCCAGCAATTGATCAACGGAGGGAACCACAAGTGCTGAACCACGCCTGTCGGCGTCAAGCTGCGCCGAATCACGTGCTTCATAGATGAAATCGGCAAGAGAGAAAACCCCCTTTGACACCGCCGCAGCCCCCTCGGCGCGCACGTCTTCGAGTGACAGATTGATGAGCCGCTCCATTGCCTTGTGCCCACGCTTGAGCAAGCCCCCAGTCGCGCCCGAGATCGACAGCTGTCCAGCTTCCATCGCAGCGACAGCCATGGTGGCGATGCTCAGCGAATTGCGCAGTTCATGCATCAAGAAACCGAGCCGCTCGTTGGTTTCACTTGACTGTCGATCCGACAGTGCACAGTCGCGTCGGAACGAGAACTCGGTGACGGCGCTGGCGATCGCATTGTCCAGGCAACGGTTGAGTGTACGAAATTCAATGACTGAAAACGGTGCATCGCGCTCAACGGCCAAATCCGTGACTGCCTGGCACAAGTCCCCATAATCATGCACCACCTGGTCAACCGTATAGTCCAGGGCAAGCAACGCAGCGCCATGGGCGGCGGCTGTAACGCCCATCTCCGAAGAGTCCTCTTCAGCGCCACCAGATGCGCCGGAAATGATCATCGCCGCGTCTGAGCCGTTTTTTTCCTCGGTCATTAGCGTTCTGGTTAATTGCTCCAAGAACATTGGTATACCGGTGCTTAGTTGCTCCTTGGAAGCATTTCTCTGAGGTCGCTGGTCGACTTTTTCGATACACCGTTGGATCAGGTCATCGGCATTATTGGACAAGAACTCATACAGCATGGTCAGCCTCCCGGGCAGCATTTTTGCAGCCGGCATACCGACGGGCGCAGTTTGAAAAAAATTGATTCATTCCATTGTAGGGCGGAATGACCCACGTAAGGCGTTTCCACCAGAATGAACGCTGACTGCGCGCGTCGTTTGAAGGACCGCCAGCTATCCATGGCAGCCAGAACCGAGCCCACCTGCAGCCGCACGGCACCGCCAGACACGCTTGATTCTTCATGGGGACGAGGCGTAGGCAGGCGCGAGAGCGCTACCCAGATAAATGCAGGATTGCACTGGTCAAGCAAGAAGCCCAACGTGGGCATCCAGCGAATCGCGGAGCGGAGCGGATCGGCTTGCGCATCCATGACCGGCCTCGGCGTGCGATTCGTTGGCAGGCCGTAAACGACAAACGCCCTGCATCAGGCAGGGCGTTCAATCAGTCCCGGGAGTCATCCCGGACGCGCACTCAGTGTGGCGCGATCAGTTCGACTTGGCGTGAGCTGCCAGGCGGTTCGCAACTGCCGGCGAGACGGCGTCGGCGCCGCGGGTCATGCGATACAGCGCCCAGACATCGGCACTGCCGGTGGTGCGGGCTGCGGCGGCTGGAGCAGCCTTGACTTCACGCACGAAATCGAATGCGGTGCTGAACACGGCGGCCAGTTGGGCGGCGAACGATGGGCGAAGGGACAGGGTGGTCATGATTTTCTTCCTGTGTATTTGATCTGGTATGAGGCTAGTATGCGCTCTATCAGATAGAAATCAAATTGCGATCCATGATAGTCGTCATTCACAAAACAACTATCTCTGATATCCCATATTCGATCGACAACAGGAAACCAAGCGGTGCCCGCGCGATGCAGGCTCAATGCCAGGCGCGTGCCTATTTTCAAGTTTTTCATAGGGGGTAGCTGAGAGAGGTATGTGAGGGATTGCCACCCGCTGCACGCAAGCAAGCATGCCAAGCGAAGGTGCCCAAAAGAAACATGATCGCACGTACCCCATTGAAGCGTGCTGCACACAGCCAACATTCTCAGCTAGAAATCATGATTTTTCGCTTACTACGTACAAATGTTTACATCGCAAAACATGATCTAAGCCACATGCCTGGCGCCGTCGGACGCCATCCGTCCCAAGCGGCTCAGCTACCTGCCACTGGCGTCATCGCCCGGAAAATCTGGATCACGGCGGGTCCCAGCAACACCACCAGCAGCGCCGGGAAAATACAGAAGATCAGCGGAAACAGCAGCTTGGTCGCAATCTGCGCCGCCTTCTCTTCGACCAGTTGCCGTCGCCGCGTACGTAGTTGCTCCGATTGCACCCGCAGCGCCGTGCCGACACTGGTACCGAAGCGCTCGGCCTGGATCAGCATCTTGACCAGCGCATCGACATCCTCCACGCCGGTGCGCAGCGCCAGGTTGCGTAGCGCCTTTTCCTTGGCACTGCCGGCGCGCAGTTCCAGCGTCACCAGTTGCAGCTCGTCGGCCAACACCGGGCTTTTCAGGCCGATCTCGCCCCCCACGCGCGCCAGCGCCGCGTCCATCGCCAGACCCGCTTCGACGCACACCGTCATCAGGTCGAGCGCATCGGGAAAGCCTTCGAAGATATCGCGCTGCCGGTTGGCGACGCGACGCTTGAGAAGAAAATCCGGCAGGTAGTAGCCAATGCTGGCCGCGCTCACCAGGAACAGGAAGCTCAGCGCCAGCGGCCGGTCAGGGTTCTGCGGCAGCGCGATCCAGACCAGCAGCGGCAGGCCGATCGTCAGCACGGTCTTGCCAGCGTGGTAGAGCCCGGGGGTCGACGGCGCGCGCCAGCCGGCGTTGATGAAGCGCAGCCGCAATGGCGACGATTCCCATCCTTCGGTGGGCACCGACAGCCTGGCCAGCGGCTCGGCGAAATCGGCCAGGCGCTCGCGCCAGCCGTCGCCGCGCCGGGTCTTGGGCAGATCTCGTTCGTCCAGCGCCACCAGGCGCGCCTTGACGGGATCGCGCGTGAGCAGCAGCAAGGCCACCAGCGCAACGCCGAACACCAGCACGAACATCGCTGCCAGCATCAATATGTTTGCCATGGTCATCGTGTCGCTCTTTCCTTACATGCGGATGCGCACGATCTTGCGGATCGCCAGCACGCCAAAGCCCATCATGCCCAGCGCCGCGCCGCTCAGCTGGCGCCCGATCGGGTCGTTTATGAGCACGCCCATCGTCTCGGGATTGGCCAGCGCCATCATGCCGCCGGCGCCAAACGGCAGCAGGCCCAGTACCCAGGCCGAGATGCGCCCTTCGGCCGACAGCACGCGCACCTGGCCGGCCAGCTTGTGGCGATCGCGGATGATGCTGGAAATCGACGTGAGCAATTCGGTCAGGTTGCCGCCACTCTCACGCTGGATCAGCACCGCGACCACGAAATACTGCAAGTCCATGCTGGGCACGCGCTGCGCCAGGTTGTTCAGCGCGTCGCCCATCGAGACGCCGAAGTTGACTTCGTCGAATGCGGTCTTGAACTCTTCGCCCAGCGGCGCGGCTACTTCGTCGGCCACCAGCTTCAAGGCCGTCGGAAACGCGTGGCCGGCGCGCATCGCGCGGCTCATCATGTCGAGCGCCTCGGGCAACTGGCGCTCGAAGCGCACCATGCGCGCGTCGCGCGCACGCCTCAAGCGCAGCAGCGGCAGCCAGCCGGCGGCGAGCACGCAGGCCAACAGGCCCGGCAACGGCAGGCGCAGCAGGGAGGCGGCAACGAGTCCGCCGAACGCGCACGCCGTGCACACGGCCAGCAGCGAGGCCACCTTTTGCGCACTGCCCGCCTGCAGCAGCATGCGGTCCAGCCGGTACACGCCGGGCAGCCGCCCCAGCAACGGCTCGAGCTCGGGGTTGTCGGACAGGCGCCGTTGCTTGACGATGGTGACATCGAGTTCGCGTGTCTCGCGCCCGATCACGCTGCGCAGCCGGCGCGCGATGCGCTCGGCTTCGGGATTATTGTTCGCCTGCCAGGCCGTGTACACGCCCCATACCAGCAGCAGGACGGCGGCGAACACCAGCAGGATGAACAGGAGGAAGGTGGTATCCATGCGAGGGGTCCTAGCGCGGCTCGAAGATGTGGGGCGCCAGGTTCACGCCGAACGTGCGCAGGCGCTCGGCGAAGTGCGGCCGCACGCCGGTGGCGGTCGCCTGCCCCAGCACGGTGCCGTCATCGGCCACGCCGGTCTGCCTGAACGTGAAGATCTCCTGCATCGTGATGACGTCGCCCTCCATGCCCGTCACTTCCGTGATCGACAGCACCTTGCGCTTGCCGTCGGTCAGGCGCGAGACCTGGACGACGACGCCCACGGCCGACGCGATCTGCTGGCGCATGGCTTTGGGCGGCAGGTTCGGCGCCGCCATGCTGATCATGTTTTCGAGGCGCGTGAGCGCTTCGCGCGGCGTGTTGGCGTGCAGCGTCGCCATCGAGCCTTCGTGACCCGTGTTCATGGCGCCCAGCATGTCCATCGCTTCTTCACCGCGCACCTCGCCCAGGATGATGCGGTCGGGCCGCATGCGCAGCGCGTTCTTCACCAAAGCGCGCTGGGTCACTTCGCCCTTGCCTTCGATGTTCGCAGGCCGCGTTTCCAGACGTACCACGTGCGGCTGCTGCAACTGCAGTTCGGCCGCATCTTCGACCGTCACGATGCGCTCGTTGTGGTTGATGAAGCCCGAGATCACATTGAGCATCGTCGTCTTGCCCGACCCCGTGCCGCCCGAAATCACGATATTGACCTTGGCCTTGCCCAGGCCCTGCAGCACCTCGGCCATGTCGGCCGTCATGCTGCCGTAGGCAACCAGGTCGGCCAGGCGCAGCGGATCGACTGAAAAACGCCGAATCGACATCACGGCACCATCGATCGCCAGCGGCGGAATGATCGCATTCACGCGCGAGCCGTCCGGCAGGCGCGCATCGACCATCGGGCTCGACTCATCGATGCGGCGGCCCACGCGCGAGACGATCTTGTCGATGATCTTCATCAGGTGGGCTTCGTCGTTGAAGGTCACGTCGGTCAGTTCGAGCTTGCCGCGCCGTTCGACGTAGACCTGCTTGTGCGTGTTGACCAGGATGTCCGAAACGGTCGGGTCTTCCAGCAGCGGTTCGAGCGGGCCGAAGCCCAGCATCTCGTTCTGGATGTCGCGCGTGAGCATCTTGCGCTCGGCGTCGTTGATGACGACCATCTCTTCTTCGAGCAGGCGCTCGACCAGCAGGCGCAGCTCTTGCCGGATCTGGTCGCCGTTCAGGCGCTGCATGCTTTCCAGATCGATGCGGTCGAGCAGCGCTTCGTGGATGCGGGCCTTGAGCTGGTGATAGGCGCGGTTGTCGATCGGCCCGCCGCGCACGGCGGTGGCGCGTGGCGCCGGGGCGCCGGTGGTCACGCGCGTCGGCGCGCCCGCTGTCGTGCTGGTGCTGCTGGCCAGCGCGGCGCTGCCGAGGCGTTCGCGCAGCGAAGCGGAAGGGATGTTGTTCATGTCGTTGGACTCCTTAACCAATTTGCCGTTCATGCGTCAGTCTTGCGGCGTTTGAACAGGCGCGCCATCACGCCTGCCGCCGCTTGCGGCGCCGCCTCGCCTGTCTGGCTGCGCGCCATCGTCATCAAGGCCACGCTCAGCGGACTCTCGGGCGCCAGGCGCGTGATCGGCACGCCCTGGTTGACCGATTTGGCCGCCGCATCGTAGTGGTTCGGCATCGTGCGCAGGTGCGCGGTGTCGAAGGCCTGCTCGAGGTCCTTGAGCTTGATGTCGCTGTTGTTGTCGTGGCGGTTCACCACGATTTCGACCTTGTCGTTGCCATATTCCAGATTGCGGAACACGTCGAGCAGGCGCTTGCCGTCGCGGATGTACGGCAGCGTTGTTTGCAGCACCGGGTAGATCGTGTCGGCATGGTCGAGCGCGCGGATCGTCACCGGATCCAGGCTGCGCGCCACGTCGAGCACGATGAAGTCGTACTGGCGACGCGCCAGCTTGATGATCGCGTCGATGTGTTCGGGCTTGACGTCGCTGGCGTGGGCCGGATCGGACGGCGCGGCCAGCACGCTGAAATTGGGCGTCACGGCGACCATGCTCGACGACAGGAACGACGGATCGAGCCGGTGGATTTGCGTGGCCACATCCGACAGCGTGGCCAGCGGCTTGCTGTCCGAGACGAACAGCGAGGCGTCGCCAAACTGCAGGTTCATGTCGATCATCGCCACGCGCTTGGTGCCACTCGCCGACAGCGCGTAGGCCAGGTTCGTGGCCAGGAAGGTCGCGCCGCTGCCGCCCTTGCACGAGATGAAGGCCAGCACCCTGCCCTGCGCCACGCCCTGGCTGCCGAACTTCTCGGCGATGTGGTCGACGGCCTTGGCCAGTTCCGCGGCACTGGGCGTGGCCGGCAGCACTTCGCGCACGCCGGCGCGTATGGCGCGCAGCAAAAAGTCCTGCGACAGGTCGCCCGACAGCACGATGAACGCCATGCGCGGGAACAGGTGCCCGAGCCGCTCGAGCTGGTCGAGGTCACCCTCGTCGGCGCGCGGCTGGTCGACCACCAGCAGGTCGGGGATGGCGTCGTCGCTCATCGTCGACAGGCGCGCCGGGGTGCCGGCGATCATGTCGACTTCGTCGCTGCCCGGGCGCGCGCGCAACTGGCGCGAGAGCTCGATCAGGTGGCGCTCGTCGCGCGAAAGGACTGCGATTTTCATGATGGCCTCTATTTGTTCGCGCCGAACAGCGTACTCTCGACCTGCGGTGCGGGCGCGGCAAACGAGCCCTGGTAATTCTTGTAGGCTAGGATCGCGGTGCCGGCGTCAGTGCCCGACACGGACGGCGTGGCTTGGGGCGCGATGATCTGGCTGGCCATGATGGCGCGTACGGTGGTGCCGGTGCCGGCCGGCGTTTCGGTCGCGCAGCCGCCCAGCAGCAGGAGCGCGCATGAGGCGGCGAGGATGGCGGTGGTGGTCGTCTTCATGATCATTTCTCTGATGCGGCAGGGGCGGCGCGGCCTTCGAGCTGACCGCCAAGCAGGAATTCGGTACGGGTCGGCTGCACGTACCCGTCGGTCGGCAACCCGGGCTGCGACTGCATCGGCTTGACCAGGCGCGGCGTCACGATGAACACCAGTTCGGTGCGGTCATTCTGGAAGTCGCTGCTGCGAAACAGGGTGCCGAGCACTGGCACGTCGCCCAGGAACGGGAAGCGCTTGATGGTGCTGGTCACGTTATTGCGGATCAGGCCACCGATGGCGAAACTCTGTCCATCCTGCAGCTGCACCGTGGTCGCCGCGCGGCGTGTCGTAAACGATGGCAGGATCGCGGTCGCGCTGCTGCTCGAACCGCCAGTGCTGATGCCGATGCCTTCGCGATTGAGCTCCGACACTTCCGGCGCCACGCGCAGGTTGATGCGCCCGCCGGCCAGCACGGTCGGCGTGAATTTCACCGCCACGCCATACTCTTTTTCTTCCAGCGTGATCAGGCCCGCGCCGCCGGATGAATTCTGCGCGACCGGGATGAAGATCTTGCCGCCGGCAAGAAAACTCGCCTCCTGCCCGCTGATGGCCATGACATTCGGCTCGGCCAGGATCTTGACCAGGCCATCGCGCTTTTCGCCGTCGATGGTCAGTTGCTTCATGCCGCTGCCCACGGCGCTGACGGCGCCGGCGCCGCCACTGAGCAGGCTCGATACGGCGGCATAGGTCCAGCTGCCGTTGGTCTTGGAGAAGCCCGCCCTGGCGCCCAGCTGGTCGACGAGCGACTTCGAAATTTCGGCGATCTTCACTTCCAGCATGACCTGCTGGGGCGCGGCGATCGACAGCATATTGAGCACTTTTGCGGCGGTGCCAGCGCCCGCAGCCGGCGCCGCCGCCGCCGGCGCACCGACGGACAACGGCGCCGGACTGCCGGCGCCGCTGTCAGCCTGGCCGCCAGCGCCAGGTGCGGCGCTTTCCTGGAACGCCGATGCCAGGTCCACCAGAGCGCTGGCCACGCCGACGTCGGTGACCATGCCCGACAACACCACGGCATTGCCGCTGGTGCCGATGCGGATATCGCGCTCGAGCGGGAACAGCGCGTCGAACTGCGCGCGCAGCGCCGACGTATCGATGGCCACGTCCAGGTCGATCACGGTCGAGCGCTTGTCGCGCCCGGACACGATCAGATTCGTGCTGCCGACGCTGCGTGCGACGATCACGACTTCGCTTGCGCCCGGGACCACGACGTTGGCCACTTTCGGGTCGCCCACCATGACCGCGCCGGCCGGCGTGCAGAAACGCTTGAGAACGGATTTGCCGCGCATCAGCTGGAGCCGCCCATTGGCGCCGCCGCGCAGGTCGATGCAATCGGTCGCTGCAGCACTCGTGGCGTTGTCTGCCACGTTGCTGGCGGGGGCAGCAGCGCTGGCGTCCAGCGTCAGCGCGACAGCGCAGGCCAGCAGGGTCTTGTGGGTCGATGTGGTCATGAGGGACTCTTCAGTCAAAAGCTTTGCGAAGCGGCGTCCAGGCCGCGGATCACCAGGACACCGTCGCGCGGCGCGCTTGGCTGACGTGGTGTAGCAGGAGTGATGCGGGGCGCCGGGTCGTACACCGGGGCCGGGGCTTTCGCCGACAATGCCGGCAGGCCGAGCACCGATTCGCGCGTCGCGCCGGTCGTGTTGGCCGGCTGCGCTTCGATCTGGTTGCGCAGCACCAGCGACAGTGAGCCGATCGAGCGGGCCAGGTCGAGCTTTTCCACCTCGCTTGGTGCGAGCTCGAGGGTCACGGCATTGACGACGCGCGGCTTGCTGTCGTCCACGGCCGATTCCTGCGCGACGGCCAGCACCAGGATGCGCTCCAGTACGATCTTCGAAATCGAGCCGGCGTTCTGCGCCAGGTCGCTGTTGGTGGGGGCCAGGTTGACGAGGATGTCGACGTAGTTGCCGGGCAGCGCAAAGCCGGCCACGCCGACGACGTCATTGACACGCACGGTCATCGCGCGCTTGCCACTGGCCACCACGGCCGACAGGCCGCCCAGCGTGCCGACCGGCGCCAGCTTCGATTCGAGCACCGGCTCGCCGCGTGCAATGTCGCCACGGGCGATACGGCCTTCGAGCAGCTTCATGTCGGTGATCGCGCCAGGGGGCATCGAGCCGGCGGGCCAGTCGGTCAGTTGCAGGCTGGCCGGCAGAATGCGCGCACCCTGCCCGATCTCGGCGGCAGCAACCACCACACGGGTGCCCGCCGGGCCCTGCTCGCCCATCCACTTGGCCGCCAGGACCACGGCGCCCAGCGCCAGCAGCAGCGCCACGCCGATGATCAGGATCGCTCTCGAATTACGCATGTTCATACTCCGTCGTGCCGCGTTCGCGGCGTTCTTGTGAGGCGGGGCGGCCCGGGGCCCCCGCGGCAAAATAGTTGTCCCAGGCCCAGTCCAGGGTGCGACGCGACAGTTCGGGCGCGCGGTCTTCGTAGCGCGCCAGATCGCGCAGCTGGCGCATCAGATCGCGCGGGTAGCAGGCCAGCAGCGGCACGCCGCGCTCGCGGTGGCAGGCCAGCAGGTAGTCGAACGACGCGGCGTCGAACGCGACGCTGACGCTGTCGCACGCCTGGTGGAACAGGCGCGTGTATTCGTCGGTTGACGCTGCCGGCACTTCGATCTTGTAGCCCAGGCGGCGCAGGAAAGCACCGTCGGACAGGCGCTGCGGCACGAAGTTCGACGAAAACACAACGATGACGTCGAACGGCACCTGGAATGTGTGGCCCGTGTGCAGCGTCAGGTAGTCGACGTTGCGGTCCATCGGCACGATCCAGCGATTCATCAATGCTTCCGGCGTGCAGCGCTGGCGTCCCAGGTCATCGATGATGAAGATGCCATTGTTCGACTTGAGATGCGGTGGCGCCTGGTACAGGCGGGTATGCGGATCGAACCGCAGGTCGAGCATGTCGAGCGTGAGTTCGCCCCCGGTCAGCGCGGCCGGGCGGCGCACGCCGCGGATCCAGCGCAGGTCGGGCGCGCTGCCGCGGTCAAAACCCGGCGCTTCGGCCAGCGCCGGTTCCGTCACGCAGTGCTGCACGTTGTCAAAAAAGGGGATCACTTCGCCATCGACCATCAGTGCGTGCGGCACGGCGATCGTGCCGACGAGCAGGTCGCGCAAGCGCTCGGCCAGGTAGGTCTTGCCGCTGCCGGCAGCGCCATACAAAAACAGGGCGCGGCCCGAATTCATGCCGGCGCCGATCTGGTCCAGCACGACCGGATTGACGACGACGCCATCGAAGGTGGCGGCCATCGCGCCGCGCGTGACCTGCATGTTCGCCACGCTGTGCGCCTTGACCTGGGCGACGTAGGCGGCCAGCGTGACCGGTGCCGGGCCGGCGTAGGCGTTGCGGCCCAGCGCAGCGTGGGCACGCGCGCGGCCGGCCTCGGTGAGGATGTAGCACAGGTCGGCGTCGGTGCCGCTGTTGCCGATGCGCGCCACTTCGCACAGTTTTTCAGTGCGCAGGAACGCGATCAAAGGATCGATGACGCTGACATTGAGCTTGGTGTGCGCGGCCAGTTCGGCCAGACGCAGTTGACCGCGCTGGGCCAGCACCTTGCCCAGCAATTCGGCGAGAAACAGGAACGGAAGGCCGGTTTCGTCGACCGTGCGCGGCGCCCTGGCATCGGCCGGCGCGTTCGCTGGTGCAAGCAGGGGCTGGCTCACAGCGGCAGCTCCCCGTGCACGCGCAACCACAGCACGCAGAGCACGGTGGCAACCGCAATCGCTATCGCATACGGCAGGCGGCCGCTCGCCGCTTCGGGCGGCACCGTCGGCGCGGCGACGACACCGGCCAGCGCCGAGAACGTCGTGTGCAGCGCCATGTGGTACGCGTTGGCGACCAGGCGGCGCAGATTGCGCTGCCACGCAGCAAACACCAGCGCCAGCACGCCGCCGACCACCAGCGTGACCAGGCCGACCGTGATGATCTGGCCAGCGCCGACGAAGGCGCCCACCATGGCCAGCAGCTTGACGTCGCCGGCGCCCATCAGGCGCAGCGCGTACATCGGCAGCAGGATCGCCAGTCCCACCCCGAAGCCGCCCAGTGACGACAAGAGCCCCAGGCCGCCCATCGGCGTGCCGAACAGGCCCGCCCCAACCGGCAGCGCCGTGTGCAGCACAAACGCCGCCAGCATTCCGGGGAAAACCACGGCGTTCGGGATGCGGCGCGCCCTCACGTCATGCCACACGGCGGCCCCGAGTAGCAAACACAGCATCATCAGTGGCAAGATCGTCAAGAAAATACTCCGGGTAAAAAAAATCCGGCGGCGGACAATCCGCGCCGGATGGGGACCGCTCTAGGCGGGCCGTGCGGTGTTCAATTACGTGGTCGGGGTCTTGATGCGAGCAGCCAGGTCGCTGAACAGCGTGCTGATGTTGCCACCCAGCAGGGTCACGGCGGTGATGATGACGCCGGCGATCAGCGATGCGATCAGTGCGTATTCGATGGCGGTAACGCCGTCTTCTTCTTTGATCAGGTTTTTGATGAAGTTCATGGTGGATCCTTTCAAGGGTCGGTAATCAAGGGTTAGCAGGTTGGCTTTTATGCGCTCGTCCATGCAGCCATTGCCGCGATGAAGCAGACAACTGCGAGCAGAACCGAGAGAACGACGTACGACATGGCCGGATTGCTGCTGCTTTCATACTGCTGTTCCGGGTTGTCTTCGCTGTCGTGCACCGTTCACTCCTGTTTGCTTGCCGTCGTACCGCATGTCACGATACGCAGCGCATGGATTGAATCTTACCGACCGGCAATTTTATTGCCATCCGTCAAAACTACCTTTTTGAAAGGTACGTTGCGCCAAGGCAATCCAGTACATTTGTCCTGGGTCGCTCGCCGGCGCATCGCGACAGAGACAGAAAAGGGGTTGCCTCAGGATAGGCCGTGCTTGATGGCGTAGACGTACAACTCGAGGCGGTTGGCCACGTCCAGCTTCTGGTAGATGGTGGTGAGGTGATTGCGCAGCGTGCGTTCGGAGATGAATGCGCGCTCGGCCAGGTCCTTGTTGAGGGCACCCTTGCCCTGCACGATCATGCCGATGACGTCGCGCTCGCGCGCCGTCAGCGTGCCGATGCGTTCGGCCTCCGGATCGGCTTTCGGCGCCGGCGCGACCAGCTGGCCCAGCAGCGCCTGCATCAGCGACTGGTCCAGCCACAGCTCGCCGCCGTGCACCTTGCGCACGGCCAGCAGCACATCGTCGGTCGGCGCTTCCTTGCTGACCACGCCGCGCGCACCGGCTTTCACGGCGGCGGCCAGCGTGCCCTGGTCGCGGTTCGCGCTCAGGATCACGACGCGCGTGCTGCCGTTGGCCACCAGCGCCGGCAAAAAGTCGATGGAACTGCTGCCTTTCAGGTCGAGGTCGAGCAGCACGATGTCCGGGCGCAGCGCGGCGCACAGGGCCGTGGCCTCGGCGCCATCGCTGGCGCTGCCCACCAGTGTGAACGACGGGCCTTCGGCCTGGATCAGGCGCTCGAGACCCCACAGCATGGTCTTGTGGTCATCCACGAGCAGGATGCGGATGGTCATGGTTTCTCCATTACGTTATGCCGGTGCTAGACCGGGATGCGGATGCGCAGCAGCGTCTGGCGCCCATCCGCTTCGACGCCCAGCGTACCGCCCACCGCCGCTACGCGCTCGGCGATCGAGCGCGGCACGAAGGGTTTCGGCGCCGGGGCGCCATCGGACACCGGGTTGAAGATATCGATCGCCAGCTGGCCGGCGTCGTCCTCGATCACGACGCCGGCCGTGCGCGCCCGCGTGTGCTTGCAGATATTGCTGATGCCTTCGCTGACGATCTGGAATACCTCCGCCGCCATGCGGTCATTGGCCACCCCCTCACCCTGCACCTCGAGCATCACGTCCAAGCCATAGAAGGTCTGGACCTGGCGCAACCGGCGGCGCAGCGCCACCAGCAGTTCGGGCTCCTCTTGACGCCCGCTGCGAAAGCGCTGGGCGAAGTCGCGCATGTCGCCGATCACGTCCGAGCACATGGCCAGCAGGCGGTCGAGTTCGGGCGCCACCGCGCTGTCTTCGCCGGCGCTGGTGCGGATCGCCGCCACGGCGTGACGCAGGCCAATATACGGCTGGATCGTGCTGTCGTGCAGGTCGCGCGCGATGGTCTGGCGTTCGCGGAATGCCGCTTCGGACGCCAGCCGGTCGAGCAGATCGATCGTTTCGATGACGGGAAACGCCTGCTGCACGATGTGCTTCAGGAACGTGGCGTCACTACGCCGCAGGCGGCTGCCGGTCACGAAGATGCGCCCACTGCCCTTGCGCAGCGGCAGCGACGCGCTGACGAAACCGTCGGCGTCGAGCAGGTCGGCCACGTGGCTGCAGGCATCCATGTCCGCCTTGCACCACTCTTTTTCACCGGTAGCCAGCCGCACCGCGCACACGCCGCCCGGTAGCAGGCGTAACAGCCCGGCGCCGGGACCGGGGCTGCGGTACAGGGTCGCGCCCGATGCCAGCGCCAACAACGGCTGCACGTCCGCGGCGTCCGGGCGGCTGCGGCTGATCGGGCGTCCCACCCTTGGATGGTGGGCCGTGTTGAGGATCCAGCGCTGGTGGCTGTCCTGCATCAGCAAGGTGCAGGTGCTGGCGCCGTAGTAGCGCAGGATCTTGTCCATCAGCGAATCGAGCGTGTGCTGCACGCCGAAGCGCGGGTTGGACAGCCGGCTGACGTCGCGCAGCAGCGCCAGCCGGCGGCGCTGGTCGACGGACAGGCCGCCCCAGAACGCGATCATGTAGCCCAGCGCCAGCAGGAACGTCGCGCGCAGCAGCAGGATGTGAAACGACTGGAGGCCCTGCACCAGCATGACCGACAGGCTCACGATGCCCACCGCGCCCAGCGTCAGCTTGGCGCCGGCATCGAACCCATGGCGAAACGACGTGGCCAGGATCGCGAACAGAAAGAACGAAAAGAACGGACTGGTGCCCCCGCCGGTGACAAGAACGATCAGCCCGTACCAGATGATGTCGATCCAGTAGACGTTGGGACCGTGCCAGAAACCGGCCCGGTAGCTCGCGATGACGAGCAGTGTCAGGCTGTGCAGCACGTAGCCGCCGAGCACGGGCCAGGTCCACGGGCTGGAGGCGACCACGCCGCCAGGGCCGATGTACAGCGTCAGCAGCGCCGACACCGACAGCAGCACGCGCATGCCGAACACCATCCAGGCTTCTGCTTCAGGCGCAGCAGCCGATGGCGCGGCGGCGCCGGGCGTGCGCCGCACGGCGGCGATCAAACGATGCATATCCGGGTACCAACTCATGTTGTTGCGCGCCGACAAACGCGTTGACTCCTCGCTAAAACGGTTACAGAGGGTGATTATTGCCCTGTAGAATCCCTGAAGTTTATCGCATACGACGACCGAACCCCCTCACAGTTGCCCGAATATGTTGTTTAAAAGACCCCACCGTCAATCTGGCACCACACTCGTCGAGATGGCCATCATCGCGCCCGTGCTCATGCTGGTCCTCGTTGGGATTATCGAAATGAGCATGATGTTCTTCGCCACGCTGACCATGCAATACGCGGTGCGTGAAGGCGCGCGCTTTGCCATTACCGGCCGCGCGAACGAAGGCGGGACCAGCACCGGGCAGCGCTACGCCACCGTCATCGCGAAAATCCGCGACAACTCGCTGGGCATGTACGAGCGCACGAACTGCGTCGTGTCGGTCAACGGCAAGCGCTATGCAAGCACCAGCTACAGCAACGCCATGTTCGGCGGCGCGGGCGAGATGGTGGTGCTGCAACTCAATTGCGCGTGGCCGGTGACGACGCCACTGCTTTCGGCATTCTTTACTGGCGGCCAGAACAGTTTTGCCGTCGGCGCCACCATGCGAAACGAGTATTTCTGATGCTGCCCATGCCATTCGCTGCGGTCCGCCCGGCCCGCCGCCAGCGTGGCGTTGCCGCGGTCGAGCTTGCCCTGCTGCTGCCGATGCTCGTGGTCCTGCTGCTGTGCGCCATCGACGCCGCACGTGCGTTGCAAGCCAATATCATCATCACCAATATCGCGCGTGAAGGCGCGAACATTCTGTCGCGCAGCGGGGTGGATCTGGACGACAGCAGCCAGGATACGATCAATGCACTGATGGCCAGCGCACCGCCGCTGAACGTCAACCAGCTGGGGATGATGTACATCACCCGCGTCATGGGCGAGGTCACCAATGGCGTCTCGCGCAGTGTCGTGCTGGACCAGTACCGCTGGGACGATGCCAAGCGCCTGCAAGGGTTTCGCCGGAGTGGCTACGCGCCCAAGAGCAAGGTGTATGCCTGCAGCGCCTGGAGCAGCACCGGCAAATGCTCGAGCGTCAACAGCGCCACGCGCCCGGTCACGTCGGTCATGACCGGCAAGCTCGACCCTGGCGAAGTCGTCTTCGTGGTCGAGACGTTCTATCGCTTCGACATGCTGGTCAGCGGTTTCACCACCGGCAACAACACCCTGCCCACGTTCGGGCCCGACCTGTATTCCATGAGTGTATTCTGAGATGAATCCGAATCTGTACCGTCAGCGCGGTGCGGTCGCCATCATGGTGGCCGTGTCGATGTTCGTGCTGCTTGCCGTCGTTGGCCTGTGTGTCGATGCCGGGCTGGCGTACCTGGTCAAGGCACGTCTGAATGCGGCGGTGGATTCGGCGGCGCTGGCCGGCGCGCGCGCGGTCACAACGGGCAACAACCAGACGGAGCAGATTGCCAGCGCGCGCGGGGCCGCGGCCGATTTCTTCGCCGCCAATATCCCGAACAATTACCTGTTGTCGTCGCCCCGCATCATCAGCACCAATGTGACCTTCAACGGCGGCCAGGCGACCATCGATGTCAAGGCAGAGGCGCCAATGCCGGTGTCGATCATGCAGATCATGAATTTCACGACGCTGAACCCGGTGGCGGCGGCGCAGACGATCCGCAATGACCTGGATATGGCGCTGGTGGTGGATACGTCCGGGTCGCTTTCTGGATCAGCAGCGACCGTGCGAACATCGGCGAAAAATTTCCTCAATAAGTTCAACGTCACGCAAGACCGCGTCGCATTGATTCACTTCGCATCCGGCGTGGAAACGGATAAAGCGATCAATACGTCCACCCGTGGCTTCGACCGAACATCGATGAATAGCAAGATCAATTCATACGTCTTCAAGGGTGGCACGTCGTCGTTTGAAGGCATGTGGAAGGCGCGCGAGCAACTCAACTCGGTGCCACTGAGCAGCCGGTCAACGATGCGTGTGATTGTCTTTTTCTCGGATGGCGCGCCAACGTCGTTTGGATCCTATCTGACATTCAATACGCCTACAGACTGCACACGTGCAGGTTCCGTTGATCGTATCTTGAAAGATGGCGGGCTGGGCAATTTGGAAAGCAGCGATCTCGATTTTGTAAGCGAAGGCTGCAAAACCTGGCGCATGGTGAACAACCAACCACAGCCGGCAGTACGGCGGTTACCGGACTGGTACAACGCGCGCCCCGAATCCGTGCGCGAGTTTCCGATCGTGACTACGGCACCTCGCGTCGTGACGGCCGATATCAGCACCCCGCAGCTTTTTGAAGGCAATGTTTTGCGTGCTTCACGCAATCTCGCCGAAAGTATCGCTGCCAAAACCCGAAGCGAAGGTGTCTACGTTTTTACCCTTGGCTTTGGTCCCGGGTTGAAAGAAGCATTTACATCTGATACGAGTACCAACGGCGAGATGATCTTGAAGTGCATGGCCAACACGGTCGATTCGCTCAAGCGTTGTCAAAAGCCCGACCAGCCGGTCGGCATGTACTGCTACGCCGCAACGGATGCCGACTTGACGCCCTGCTTCTCACGGCTGGCCTCGGCAATCTTGCGCATCACCAAATAAAAACAGGTTGATCCGGGAGTAACGCGGCCATGCGCTAGAATCGCCCTCTTCGGTGCCGTGCGCACCAGCACTTGTAAGGTGGATTCACGTGTTTGCCGTTCTTGCCCTCGATATGGGGGCCACCATGAAAACGCTGGTGCTCACGCTCGACCTGGTGGGCACCTTTGTGTTTGCGCTGTCCGGCGCCACCGCCGGCGTGCGTCGCCACCTCGATCTGTTCGGTGTGCTCGTGCTGTCGTTCGTGGCCGCCACCTCGGGCGGGATCGTGCGCGACCTCTTGATCGGCGCCACGCCGCCCGCTGCTTTTTCGGACTGGCGCTATCTCGGCGTGTCGCTGCTGGCGGGCGTGACGATCTTCTTCTGGCATCCGTTCATCCACCGCGCGCGCAATCCGGTGCTGTTGTTCGACGGCGCGGGCCTGGCGCTGTTTTGCGTGGCGGGCGCGCAAAAGGCGCTCGTGTTCGGGCTGGAGCCCGTGATGGCCGCACTGCTGGGCATGTTGACAGGCATCGGCGGTGGCGTCGCGCGCGATGTGCTGCTGTCGAACGTCCCGGCCGTGTTCCGATCGGATATCTACGCCGTCGCGGCCCTGGCCGGCGCATCGGTGGTGGTGATCGGCGACGCGCTGCAATGGCCGACCACGCCAACGGCCTGCGTTGGCGCCGCGCTGTGCTTCGGCCTGCGCCTGGCCGCGATCCGCTATGGCTGGCACCTGCCGACGGCGCGCGGGATCGAGCCGCCAGACGCCAGTGACCATCATCGCGACGGCCGCTGAACGCAAGCCGGCAAAGGCATGCACTACAATGGGGGCCAGCCACGCCCCCCATTGAATTGACATGAGCGCCACCGAACTGCCCTACCGTGCCACCCTGCTTGAAGCCTGCACCTGGCTCGAACAACAGAGCGCATCGCCCTGGACCCTGGCGCGCCTGCTCGAACATGCCGTCACGCCGTATGTCTGGCTCGATTACGACCCGGCCCACGCCGGGTTGTTTGGCGACGCCAACGGCGGTTACGCAGCGCCGATCTTCTTCCAGGACGACATCGCGCGCCTGATCGCCGGCAGCGACGACGTGCTCATGACGATGACCAAGGACGCCTACAAGATCGTCGCGCACCTGCCGGCGCCGGGCTTCAGGCGTCCGCTCGATGCGCTGCGGTTCCAGAAGAAGGACCTGACGCAACTGGTGGCCAGGCTGGAACGCGAGGCCCTGGCCGCAGCGGCGGCAGCGGCCGCGCCGCCACCGGAACCGAAGGCCCCGACCGAATCGGCCTTCGGCATCAACAAGGCGCAGGTGCTGGAAGCCTTTGCCGCGAATGCGCGCATCGATCTGGGCGCGGCGCTCGACAACGCCATCGGCATCTTTGGCGACGATGGCGCGCGCGTGAAGGCAAGCGTGCGCAAATCGAAACGCAACGCGGTGTGGAACCCGGTGACGCTGGCGCTTGGCCTGCATGATCTCCACCGCGTGCCACTGGGGCCGTTACGACGCGCGTTCAAGACCCTTGATTTCCTGCTCGACTGGGAAGAGGACTGGGAACAGTCGCTGCGCCTGCTGGGCAAATAGGCCGGGTCAGCGCGCGAGCAGGCGGCGCAGCTGCGCCGCCTGGTATGCGCCGAAGGTATCGCTGAACAGGCAGCGGATCAGCGGATCGTCGACCACGTCGACGTCGAGCAGGTCACGTTCGGCATCGGCGTCGAAGCAGCCATCGTTGATGCGCATGTACATCGTGGTCAGCGACTCGCCCTGTTCGAGTGCCCCATACAGCCTGGCGGCCGGGATTTCCGTTGTCCAGCCGAGCGGGCCGGCCTCGGTCACGGGCGTGGCCACGTCGCCATCGAGCAGATAATCGAACACGCGCGCCTGGCCCAGATGGTCGTAGACCGACAGCCGCCAGTAGCGCGGGCCATCGAAGTAATCCGACGCTGCTTCGACCTCGGCGTATTTGGCGACCAGACCCGCACGGCAGTAGTCCAGCACCCGCGCCATCTGGGGATCGCTCAAGGCCGCAAAATGCCGTGCGATCGACGCTGTCGATGGCGGCGCCGCATTGCCTTCATAAACGTAATCGACATCCTGCGGGCCCACGGGCTGAAGCCACACCAAGGGCGGCGCCGGCTGCAGCGCCGCGCCTTTCATCCGCACGGACTTGCCGGGATCGAGCCGAACGATCGATGCCGCCGGCAGCGCCGCGCCGACCTCGCGCGTGAACTGCGCATAGGTGATCGGGAAGAATGCGCGGTTGTACCATGACCACGGCTCCTGCACGAACTGGCATGAACTGGGCACCACGTAGCGCGGTTGCAGCGCCTGCAACTGCGCGATCCATTCGGCCGGCAGTTCAGGCGGCGCCGCCACGGCGCGCGATGGACTGAGCACCTCGATTTCGCGCATCGTCTGAAACGGCCACAGCACCATGTCCCATGGCCCCAGTTCGACCAATTGCCCCAGCGTGTCGTCGTCGATCCACGAGTCGACGACATTGAGCACGTTCTGCCCGGCCGCCTGCACCTGGAACATCGAGTCGACATCGACGTCCATCGCCTCGCGCGGGGTGACGGTGAACGGGCCGACCGTGACCGGCGCGTTCAGGCGGAGCAGGTGCACGTGCGTGAAGCCGAGCTGGCGCACCATCTCGCACAATGCGTCGAAGATGCAGTAGATGTACAGGGGCGTGGCGCGATCAAGCAGATCGAGGCTGTCGAGCGAGCAGTGATCATCATGGAAGTGCGAGATGAAGACGGCGTCGAAACGCTGGCGGCGGATCGCCGCGATATCGAAGCACACGTCCGGGAACGCATGGCAGTTGCGGCTGAACGGGTTCTCGAAGATCGTATCGAACGCGATCGTCGCGCCCGCACAATCGAATACGTAACCCGCATGCAGGATGCGCGAAATGGTCAAGCCTGGCGTCGTCATTGGTCCCCCTTGGAGGCGGCATTTTACAGGCCGCGCTCCGGAACGGTTCTTGTTGTCACCAGACCGAACGGCTACACTGCACCACCCCAGCGTTTCGAAAGTAGCAGATGTTCATGAGCCGCCCCATTGCCCGCGCCATCCTTGCCGTGTGCGCGTTGCTGGTCACCGCATGGGGCGCACTCGCGCTGTGGTTCCAGCTGCCGCAGCCGGGCGCCTATGCCGCGGTCGCGCTCTGGTCGCTCTCCGGCCTGGCTGCCATCGTCGCCATCGCGCGCGGTCTGGCCAAGTGGCCGGGTGCCAGGGCGCTGGTCACCGGCGCCGTGGCGCTGGCCGTACTGCTGGGGTGGTGGTTGTCGCTGGCACCATCGCACGAGCGCGTGTGGGCCGACGACGTGTCGCGCATGCTCGTCTCGCGCATCGACGGTGATCGCCTGGTGCTCGAGAACGTGCGCAACTTCGACTGGCGCACCGAGACCGACTACACGCCGCGCTGGGAGACACGGGACTACGACCTCTCAGGCATCGTGTCGGCCGACCTGATCCTGTCCTACTGGATGGGCCCGCACATCGCCCACACGCTGGTGACATTCGGCTTCAAGGATGGCAAACAGCTGGTGTTCTCGCTCGAGATCCGCAAGGAGCGCCACGAGACCTTTTCGGCGATCGGCGGCTTCTTTCGCCAGTTCGAACAGGTGATTATTGCCTCGGACGAGCGCGACCTGATCCGCACGCGCAGCAATGCGCGCGGCGAGCAGGTCTACCTGTACCGCCTGCGCGCCACGCCCGGGCAGCTGCGCGCCGTGCTGCTCACCTACCTGGAGCGCGCCGACGCCTTGCGCCGCCAGCCCGAGTTCTACAACACGCTCACCAGCAACTGCACGACGATCCTGTACGAACTGGCGCACCGCATCGCGCCCGACCTGCCGCTCGACTACCGGCTGCTGGCATCGGGCCACTTCGCCGAATATGCGTACGACCAGAACGCCTTGACGCCGGGCGTGCCGTACGCAGCGCTGCAGCAGCGCGGCCACATCAATGCGAGAGCGCGCCAGTCCGATATCGACGGCAGCGATTTTTCGCGCGCGATCCGCGTCGGCGTACCCGGCATTCGCTGAGAGCCAGCGCGCCGGTTCTCGCAAAAGTTGCCGTAAGTCAAATCAAGCCCGGGGGCTTCCACTAGTATCGGCCATGGTCGAACGCGACAAGGGAGACAGCCATGACTGCGCGCTACAAGCGATTGAACAACCCGGTGAAAGGCAGCATCGCGGTCGAGATGGCGCTGATCCTTCCGCTGTTCCTGATCCTGCTGGCCGGGCCGCTCTACATGGCGCGCGCCGCATGGTTTTACAGCGTGGGGCAGAAAGCGGCGCACGATGCGACGCGCTATATGGCGACCGCGACGCAGGCCGAACTGCGCACCGGCGGCGGTGGCTTCAACGAAGCGCGCGTCCCCGCGATCGCGCGCTGGATTGCCCAACAGGAACTGGGCGAAATCGTGCCGTTTACCGATAGCATTGTCATCACGATCCTATGTGACGGCGACGGTTGCAGTGCGCTGACACCGAACAAGGTTCGTGCCGGTATTAAAATCACCTTGCACGATCATCTACTCGGCGGCCTGACGATGGACTACCTGGGGTCTGCCGATATGACGATGAACAGCGACGTCACGATGCGCTATGTCGATCAGTGACCAAGCTTGTCCCACGCGCCGGTGCCGGCAAGATGCACCACACGGCGCCAAACAGACCGGCTCGATCAGCGTGATGTTCGTTGCCGCCTTGACCATCATCCTCGGTTTTCTCGCGCTGGCCATCGATCTGGCCCTTCTGGTGCACCGCAAAGTCGAACTTCAGAATGTGGCGGATACCGTTGCATTGGCAGCAGCGCACGAACTCAAAGGCACCCCGGCCGGCATCGCGGGGGCGCTGCAACAGGCCTCGAGCCGCTTTACCGGGGATGCCGACCGGCTTACCTATGCCTACGGCAAGGCCACGATGACCTGGTCCGACGCCGCCATCGCATTTGGCAGCAGCCCGGGCGGCCCATGGCGCTCGGCAGGTGAGGCCATGACAAACCCGGACGACCTGCTGTACGTGCAAATCGATACTGCGGGGCTCGACAACGAGTATGGTCGCGTCGCGACCCTGTTCCTCTCGACATTTACAGACACGCTTGACGCCTTCACCAGTGCCCGCGCCATCGCCGGCCGCTCTGCCATCAAGGTCACCCCCCTTGGCATCTGCGCCATGCGTGAGGAGTCACACCGCAACCACGAGGGTGAACTGGAAGAATTTGGCTTTCGCCGCGGCGTGGGCTACAACCTGCTGGACCTGAACCTGCCCGGCGCCGATGCTGGCCAGACCTTCATCGTCAATCCGGTTGCGCGGGCCACGCCCATCACCGACATAGCGACGCTGGCGCCATTTGTTTGTACCGGTACGATGGCCATGTCGCGGCTGTCCGGTGGCACGGTCAAGGTGTCGGCGTCGTTCCCGATCGACCAGCTCTGGCAGCAACTCAATTCGCGCTTCGGCATCTACGGGACAACGACCACCGCGTGCGATCCCCGCACGGCGCCCGCCGACGTCAATATCAAGGAGTTCACCGCCAACGGCGGCGTCCCCTGGATGGGCGCAACGCCGGCGCAGCAGTCGGCTGCGCTGCTGGAGACACCCGCGCGCCGCTGGACGGTTGCCGGCCCCGATACGGCGCCCACTGGCACCCTGGCCGTGCAATTCGGTCCGCTCTGGTCGTACGCAAAGGCGGTCCCTTATGCATCGTATGTCAGTGCGGGCTCGCCGGAGCCGGTAGCCGGCTATCCGACGTATGGCGTCACCGCGTGGGGCACCCTGTACACGCCAGGTCAGCCGACCACGTCGGCCAGCACGCCTTATCCTGCCAGCGCGCAGACGCCGACGCCCTATTCGTACACGTCCGGTACCCAATTTTACAAAGGGCCACCGGCGAGTAACAAGAGTCTGCCCAACCGCCGCGTCCTGCACCTGCCGCTGCTCGCCTGCCCAGTCAGTGGCAGCGAAGCCATCGTGCTTGGGATCGGCAGATTCTTCATGACCGTTCCCGCCAAGAACAACGCCTTGTACGGCGAGTTTGCCGGCCTGGCGACCGAGCAGTCCCTGGGCACCCGCATCGTTCTATACCCCTGATGGATGGATGGACCATGACGCGTCAAACGCCAACGCGGCAACGTGGTGTCGCCGCAGTCGAATTTGCGGTGGTTGCCGTGATTTTTTTCATGCTCTTTTTCGGCATCGTCGACATCCTCCGGGCGCTCTATATCTGCAATATCCTGCAGGAAGTGACGCGGCGCGCAACCGCCCTGGCCGTCAACACCGACTTCTCCGATGCCGCCGCGATGGAACGCGTGCGCAGGCAAGCGGTGTTTCGCACCACCCCCGGCATGCTGGTCTTTGCCGAGCCGATCTCCGACGCGCACGTCAAGATCGATTACCTGCACATTCCAGCCACGGCCAATCCCGTCTCGCTGGGGGCAACCTTGCCGGCAAGTCCGCAGCAAAACCGGATCAACTGCACGTCCAATCCCAATGCGGCGAACTGCATCCAGCTGGTCAGGGTAAGAATCTGCCTGCCCGGGGGCGCCAGCGATGTCTGTGACCCCGTGCCGTACCAGAGCATCACGTCGTTCGTCCCTTTTTCGTTCGCCTTGCCCACCGCCACCACCATCGCCCGGGCAGAAACCCTGGGCATGCCGCCTGGCGTGCCAGGCACGGCGGGCGGCGGATAGCGCTTAGAGGATGTCGGCCGATGTGGCATCCGCCGCACGGGAAATCGCGACCTTCGCGATGCGGCGATCCTCCACTGCGACGACTTCATAGCGCCAGCCATCAAGTTCGACGCTCTGGCCAGGGACGGGCATCGACTCGAAACGCGCCAGCAGGAAGCCGGCCAGCGACGTGTAGTCATCGTCCCCCACGAGTGCATCGGTCTCGAGCACCTGTTCCAGCTGGTGCAGATCGGCCGCGCCATCGGCTTCCCAGACATCCGGGCCTTGCGGCCGGATCGCCAGTTGCTCGTCCTCGTCCGGGAATTCGCCGGCGATTGCCTCCAGGATGTCCACGGGTGTGAGCAGACCCTGGACGATCCCGAATTCGTCCGTCACCAGCACCAGCTGGCCGTGCGCGCGCTTGAGGGTATCCATCGCGCCCAGCACGCCGGCCGTGTCGGGCAGCAGGATGGGCGTGCGCACGACGCCGGCGTCAGGCGATACGTCGATCTGCCCGTGCAGCATCAGTGCACTGACCAGGTCCTTGGTGCGCGCAATGCCCACCAACTGGTCCAGCTGGCCGCGACCGACCGGCATGCCACTGTGCGGCGACGCCTGCAACTGGCGCAGGATCGTGTCGGCCGCGTCGTCCAGGTTGACCCACGTGAGTTCCGAGCGCGGCGTCATGATCGAGCGGATCGAGCGGTCAGCCAGCGCCAGCACACCGCTGACCATATTGCGTTCTTCCACGCCGAATGCGTCAGGCTCGGCGACCGGTTCATCCTGCGGTTCAGCATCGGCATCCACGTGTGCACGCTTCTTGCCACCCATCAGGCGCAGCACCGAATCAGCGGTGCGATCGCGCAGCGGGACGCGCGCTTCCTGCTTGAGGAAGTTACGGCGCGCGAACTGGTTCAGCGCCTCGATCAGGATCGAGAAACCGATGGCAGCGTACAGATAGCCTTTCGGGATATGAAAGCCCAGACCTTCGGCAACCAGCGACAGGCCGATCATCAACAGGAAGCTCAGGCACAGCACGACGACGGTCGGATGCGCATTGACGAAGCGCGTCAGCGGCTTGGAAGCCAGGATCATGACGCCGATCGAGATGATCACCGCAGCCATCATCACGTACAGGTTATCGACCATGCCGACGGCGGTGATGACCGCATCGAGCGAGAACACGGCGTCGAGCACGACGATCTGCGCGACCACGGCGCCGAAGCCCGCATACACCCGCGACTGGGTCTGTATGTGCGTGACGCCTTCCATGCGCTCATGCAGTTCGACGGTGGCCTTGAACAGCAGGAACACGCCACCCAGCAGCAGGATCAGATCGCGGCCGGAAAATGCCATCGACCCGAGCGAAAACAGCGGCGCCGTCAGCGTGACGAGCCATGACACGATGGTGAGCAGGCCAAGGCGCATCAACATCGCCAGTGTGAGGCCGATCAGGCGCGCCTTGTCGCGCTGGTGCGGCGGCAGTTTGTCCGCCAGGATGGCGATGAAAATCAGGTTATCAATGCCCAGGACGATTTCCAGGACAACGAGTGTGAGCAGACCCGCCCAGATGGTGGGGTCGAAGAGCCATTCCATGGTAGTACCTTTTGTTTGAATCAGTGTGAACGTAGCGCTGCCAACAACGCAGCGAAGGCATGCCGCAGAGGCGGCACAGGCAGGCGTTACACGATGCGGGGAGGCTTGAGCAGGGGGTGCCAGGACTGGCTGGGGCGAGACAGGGATGGGGGTGCCAGAACGCCGCCGCGGATATCGGCAAGGCGCAGGGACAGGTCTTCGTTGACGGAGTCGTGCACGTCGGCACCGGCCGGCGGCTCATCGGGATCGATGTCGCAACTGGCCTGGCAATCATGGTTGTCGGGCAGGTACGCGTCGGCGAAAACCGGCGCGGAGGTCAGCACAACGAGCGGTTCGGATGCTGTGACGCGCTGCGCCGGCTCGGACGGCAGCATCGCGGATGCGGCCATGGCCAGGGCAAACATGTTCAGGGGGAGCAGCAGGATCAGGCAGATGACGAATACTCGTCTCATATACGGCAAAGAAGTCCACGACGCGATCATTCTACCATGGTCCCGCGCACGCGATCCGCGCGCGCCGCACGCGCCGCACGCACGGCGGGCCTCTTGTACAATGGCCGCCACCTTACCCACCGGCCCCGCCGGGAAGCACCCGATGCACACATCTGCCCAGCGCATGAGCGCTCTGCTCGACTATCTGGTCGAGCAGGCCAAAGACATAGATCCTTCCGCGTTCACGCTCGCGAAAGTCACCGAATTCAAGAAAACCTTTGCCGACCTGTCAACGCTGCCCTGGATCGAGTTTAACGTCGAGACCGAGCAGGATGACCTGTGGCTGCGCGTGCACCGGCTCGAAGCGACGTCGCCCCCCCTGCTGGCCGATCCGGCGCTGGCGCCCTATCTGGTGATCGGTGCCGATCCGTCCGGCAATCCGCCGGCGCTCGCCGAGGCGGCAAGCGCCGGCGTGGCCGGCGACGATCCCGCCCGCGCCGCTGCTACCCACGCGCTGGCCGCGTATCAGGCGCCGTGGCACGAATGGGCCGCGCGCGAACGGCCGCGGCGCCAGGTGATCTCGCTCTATGCCGAGCTGTTCGCACTCAAGGCCCGGCTCGAATCCGAAGAAGCGGCGCGCCCGCTGGAGCTGGTCTGGGGCATGGGCCTGTCGTCGTGGCAGATCGGCACCCCGTCCCCCGTCGACTTTCATTACCCGCTCATCACGCAGGCGCTGGAAATCGACATCGACCCGACCTCGCACGCCATCGGCCTGCGGCCCCGCCAGCTCGACGCGCACCTGGAACTGGACGCCTTCGCGGCGTGCGGCGTGCCAGGTATCGGCGACGTCGAACGCGCGGCGCGCAGCCTGCTTGCCGCGCGCGGCGACAGCGCGATCTCGCCCTTCGCACCCGAGACGATCGAGCCGATCCTGAAGCTGATCGCCGGCCAGGTCAGCGCCGACGCCCGCTACGACATGGGCGCCACGCAGGCCCCGCCCCCTGGCGCGCGCCTCGTCGTCACGCATGGCTGGGTGATCTTCGCCCGGCCGCGCGCGACGCACTTTTTAATCGACGACATCGCACGCCTGAAAGAACGGGTGGACGTCAGCGAAGCGCTGCCGGCCGGGCCGCTGAGCCTTGTCACGCCGCCGGGCAGCGCGGTGCTCGAGCATGAACCGATCGCGTTTCGCGGCCTGTCCGGCGGCGCGGTCAATGCCGGCGAGCCGCGTGAACTGTATTTCCCGCTGCCGTACAACCGCGAGCAGGAAACCATCGTCCAGCAACTTGAGCGTTCGCCCGGCGTCACGGTCCAGGGCCCGCCCGGCACCGGCAAGACGCATACGATCGCCAATATCATCAGCCACTACCTGGCCTCGGGCAAACGCATCCTGGTGACGTCCAAGGGCGAGCCGGCGCTCAAGGTTTTGCAGGAGAAGATTCCCGCATCGATCCGGCCGCTCACGGTCGCCCTGCTCTCGGGCGACAAGGAAGGCATGCGCCAGTTCCAGGCGTCGATCGAGGCGATCATCCACACGCTGTCGCACCTGAATCCGCAGGTCGAGACCGAGGCGATCGCCACCTGTCGCATTGCGCTGGACCACGCGCACGCCGAAACCGCCGCCATCGACACCCGTATCGACGAGATCGCGCACGCCCAGCTGGCCGCCATCAGTGTCGACGGTGTCGAGATGCGCGCACAAAAGATGGCCGAACTGGTCATCGATGGCAACGACCGTTTCGGCTGGTTCGACGACACCTTGTCGCTGGCGCCGCAGCACGCACCGCCCTTCGGCGACGCACAGGCCATGCAATTGCGCGAGGCGCGGCGCCGGCTCGGCGTTGACCTGGTCTACTGCAATGCGCAGCTGCCTGCGGCCGACGCCCTGCCGACGCCTGCCGCCATCGGCCGTCTGCACGACACGCTGCTGGCGATGCGCGACATCGAGCGCGACGAAGCCAGTGGCGCACTGCCGCCGCTGCGCGCCACGACGTCCGACGTGTTTGCCGCCGCACAGACCTTGCAGACCGCGCTGGCCGGCGCCATCACCACGGCGGCCGAGGTCGAGGCCTCGGGGATCGATTGGGCGCACGCCTTGCGCCTGAAATCGCGCCAGTCGCAGTTCGTCACCGAGCGCCGCGCGTTCGAGGCGCTGCTGCCCGAGATGGATGCGCTATTGCGCGCACGCGCCGAATTCATGCAACGCCCCGTCACGGCGCCAACCGAAGCGCTCGGGCATCCGAAAGCCATCGAAGCGATCCACCGCGCCGTCGAGACGGGCAAGCCGTTCGGCCTGTTCTCGTTCGGCGCCGGCGACGTCAAGGGGCAGATCGCCGCGATCCGCGTCGCGGGCCTCGCGCCAGCCTCCAGTGACGACTGGGCCCACGTCCAGCGTTACGCCGCGCTGCAGAACCGCCTGCACTCGTTTGCCGTGCGCTGGAATGCCTTCGCGCCCGATCTGTCGCTACCGGTTCTGGTGGCCGACGTGGCGCAACTGCGCGCCATCGAACAGGTTCTGCTCACGGCGCGCGCCGCGCATCTCCAGGCAACGACGCACGACCTGCAGTTACCGAGCCTGGCTCAGGCGGTGTTCAGCCACCCGCCGACGAACGACTTGCTGGGCCGCGAAGCCGACCTGCTGCGCGTGCGCGACTATCTGGCACGGCACCTGGCGCGCGCCGGTCTCGAACAGGCCCGCACTGCCGTGGCCGCCCTGAATGGCTTGCTGGCGAGCGCCGATGGTCCTGTCGGCGTGCACCTGCGTGACTTTGCCGGTCAGGCACTGGGCACGGCCGGCCTGACCGCCGACACGGTCAGCGCCGACTACGCGGCGCTGCTCGCGGAACTGCGCCG
Organism: Massilia sp. MP_M2; assembly: GCF_039123635.1. NCBI lineage: Bacteria > Pseudomonadati > Pseudomonadota > Betaproteobacteria > Burkholderiales > Oxalobacteraceae > Massilia > Massilia sp. MP_M2. Next base: position 271,084 of record NZ_JBCHJF010000006.1, read on the forward strand.
CATCGACGCGCTGGCGCCCGACCTGGCCGCCGTGCACGACTTCGCCGGGCAGGTCGCGCAGCATGGCGCGGCGAGGCTGGCGACACGCTTGACGACCGTCCCGGTCGACACACACGGCGATGACGCCGTGTTCCCGGTGCGCTGGCGCGATGCCTGGACCTGGGCACGCCTGAAAACCTACCTCGACAACATCGACGCCCGCGACGAGATGCTGCGCCTGGCCGCGCGTCGGCGCGAACTCGAACGGGGCCTGGCGCGCCTGTACGAACAACTGGTGTCAAAGTCGTCGTGGCTGGCCACGCGCCGCCTGGCAGGCCAGAACGTGCTGAGCGCGCTGGAAACCTACCGCACGTCGATGCGCAAGCTGGGCAAGGGCACGGGCGTGAATGCGGGCCGCTACCGGCGCGATGCGCAGGAAGCGATGGTCAATGCGCAGGCCGCCGTGCCGTGCTGGATCATGAGCCATGCACGCGTCTCGGAAACACTGCCGGCCACGCTCGGCGCGTTCGACCTCGTCATCGTCGACGAGGCCAGCCAGTCCGACCTGTGGGCGCTGCCGGCAGTTCTGCGCGGCAAGCAGATTCTGGTGGTTGGCGACGACCGCCAGGTCTCGCCCGAAGCCGGCTTTGTCTCGGCCGCCAAGATCACCGACCTGCGCCGGCGCTTTTTGGCGGGCCAGCCGTTCGAAGCGGTGCTCACGGCCGACATGTCGCTGTACGACATCGCCTCGACCGTGTTTGCCGCCTCGAAGGTCATGCTGCGCGAGCACTTTCGCAGTGTCGCGCCGATCATCGCCTACAGCAACCGCGTTTTCTACAAGGGCTTCATCCAGCCGCTGCGCATTCCGACGGCGTCCGAACGGCTCGACCCGCCGCTGATCGACGTGTTCGTGGCCAACGGCTACCGCGAGAACAAAGGGTTGAATCGCCCCGAGGCTGAATTCATCGTCGCCGAGATCGACGCCATCCTGCGCGATCCGGCTTATGCCGGGCGCACGCTGGGCGTGGTGTCGCTGCTGGGCCCCGAACAGGCGCAGCTGATCGACAAGATGGTGCGCTCGCGCTGCGACATGGCCGAACTGGTACGGCGCAACTTCGCCTGCGGCGACGCGCGCCTGTTCCAGGGCAGCGAGCGCGATATCATGTTCCTGTCGATGGTCGCTGACAGCAAGCAGCACCACGCGCTGTCCGGCGTGCAGTTCGACCAGCGCTTCAATGTTGCTGCCTCGCGCGCGCGCGACCGCATGTACCTCGTGCGTTCAGTGCAGCTCGAAGAACTGTCAACGCTCGATTTGCGCCGCACGCTGGTCGAGCACTTCGCCAAACCGCTTGACGCCAATGAAGAAGCAACGAGCCTGATCGACCTGTGCGAATCGGGCTTCGAGCGCGACGTGTATACCGAATTGTTCGAGCGCGGCTACCGCGTCATTCCGCAGGTGCCCGCTGCTGGCTACCGCATCGACATGGTGGTCGAAGGTGCGCACGACCGCCGCCTGGCGATCGAACTCGATGGCGACGACTTCCATGGACCGGACCGGTGGCAGGCCGACATGGGCCGCCAGCGCGTGCTCGAACGCGCCGGCTGGACCTTCTGGCGCTGCTTCGCCTCGACCTGGTCGCTGCAGCGTGCGACGATCCTGGCCGAGCTGCTGGCGCGCCTGGCGGCGATGGGGATCGAGCCGCTCGGGGCACTGGCGCGCACGCCGCTGCTGGTGGAATATCGCGAATGGGGGCGTGACGCGCTTAACGAGGAAACGCCACCGTCACCACACAGCCCTGACCATCCGGTTTTCGGCCAATCGTGACCGCGGCCCCGTGCTGGCCGGCGATCTGGCGCACGATGCTCAGGCCCAGGCCAGCGCCCGACTTGCCACCCGGGCGTAGCCGGTAATAGGGGCGGAATACGTTTTCCGTTTCTTCGTCCGGCACCGGGTCGCCATCGTTCGACACCCGCAGCACGCATTGGCCGTTGGCGCAATCGATGGCCACGTCGATATCGCCGCGCGCCAGGCCGTGCCGCGATGCGTTCTCGATCAGGTTGCGCAGCAGTTGCTGGAGCCGGTACGGATCGCCTTGCACGCTGCAATCGTGCAAGGCAGACAAGCCGAGCGACTGACCACGCCGGTCGAGCAAGGGTTCCTGCAGCGCCATCACGTCGTGGCAGACTTCCGTCAGCGAGACCTGGCGCTGCAGCTGCATGTCGGTCCCGGAAGCAAGCCGGCTGAAAGTGAGCAGCTGTTCGGCCAGCTGCGTCGTGCGCTCGAGCGCGCCGACCGCCTCGCCAAGCGACGCGTCGCACTCGGCCTGATTGGCCGCGCGCAGTGCATTCTGCACGTGCAACTGTACCGCCGCGATCGGCGTGCGGATCTCGTGCGCCGCTGCGTCGATGAATTGCTGTTCGCGCTCGAAGGCTGCGGCCACGCGCTGCAACAGGCTGTTGAGTTCATCGACCACCGGCGACAATTCGCGTGGCAGGTCGGTTAGCTCGACGGGCGCGAGCGATTCGGGCTCGCGCCGCGCAATGGCGTCGGCCAGCGTACGCAGCGGCGCCAGATTGGTCGCTAGCACCAGGTTGACCGCCACCAGCAGCAGGATGCCGCCGATGATGACCGGCGCCAGCACCGACGCGCCGAGCTGCTCGACCATCTCTTCGCGTACCTCGTCCTTCTCGGCCACCACCACCCACACATGGCCCGATTGCAGCGCGAACACCTGCCATAGCGTCTCGCCCAGCAACTTTCTGGTAAAGCCTGCCGCCAGGGGGCCGAGCGGCGCTTCCGGCGCCGACGCCGAGCGGGCCAGCAGGCGCCCTTCGGCGTTCCAGACCTGGAAGGCGATCTTGTGTTCGTACGGGTGGCCATACGGCGTCGCACCGCCCGAATACCCAAGCCCCTGGGGAATCGGAATCACGATCGGGGTTGCGATGGTGGCAGTCTCGAGCTGGTGAGCGGCCAGCGTTTCGAGCACACGCGCCGAACTGGCGAAGCGTGCGCTGAAGAATTCTTCGGACTCGTGACCGGCGAACCAGTGGGCGGCCAGCGAGATGCCCCCCAGGACCAGGAGCATGCACGCCATCGTGCGCGTGATCAGGCGCCGGCGGATCGAATAGCGGCGCCCACTCATGCGGCCAGTCATGGGGTCGCTCATGTGGCCACTCATGTGGGCAAATTCCCGATGCGATAGCCAAGCCCACGCACCGTCTTGATCAGGTCAGGATCGATCTTGCGCCGGACATGGTGTACGTAGACATCGATGGCATTGCTGGCCACGCCCTCGCCCCAGCCATACAACGACGCTTCGAGTTCGCTGCGGGTAAACACCTTGTTGGGCTGCTCGACGAGGCGTCTGAGCAGCATGAATTCACGGTGCTGCAGATCGATCGGCTGATTTTTCCAGCTGACCGCCATGCCCGCGAGATCCAGTGCCAGGTCGCCAAAGCGCAGCTGGTTGACCGACACGCCGGCGCGGCGCCGCTCGAGCACCCGCACCCGCGCGAGCAACTCGTCGACATCGAACGGCTTGATCAGATAATCGTCGGCGCCCAGGTCGAGCGCGACGATCCGGTCGCGCACCGCATCGCGCGCCGACAGCACCAGCACCGGCACGGCATTGCCGGCGCGCCGCACCTTTGCCAGCACGTCGATGCCGTCCAGGCGCGGCAGGCCGAGGTCGAGGATGGCCAGGTCGAACGCATTGTGTTCCAGCGCCGCGACCGCAGCCACGCCATCGCCCACGTGTTCGACCGTGTAACAGGCCCGCCCGAGCGCCAGCTTCAGGCCCGATGCCAGCGATTCGTCATCTTCGACAAGTAATATTCGCATCCTGCGCGTCTCCAGCTGATTGCATCACTTGCGCTTGGCCGCGACCTGCGCCAGCAGCGCTTCGACTTCGGCCCGCCGCCCCGCGTCGGCCAGCTTGCGCCCGGGGCGCGCCGGCGCTTGCAGCGCCTTGCGCAGGCAACGTTCGGCGCCTGCCATGTCACCCTGACGATACAAAAAGTCGCCAAGGAAGAAATTGGCATCGATCCCGTCCGGGTTCAGCGCCAGGCCCTGCTGCAGATTCTCGCGCGCCTTGTCCTTGTCGCCAAAGCCGATCGGCCAGCCCGGCACCTGATAATACAGGCTGCCGAGGCTCGTGTAGGCGGAACCGGCCAGCGCCTTCGGGTCGGTCTGCAGCGCGGCTTCGAAATCCTTCTTGGCCGTCTTGGCCAGACCCAGCGCGCCCAGGCCACCCTTGGCGCCGGCATGGCTTGCCACGACGATGCCATGCCAGATCAGCACGCCGGCGTTATCGGGATAGCGCGCCAGCACGGTGTCCGCCTCGGCGCTCAGGGCCTCGAAGGCGCGCTCCTGCCCACCCGCAGGCGCCCCGTATTTCACTTGTTCCCAGCGCTGTTGCAATGTACTGACGGCGTCGTCGGCCGGTGCTGCCACAGCAACGCTGCAGACCGCGCCATAGGCGGCGATGCAGAATGCGGCGGTGGCGAATGTGCGATGCGATATTTTCATGATGACCTCGGTTGTGCGTGCCGGACAGACGCCGGCATATGTTTGCGAATGACGGGCAACTGGCCCAGGATAGCCCGGTCGGGCAAGGCTGGCAGCAGGTGATTGACGAGCGCGAGCAGCGCTTCTTTCAGCCCCGGCTTGTACTCCCATGCCGACCCCTGGATGAACTTGCACAACTGGCGCGCCACATCGGCCGGCTCGTCGAGCGCCACGCCCATCTCGGCGTTCATCGCCTCGACCGCCCCGGCATTGATCGGCGTGCGGGCCGCGCGCGGGATGAAGTGCCGCACCGCGATGCTGGTGTCGCCCAGTTCGCGCCGCAGCGCCTGGGTGAAGCCGCGCAGGCCCGATTTGCTGGCGCAATAGCCGGCGAACCCGGGATAGCCCAGGTAGCCGAACAGCGAGCCGACATTGATGACCTGCGCGCTCGGCGCCTGGTGCAGTTGCGGCAGCAGGCGCTGCGTGAGCAGCATCGGCGCGAGCAGGTTGACCTCGAGCAGACTGCGCAGCGCCGCCGGCGCCTGGCTCTCGAACGCATGGAACGCGTTGATGCCGGCATTGTTGATCAACAGATCGACGCCACCGAGCTCGCCTGCCGCCGCCGCGATGGCGTCGAGCGTGGCTTCCTGCGTCGCGTCGCCCACGACGATCCGCACCAGATGCGGCCCGAGCCGCTCACGCAGCGCCTCGAGCACCTCACCGTTGCGGCCGACCAGCACCATCGACGCGCAGTACGGCGCCAGGGCCTTCGCCAGCGCCTGGCCGATGCCCCCGCTCGCGCCGGTCAGTACCAGCCGCCATGTCTTGTGCGCCATGCTAGACCCCGACCAGGCTGGGAGCGCGCTGCGGCAGGCTGCGGAAGATGTCGCCGTACAGGCGGTACATCATGCGCGCGCCATGGATCACGGCCGCGCGGTCCGCCTCGTTCCCAAGCTGGTTCATCAGGTTCACGAAGAACTGCACATGTTCCAGGTCGAGACTGCCATGCGAGGTCAGGTAGCTGAACGCGGCATCCGGCAGGTCGAGGCGCAGCTGGATCGTCTGCGCGGCCTGGGTCGCCAGCGCGGTGCTGGTGCCTTCCAGCACGTGCACCATGCCGAAGAAGCCGATCGGATTGCCGCGGTCGATCCCGTGGTAGGCATATGCCACCATCAGTTCAGTCGCCGGCAGCGGCTGCGAACGGCGCGCCAGGTCCGGGTCGCCACCACAGGCGGCGATATCGGACAGGATCCATTCTTCATGGCCGATTTCCTCTTCGATGTATTCGGCGATGCTCTGGCGCAACCATGCTTGCTCGTCACGCAAACGGCTGCCGCACGCCATCATCAGCGGCACCGTGTGCTTCACATGATGGTACGCCTGCGTCAGGAACGCCACGTACTGGTCAAGGTCGATATCGCCCGTCAGCGCCTGCCCGATCAGCGGTGTGCCCAGCAGTTGCTGGCGCTGGGGTTCGGTTTGCTGGCACAGGATGTCGTAGAACTGCATATATTTCTCCTTCAGGACTGATAAATTTGTTCGATGTGCGCCGCGCAGCGCGTGCGCGCGGTGTCGCGCCGCAAGCGGCCGTTCGCGGTGACGGTGCCGTCGGCCTCCGAAAAGGGCGTGGTGCGAAACCACGCGCCAATGCGTGCATAGTCGGGTAATTGCTCATTGACCCGGGCCACGGCGGCATCGATCACGGCGTCCGGCGCATCGGCCTGCAGCGGCACGAGAGCCGCCGCCAGGTAGGCGCGGGCGTCACCGACCACCATTGCCTGGGCCAGTACGCCGGTGCCGAGCAATAGCGATTCGGGCCATTCGGGCGACACGTTGCGCCCGTAGGCGGTGACCAGCACATTGTTCTTGCGCCCGTCGATGTGCAGGTAACCGTCGGCGTCGAGATGGCCGATGTCGCCGGTGCCCAGCCAGGTTTCCTGGCCTGGCGCATGATCGGCTGGCGCCTGGCCCAGATAGCCCGCCATGACGCCGCCGCCGACTTCGATCTCGCCGTCCGGCGCGATGCGCACACTGCGGTTGGGGAGCGGTTTGCCGGCGCTGCCGATGCGCGCCTGCCCCGGCAGGTTCAGCGACACGACCGAGCCGCACTCCGACAGGCCATACCCTTCGTACACGGGGAACCCCAAGGCCTGCGCCGCCTCGATCAGCGCCTTGGGCGTCCGGGCGCCACCGACCGCGATGAACTTCAGACTGGCAAGGCGCGGATCGCCCGGCCGCACTGCGCCGACCAGCGCCTGCAGCATCTGCGGCAACAGGATCACGCTTTCGGCGCGCGTGGCGGCGATGGCGGCAAGACAGACCCCGGGGTCGAACGACGCCGCGCCGCGCAGACCGGTCATGGCCAGCGGCAGGCTGACATTGAGTGCGCCCGACAGCATCGCCGTGTAGGTACCGGCGATGTTTTCAAGCAGGACTGACAACGGCAGCAGATTCAGATGGCGTCGGATGTTCAGGCCGGCCAGCGCGTCGGCCAGCACCTGTGCCAGCGCCCACTGCTGGCCCGAACCCAGGCACACACCCTTGGGCTGCGCCGTCGTGCCGGATGTGAACGTCACTTTCTGTACGCCCGGCGGCACGCTGGCTTGCAGCCTGACACCGGCATACAACGACAAGGCGCCGGGCGTGGCGACGGCCGTGGTGTAGCCCAACGCGCCGGCCAGCGCTGCATCGACGCAGAACAGGCCTTCGACCGCGGCCAGCGTCAGCGCGTGACGCCACTGGGGCGGCGTGAAGAACGACGGCAGCGGTACCAGCGTCATGCCGGCTTCGTGCACGGCAAGGTCGATGGCAATCCATTCGGGACCGTTGTCGGCCAGGATTGCCAGCGCAGCGCCGGTACGGAACGTGGCGCGCAACATCCGCGCCAGCGCCTCGACACGCTCGATGAGCACGCCCGCGCTCCAGGTGCCGTGCGCGCCTTCCAGCACGGCGCCGCTTGCGGGGAGCTTAGCGCGCCAGTTGATCATGACCGAATCCAATATTGCCGAACATGACTTGCGGATGGGTCGCGTAATAGCTGCCCCATGCCCCCTGTGCCTGCCCCAGGCGCGCCGGGTCGGCGTCGGCCAGTACTGACGGCGCCAGTCGCAGCCGTGCGAATGAATTGAGCAGCGCCCGCGTGGCGGTGAACGTGACCCAGACCAGGCCCTGGCAATGCAACTGGTGCGTCATGGCCACGATCAGTGCGCGCGCGGCGCCCGCATCGGTACTGGCCAGATTGCCCACTTCGACGATGCCGGCACGCGCGACAGGGCGGCCGGTGCGCGCGCCGATTTCGGTCTCTACCGGGCATTCCAGGTATTGTTCGAGAAACAACGGGCCCTCGCCGGCCAGCGTATAACCCAGCGCCGCGACCCAGCGCCCGGCACTGTCGCGGCACCCGGCAAGCGTATGGCAGAAATGCTCCAGGGTGGCGCCGTAGACGCGGGCAAACTCGGTGGCGATGAACGCTTCGAGCGACGCGCGCTCCGGATGGTTCGGCGCCACGAGTTCAAGGGTGCGCCCGGTCCCGGATGCGGCGGGTGGCGTGGCGCTGGCGCGAGTCGCGCATTGCATGGTGGTCGACACTGGAGACTCCTTTTGTTGTTCCCATGACGAAACTTATGGGGGCAACATTAAGGCCAGATTAATCAACGCGGGTGCTGCTGAAGGGCAGCGGTGCAGTGCCTCGAACAGGTTCAGCGCCAGGCGCTGTCGGGCCCGGCATCGAAGACGAGAAAGCGCGATGGCCCGTCCGTGAAATTATTATCCGAGACAATCACGAGGGAACGGTGGCCGTTGGCCAGCCGCGGGCCCCATGTCATCGCCTCGTAGTTGTCGGACCAGCCGGCCGGCAACTGCGCGTTGCCCAGCAACTGGCGCTTGACGGCCGGCCGCACGCCAGCGGAGATCGGCGCGTCCGGATCAAGCGCGGTGGCGCCTTGCAGATCGACGTCGTACAGGCGCACATCGAAGGTGAAGTCGTGCGCCATCTGGCGACCGGCGCGCTCGATGACCAGCAGGCGGCGCGGCCCGATGGCCAGAATATCGGCAATGCCGGTCTCGCTGTAACCGCCCGGCCGGCCCGGGGCCTGGACCGGCTCGAGCCGGTACGCGTACTGCGCCAGGATGCGGCCCTGCCGATCCAACAGGACCAGCCGCGTGAGCGCGCCCTCGCCCGGCGCCGACGCCTGGCCATCCTGGATCAGCGCACCTTCCATCGCCAGCCACAGGTGCTGGCCATCGACGCTGAAACTCAGGCCTTCCGGCCCCGCATTGGTGCGCCCGCCCGCCGGCACATCGGGCTGGATCTGCAGCGCTGCCGGAAACGGCAGCGCGGCGAGGGGCGCGCCATCCATGCCGGCGCGGGCTAGCAGCATCGGCGAGCGCGCGGCGCGATCGCCTTCACCGGCAAACCACAGACTGCGCTCGAGCGGATCGATGCGCAGCGCCTCCAGGTCGGCGACCTGTCCGGGCGCACCGCGCCGTGCGTACGGCGCGCCGCCAGCCTGCACCAGAGTCTGCATGCCGGTGATCTGCACATCCGAAACCTCTTGCGCGTCGTAGTCGATGCGCGCGCGGTAGAAACGCGTCGGGCCATGCACGCCCCGATCGTCACTGACCAGGAGCCATTCGCTGGCCACACTGTCGTAATCGATGCCGGACAAGCCGCCAACGCGCGTGTCACCGACGCGCAAGTCGCCTGCCAGTTGTGCAGCGCCGATCAGGCGCAGGCTGGGAGAAGGCGTGCTGCATGCGGTCAGCAGAAGTGCAGCAGAAATGGCAAAAAGCCGGCGGATGAAGGTCATGGCGGTCTGCGAAAATACCGGCTCACCCGCCGGCAAACGGCCATTATCCTTCAACCCCCGGCCAGAGCGCCAGCCTGCCCTGCGCTCTTTTCTTGCTGGTCGAATGCGCACGCCGGGTCTTCGGCAGGACGCCCGCGCTACCTCGGCCAGCGGGCACACCGACACGGTCGAGCCAATGAACGGTCTGTTGCAACGGCTGGCGGCGCGCAAGGTCTGCTCGGCGCCGTTCAACCGGCATGGTGAGAATGTTCGCATAACTGGCTCACGGCGCCCCCCCATACTTGGCCGATAGCCACTCACGCAAGCCATCGTTGTCATCCTCGTGGAATCGCGTTCTGGGCATTGGCCTTGCCATGCTGCTGCACGTTGCCTTGCTGGCCGCATGGCAGGCACGCCGCCAACCAGCGCCCGACAACGACCGACAGGCGGTTTTCACGCAGTAAGTGCAGGTGCCTGACAGCAGGCCGCGTCCTGCCACACGCCATGTCAGCGTGCCCGGCGAGCGCAGGCGTGCACCCGTACCTGCGCCAGCCATCCGGACTGGCCATGCCGTGGCGACGGCGCGCGACGCACGCGCGTGGTCACGGCTGCCGGCATCGACTGCATTACCGAGCGCTCCCCGGCAACGAGCATCGACATGATCGAAAAATTCGGCAAGCAGAGAATCACGAACTGCGGGCATGAACACGAGCAGCCGGTCAATGCCCAGGAATGGCGTAGCGCGCGCGATTGACGAAGGCCATGCCGCGCCCTGCTGGCAGCCTGGCGACGGTCAAGCCGAGGTCTTGACGTCCTCGAGCGACTTGCCGGCGGCGATCCATGCCTTGACCCAGGCCGGTTGACGGCCACGACCGCTCCACTGCTGGGCAGGATCGTCGGGATTGGTGTAGCCGACGCTGGCGGCGCCTGCTTTTGCTGGTACTGGCGCTTTGATCGCCAGCACTTGTTTGTCAGTCAGACCGGCATTGCGGGCGATGTGGAGGATCTGTTCGCGCGCCTTGCTGATGCTGAGGAAATGCTGGGTTTTGAGCGCATCGTCGACCTGGACTTCCAGTGCGCGAAGTTTGGCCAGTGAATATTTGGAGAGGTCTTGCATGGTTGCCTGGTGCTTTACGGTGATTGAAAACAGCACCCTATCATGCCAGGCCGCCTGATGGCGACCCAATCAGGTGGTGTTTCTTCGTTCCTACTGCAGGCGAACCGCCACATCGAACAGCCACGTCCGGCGAATTTCCACCACATCATACTGGCGCGCCAGCGCCGGCGGGAATGGTCCATACGGCGCGTGACTGGCGATGATCTGGCGGATCGCCTCATCGACCGCGGGCACGCCGCTCGAGGTCACGAACGTCACCCGCTCTACCGAACCGTCGCTGCGCACGGCCACGGTCACGAGCGGCTGCCTGTGCGGCTGCTTGACGATCTCGCGCACGGCGTTCAGGCTCATGTTCAGCTCGATCTTGCGGCCCATGGCTTCCGCATACGCCACGAGGTCGGCGTTGGCGTCGGCGCGGCCCAGCAGCCAGCCGCGACGCTGCCCGCCGGCGGCATCACGCTGCGCTGCCTCCTGGTTCAGTTGCCGGCCGATCGCGCGCAGGCGCTCTTCACGCTGCGTTTCCTGCGCGCTTTGCGCGGGCGCCGCTGGCGCTTGCGGCAACTGCGCCAGGCGCGCTGCTTCCTGCCGCATTGCGTCCTGGCGTGCTGCTTCCTGGCGCGCTGCTTCTTGCCTGATCGCGTCCTGGCGTGCTGCTTCCTGGCGCGCTGCTTCCTGCCTCATCGCGTCCTGGCGTGCTGCTTCATGGCGCGCTGCTTCCTGCCTGATCGCATCCTGGCGTGCTGCGTCCTGTTGCGCCACTCGCGCCTGTTCCTGCCGGGCCGCTTCGGCGCGCGCGGCGTCAAGCCGTGCCTGCTCCTGGCGCGTCGCGTCGCGCCTGGCCTGTTCCTGCCGGGCGGTTTCTGCGCGGGCTGCCTCACGCTGGGCCGCCGCCTCGCGGTTCGCTTCGTCGAGGCGATGTGCATCGACCCGTTCGGCGTCGCGTTGCGCTGCCTCGGCACTGGCCAGTGCTTCCCGGGCCGCCTGCGCACGGGCCTGTGCCTGTGCCTGCGCCTGCGCCTGTGCAGTCAGCTCGGCAAGCCGCTGCTGTTGGGCCGCGGCGGCGGCCGCCGCCGCACGCGCAGCCTCGCGCTCTACAACCTGCTGGCGCACGCGCTCTTCTGCAATCGCCTGGTCCCGTTTGTCGTCGTCGAGCGCGATGATGCGCGCTCCGGCCGCGTCGTCGTCCTGTGGCGCTGGCGCTGGCGCTGGCGCTGGCGGGACCTTGGCAACCGGTGCTGGTTCCACCGCGGTCGCGGGCGCGCTCGGTGCCGGCGAGACGGGCGGCGTCGGCTGACTCATGGCGACCGACGCCTGTGCTGCTGTGCTGGATACGGGTGGCAGCGCCGTTGGTGCTGTGACTGGCGCAGGTAATGACGTCGGTGCTGGCGCCAGCCTGACATTGAGTTCAGTCGCCGCCAATCGCCGCTCTTCCCACGGCATGCGCAATCCTGGAAGCCCGAACACGTCGCCCTCGAGTGGAATGCTCAGCAGCAGAGCGTGGGTCGCCAGCGATAGCAGCAGTGCCAGGCGCATGCGCCAGGAAAACGTCGGCGTGTCGGAAGGGGTTCTCACATTGTCGGGTCGGTCGGATTCGCGTGAAGGTGGTGAGTTGCCAATGGTGCAAGATGAGCGGCGATGCTATCACACCGCTGCCCCCGTCGCCACGCTCCCTGAACACGGCCGACCTGTGGCACTATCGCCGGTAACGCCAGCGTCGTGCAGCGTAGTCGCCCGGTATTGACCCACACAAGCGAAGGACCGCCTTCATGCCCCGGATATCCCACATCGTCGGTACCAGGACCTATCTGTTTGCCGATCTGCGCGACCTGCTGGCCAAGGCCACACCCGCGCGCTCGGGCGACCACCTGGCAGGTATCGCCGCCGGCAGCGCCGAAGAACGCGTCGCCGCGCAAATGGCACTGGCCGATTTGCCCTTGAGCACATTTCTGAACGACGTCGTCGTGCCGTACGAAGCCGATGAAGTCACGCGCCTGATCATCGACCGCCACGACGCCGCCGCATTCGCGCCGATCCGCCACCTGACCGTGGGGAGTTTGCGCGAGTGGCTGCTGGGCGACGCTGTCGACGGGGCCGTGCTGGCGCGCGTCGCACCTGGCATCACACCCGAAATGGCGGCGGCAGTGTCGAAGATCATGCGCATCCAGGACCTTGTGCTGGTGGCGCGCAAGTGCCGCGTGGTCACGCGCTTTCGCAACACGATCGGCCTGGCCGGCACACTGTCGACGCGCCTGCAGCCGAACCACCCGCTCGACGACCTGTCGGGCATCGCGGCCAGCCTGTTCGACGGCCTGATGTACGGCAGCGGCGACGCGGTCATCGGCATCAATCCGGCCACCGACAACGTCGCGCAGGTGGTCAAGCTCGTCACGATGCTGGACGATATCATCGGCCGCTACGAGATCCCCACCCAGTCTTGTGTGCTGACGCATGTCACCAATACCATTGAGGCGATTCGGCGCGGGGCCCCGGTCGACCTGGTATTCCAGTCGATCGCCGGCACGCAGGCGGCCAATGCCAGCTTCGGCATCGACCTGGCGCTGCTTGCCGAAGCCCGCGCCGCTGCCCTGTCGCTGGGCCGCGGCACGGTCGGCAACAACGTCATGTATTTCGAGACCGGCCAGGGCAGCGCGCTGTCGGCCAATGCCAACCACGGCGTCGACCAGCAAACCTGCGAGGCGCGCGCGTATGCCGTGGCGCGCGCGTTCGAACCGCTGCTGGTCAACACCGTGGTGGGCTTCATGGGGCCGGAATACCTGTACGACGGCAAGCAGATCATCCGCGCCGGCCTGGAAGACCACTTCTGCGCCAAGCTGCTCGGCCTGCCGATGGGGTGCGACGTCTGCTATACCAACCACGCCGAAGCCGACCAGGACGACATGGACGTGCTGCTGACGATGCTGGGCACGGCCGGCTGCACCTTCGTGATGGGCATTCCGGGCGGAGACGACATCATGCTCAATTACCAGACGACGTCGTTCCACGACGCCCTGTACGCGCGCCGCGCGCTGGGCCTGCAGCCGGCGCCCGAGTTCGACGCGTGGCTGCGCGCACTGGGCATTTTCAAGGGCGCGGGCCAAGTCAAATTGGGGCGCAGCGTGCCCCCGGCATTCCAGCGCGCGCTGTTGCAGTCCTCCTGAGGTTGCCCATGTCCGATTCGATTGACGACCCGATTACCGGCGCTGCACCCTGGCAGGCCTTGCGCCAGTTCACCGACGCCCGCATTGCGCTGGGCGCCGCCGGCATCAGCCAGCCGACGGGCGCACAGCTCGCCTTCCAGCTCGCGCATGCACGCGCACGCGACGCCGTGCACCTTCCTCTCGACACTGATGCGCTCATGCCCGCACTGCAGGCAGCGTGGCCGCACGCCGCCCCGCCCCTCCTGCTGCACAGCGCGGCCGCGAACCGCAACGTTTATCTGCAGCGGCCGGATCTGGGGCGGCGGCTCGATGCTGCATCACGCGCGCTCCTGGCAGGTGTCGACGATGGCAACCGCCGCTGCGACCTGGCCATCGTCGTGGCCGATGGCCTGTCCTCGCACGCGATCGCGCAGAATGCCGCGCCCTTTTTGGCAGCGCTGCATCTGCAACTGGCAGCTGAAGCCTGGACCCTGGCCCCGACGACGATCGTCCAGCAAGGCCGCGTCGCAGTGGGCGACGAGGTCGGTGAAGTGCTGGACGCGAAGATCGTGGTGGTGCTGATCGGGGAACGGCCGGGCCTGAGCGCACCGGACAGCATGGGCATCTACCTGACCTGGGCGCCGCGCGTCGGCCTGACGGACGAGCGGCGCAACTGCATCTCGAACGTCAGGCCGGCAGGTTTACGTGATACCCAAGCTGCCGCCAGGCTGCATTATCTGCTCGGGCAGGCGCGACTACGGCAGTTGAGCGGGGTCGCGTTGAAGGACGAGACGGCCCACGAGGCCGGGCTGCGGGGTGGCAGCGGGCCAGCATTCCTGCTCTAGACAGCGACGCGAACCGCCCCGTGACCAGCTCAGCGGGCTGCCGCCTTCGCCCGCGCTGCGTGCAGCTTCTTGTAGCTGTCGATCAGGCGATGATGACGGTCGAGGCCCTCCAGCGCCATGCTCGTCGGGGTCAGGCCATGGAAGCGCACGCTGCCATCGACCGAACCCAGCACCGCGTCCATTCGCTCGTCGCCATACATGCGGCGGAAGTTGGCGACATAATCATCCAGTTCCAGATCGTCGTCGAGCGACACTTCCAGCACCACATTCATCGCTTGATAGAACAGGCGGCGTTCGACGGTGTTGTCGTTGTATTGCAAGAACGCACCTACCAGTTCGTGGGCATCCTCGAGCTGCCCAAGCGCCAGGTGAATCAGCAGCTTGAGTTCGAGCACGGTCAGTTGGCCCCACTCGGTATTCTCGTCAAACTCGATGCCGATCAGCGTGGCGATATCCGAATACTCGTCGAGCTCACTGTTTTCCAGGCGATCGATCAGCGCTTCCAGGCTGGCGTCGTCCAGACGATGCAGATTCAGTATATCGCTGCGGAACAGCAGCGACTTGTTCGTGTTATCCCAGATCAGGTCTTCGACCGGATAGATCTCCGAGTAACCCGGCACCAGAATACGGCACGCGGTCGCGCCAAGCTGGTCGTACACCGCCGTATAAACTTCCTTGCCCATGTCGGCGAGAATCGCCAGCAGCGTCGCCGCTTCCTCTGCATTGGCGTGTTCGCCCTGGCTCGAAAAATCCCATTCCACGAAATCGAAATCGGCTTTGGCGCTGAAAAAGCGCCACGACACGATGCCGCTTGAATCGATGAAGTGTTCGACGAAGTTATTCGGCTCGGTGACAGCATTGCTGGCAAAGGTCGGCTGCGGCAGATCGTTCAAGCCTTCGAAGCTGCGGCCTTGCAGGAGTTCGGTCAGGCTGCGCTCGAGCGCCACTTCGAAACTCGGGTGCGCGCCGAACGACGCGAACACGCCGCCGGTCTTGCGGTTCATCAGCGTCACGCACATGACCGGGTAGGTGCCGCCCATCGACGCGTCTTTCACCAGCACCGGGAAGCCCTGCTCTTCCAGCGCCGCGATACCGGCCACGATGCCAGGATACTTCGCCAATACGGCTTGCGGCACGTCCGGCAGCGACAATTCACCTTCCAGGATTTCGCGCTTGACCGCGCGTTCGAAAATCTCGGACAGGCACTGGACCTGCGCTTCGGCCAGCGTGTTACCGGCGCTCATGCCATTGCTGACGTACAGGTTTTCGATCAGGTTGGTCGGGAAGTAGACGACGGCATTGTCCGATTGGCGCACGTACGGCAGCGCGCAAATGCCGCGCGCGGCATTGCCCGAATTGGTGTCGATCAGGTGCGAGCCACGCAATTCGTCATCCGGGTTGTAGATCTCGAGGCTGTACGCGTCGAGAATCTCCGCCGGCAGCGCGTCGTGCGGGCCCGGCTGGAACCAGCGCTCGTTCGGATAATGGACGAACGGCGCATTGGCAATGTCTTCGCCCCAGAATGCGCCGGCGTAGAAGTGATTGCAATTGAGGCGCTCGATGTATTCACCCAGCGCCGAGGCCAGCGCGCTTTCTTTGGTCGCGCCCTTGCCGTTGGTGAAGCACATCGGCGAATGGGCGTCGCGGATGTGCAGCGACCACACGTTCGGAACGATATTGCGCCACGACGCGATCTCGATCTTGATGCCCCAGTCGGCCAGCATGCCCGACATATTGGCGATGGTCTGTTCGAGCGGCAGGTCCTTGCCGGTGATATAGGTGCGCGAGTCGGTCGACGGCTGCAGCGTCAGCAGCGTCTGCGCATCGGCGTCGAGATTCTCGACTTCTTCGATGACGAACTCGGGGCCGGCCTGCACCACCTTTTTTACGGTGCAACGCTCGATCGAGCGAAGGATGCCCTGGCGGTCCTTGTCCGAGATATCGGCAGGCAGCTCCACCTGGATCTTGAAAATCTGCTGGTAGCGGTTTTCCGGGTCAACGATATTATTCTGCGACAGGCGGATGTTTTCGGTCGGGATGTTGCGCGTGTCGCAGTACAGCTTGACGAAGTACGCCGCGCACAGGGCCGACGACGCCAGGAAGTAATCGAACGGCCCCGGGGCCGAACCGTCACCCTTGTAGCGGATGGGTTGGTCGGCAATGACCGTGAAGTCATCGAACTTCGCCTCAAGACGCAGTTTGTCGAGAAAGTTGACCTTAATTTCCATCGCAGATTTCCTCAGTAACGCTCTAAATCGTTCAAAAACATAAAGCCCTGTGAAAACAGGGCTTTATTATTATTCGTATGCGGGCGGGTGGGCTGCCGGCGCCAGGCGCCAGGTGCCACGCTCGCGGCCCGCCATTCTAGCATCGTTACAGCGCCGGACAGTCGACAACGGGCGCACTCAGCGCAGCAGCAAAAGCGCGCGCACCCTTCAAATCAAGCCGCTCGGGCCGTCCTGGGTCGGGCGTGGTGTTCAGCCGCCGGTGGGCGTCGTTGTCGTCCTCTTCTCGGATTGAATGCCACCGGCGTGTCAGCAGTCTGGTGACGATTTCATGTGCCGGCAAGGTGGGTGCCGCCGCTGATGGCGGGGTTATCGGGCGCCCGGCGCATATGTTGGTTAGTTACATTTTATCGACAAGCAGCTTACTCCGTCTCACAGGCTGCTACCTGATCAGGTAGCAGCACAATCAGGCGCGGCGGCACGGAAGCGCTTGCGGTAATCGGTCGGCGATGTTCGCAGGACTGCCTTGAAGTGCTGCCGGAGCGACAGCGCCGTGCCGAACCCAGACGCGTGCGCGACGTGCTCGATCGACAAGTCACCTGTCTCGAGAAGTCGCTGGGCATGGATCAGTCGCTGGTTCTGCAACCACTGCTTGACGGAGGTTCCGGTCGCGAGGCGGAAATGGCGTGTGAAATTGCGACGGCTCATGGCCGCACGTTCGGCCAGCATGTCAATGCTGTGCTCCTCGTGGAGGTGCTCGCCAACCCAGTCGAGCAGCTGAGCGAAACGCCCTGCCTCAGCATCGTCCGGTACTGGCCGCTCGATGAACTGTGCCTGTCCGCCATCGCGGTGCGGCGCGACCAGGATGTGCTTTGCGACCCGATTGGCGACCTCGGCGCCACAGAGCCGCCGCAGCAGATGCAGGCAGCAATCGAGGCCGGCGGCAACACCGGCCGAGCTCAGTATGTCGCCGTCATCCACATACAGCACGTGCGGGTCCACGTTAATTCTGGGATAGTGCTTTGCAAGCATCTCGGCCGCTTCCCAGTGCGTTGCCACGGTTCGCCCATCGAGCAGGCC
Source organism: Massilia sp. MP_M2 (assembly GCF_039123635.1). Classification (NCBI taxonomy): domain Bacteria; kingdom Pseudomonadati; phylum Pseudomonadota; class Betaproteobacteria; order Burkholderiales; family Oxalobacteraceae; genus Massilia; species Massilia sp. MP_M2. The sequence goes on from NZ_JBCHJF010000006.1 coordinate 288,761, forward strand.
CGCCTGCGCCAGCGGGAAAGCGCCCAGGCACAAGCCAACAATGGTGGCACCACGTGCATGCCCACGACACAAACTGTCGAGCAGACTGTCCGGCGCACTGCGACCGTCCGCGTGCCAGGACGGCATGACGATGATGTCAGCCTCGTCGACTGCCGTCAGATCGGCGGTCGTCGAGATCACGAATCCGGCCGACGTCGCCAACGGGCCCACCTGCGACGCGCAGACAGTGATCTCGAACGACATCGCCTCAGTGTTCGCTACGTGGCTGCCGAACACGAGACAAGGCACCGACAGATGAAATGGCGTGATCCCCTCGAAAGCGATGATGGCGATTTTTTGGTGGTGGGCAACGGAGGTCATCGAATACATGGCCCAATTGTATCGAAAGTTAGCCTTCGGGCCAATGGTCGACAGTTGCCATCCCAACGATAATCAGTGCACCGGTTCGCTCGACACATCGAATGACATCGACGTCGGGCGCCTTATTTAAATGAAAGGAACATCACCATGAACAAACGAGCCGTTGTCGTTGTCGACCTCCAGAACGAGTATCTGCCTAGCGGCAAGCTGGCACTGACTGGCATCCATGCTGCATTAAAGAATGCAGCGCGCGCGGTCGCGGATGCCCGGGCCAAAGGCGACCTGGTCATCCATATCCGCCACGAGTCCACGGACCCGGCCGCGCCCTTCTTCACACCGGGAACGCACGCCGTGCAGATTCACGAGACCGTGGCACCGGCGCATGGCGAACCGGTCGTCGTCAAGAACGTCCCGAATGCCTTCCTGAAGACGAATCTCAGGGAACTGCTCGACGACCACGGTGTTGAGGCAGTGACAGTGATTGGCGCAATGAGCCATATGTGCATCGATGCGACAACCCGTGCGGCGTCCGACTTCGGGTACAAGACGACAGTCGTGCACGACGCATGCGCGACGCGCGACCTCGAGTTCGGTGGAACGACCGTGCCAGCCGCGCAGGTGCACGCCGCGTTCATGTCCGCACTCGCCTTCGCTTATGCGTCGGTGCTGTCTACCGACGACTACCTGGCCCTCTGACAAGCCGCTGGTCCTTGGCGGGCCGGAGCGAGGGGTGTCTGTTGCGCTTCCTGAGCCCTACCGTCAACAGCGCTCAGCGCAGCATGCCGGCGCGCCCGATCAGCGGCTTTGCCGGGGCTCCGGCAGCCTACCCTGTCGTTTCCAACCAGTTCCATCCCCATCAATCGTGCTTGGTGCATGCGGGGTTGGGAGCTTACAGGCACGTTGTCGCGCCAGTTCGATTTGTCGTTCGAAGGGAATGAGATCAGCAGCGCGTGCCTGTTCATAGCCAGGCCGGTGTCCGAATGTCAACCTGACCCCGGCTTGAGGCAGGCTTGGACGCCGGCTTGAGGTAGTGCGCCAACCCTTGCAACGGATACAGAAACCATGTTTCGCCGCAAAAAGCAATTGGCCTTTGACATTATTTCTGCCATAGTTGCGGCCCTTTTACAACAAAACCCCCGGTAGCACATCTGCTATCGATCGTTTTCCATGCCATGCATGGGGACCGAACCCTGGGCCATACGCCCGCATCAAGCAACGTTCGCCGCATGGCGGTTGAACGGCACTCAGCGTCATTAACACGCATATAACACACGGCACGCACTGCGCGCACCGCAAGCGCCGGCATGCCTTTGGCATTGTCGCCGCGTCGACAGGCCAGGCGCGCGCTGTCTGCACCACTACCGTATCGCGATCTCCGCCGCAGGCCTCGTAGCCCGCGGCGATGTCATTTCATTCGCCAGATCGAGGGAGAACCACACCGTGGCCAAACAAATCATCATCGACCAGATCTTTAAAGTCTTCGGCGACCAGCCGGACGCCGCCCTGGCCCTGGTTCGCCAAGGCGCCAGCAAGCAGGATATCCTGGCCAAGACCGCCTGCACCATCGGCGTGTTCGACGCCAGCTTCACGATTGAAGCTGGCGAAATTTTTGTCATCATGGGCTTGTCCGGGTCGGGCAAGTCGACCATGGTGCGGATGCTCAACCGCCTGATCGAGCCCACCGCGGGGCGCATCCTGATCGACGGCAATGACATCAACACGCTGCCCGATGCCCAGTTGCGCGCGCTGCGCCGCAAGGACATCAGCATGGTGTTCCAGTCGTTCGCGCTGCTGCCGCAACTCACCGTGCTCGACAACACGGCGTTCGGCATGGAGCTGGCCGGCACGCCGAAGGCCGAGCGGCATGCGCTGGCGTTGCAGGCATTGGACCAGGTGGGCCTGGCCGGGTATGGCGCCAGCTATCCGGACGAATTATCGGGCGGCATGCAGCAACGCGTGGGTCTGGCCCGCGCGCTGGCGTGCGATCCCGCCATCCTGCTGATGGACGAGGCGTTTTCGGCGCTCGATCCGATCATGCGCACCGAGATGCAATCGGAGCTGCTGCGCCTGCAGCAGATCAAGCGCCGCACCATCGTATTCATCTCGCACGATCTCGACGAAGCCATGCGCATCGGCGACCGCGTCGCCATCATGAAGGACGGCCATGTGGTGCAAGTGGGCACGCCGGAAGAGATCCTGCGCCAACCCGCCAACGACTACGTGCGCAACTTCGTGCGCGGCGTCGATGCCGCGGCCGTGTTCAAGGCCGGCGATATCGCCCGTAAAAGCCAGATCGTGGTGTCGGAATCACCAGCGCGCGGTTCGCGCGCAGCGCTGTCGATGCTGGAAGAGCAGGATCGGGCCTATGCCTACGTCGTCGATCCGCAGCAAACATTCCTGGGCGTGGTATCGGTCGACTCGCTGCGCAGTGCGCTCGACGGCCACGTCGGCCCGCTGGGCCTGGCGCATGCCTTCCTGCCCGATGTCACGACCATCGATGCCGATGAGCCGGTCGCCGGCCTGTTCGGCCAGATTGCGCAGATGCCGTATGGCGTGCCCGTGGTGACGACCGACGGCAAATACCGCGGCGCCATCAGCAAGACCACCTTGCTGAAGTTCCTCGACCGCGATACGCCGCCCATCGCAGCACCAAACAACCCGAAAGGACAAGCATGAATCCCGGCACCGCCGAAGTGACCCAAGCCGTCGCCCCACCAGCTGCGCAGATCAATCCATGGCTGCCGACCCCGCCGCGCGATACCGCCTGGCTCGACGCCGCGCCGGCCGCCTCGCCCGATCAGGCTAGCGTCGGGTTGTCCGACCTGCTGAACGGCTCGCTGTCGCTCCAGTCCGGGATCAACGACGCGCTGGGCTGGGTGGTCGAGCATTTCCGCCCATTCTTCCAGATCGTGCGCGCCCCCATCGACGCCACGCTCGACGCCGTCAGCGCGCTGCTGCTGGCTGCGCCAGCGCTCGCGGTGATCGCCGTCATCGGCGTACTGGCCTGGCAGTTCACCACCCGGACGCTGGCCATCGGCACCGTGGTGGCGCTGCTGATCGTGTCGATGCTGGGCATCTGGTCCGACGCCATGATCACGCTGTCGCTGGTACTCACGTCGCTCGCCTTCTGCATGGTGATCGGCTTGCCGCTGGGGATTTTCCTGGCCAGCAGCGACCGCGCCCAGAACCTCCTGCGTCCGCTGCTCGACGCGATGCAGACCACGCCGGCCTTTGTCTACCTGGTGCCGGTGGTGATGCTGTTTGGTATCGGAAATGCGCCGGGCGTGATCGTGACCATCATCTTTGCGCTGCCGCCGCTGGTGCGCCTGACCGATCTCGGCATTCGCCAGGTGCGGCCCGACCTGATCGAGGCGGCGCGCGCTTACGGCGCCTCGCCGTGGCAGTTGCTGACCCGCGTTCAGTTTCCGCTGGCGATGCCGTCGATCATGGCCGGCATCAACCAGGCGCTGATGCTGTCGCTGTCGATGGTCGTGATCGCCTCGATGATCGCCGTCGGCGGCCTGGGCCAGATGGTCTTGCGCGGCATCGGTCGCCTGGACATGGGTCTGGCAACCGTGGGCGGCCTGGGCATCGTGCTGCTGGCGATCACGCTCGACCGGCTGACGCAAGCGATGGGACAACCACGCCGTGGCGTACGGCACTGGTACCAGACCGGCCCGGCCGGGCTCATCCTGCGCCTGACACGCGGCAAGCAACCATCATAAAAAGGAACACGAATGCATCGCATGAAACAATTTACGATCAAACACGAGTCACAACGCATGTTTCGCTGGATCGCCACCATCGCGCTTGGCGCACTGGCCCTGAGCACCCACCTGGCCATGGCGCAAACGCCGGCACAAGCCCTCCCCGGCAAGGGAATCAAAGTGCAAGCGCTGCAAAGCCCGGTTGCCGAAGAGACGTTCCAGACCATGCTGGTCGACCGTGCTCTGGCAGCGCTGGGCTACGCACCGCAACCCATCAAGGAAGTCGAATACCCCACGGCCCACATCGCCGTTGCCAATGGCGATGCCACGTTCCTTGCGGTGCACTGGGCCCCCTTGCACAAGGATTTCTACGACAATGCCGGCGGCGACGCCAAGCTGCTACGCACGGGTGAGTACGCCGGGCCGGCAGCCCAGGGCTACCTGATCGACAAGGCCACGGCCGACAAGTACGGCATCACCAATATCGGCCAACTGCGCGAGCCACGCCTGGCCAAGCTGTTTGACAACGATGGCGATGGCAAGGCGGACATGGCCGGTTGCAATCCGGGCTGGGGCTGCGAAGCGATGATCGAGCAGCACATGGACGGCTTCAAGCTGCGCAGCACGGTCACGCATGTGCAGGGTAATTACTCCGCACTGATCGCCGATACCATCGGCCGCTTCAAGCGCGGCGCCCCGATCCTGTACTACGCCTGGACGCCCTACTGGGTCAATGCCGTCCTGATCCCGGGCAAGGATGTCGTGTGGCTGCAGGCGCCGCAGACGGCGTATCCGGGCAAGCCCGATACACGCCTGGCCGATGGCAGCGACTACGGCTTTGCCATCAACACGACGCGCTTTGTCGTGAACCGTGCCTGGGCCGACAAGAACCCGGCAGCGGTGAAGCTGTTCCAGGTGATGCGCTTGCCGATCGCCGATATCGACGCGCAGAACGCGCGCATGCGCAGCGGCGAAAACGCCCAGGCCGATATCGCGCGCCATGTGTCGGGCTGGATCAAGTTCCACCAGAAGGACTTCGATGGCTGGATCGCGCAGGCACGGGCGGCAGCGACGCCGTGACATTGCTGCGGCGCACCACGCACACGGGCCGGGAGCGCTTGCGGTGCACCGATCTGCCATTGCATGGACCCGACGCAGATGCAGCGTGAACTACGCTGGCCGCACCCAGAGCTCTCAACACAACGCATGTCATTGCCTGGCGCCGAGCACGTTGAACACGCGATTGACGTCGCCCTCTTCGCGAATGATTTCCGCGATGATCTCGGGCAGCGACATCTGTCCCCAGTTGACAGCGCGGCGGATCAGGAACGGGGTCGGGCTGTGCGGTTCGACTTCGGCCAGGTAATCGGCCAGCATGGCCAGGGTGGCGTAGGCCTGCGTGCGGTTGCGCCAGAGCGGGCCGCCGGCGCTGCGCTGGTCGATGGCGTCGGGTCCGTCAGCCTCGCGCTGTAACGTAACGGTATCGGCATCGTCCCCGGCAATTGTCACGGTTTCCTGCTCCGGGTCATTGTCTGGCAACGCCTGCACCACGCTGTCATGCAGCTGCGCCAGCACCCGCCGTGCGGACTCGATGGCAGCGGCCAGCTTGCCAAGGTTGGGCGCCAGCGGCCCCAGTTGTGCACGCAAGAACGCGACGATGGCGGCCAGCGCATCCTGACAATCACCAAGCGCGGCCGCCATCCACACCAGCTCGTCCTGCAACTGGACAACGCCATCGACGACGTCCGCGCGCGTCAGCGCCACGTCCGCAGGCGCCTGGCTGCGCCCGGCGGGAAGTTGCGGCGCCATCTCGTGAATCGTCATGCGCTCCCAGTCGGCCAGGGTCACCGGCGTGGGCTTGCCGGCGTCGACGCAGACCAGCACGGTATGAACGCGCAGGCTGGTGCTGAGCGATTCGTTGAGCCACTCGCATGGCGCCAAACGGGCATCGAGGTCGGGACCATCATCGCCCTGCGCCGGGTCCGCGGCCTCGATCCGGGGATGCAACTCGTCCCAATAAGCACGCAGCAGCGCGTCGACCATGCGCAGACCCTGACGCAGCCCGTCGACGCCATGCCGGCGCATCCATGCCTCGACCAGCCAGACGGCAATCTGCAGATCCTTCGAACGCAGGGCCAGCATGTCGAGGCACCTGTCTTCGATGGCCCGCCAATCGGCGCGCTTGAGGGGGCGCTCCCATTGGCCCATTGGCAGCTGCGGGTCGTCCTCTTCGCGCAGAAGGCGAATCTCCGTGAACACGGGGTCGTAGCGCGCTGACGGTCCACAAGGGCCATCGGTGCACAGCGGTGCCAGGACGCGCGCCACGTCGGCATGCTCCAGGGTGTCGACAGGATCGGCCATATTGTTCATCAGGGTTTGCTTGCAGGTGGATGCCACAGCGGCAGTTGTTCGGGAAAGGCAGCCGGCCAGGCCAGGATGCTTTGCCTGCCGGGTGCGCGCACGCGCGCGCGCAAGAAAACCTGCACCGTCGATGGCGCTGCCGGCGGCGCTGCAGCGCCGGCAGCCACCACGGGAAACTCGACCCGCAGCAAAGGCGCGCGACCATCGTCGCCTGCAGGGTCGGCCACCCGGAAGGTTTGCACGAACGTCAACAGTGCCCAGGGATCGTTGAAACGAAAATTCACCGTGCCCTCGGCCACCGACATATTTGGACGACTGGCGTGGACGCCCGGCGCCGGCGCCAGCACGCCGTCGCGCGCCAGCCGCAGGCCGAGCATCACCGGCATGCCGGGCTCCCAGCGCAGCGCGCGCGCGGGCTCGCCCTGACGCAGGGTGGCCGGGCCAACCGATAGCGTCCACTCGATGATGGCGTTGGCGCGCTGCTCGGCGGACCGATTGACCCGAAAATCGATCGACAGGTCGAGTGCACCCGGCTGGCTGTCGTCGGCCGGGAACAACGGCGCCAGCAGGTCGCGTACTCGGGCGAATTCCTGATCGGCGGCCTTGACCTCGGTGCGCGGGCCCGGCTGTCCCCGGTCGCGCGCCGCCTGGACCGCGGCGGCGTGCGCCAGGTCGTAATTGCGCAGCGCCGCCGCCACGGCGTCGATGTCGGCCGGCATGGCCTCAAGCGTGGCGCCGGTGCCGGCAGCGACAAACGGCGCCCGCCGGCCCAGACTGCTGTTGTAAGCGAGCGCGAATTTCTGCCAGCGACTTTCGCTCTCCCCGCCCGCCAGCGCCCGGCAGCGCGCAAGCAAGGCGTTGCGTAATCCAAGCAGCCGAACGGCGTACATATCGCTGCCGGTACCGGTCTTGCGTGCGGTCAGCTTGTCTGCGCAGTTGGCGGCGTCAATGCCCGCGCTTTCCTCGACCATGAAGTTTTCCAATGCCAGACGCGAACTGAGGGGACTCTTGCGGTTGTAGAGCTGCAGATCGGCGGCCTGCCGCTGCCAGCGATTGACGAGGGGCAGATCGCTGGCAGCGCTGAGCAGGAACTGCAGCACACCGTCTGCCTGGCGCGCGGTGGTGTCGATAAACTCCTTCTGCCGTTCGACGTAAGCCAGCACACCGCTGCCGTCGCCGTCGCCAAAGGCGTCGAGCAGCGGTCCGGCCTTACCGGTCCAGTTCTCGAAGGCGGCGTCGCGTGGCACGTACAGCTGCGCCCCCGCCAGCACCCCGTCGAGCCACTGCAGGCGCGTGACAGCGTCGGTCGTCAGCGCAGCGTCGAGCGGCGCCAGCGTACTCTTTGCGTCGATGCTCTCCATCCAGGCGCGCAGTTCCAGCACCTGCAGGCGGGCGGCATCGGTGGTCTTGCCCGGCGCCTCGGCATCGACCACGCGCATGCCCTGCGCCAGCGCGGCATGCGCCGCCGACAGCAACGCCAGGTCGACCAGGGCGCTGGCGCTCTGCTGAAGATGGGCCGGCAGTTCGATCAGGGGCCCGGCGCGAAATGCCTTGCGCGATTCGATGAGGCTGGCGACCTGTCCGAGCTGGCCCTTGTCCCAGACGATCGCCATTCCGGGCGCCACCACAGGATAGGACGCAGGTGCGGTGGCCCTGACATACGGCTGGACCATCAGCGTCGCCACGGCACTGCGCAAGGCCTTGCGCTCGGGCGTGGCCGTCCATGACGTCGTTTCAGCCGACCACGCGAGCGCGGGCGCAGTATCGGCCTGGCTGTGTGCATGCACCGCCTTCCATGCCTGCGCGAAGCGTGCGTAACCGCGCTCGAGCAGCGCGGCAAAATCCTGTTGCGCCGCCTGCCCCAACAGGCCGTTATCGCGAATGCGCTTGAGCAGATCCGCGTAATGCGCACCGAGCTGCATGGTGTCCTGCGCCATCCACTCTCCCTGCCCGTGCGTGAGCAGCGATGGCTGCGCATCGAGTGCGCTGCGCAGCCTGCGCCAGAGTGCCAGCTGGCTGTCAAGACTGTCGTCAATGGCATCGCCACCTTGCAAATCAGCGACGATCACAGCGATATCGCGCTCCGTCTCGAGCAAGGGATTGTGCTCGAACAAGCGGGCATCGAGTCGTTTTCCCAGTTGCTGCAAGGCGCAGCGCGCCGCCAGTTCCATCTGGACACGCGGCGGCATCGCCGGGCGCCACGCGTGACTTTTCAATGCCGCCTGCCGGTATAGTGCTGCGGCCCGGTCCAGCGCCTCGGCGCGGCCAGACAGGTCCGCCATGCGCTGGCCAAGCAGCAGCTTGACTGCGCGTGCCAGGTCCTTGCCTTGCGCCGGTGGCACGCTGTCGCTGTCTCTGGAAGGCTGGATGAGCTCGAGTTGTTCGATCGACTCGATCCCCAGCGCTACGGGCCCAAGCTGCACGAGGTAATCGTTCAGGGCGACGAATTCCGGCAGCATGGCGGGATTGAGCGTCCCCGGTGGCGCGCTTGCCGTGAGCGGGCCCGGCGTGCAGCTGGCGGGGTCGAGAAATTGGCGCTTGCCGGCGTTGTTGACATGCGCGGTCCCAGTCAGGGTGGCCAGCTTCGACACGGCCGCGCCGTGCAGCGCCGGTACGGCGGCATTCGCAAAATGTTTCGGCAGCGCATCATCGAGCCGCTCCTGAAGATCGTCGAAAGACATGCGCGATCCCGGCATCAACGCCGAGCCGAAGCGCACCCCGCCGATTGCCGCGACATCGTTCAGCACCGTCATCAGCGGCGTGAGCGCCCCCGGCCTTGCCGACACCACGTCGCCGTCGCTGTCTTCGCTGAGCAAGATGGTGACCAGCTTCGCGCCCTGATGATGGAGCCTGTCGGTCGCGAACGCCAACCCGATCGCCCACAGCAAGGGAACCAGGAACAGCAGTCCCCAGCCAGCCCGTTTTAGCGGACTCTTGCGCAGTCGCTGCGCGGACGCACGTACCAGTCCTGCTTCGGCGAAAATCTTGCGCTCGAAAATATCACGTAAAAACGCCGGCATGACATGCCGGGATTCAGTCGGGACCGCCTCTTGTTCCTGGCCGGCGATGGCAACGGGGCCACCGGCAGCGCGCAGCAACGCCGCAGCGCTGCAGTCGCCCGTCAGATACACGCCGCGCAGCAGGAACGACTCGTGATAGACGCTCGGGCGCATCAACTCGTCGCAGAACAGGGCGAGGCCGGGACGCAGTCGTTCGACGTCGCTCGCCAGCAAAAAATAGGCGCTGCTGTCGCTGTCGCCGCTTTCGAGGGCGCACAGCTCGGCGCAGCTGTCGGCGATCGCCGCGCCGACCTGGCCGATGGCGCTGTCGATCCACTGGCTGCGGTATGGCGCCACCAGTTCATGCGGCGAAGCCCATCCGAGAATCGAGCGCTGGGTGGCATCTGGCAGGGCCGCAGCAAAACTGGCAAACCCCGGGATGGTCTCGCATTCGCTGATCACCACATGCACGGGAAAGCGCAGCGCCAGCCGGTTTTGCGCGAGCCACAGGCGCCGGTGCAGCGACTTGGCGCGTGCCAGCAGCTGCAGTTGGCTGTCCGGGCCGCCATCGAGCAACTGCGCCGCCGGGATCGCCAGCACCACGCAGTCGAGCGGCCGCTGCGGGCGGTATTTGCGGCAGTGGCCGATCAGATCATCCCAGACGCCATCGACGTCGGCGGCGCCCAGGTAAGCCGAGCGCAGCTGGATAACCACGCCCTGGTCGAAGAACTGCCAGTCGAGGCCCTGGGCGGCGGCGCGCATGCCCGCTTCCTCGCTGAGCGCGCTTTGCAGGCCGGAGGCATGCAGCGGTAGCAGCGCACCGGCGCTCTCGTTGAGCAGTACCGTCCATGACAGGTTGTAACGTTCGGCACGGGTCGCCAGATTGCGTTCAATCAGCTTGACAGCCCTGCCGAACGAGCGGCGTACTGCGCTCGCGCTCAGCAGGCGCAGGGCCTTGACGGACGCGGCCCCATCCTTGCCGCCACGGCGGGCGGCAAGGAACACCAATGCCAGCAAGGCGAGCATGAACAGCGCCGCAAGCGCGAGCAGGATCGGGCCAAGGTAGGGCGAATCGAGTTTCATCGCGCCCCCGCCGCGCTGGCTGTGGCAATCTCATGGGGTCCGTTGTTTTCGAGCGCGTCACGCACCGGCTGCGACTTCCACAGCCACAAGCCCTGCGACAGCAAGAGCATCGCCAGCATGATCCCTACCCAGATCACGGCGCCGCGGCTGGGCCGGGCCAGGCGCGCACGGTTGTCGAAGCTCAGCGTGCTGGCGTAGGGCTGGTCGCTCAGCACCGCATCGGCGCCGCGCATGCCAGGCGCGCGCTGATAGGAAAACTGAAACAACGCGCGGCGGTAGTCAGCCAGCGCGCTGAGGTCATCGCCGCCGCGGTAGCGGCCCTGAAAGCCCAGTGCCAGCAGATAGAGATACAGCCGCGCCAGCGGGCGGCGCGCCGGATCGCGTTCCGTCAGGAGCAGGTCGATGTCGGCAAATATCCTCTGGCCGGCATGCGCGCTGCGAAACAGGGTCGCCTCGACCAGCACGTGGCGCCAGTGCGCGCGCCCGACCCAGTCGCTGCGCAACATCATCTCGTCGGCCAGCGCCGCCTTGAGGAAGCGCGCGCGCAGCTCGAGGTCGACATTGTCCTTGCCGGCCAGGCGTCCCGCTTCCAGGCTTTGCAGTTCGATCAGCTGGCACAATTGCGCGCTCAGGGCGGCGGCACCAGCCTGAGCCTCGGCGTCGCCCAGCGCCAGCGCCGCCGCGCGCGCGGCCGTCAGCACCTTCACGAAAGCGCGAAACTGGTGCGACGCCGGGTCGTCGCCGCCCCGTTCGAGTTCACTGTTCATCGGCGCCGCCTTTGATGTAGACGACGATTTCCTGCGGGCGCAAGGCACGCTGGGCGCTGTTGTCGTTGCCGATCACCAGATCCTGGTCAGTGACGATGGACTGTGCGTCAACCGTCACGGCAAACAGGGTGGCGCCACCGCTGCCGCCCTCGCGCAGGCCGAGTTCGGGTGCGCCGTCGATGCTCTGCCGGACCGCACCCGGCACCCGGCGGTCGCGCAGCGACGCCGACACCGTGCGCGAACCGATGGTTGCGCCCTCCATCCACTGGCGCAGCTGGGGTTGGCCCTGGCCGCGCAGTCCCAGCACCAGCCGCGCACCCATCCATTCGGGACGCCAGGGCAAGGTGAACACCTCGCCGTCGAAATCGAAAGCGATGCTGGTCCATTCCTCGCTCACTTCGCCGGCCAGGCCGTGCAGATGATCGAGCACGGTCTCAAACGCAGCGTGGCTGTCGGCATGCAGGTAAGCCGGTGGTGCCAGCGGCACCGCACCCGGGCGCAGCGCCGCCAGCGGCCCCAGTTGCGCGCACAGCGCCAGGTACAGCGCCAGCGGCTGCAGCGGCGCCATGTCGAGCGTCGCCTCGAGCAGCGGCAGGTTGAGGGTCAGGTGCGCCAACCGTGCACGCTCTTCCAGCAGGGTCACGCGTTCTTCCACACGCGAGGACTGGGTCGTGCTTTGTTTGCCGAGAAAAACCGCCTTGCTGCGCATCAGCACGGCCAGGTCGCGCGCGCGCTGGGCGATGTGCGCGGCCGCAGGCACTTCCAGTTGCGCCGGCCAGAAGGACCCACGGCGCACGATCTGGTTTTCCTGGCGCAGCGTCATCAGCTGCATGGCGACATACGCGGCGCCGGGCAGCTGGCCGGCGGCCAGCGCCAGGTTGGCCGCCATGCGCGGCACCTCTTCGGGCAGCGCCTCCGACACCTCGTCGTCGACCAGGCCGCTCTCGATGGGCCGGAACATCGCCGGCTGTCCTGGCAGGCGCAGCGAGCGTTCTTTGCCAACGATCAGGTAGACCGGGACATCGCCCTGTGCCATCGCGGCGGTGAACGGCGCCAGGCTCAGTTCGAGCGTGGCGTCCTGGGCGCGCGCGGCATCGAAGCGCAGCGCCATCCCGTTCGGCATGACCGCTTCGAGCAGCAAGATGCGCAGGCGCCCGCCACCCAGCAGCCCCTCGTCGATCACCAGGCGGCGAATGCCCCACGCCGCCGGCTGACCGGCCAGCGCCTGCCAGCCCAGCAGGGCGTCGACGCGCGCGCTCTCCTGCTGAAAATGCTGCGGCGTGAGCAGCATGCCTTCATGCCACTGTATGCGATCGAATATCTGCGCCTCGGCCATGAATGATTCCTCTTGATTAGTGGGCCGTGCCCGTTTCGGTGTCCGTGAGCCGCGCATCGTGCGCATTGAGCTGCAGCAGGTAGCCTCTGCTGCCTAACTGCAGGCGATAGCGGTGCGCGCCGGGCGTGCCGTAATTGGCGAACATCAGCGCCGCCCAGCCCTTTTTTGCACGAAACGGTTTCGGGTCGATCTCGAACGACTGGCCCGGCACCAATTCCAGCGACTGCACCACCAGCGCGCCGGGCTGGCTGCGCCGCATGTCGTCACGCGCTGCGAAGTACTGGGCTGCAGTCAGGGCGGATACACCGTCAACCAGGGCGCGCTCGGTGATCAGGACAACGTCGATCGCCAGCGGGCTGTTGTTGTTGGCGTCAGGCGCGGTGATGACGTGCAGCGTCTTCCAGTCCGGCTTGACCGCCTTCGTGCCACCGAACATGCTGCAGCCAGCCAGCAGACAGGCTGCGGCCAGCCAGGCGCAACGCACCGCCCCAGTCAACGCGGCGCGCATGTCGCTACGCCACCGTGACCGAGCATATAACCGAGTGCGAACAGCAGCACCAGCAGGCAAACAAAGGCGAACAGGCCAACCACCATCAGTCGCGGCGTCAGGGTGAAAACGGTATCCATCATTGCCTTTCATTGCGTAGTGGCCTCATGGCAGCAGCACCGTGGTTTGCCCCGGCATCGTGATTTCGATGACACCGCCAAAGCTGCACATCAACTTGGAGGCCATGGTCAGCGCCGCCATATTCCCGATCAGGACGGTCGGCGCGCCCGGTACCCACGGTGCGCCCGTCACCGGTACGCAGGGCATCGGCACCAGCGCGCCCATTGCCGCTGCGGTGGCCGCCGCCACCGCAGGATTGCCCAGCGACTTGCACATGACGAAGGAGGCGATGTTGACCAGCGGTTTGTTGTCCATGATCGTGGCGTCGGCGGCGCCGGTCAGCACGGCGTTCAGCGGCAGCACGGCCAACGCGCCCGGCGCCGCGCCGAACGAACATTTGAGCAGCGCGCCCGCGCATACCAGTTGGCCCATCAATCCCCCCGCACCATGCGTTTCAGACGCTCGATCAGGGCCGGCGGCGCTTCTGCCGCGCCGATGCGCTTGCCCTGCTGGTCGAACCGCACCGGCGGCGCCAGCGGCACGCCGTCGTGGTAGAACACTTCCTCCATCAGGGATCCGTCGGGCCAGTAGCGCCGCACGGCGCCGTGCAGCAGGTTGGCGCGGTAGGTGCAGCGCTGCACCACCTGGCCGTCGGCGTCGAAGTCGCCTGACTCGCCGTCCAGCAAGCCGGCGCGGTAGCGGGCGCTGCGCACCTGACGGCCTTCGTGGAAGAACTGCGCTTCGCCTTCCAGCTGGCCGGCCAGCAGCTGCAGCCGCGCGGTCATCTGACCCGCTTCGTCGAACGACAGCGACGGCCCGCTGGCCACGCCATCGGACATGGTCTGCGCCGCTACCCGGCGACCGTGCACGAAGGTTTCGATCAGGCCGTGCGGCAGCCCGCGCCGGTAACTGCTGCGCTGGACCAGCACCCCGGCTTCGTCATAGACGGCCATGGCGCCGTGCAGCTTGCCCGCTTCAAAATACGCCGTCATGGCGGGCCGCCCGCCCACGCCAAATTGCTCCAGCAGCCCATGCAGCAGGCCACCAGCCATGCTGCTGCGCAGGAGCAGGCTGCCGTCGGCGCTGCGCTCTTCGATGGTGACCGGCTCGATACTGACCGGGGCGCCAGGGTCGGCATCCATCAGTTCACCTTCGCTGTCGCGCCCTTGAGCGTCAACATGGCGCCCGCTTCCACGGTCTGGGTCGCATCGGCCTTGCTGTTGATGATGGGCGCCTGGTTATCGATCTTCATTCCAGCCTTGTGGGTCAGCGCCTTGCCGGCCTTGCCGACCAGGTCCGCGCCGGCCTCGCACACCAGGTCGGCGCTGGCCTTGAGCGTCATGGCGGCGTCGCCGGTGACCTTGATGGCGCCCTTGACGGTGATGGTGAAATCGCCGTCGATGGTGAGGGAGTAGTTGCCCTTGACGGTGTGGCTGAAGGCCGCTTCGTTGGCATGGGTTTCGGCGCCGGTGACGGTCACGGCGCGGGTGCCCGCCACCTTGTAGGTGTCGTTCCCCTTCTTGAGTTCGAGCGTGCGATCGCCCTCTTCCAGCGTGTGCAACTGCGCGCCTTTTTTTACAGTGGTCGTCAAGCCATCCTCAATTTCGATCAGCATGTCCTTCTGCGCATGCAGATACAGCTCCTCGCTGTCCTTTTTGTCTTCAAAACGCAGCTCGTTGCCGGCACTGCCCTGTTTGGACGACAGGGTGCGGATCATCGACTGGGTCTGATTCGCAGGCAGGGTCGCCGGCGTGGTATTGCTGCCGTTGTAGACGCTGCCCGTGACCAGGGGGCGGTCCGGGTCGCCCTGGATGTAGCTGATCACCACCTCGTGCCCCACCCGCGGCAGGAACCAGGCGCCGACGCCCTTGCCGGCGGCCGCCTGCGCGACCCGGATCCACGGTGCGCGCTTGTCGTCCACGGCATCGCGGTCCCACGGAAAGTGCACCTTGACGCGGCCATGCTGGTCGGTCCAGATTTCCTCGCCGCTAGGGCCCACCACGCGCGCCGTTTCGCAACCGACTACGCGCGGGCGCACTGTCGCCAGGGGCGAGCGAAACGGCGCGCTGGCCGGAAAGGCGTCGAAACTGTTGGTGTACAGGTCGCCGCGCACCGTGTGGTGCACCCGGCGCAAGATGAAGGCGGCGTTCAGCGCGCTCATGAAGTGGCCCGACATCGTGAAGCGCGTGCCAGCGGCAAATGCACTGCAGTGGCTGTCCCCGCGCAGCGCCTGCGCCGCGACCTGCCCTGCTTCAACGCGCAACTGCGCCAGCGCGCGGGCGGCGGCGACAGTTGGATGGCCGGTAGCGAATTCATAGACGGCGCCGCTGCCGCCGGCGGCTGCATAACTGCCTTCCAGGGTGGTGTCGGGGGTGATGAAATCGTAGTCGTTGACGGTGGCTTTCTGCAGCACGATACGGTGCTCATGCGCGAAGCGGGTCACCGCGTCGGTTGGCTGCTGCATGCCGGTGGCCGGCCAGAAGCGGACCTTGTCGCCGCCACCCGGGCAGTCGGCCAGCTGGCCCACGGCATCGGCCAGCACCATGGTGTGGGCGCCGTCGGCGAAGGTGAAAAAGTAGAAGATGCCGGCGCCTTCCATCAGGCGCGAGATGAAATCGAACGCCGTCTCGTCGTACTGAACGCAATAGTCGACGCTGGCGTAGCTGGCCGCGAGCCTGGATTCAAACACGATGCCAAAACTCGAGAGCACCGCCTTGACCACCGCATCGACGCCCAGGTTCGGAAAAATCTTGCGGTCGCGCGACAGTGTCAACAGCCACAGCATGGGCGCCAGCTCCGCCTCGTACAGGGCGAAATCCTGATCCTGGCCGCTCTGCACGAAGCGGATGACGATGCCGCTCACGTAGCGCTTGCCCGCAATCGTCGCCGTCATCGGTTTGCCGATCAGCGCAGCAGCATCGAGGCTGGTGCTGGCCGAGCGCATGTGCAAGGTAAAGCTGAACAGCTCGGAGATGCCTTCGCTGCCCTCCATGCTGTCGAGCAGCAGGTCGTCCGCGCCCAGCGCCGAGCTGACGCGCAGCAGGCCGCCCTGTTTGAAGCCGTCCTTCACGGCGCACCCCGCAGGGTGTCGCGGAAGGCGTACTGAAAATCGCGCCCTGCTACCGTCATGTGCACGGCCGAGAAGGGTGACGCGGTGGCGATCCGCTCGAGCACCAGCGTCGACAACTGCGGCAGCACCGTCTGCGTGAGGATGAAATCGATATTGCGCGCGCCGCTATCGACTTCCGTGCAGCGCGCCGTGATGACGGCGGTGACGGCGTCGTCCCAGCTGAAGCGCGCACCGTGGTTGCCGGCAAAGCGATCGGCCAGTTTGGCCAGCTTCATGTCGACGATGACACCGATCTCGGCGTCTTGCAGCGGGTAATACGGCACCAGCACCACACGCCCCATGAACGCCGGGCTGAACTGGCGCAGCAGGGCCGGACGCAGCTGTTCGACCAGCGTCGCATGATCGGGCGGCGCGCCACTGGCGGCAGCGCAGGCCTGGGTAATGACGTCCTGGGCCGCATTCGAGGTCAATAGAATCAGCGTGTGTTTGAAGTCGATCGGCACCCCTTCGCCATCTTCCATGCTGCCCTTGTCGAATACCTGGAAGAACAGTTCGAGCACATCCGGATGCGCCTTTTCCATTTCGTCGAGCAGCACTACGCTGTACGGACGGCGTCGCACCGCCTCGGTCAGCACGCCGCCCTGGCCGTAGCCGACATAGCCAGGCGGCGCCCCTTTCAGGCTGGAGATGGTGTGCGCCTCCTGAAACTCCGACATGTTAATCGTGATCATGTTGCGCTCGCCGCCGTACAGCATGTCTGCGAGCGCACAGGCCGTCTCGGTCTTGCCCACGCCGCTGGGGCCGACCAGCATGAAGACGCCCACCGGTTTGCCCGGATCGTCCAGCTCCGCGCGGAAGGTGCGAATCCGGCGCGCGATGGCGTCCAGCGCCTGGTCCTGCCCCACCACCCGCTCGCACAGGCGCTCGTGCAGCTGCAGCACCGTGTGCACCTCGTCGGCCAGCATTTTCCCCACCGGGATGCCGGTCCAGCCGGAGATGACGCCGGCGACCATGGCGGAGTCGACGTACACCGGCACCAGGGCCTCGTCGTCCTGGATGGTTTCCAGCCCTTTGGTGAGGCGCTGCAGCTGGGCGGCATCGGCCTCTGTGTTCTCATCAAGATTGCCGCTGTCCACCTGCGCCGCGATCTGGCGCCGCAACGCCAGGATCTCTTCGACGGCGCGACGTTCGTCGGCCACCTTGGCGGCAAGCGCCGCATGCTTGTGCATCAAGCGTGTCAGCTCGTTTGCCCCGCTTTCGGCATCCCTGGACTCACCCTCGCCGCGCGCCAGTTGGCCGCGCAGCAGGCGCAGGTGTTCGGTTGCCAGCACGATCTCGTGCGCCAGAGCTTCGAGTTGTGGCGGCGTGCCCGCCAGTGCGATCGCGACGCGCGCGCAGGCCGTGTCGAGCACACTGATCGCCTTGTCGGGTAGCTGGCGGCCCGCGATATAGCGCTGCGACAGGCGTACCGCGTCGATGACGGCGGCGTCCAGGATCTCGACCTTGTGGTGCCGCTCGAGAGTAGCCACCATCCCGCGCAGCATGCCGATGGCCGCTTCCGGCGACGGCTCCTCGACTTTCACCACCTGAAAACGCCGCGCCAGCGCCGGATCGCGCTCGACGTGCTTCTTGTATTCGGCCCAGGTGGTGGCGGCGATGGTGCGCAATTCGCCCCGCGCCAGCGCGGGCTTGAGCAGATTGGCGGCGTCGCCCTGCCCTTCGCTGCCGCCGGCGCCGATCAACTGGTGCGCCTCGTCGATGAACAGGATCACCGGCGTAGCAGCGGCGCGCACCTCGGCGATCACCGATTTCAAACGCTGCTCGAATTCACCGCGCACGCCCGCGCCAGCCTGCAGCAGGGCCAGGTCGAGCGAACAGACACGCACGTCGGCCAGCACCGCCGGCACGCTGCCTTCAGCGATGCGCAGCGCAAAACCCTCGACGACGGCGGTCTTGCCGACACCCGCCTCGCCCGTCAGGATCGGATTGTTCTGGCGGCGGCGCAGCAGGATGTCGATGATCTGGCGAATTTCAGCATTGCGGCCGCGCACCGGGTCGATCCTGCCGGCGCGGGCTTGCGCCGTCATGTCGACCGTGTACAGGTCGAGCGAGGGCGTGGCGCCCACCGTGCCTGCCATCTTTGGCGCATCCGCAGCTGCATCCCTTGCCCCCGCATCTTCCGTCGAGGCGGCGAGCAGGGACGGCAGCGTCGTCTTCAACCGTTCGCGCGCAATCGCCAGCAAGGCAGGCGCCGTCTCGATCAGCATGCCGCGCAGGCTGTCCTGCTCCAGCAGCGCCAGCAGCACCGTGCCGGAGCGGATCTGCCCACCGCCCAGGAGCATGGAACTGCTGATCCAGGCTTCCTGGAACAGCGCCTTGAAATTTGGCGACAGCGCCGGCGTGCGTCCGTTGCCCCGTTTAAATCCGTCCAGGCACGCTTGCGCCTGGGTACGCACCGCCGCTGCATCGACGTCGAACTGCTTCAATAGCAGCAGCAGATCGGGGGCGCCGGCGTCGAGCAAGGCGACCAGAAAATGCTCGACCTCGACGTTGAAATGGGTCTGCGCCACGCACAGTTCCGCCGCCACGCCCATGGCGCGCTTGCACTCGGGATTCAGGCGGCTTAGCAAGGTGCGGATGTCGATGTCCATGGCGCTCAAGTGTCCTGGGTGACGTGGGCAGCCAGCGCGAAGCGGGCATGCCGGTAGGTGGCGGCGGCGCCGCTGCGGCTGGACAGCCATACGCTGCGTCCGAGCCGTGGCGGCATCAGGGCGCCGGCGCCAAGCCGGCTCGCGGGCGCTTCGTTCAGGGCCAGGGTCAAGGTCACGGTGAAATCGGCTTGTAGATGGCGCGCCACCAGCCAGCCGAGCAGGCCAAAGCGCGCGCCGCCCGGCAGCAGCGCCGCGAACCGGGCCCGGTCAAGCAGCGGCGCGCGCAAGGCGATGCCGGCCGCCTGATCCCAGGCGCGGCCGCCCAGGCTCACGCCAGGGCTGGCCGCGCGCCGGCCGGAGCGACCCGTACGGCTGCCCGCCAGCCTGGCGCGCTCGTTCGGCGCCAGCGCATGCCAGCCGCCAACGAACTGCTCGCCGGTGAAGCGCACGCCAAGACGGTCGCGCAATACAAGCAGCAGGCTTGCCAGCGAGCGCGGCGCAGCGTTCTGCAAGCCCGCATGGCGCAACCATGCCGCCTCCCCTGCCGGGCCGCGCGCGCCCGAGGCCCGGCCAAGGCCAGACAACCGGTCCATCACGGTCAGCAGCGGATTGGCGCCGGCCGGTTGCAGCGCCAGGTGCATATTGGCCCGCGCGCGGTGGCGAAAGCCCAGCAGGCGCCCGTTGAAGATGTCGAGAAAATCGAGCCCGGCCCGATCGCGCTGGGCGCGGCGTTCCAGCAGCAGTTCGGTGAACGGGGCGGCCAGTGGCCCCTGAGCGCCGGCCAGACTCAGGACGGGCGTGCTCAGCACCCATTGTGGTCCAGGTTGCGGGTGTTCTTCCAGGCGGGCGATATCGCTTGGCGCAAAGGCCATGTCGACGTGGGCCGCCAGGCGTACCGCCTCGTCCATGCCGACGCCAGTGCCCACGGGGGAGCGCTCCGGCGCGGCCCGTTCGAGCAGGTGGATGGCCTGGAACAGATCAAATTGCTGCGGCGCGCGCAGCAGCTCGGCAATCAGGTCAGGCATTGCGTTTCCATGGCGAGGCGCGATTGGTCAGACCCGCTTCAAACTGAAATTGCACACGTTCGCCGCCGAGGATCGCGGTCGCCGCAATCTGCGCCCAGGCCATGGTTGGCCAGTCGGTGGCGGGCGCCACCTTGACGCTGACCTGGCGCAGGCGCGGTTCGTACAGGGCGATAGCGCGCACGACCACCTGCTGCCAGCGTTGCAGGTCGGTGGCCGATTGCGCCGACAGGTGCAGCGTGTCGGGCAAGCCGTAATCGAGCGATGTCGGCGCGCCGTTCAGGAATTCGTCGACCGTCAACCGGTTGCGCACATTGAACAACCGCGTGAGATCGCGGCGCAGTGATAGCCGCAGGGCCTGGACGGGCGTCAGCGCCACGTCCGGAGCGGACAGAGGACCGCCGAAGCGGTCGAACAGGGGAAGCGGCATGCTGGTAGGCTGTAGATGCATGTATGTCGTGCACGTGATGGGCGCTGGTGAAACGAGCGTGAGTCGGCAGTGATCGTAGGAGGCGCAAGGCACGTAACACAAGTATCAGCGGCGTATCAGCCGCAGCTCACACCAGCGCCTGCCGCCCCGTCATCGGCGGCCACGTCATCCAGTCCTCTTC
The DNA here is from genome assembly GCF_039123635.1 of Massilia sp. MP_M2. NCBI lineage: Bacteria > Pseudomonadati > Pseudomonadota > Betaproteobacteria > Burkholderiales > Oxalobacteraceae > Massilia > Massilia sp. MP_M2. Next base: position 309,335 of record NZ_JBCHJF010000006.1, read on the forward strand.
CCCACGCCGCACGGTCAGCCGCACGAACGAGTTTGCCGTCGTGTACAGCGCAAAGAAACGCGCCAGCACGCCGGCCAGCATCAGCGCGGATGATCCGGCGAAGCAGTCGGCATCGAATTCGATGACGATGTCGGTGCCGCGGCAATGTCCGCGCCAGCTGCCCTTGCCTGCCATGCCCGGAATGCGCGCCGTGCCAGGTTTGGTGGCGACGCGCTTGACGCCCATGATCTGCTTCGCATCGCGTGCATTGTCGCTGGCGAACAGGCCCAGCATCTCGCGCAAGGTGACGGCATCCGCGTTGTCGTCGACCAGCGAGCGGTGATTCAGGCGCAGCAGCGAGGCCAGCGCCCACAGCGATTCGCTGTCCATGGTCGGCGCTCGCTGGTCGCTCGGCTGGTAGAGAGCGCGAATGTCGGTGGACGCCGCCATCCCCTCGCCCTGGAAACGCGTGTTCGGCATCACCTGGCTGGCCAGCTGACGGTTGGTGCACAGCAGGCTGGCGTAGATGACCGGGGTCGTGGTCTGTGCGCGCACATCGCGACGGTCGACGAAGCCCAGGTGGACGTCGCTGCCTGCGATGCCGGGCCGCAGGCTGGCGCTGCGGCGCATGGTCCAGGTGAGCGGCGCGTTACCACGCAGGCCATCGGTGTCGCCCTCGCTGCCCGTATCGGCAAACGCGCTGGGGATGGCTTCGCTCTTCTCGCTACGCGGATCGGACAAGGTCACCGCCACGACGGAATGGACTTCAGTGGTGGCGTCGCGCCGGCGGTTCGGGATCAACAGGTATTCGTAATGACGCTGATCGTAGGCGATCGGCTCGCTGGTGACGGGAAACAGGTTGACTGCGGGGACGCAGTTCAGGCGCACGTGTTCGGGCCGCAGCAATTCGAGGGTGCTGGCGCCGCGGCTGAACACGAAGCGCAGGCTGAAACCGCCGCCGCTGCCAAGTGTTCCGCGCAACCCATGCAAATCGAAAAACTGGAACTTGCGGGGAAAGGCGAAGTATTCCTGCAGCAGGCTGTAGGCCGGATGGGCGTGGGCCGGGCTGGCCAGCAGCAGCTGGTCTTCATCGAAGCCCGCTTCCTGCAAACAGTCCGCAGACAGGTGATGCACGCGGCCCGCGCCGATCACTTCGACGTAGTCGAGGTCCGTCAGCAGCAGCTCGTGCAGCGGCATGGTCGTCAATTGCTCGCCCGCCAGGTGCAGGCGCAGGCTGTCCACTTCCAGCTCCGCGACATCGACACCGGCATCGGCGCGTACCTTGATGCGCATGCTGTGCGCATTCTCGCGCACCACTTCTTGAACCTGGAGCGGCCACAAGGTGGTGTTCCAGCCGACCTGGAAGCGGCATGGCACGCCGGACAGCGCCGTGGTTGACAGCAGCGTGCCCCGCGCTACCCGGCTGCCTGCAGTGACCTTGCCCTGGGCTGGATCAAGGCTCATCTGCATGATGGTCATCGACGGCACCGGCTGCGCGAGGCTTGGACAGAGGTTGTCGAGGATGGCGGCGGCGGCGGCCGGCGCCACGCGATCGAGCTCGCGGTGCACGCCGGCGGTGAGGAAGGCGACCGATTCAATCAGGTGCTGGATGTGCGGATCGGCGGACTCGGCGTCAGTCAGTACCAGGCTGCGCGCGAGTTTGGGATAGCGGGCGGCGAAGTGGGCCGATTCGGTGCGCAGGTAGCTCAGTTCGCGGCGGTAGTGTTCGAGGTGGGGGTCGTGGGCGGGCATGTGTTTTTACCGCAGACAATTTAGGATTGGCGAATAATTTGTTCGTGTCTGAATGATGTAAAGACGTGTTCGTGTCTGAAAGTCAGACCTGACCCCGATTCTCCGATTCTCGATTCTTGACCCCGATTCCCCGATTCCCGACCCCGACTTCACTGCGTTGTGCTCGCCAGGTTCTGCCATGATGTCTGCACGACTTGTCCACCCGCGTATTGCCATCAACCGGGTGATCATCAAAACTTACTCCAACTGGCTCTGGTAGACCGGGCATTGTCGCCGTAATGATCACTCGTCGAGTATCTGGCGTACACGTTCCCAGTGTTGTCATCGGCAAGAACCACAATGCGATGTTGGCCGGCGCCGCCCTTGCGGTCGGCGCCCACCCTCGCCTCGTGATAGCTCTGACCTTTGCCGGGCGCTGGTAATTTAGGTGCGGTCCGGTTGCCATATATTTGATAGCCCAGTGGCATTGTCGGTTTCAACGGTTTCGCGCCGACGAATGGCGCCGGCGGCAAGCCAGGGCTGACCGGGCGTCCTGATGTTGGGGTGCCAAGGGACCGATCCGCGTTCCAGGCATGGATCGCGTGTACATACCGCGCCATATCCCGCGCATGCTGTGCGAGCGCGCAGTCGCTTCTATTTTTTCCTTGCTCAAACTCCGCCAGCAGTGCCTCGTATTTCGCCAGTTTTGTTAAGTAGAGACTGAGCTCCCGGGCGACCTCGACTCCCCCTTCGACAATCGGCATTGGATGCACCTTTCGTTGAAATTTGCAATACAGCAAGCTTTTCTCGGCGCCTGGAGGCGACCGCCTGTCACTGGAGACCAGTCGCTTGCCGCGCGAACGCGCCCTCATCGCAGCCTTCAGTCCGCCTTCATCGTCTCCAGATTCCAGTTCCAGGTGCCCGTACCCTTAGCCGACGAATCCGTCTTCTGCTGCGTAAAGTCCGCCTTGATCTTCGTGAAGTTGATCGAGAACGCATCGTTCGGCACGCCACCTCCGCCACTGCAGCTCATTTGGGAAATCATGGCGTTGTCCATTTCATAGGTCATGAAATTCATGTAGACGCCGTTTTCAACCCGACCAATATTGAGCTTGGCAGGACCGATCTTGGTTCCCTGCGTGCACGCCTTGAACAATTCCGTCGTCGCCAGGTCCGATGACTTCGAAAACGACATCTCCGACAGCACCGCGCGGCCCATCGTGCGCTCGGTATTGCCAGCGTCGCTGCCCATCGGCAGATAAGCATTGTGCGAAAACGAGCTGACGATGATCTTGTCGGCATAGCCGGTAATGGTGCAGTTGCCCTTGATGGTGGTGCCCAGGTCCAGGATAAGAACGTCCGACATGCGAAACTCCCCTAAGAAGAATGCAGCGGCAGCGCCTGTGGCGCGTGCCGTGCGAAAAATGACTGAACCGCCCTGTGAAACGGTCGATCAGATGGACCTCACGCCACTGCCGCAGGCAATTGCGCCACCAGGCGAATCGACGTCGTCAGCTCTTCCATCTGGAAGTGCGGTTTGAGGAACACGGTGGCCGAATAAGCGCCTGGCTTGCCGGCGATTTCGGTCACATCGACGCGCCCCTCGGAGAGCGGGAAACGCGCCTTTTCGCCCTGGGTCGCATTGGCACTGAGTAGCACGTAGCTGCTAAGCCAGTTATTCAGAAAATTCTCGACATCGGTACGCGTCTGGAAGCTCCCGATCTTGTCCCGCATAATCACCTTGAGATAATGCGCAAACCGCGACGCGGCCAGCACATACGGCAACCGCGACGACAAGGCCGCATTCGCATTCGCCGCATCCAGGTTGTACAGCTTCGGCTTGTTCACCGACTGCCCGCCGAAGAACGCCGCCGTGTCCGTCCCCTTCGCATTGACCACCGCGATGAACCCCAGGTCATTGAGCTCCTTCTCGCGCCGGTCGGTGATCGACACCTCGGTCGGACATTTCAGCACCACGTCGCCCTCGTCCGTCTTGAACGAATGCGCGGTCATGCCGGTGATCTGGCCGCCGCCTTCGACGCCGCGAATCGCTGTCGTCCAGCTGTGCTTGGCGAAAGAGTCGGTGATGCGCAGACCCAGTTGATACGCCGAGTTCGACCACAGGTATTTGTCGTGATTGGTGCCGTCGACGTTTTCTTCAAATGCGAACGATTCGACCGGATTCGTTTTGGCGCCGTATGGCAGGCGGGCGGCATAGCGCGGCAGCACCAGCGCGACGTAGCGCGAATCCTCCGATTCACGGAAACCGCGCCAGGAAGTCAGCTCTGCGCTATCAAAAATTTTCGACATGTCGCGCGGAACGCCCAGTTCGGTGAACGACGCCATGTCGAACAGCGACGGTGCTGCGGCCGAAATGAACGGTGCATGAGCTGCTGCGGCGACTTTCGACAGGCGCTCGAGCAGGGCCATGTCCTGCGGGTGGCGGCCAAAATAATAGTCGCCGATGAACAGCGAATACGGGTTGCCGCCATGGGTGCCGTATTCTTCTTCGTAGATCTTCTTGAACAGCACGCTCATGTCGTGATCGACCGCGCCTTCCAGGTCTTTCAGCAGCTCTTTTTTCGACACGTTCAGCAGCCGCAGTTTCAGCTTGCTGCTGGTCTCGGTGCCCATCACCATGTCATGCAGGCCGCGCCAGGAGCCTTCCAGCGCCTGGAAACCTTCGTGGTGCATGATGGCGTTGACCTGGTCGCTGAGGATCTGGTCGATCTGGGCGACGCGTTCATTGATGGTGGCGACGATGCCCTTGTCGGGCGAGGTTTTCATGCCCTCGTCGAGTACCTGGGTGGCGAATTGCCCGAGCAGGGTGCGCGCGTAGGCGTTCTGCGAGGGTTCGACCGCCATTTTTCCTTCGTGGACGATGCGGTCCAACAGCGACATGTCCGCGTTGGTGGTGCTGGCGCCGGACTGAGCGGCTTGAGTGCTGGCCATGGTGATTCTTTCTGAAAGGTGAATAGAGCAGCGCGCTCTCAGGAAGCGACCGGTTCGGCGCCTTCGGCGGCGGGCGCCTCGGCTTTCGGCGCGCCGTCGTCGGCCTGCAGGGCCTTCAGTTCTTCCGAGTTTTGCACGATCTTTTCCAGCAGCGCATCGAGTTCATCGTTGCCATCGAGCTTGCCGAGCAGGTCGCGCAGTTGCTGACGCACTTCCAGCAGCTTGGCCAGGCGCGGCACCTGCTTGACGATGGACTCGGGATGAAAGTCGTCGAAGTTCCTGAAATTGAGCTCGATCTTCAGGCTGCCATCCTTGCCAGGCATGGTGTCGGGCACCGACAGGTCAAGACGCGGGGCGATCTTCTGCATCACCTCGTTGAAATTGTCGCGGTCGATGTCGACCAGGCGGCGCGCCTTGAGTTTGGGCGGCGCGATCAGCGGTTGGCCGGACAGGTCGGCCAGGAGGCCCACCACCAGCGGCAGTTCTTTCTTTTCGACGGCGCCGCCGATTTCGACATCGTAGGTAATCTGGACACGCGGCGGACGATTTCGTCCCACCCATTTTTGCAAGCTGTCTGCCATCACACCCTCACTATTGTTGGATTAAAATCCGCTCGGTACATCGCCTTGATCGGAATCGATGGTAGGAGTGCGATTTGGCGTAACACAAGTATCAACGCGGTATCAGGCAGGCATTTTTGTCGTTGCTTGACAACCACCAAATACCGCTTGCCGGTGTTACCATCAGGAACTTTTGGCAATCATTCTCACCGGAACACATGACCGCAGCGCGCGCCACAGTCGACTCCTCCACGCCGGCCATGCCTCCCGCATGAAGGCGCCGTTTCGCTTCGGCGATTGGCTGGTCGATCCCAGCGCCAATTCGATTGCCATGGCGGACGACAAGCGCCAGATGGAGCCGCGCACGATGGCGTTATTGCTTGCCCTTTGCAGCGCGCGCGGCGCCGTGGTGAGTGGCGACGAACTGCTCACGCAGTGCTGGGGCAGCACCGTCTCGGGCGACAGCCCCTTGCACAAGACAGTCGCCCAGCTGCGCCGCGTGCTGGGCGACAGCGCCAGCAGTCCGCGCTACATCGAAACCATCCGCATGCGCGGCTACCGTACGGTGGCGCCACTTGATTTCAGCACGATGCCCGACCCTGGCCGCAAACGGTGGCATACCGGTTCGCCTTTTCGCGGCCTGCTTGCTTTTGACGAGGCCCATGCCGAGGTGTTTTTCGGGCGCGACGACGCCATCGGGCAGTTGGTCGAGGCGGCCGGTGCGCAGGTGCGCACCGGGCTGTCGCTGCTGCTGATCCTGGGGCCAAGCGGCTCCGGCAAGACCTCGCTGGTGCAGGCTGGCCTGCTGCCGGCGTTACAGCGCGTCGGGCCGGGCATGGATGCGGCCATAGTCGCCAGCACCACCTTCGACGTCTTCGACCAAGGACGACAAACCCTGTTCACCGCGCTGGCGGGCGCCCTGATCGATCTGCAGTGGGAAGACCGCTGGGCCTTCACCGGAGAAAATGCGGTGGCGCTGGGTGCGCGCCTGGAAACCGATTGCGCGAGCGTCATCGCCGCGCTCGAAGCTGCCCTGCCCTCGCAGGCGCGACCAGGGGTGCGCTTTGCCATCTTCATCGACCGTTTCGAAGCCCTGTTCAACCTTGCACGCATCGACGAGCCGGAACGGCTGGCATTTCTGCACACGCTGGAACAGCTGGCGCGCAGCCGTGTCGCACTGATCGTCATCGCCTGCCGCAACGATTTTTATCCCAGCATCGCCCAGTATCGCCTGCTGACCGAATGCAAACGCCATGGCGGACACGTCGACCTGGAGCCGCCCGGTGTACGCGACATCGCGCAGATGATCCGGCGGCCCGCCGCTGCCGCGGGCTTGAGCTTCGGCACCGATCCGGTCAGCGGCGCAGGTCTCGACGAAGTGCTGTGCGCCAGCGCGGCTGCCAGCCCGGAAGCGCTGCCACTGCTGCAGTATTGCCTGGAAGAGTTGTACCGGATGCGCAGCAGCGAAGGCGAGCTGAGCTTCGATGCCTTCGACCGCCTCGGCGACCTCGAAGGCGCGATCGGCCAGCGCGCCGAAGCGGTGGTGCTGGCGATGGATGACGGCCAGCGCGACAGCCTGGCGCACATCATGTCGCTGGTAACGGTGTTATCGGGCGACGGCGTCAATGTCACGAGCCAGCGCGCGCCATGGGCCAGTTTGCGCGGTGAACCGGCGCGCCAGGCGGTGATGGCGCTCATCGAAGCGCGATTGTTCGTGAGCGACTTGCTGGCAGGAACGCCAGTGTTCGGCATCGCCCACGACGCCATCCTGCGCCGCTGGCCACGCATGACCGACTGGATTGCCGCCCACCGCGGTGCGCTGGCGGTGCGCGGAAGGCTGGCCCAGCATGCCGCCCGCTGGCGCGACGACGGCCGCTCCGCCGACTTGCTGCTGCCGCGCGGCAAGCTGCTGGACGAAGCCAAAATGCTGCAGCAGGACGGCGCCTGGTCGCTCACGCCCCTTGAACTGGAACTGATCGACGTATCGACCCGGCGCGCGCAGCAACGTACACGCGCCCGCAAGTGGGCGGCAATCCTGATCGTGTCGCTGGCCGTGCTCGCCTGCGTGCTGGGCATTAACGCAATGCTGGCCAACCGCGCGGCCGAGCAACGCAGGGTTGCGGCCGAGGCATTGATGGACTTCATGCTGGGCGATTTTTCCGACAAGCTGCGCCCGCTCGGCAAGCTCGATCTGCTCGAAAGCGTCAGCGGCAAGGCGCTGCAATTCCTGCGCGGCTCGGACGGCAAGGACCTGAGCTTGCCCGCACTGACCCTGCGCGCCAAAGGCTTGCAGACCATTGGGGAAGTAAGCCGGTCACGCGGCCAGTCGCAGCAAGCGCTGGATGCCTTCGCCGAAGCCCATAAAATCCTCAGCCGTCAGCACAGTCTCGCACCGCACGATGTGGAGGTACTCAAGAGCCTGGGCGCCAATGCTTACTGGATGGCGCAGATCCACAAGGACCGCAACGACTGGCGCGCCGCCCAGCAGTCGCTGGGAGCCTACCTGGACTTCGCCAACCAGCTCAACCGCGCGGAGCCGGACAATCCCGAATGGTGGGTCGAACAGTCTTATGCGCACAACAATCTGGGCGCGCTGGCCCAGTCGCGCGGCGATCCCGCGCTGGCGGCGCCGCAGTTTGCCGCATCCATCGCACTGAAACAGCGCGCACTGGCGCGCATGCCGGACTCGGCGGACGTCGCAGCCGAACTGGCAGACAGTTATTCGTGGCTGGCGGCGGCGCGCGAAACGCTGGGAGAACTGGACGAGGCCGAGCGTCTGTATGCGCAAGAGATGGCCGTCGTGCTGCGGCTGTGCGCGCGCTTTCCTGGCGAGCCGCTGTGGATCTATCGCCAGGTGCGCGCCTTGCAGCACCGGGCTGCGATCAGCCTCGCGCTGGGGCGTGACGCAGCTGCCTTGCACGACTACGACGCGGCGAAACAGCATTTTGCGCCGCTGGTGGCACGCGACCTGGGCAACCGCGCCTGGCACGTTGAACTGGTCAACATGGACCAGGAACGGCTACGCATCCTGGCGCGAACAAAAAAGGCGCAATCGCTGCTGCCCCAATTGATCGAGGTCCACGCCGTACTGCGCGCCGCGTTGGCGATGGACCCGAAAAACGGTACCTGGTCGCGGCGCGAGGCGATTGCGCGCTCGCGCCTTGGTCTGGCCCTGGCCACGCACGACGCGGCGCGGGGAAAGGCGGAACTCGACGGCGCCATCGCCAGCTTGCGCTTACTGGCAACGGCCAACCCGGACGCGCTGGCCAACAGGCTGGCGCTGACCGAGGGCCTGCTGTTATCAGCGTCGGTCAAACCGCCCGATAACGACACCAATGCGACATTGGAGAAATGCCGCCAGGCCCATGACATGCTCAAAGCGGACGCGCAAGCGACAAAGAATTATCAAATCCTGGATCCCTGGGTCCGGATCAATTATTGCCTGCAAAATGGTGCCCCTGCGAAGAATGGGGTGGAGCGGCTGCAAGCAATTGGTTATCGCGATTCATCGTTTGTTTTACTCACCCAAACCAACCAAGGAACAGAATGACCGAGCATAAGTTCAAACCGGGTATTGCACAGCGCGTGATTCACGTTTCACTCCGGGAAGTCGGCGACAATATCGCTGCGTTTTATACGTACGTCTCTCCGCTTTTCGGCACCAGCTATATCGACGCCCCAGTCTGCGAAATCAAATGCGATCGGCCCACTTTTACGCTGTATGTGCTCGATTTTGTATCCACCCTCAATGGCTGGACGATTCAAGGCGCCGATTTTCTTGAGAACCCCGACGATCTGACAGCAACCGCCGGGCCCGAGCATTTGTCGCTCCAGGTATTCAATCCCCACAATGACGATACGTCGGTAGGCAATTTTTTCATTGTTTATACCAATCCCAACTATCGCCACGGCAAGCTCGTACCGATCGATCCCCAGGAAGGCAATATTCCACCCATGTTCCCGGAGTAAAGACGCTCCCTGACATCAACGGACTCTCGATGAGCGCTGGACGAATGCCATTACGCGGTATTCGTCCGCGATCGGAGATGGTCCGCCAGCTTGTCACAGATCGTATTCGCCAGTTCCTCTTGAAGGGCGATGCCGAGTACCCCGCTGGAATCGCATTGGGTAGTCCAGACCGTATGGCCCGCCGCCATGTCGACCAGCCGCACCGATGCGCGCACGAATGCCTGCTCGATGCGAACGCTGCCTTCCAGGCGCAACTGCAATCCGGTGGCACGATTGCCGATACCGATGATGTTGGGCTCGCGCACCTGCAGCATGGCAGGAAAGCGCGCGAACATGCGTGAACCCAGCTCTTCGTCGAGCCCGCCGGCAAACGCCCCATTGCGCTCATCGAGGCTCAGGCAACGCAGCGGCGCCAGTTCCATCCGTTCGATGACGGTTTTCGGCACATCCGGTGCGAGGCGACGCAGTACCGGCATATAGCTGCCTGCCGGTATGCAGATTTGCAGCGTGCCGACCTCTTTCAGGGCGCCGTAATAGGCGGCCAGGCGGGTCCGCAAGCGGCCGACCTGCACCCGCACAACCGGATCGATCGTGGTGTCGTAGACCACCGGGTCGCGCCTGAACAATTGCATCCCGATTGCATACTCAGTCAGTCCCCCGTCGACGCCGCCAAGCTTCTTTTCCATCAGAAATGACAGCAGGGCGCACATGCGAGGCGCTCGCGCGAAAGCCGTACTGGTCACCACACGTCGCAGTGCGGAGCGGATCTCTTCCGATGCAGGCGCCAGTTCTTCGCGCTGGTCCTGCCATTCAAGTGTTGCATTCATCGTTTGCCTCCTCAGAAACTGCCGTGGTCATGCACCTGCTTCGTGCTGCCAAGCACTGTAATGAGGCGAAGGAAATACTGTCTTACGAAATTCTTACGGAGGGTAAATCTTGCTCGCCGCCTAGTACGGGGGCGACTTTTGGCTGTCTTGTGTCGAGAGAGCAATGGTGATGTCGGTTTTTTTTCAGCACATCTTCCAGCGCGCTCAACAGAAAAGTCGTCGACCTGCCGAACCGAAAAAAGCGCACCCAAGCGAGCATTTTTGCTAGCACTGATTGCTTCGAGCAATCAACCTCATTCCCACTCGATGATCAATTACCGAGCTAACTTCATGAAATGACTGCTTTTCCAAGCTGCCCATCTATTCCGATACCATGAAGGACGCCACGCTCGGCTATCCGATAGTTATTCGCGCAACGACGCGCATCACTTTGATTTTCCCGATCCCGATCCGGCCTTGTAACTGTAGTGATGAAGTAATCTCGGAAACGACGATAAGTTCTTGCTCTGCCACTGCTCCCTCATAGACGCTGGGTGGCAGATTGCATAATACCGAATGCAAGCGCGTGCAGTTATAGAAGCCGGCGATGTAATTGGCCACATCAAGCTTGGCTTCGGCTTGGTTCATATAATTGCACTGCCAGACACGCTCCATCTTTAGATTCAAAAATGAAGCGTTCAGCCAACAAAAAAGCTCGCCGCAGCGAGCCTTTTGAAGCCCAAGTAAGATTTTTATAAAGGAAACTTTACTCCCACTCGAATATCAATTACTTGGCTAAGGTCTTGAATTGCAGAGAAATTCTTAAGCCCTCCCTCGACGACACCATAAAAGGGGCCATTGGCGCACGGTACGGCGTTCAACGGCCCAGGCGCTCGACCAGCTTTCTGCCCAGCCTGCTCATAAGTGCCGGATACGGCCCAGATCCTGTTGGGTAGCAATATGTGCGAAGCCGGAGTGCCTGATTGGCCGATGGCCTGGTGCGGGGATTGCGCTTCGAGATCGGCAGCGGGGAGGCCTCGTCCGGTACAGGAGCCCATTCGGCAGAAGGGGCGGACATCATGCTCCCGCTCACGCCCCGCCGGATAGCTGCGCGGTCACGGCGGTTCGTATGTCGTGCGCGCGGGGTGTGGACGTACCTGCAAGCGGATACACTTGCTATAATACTTGCCCGCAGGTACTGTGGCGAATCCTGCCAGTGCGATCCAGCCGGCATCGGCACACTGCAAGCCCAGCCCATGAGCGTCCTCTTCGACCACGAGATTATCGAACAGTTGCACGACAGCGCCCGCTCGCTAGTCTACCGTGCCCGTGGCGCCCATGGCGCCGCGCTCATCGTCAAGCTTCCCAATCAAGCCGTCCCATCGTTTCAACAGCTGGCGCAATTCAAACGCGAATATGAGATCGCGCGGCGCTGCCGTCATCCCGGCGTGGTGCGTCCGCTTGCGCTGCAATTGCACCGCGGGCGCTGGACCATGATCCAGGTGGATACCGGCGGTCTGTCCCTCGACAAGGTGCTTCGCGCACGCACGGCGGCCAAGGGCACGTCCGCACTGGCTGTGGATGATTTCCTCGACATCGCGCTGCAACTGTGCGCGGCGCTGGAGGAAGTGCACCGACAGGGTGTGATCCACAAGGACATCAATCCGTCCAACCTGGTTTGGAATGGTGAGCGGCGCCTGCTCCAGCTGATCGATTTCGGCATCGCCAGCGAACTGCCGCACGAGAATCAGGCGATCGTCAATCCCGGCTCCCTGGAAGGCACGCTGCGCTACATGGCGCCAGAACAGACCGGGCGGATGAACCGGCGGGTCGACTACCGCGCCGACTTCTATGCCCTCGGCGCGACCTTTTACGAACTCCTCGCTGGACAGCCGCCCTTCATGGCGGACGACGAGATGGAGCTGGTGCATTGCCACATCGCGCGCGCGCCCGACTGGTCGCATCCGGCTTTCGATGGGTTGCCGGCCCAACTGGTGGCGATCGTCCAGCGGCTGCTCGAGAAAAATGCCGAGCAGCGCTACCAGAGCCTGCAAGGTCTGCGCAGCGACCTCGAATCCTGCCGCGCGGCGTCACCGCTGCAGGCGCTCGGGCTGTCCGATCACAACGGCCGCTTCCTCGTGCCGCAAACGCTGCACGGCCGCGCCGATGCGATCGCCGCGCTGCTCGGCGCATTCGAGCGCAGCGCTACCGGAAGCCGTGAAATGGTCCTGGTGGCGGGTTATCCGGGCATCGGCAAATCAGCGGTGGTGAACGAGGTGCAGAAACCGATCGTTGCCCGGCGCGGCTGCTTTTTGGCAGGCAAATCCGACCAGTTCAGGCGCGACGTCCCATACGCATCGCTGATCCACGCTTTCCAGGAACTGGTGCGGCAGCTGCTCTGTGGACCCGAGGCATCGTTGCGACAATTGGCCTTGCGGCTGCGCACGAGCTTGGGCGCAGGCCTGGGCGTGATGGTCGAACTGATTCCCCAGCTGACGCTGATCGTTGGGCCCACAGAGCCTGTCCCCCCGATGGCGCCGGAACAGGCTCAGCTTCGGCTGAACCGTGCGTTCCCGTGTTTCGTCGACGTGTTCGCCACCGCCGGTCGCCCGCTGGTGCTGTTCCTCGACGACCTGCAATGGGCCGATGCGGCCACGCTCCGGATGATCGAGCTGCTCATGACCTCGCGCGACAAGGGTCACGTGCTTCTCATCGGCACCTATCGCAACAACGATGCCGCTGCGCTTCATTCCTTGATCGCACTGCGCGACAGGCTGCTGGCCGGTGGCCAGCACCTCCTGACGCTGGTGCTGGGCGCGCTGACCGAGCCTGAAGTAGCACGCATCGTGTCGGCGGCCGTGCGCGTTGCGCCGGCTGATTGTGCCGCGCTGACCCGACTGTGCTTCGCCAAGACCGGCGGCAACCCATTTTTTCTCAACCAGTTCCTTGGCTCGATCCACGATGCAGGATACCTGCGCTACCGCGCCGATGGTGACAGCTGGGAGTGGGACCTTACCGCGATTCAAGAGGCCGACTACACCGACAACGTCGTCGAACTGCTGGTCGATAAAATCCGCCGCCTGCCGGCCGTGACGCAGCGTCCCTTGCAACTGGCGTCGGCGATCGGCAGCCGTTTCACACTCGATATGCTCGCGCTGGTCCTCGAATGCAGTCCATGGGAGGCCCAGCAGGTCTTGTGGCCGTCGCTTGACGCGGGATTGATCCAGCCGCTCGATGGCGGCTACAAGTACGTCGACGCCGACGCGACCGAAAGTGGGGTCGGCTACCGATTCCTGCACGACCGCGTGCAGCAGGCCGCTTATTTGATCGCGGATACGGACACGCGCGCGCTGAACCACCTGCGCATCGGCCGGCTCCTTTTGCGGCAAACGCCGCGCGAACGGCAGGACGAGAGGCTATTCGAGATCGTCGATCAGCTCAACGCGAGCCGCGCGCTGATCATCGACGCCGGCGAGCGCGTACAGCTGGCGGAGATGAACCTGCGCGCTGGTGCCAAGGCGCGGCGCTCGGCGGCCTTCACGGCCACACTGGAGCACATGCGCACGGGCCTCGGCTTGCTGCCGGTGGACGCATGGCGAAGCCACGCCGGACTCTGGCTCGACCTGCAACTCGGCACGGCGGAAGCGGCCTATCTGTGCGGCCAGTTCGACGCCGCCGAGGCGATCTATCCGGAGGTGCGGGCGCGTAGCCCTGCTCCGCTGCTGCAGGTGCGAAGCATCCTGGTCCAGGCGCACCAGTACCAGCTGCAGGGCCGGCTGCAGGATGCCATCGCGGTGCTGTGCGAGGGGCTGGCGCTGCTCGGCTTCGATATTCCTCAGCATACGGCGCAACAGGAGGCGCGCTTCGAGCATGTCCTGGCCGACATCGAGCACTCGGGCAGTGCGCGCATGCCCGACGGTTTGCTGGCGGCTGACGAAATGCACGATGCGGCTTCAGTAGCGGCGCTGCAGATGATGCACGGCCTGTGGATGGCCTGCTACTACGCCGGCAAACAGGAGCTGTGCCAGCTGATGGTGCTGTGGATGACGCATTTGTCGATACAGCGGGGCAGCAGTGATTTCAGCGCGGTCGCCTACGTCGCCTACGCATCTATTTTGGCGCTGCAGGATGGCAACCTCGCGCGCAGCCACCGCTTTGGCGCGATGGCGCTGGCGCTGGCAAGGCGCCGCGCCAACCTGCAGGCACGCACCCAGACGGCCTTGATGTTCGCGGCGCTGATCAACCACTGGACGCAGCCGCTGCGCAGCTCCGACGCGCTGTACGAGGAAGCACTCGGCTGGGCCCTGGAAATCGGCGACTTCGTCCAGGTCGGGGTGGTGGCGGCCGTGCGCGCGACCGAGCGGATCATCCTGGGCGACTACCTGCCGGACCTGATGCACGCCATCGAACATGACTTGGCGCTGATGCGCGCCAATGGCCAGCAGGCGATGGCTGATTGCTGCATGGCTGCGGCGATCCAACCCATCAAGTCCCTGATCGGCCTGTCGCCGCGCAGCGACAGCTACGATGACGCGGTATTCAGCGAGAGCGGCTTCCTCGAACAATATGGCGCATCGAGCTTGTATCGTGCCTACTACCTGCAAGGGAAGATCCGCAACGCTTATCTGTTCGACTGCGCTGATGCCGAGGCGCTGGCCAGTCAGCTCGACATCGTGACCCGGATGATGCGTAACCAGGCCAAGGTACCCGAAACCTGCTTTTACGCGGCGCTGATCTGGATCCGCGCGTTACGGCGCGATCCCGCGCGCGCCGATGCGGACGACGTGCTGGCCCAGATCGAAGTGTTACAGGCCAACCTCGCCAAGTGGGCCGAGCATGGCCCGGACAACGTCGGCGCCAGGCACGCACTGGTGCGGGCCGAAATGGCTCGCTATCGGCAGGACCTGGCGTTGGCAACGCGTTGCTACCAGCGGGCGATCGACGAAGCCGCCCTCGCCGGCTGCGTCAATGTCCAGGCACTGGGAAATGAGCTGTGCGGCGAGTGCTGGCTCGAGCACGAGCAGCCGCGGGTGGCGACGGTGTTCATCAAGGACGCCGTCGCCTGTTACGCCCAGTGGGGCGCGGAGGGCAAAGTGAGGCAACTGCGCGAGCGCCACAGCGCCTTGCTGTCAAAGGCGGACGGACGCGCGATGCAGTCGTATGCCGGAGCGCATACGCAAGGCGGCGCCGCACTCGACCTGGCTTCGCTGCTCAAGGCGGCGCAGGCCTTGGCAAATGAGGTGGGCCTGCGCAACGTGCTGCAACGCCTGATCGCCATCGCGCGCGAAAACGCAGGTGCACAGGTGGCGCGCCTGCTGCTGTTGTCCGACGGCGCCTACCGGCTCGAAGCTGATATCGCCGGCGATGTCATCACCGTTTTGCAGTCCCGCCAGATTCATCTCGACGCCGCCGGCGACCCGCAATTCCCGCTGTCGCTGCTGCGCTACGTCATCCGTACCGGCGCCGAAGTCATCGAAGACAACATTGCGCAGGCCCCGGACTTTGCCGCCGATCCCTATGTACGACAACACCAGCCGCGTTCCGTCATGTGCCTGCCGGTTCGCCACGGGGGCGGCATCGACGGCGTCCTCTACTTTGAAAACCGGCTGACCGAAGCGTCGTTCACCGATGAGCGTGCCGCGTTCCTGCGCATGCTCGGTGCACAGGCAATGATCTCGATCGCCAGCGCCAAGCTGCATGACAGCCTGGAACAGCGCGTGGCCGAGCGCACCGCGCAACTCGAGGATGCCAACCGCAAGTTGGCAACGCTGTCCATCACAGACAGCCTGACAGGCCTGGCGAATCGGCGCCGCTTCGACGAGGTCTTGCGCAGCGAATGCGCGCGGGCCGCCCGCGCTGGCCAGCCGCTTGCCGTCATCATGCTCGACGTCGACTACTTCAAGAAATTCAATGACCGCTATGGCCACCAGGCTGGCGACGCATGCCTGGCCCGGGTCGCGCATGCGCTCGCGGCCGGCACGCGCCGCACCGGCGACCTGGCGGCGCGCTATGGTGGTGAGGAATTCTCCATCGTGTTGCCCAATACCGGCGCCGGCCAGGCGTACTGCATCGGCGAATCGCTGCGGGATGCAGTCGAAGCACTCGGCATCGCCCATGCGAGTTCGTCTACGGGACATGTCACGATCAGCGTCGGCATCGCAATCCAGGCAGCACAGGAAGCGGACGATCCGGATGTGCTGCTGCAACGCGCGGACGTCGCGCTGTACCGGGCCAAGAATACGGGACGTAATTGCGTCGTGCTGAGCGAGGAAATCGAACTCTAGTGTTCAGGCGGCCGCTTGCGCTGCGACTGCGGGAAGTTGACAAACAACGACGTCTTGCTACAGTTATCAACATTTCAAAGGCTTTCCCCTGTTCCGTTGTGAGCAGTACCATAGAAAATACCCGCTTACCCAAACCGACGTTTGCAGGCTCACTTGGCCCTTTATCATAGTATAAACAGTATAAATGGTTTTCAGATTAACGATCTATCATGTACGTTGCGCAATTGCTGGGTAATCCCCCCACAAAAAGAGCGCGATCAGAAGTAGAATTTTTCTACTTAAGACACAGAAAGCTCCGCATGAAGACCTCCCGCTTTACCGACAGCCAGATCATCGCCATTCTCAAGCAAGCTGAAGCCGGCAGCCCTCTACCAGAGCTGTGCCGCGAGCATGGCATCAGCAACGCTACGTTCTACAAGTGGCGCTCCAAGTTCGGCGGCATGGATGCCTCGCTGATGGCACGCATGAAGGAGTT
>NZ_JBCHJF010000007.1:0-298059 GCF_039123635.1 Massilia sp. MP_M2
AACTCCTTCATGCGTGCCATCAGCGAGGCATCCATGCCGCCGAACTTGGAGCGCCACTTGTAGAACGTAGCGTTGCTGATGCCATGCTCGCGGCAAAGCTCTGGTACAGGGCTGCCGGCTTCGGCTTGCTTGAGAATGGCGATGATCTGGCTGTCGGTAAAGCGGGAGGTCTTCATGCAGAGCTTTCTGTGTCTTAAGTAGAAAATTCTACTTCTGATCGCGCTCTTTTTGTGGGGGGATTACCGAACGAGTATGCGACGTAGAGAGCCAATGCACCCAGAATGACCGCGCCAGACCACCTGACCGCTTTGCGTACTGCTGGATAGCGTTTTTCCGCAATGGGACCAATGATGTTAACAACCAAATCTAGAAGCATATTTCCTTAAAGACGCCGCGAAAGGCAAGAAATTTCAGTAGATCAATAAGTCCGCTTCTGGCCGAATCCAGCCGGTCGAGCCAGCATAGCAGGTTGCCAGGTTGAAAATCCAGAGGTGGCCCCGACGGGCCGATACCGACCCGAAGCGGCCTTTCAACAGTCGCCTTGGGGGGCGGTCAGCAACTAAGGATCACGTACTGGAAGACGCCCGCTTCTCCTTTATCAAAGGCTTGCCGCCATTGCCTGTACCCAACCAGCTCGGACTCTCGAACCTGCTGATGACTAACAAGGGTTTGCGCTTGGGCAGCACCGACCGTGCGGTTTGGGACATGCCCGATTCTTACAGTCTAAACCCCGTTATAAGCTGCTACGCGCGCCTTGAGCGGTTCGCAAGCAAAAGTCTGCAAGCCGATCCTTTAACGCGCTCTCAGTAATTCAGAACAGTCGGGATCGAACGTCCGATGTCTGAACGGCACCGCACGGCATTCCAATAATGGCATAATGCATCGATGACAACGAGCGACCTCGGCAAGCTTCCCAGTGTCCCCAATCTGCAATTGCGCGCCGCTCTGATCGCGCGCATCCAGTTGCTGCTGGCCAGCAATAACTGGACACAGCAGGAAGCCGCGCGCATCTGTGGGCAGATCCAGCCGCGTATCAGTGACTTGCGACGCGGCGCGACGGAACGCTTCTCGCTCGACGCATTTGTCAACATCGCCGCCGCGCTGGCGCGGTACCCGATAACCACCGAAGGAGGCCTGATGGAATACACCGAAGCCTATGGCGAGCGTCTCGTCGCCGAGTTCATCGCACAACTCGAAGCCAAGCCTGTCAAGGGGCGCTATCCGGCCGCCACCGAATGCTCGATCACAGAGCGCGGCGGCCGGATCGTCGCCAGCCGCGACCTGCGCACGGCGGGCGGGCGCGTCGCGCTGGTGGGGGACATTGCGCGTTACCCAGACGGTGGCGAAGCCCGCATCGTCTCCGGCGCCGGCGCGGCCTTGCTCTACAAGGGGCGAATGATGGCCCTGGTCGGCAGCGAACTGGACAATGGTGACCGCATCACCGGCCCCATGCACAACGGAATGATGATCGTGTAGTACGGCGACGAGGAGCCGATCAAGGGCCTGCTTGACCGGAACTATGTCCCGCTATCGGCAGACGGAGGCCATCCATGAGCCAATCCTTGATCGTCCTTGGCGACACGACCAGCCACGGGGGCAGTGTCATCACTTGCGCGCAGACTACCGATACGCTGGGTAAAGGCTGGGCGCGAGTAGGCGACATGGTAGCCTGCCCACGCTGCAAGGGAATTTTCCCGATTAGCCAAGGGGACAACAGCCTGAAAGATGACGGCCGCGCCGTCGCTTACCACGGCTGCAAGGTCGCTTGTGGCGCAATTTTGATTTCCAGTCAGATGCTGACCAGCACGGTACCGTCCAGCGGCGCGACGCCAGACGCAGATAGAGGCGCATCGGATGACATGTTGGCCAAGGGCTTGGGTGCAATTGGTCCGGGCTTGATGGCCGGCTACCAGGATGAACCGCTGGATGACAGCACCAAGCGATTCCGTGGTCGCTTCCAGGTACTGGATCGAGCCTCCGGCGAACCCATCACCGGGCAGCCGGTTCGAGTGCGATCCACAGGTGGCCAGTATCTCGCCGGCAGCACTGACGCCGAGGGCTTCACGCAGTGGGTCGAACGCGATACCAGTGAGGGGCTGGCTTTCGACCTTGCCGATTCTGGACAGGCATGACGGAACCTATCAAACCCTCCGTGCCGATGGCGACCGGAGGCATGTCGCAAGACGGCACCACCACCGTGGTGAAAATCAACCGGCCCAACGTGGACTTCGTAGACAAGAAGGTGCTGTGCTCGGCCATCTGCAAATGTAAGGATGATCCCGGCATCGGCATGGACGGACGCTCGCTTAAGCAGTCCTGTGTATCCAGGCAGATAACAGGATTGGACGCCGTACTGGAACACCGAAGCCCCTACAAGCCGGAGGTCAATTACGACATGACCAAACAGCCGCCGGAGCCCATTATGGATTCGACGGTCGGCACCAAACCGCATGACTGGCTGCCGGGCTTCATTAAGAAGCACTGGGAGGCCGACCACGGTTCGCCTTACCTCAGAGGAATGGGCATGGTGCGTCGCCCCGACGTGATCATTGTCAACGATCCGACCAAGCCGCCCACCCAAGACAACATTAAGCAGGTTGTTGAAATAAAATTTCCACCCGATAAGATCGACAAACCTCAAGAAGATGCTTACGTCCAGATTGCGGGTAGCGACAGTAAGCTCGTTGTCATTGGGCCTGAGAGTTGTGACTGTAGCCAGCCCGACCCCAAACCGTCCGAGATTCCAGTCGAGGAGATTGGTGCTGCGGCGGCTCTCGCTCGCATTTTGTACATGCTCATCACTCGCCGGCCGCCACCTGGTCCGGTGCCTGCATTCTAAGGAATCCCCATGACCGATCTTCCCTTCGATCCGATACAACTGATGCGCGAGCATCCCGAGAAGATGCGCATTCCCGGCGGCCTGCTGACCAAGCAAGGCTCGCAGGACTACGTGGGCGGTGTCCCGGCCATCACCGGCACGCTGTTCTTCAACGACGCCCACACAGCCGAGGTTCGTGAGGCCATTTGCACCTGCTTCGACGAGTACGAAGTGATCGCCAAGGCCCATCTGACCTGGCTGTGGCGCGCAGAACCGCCCGAAGGCCCGGACAAGTTCGTTTATGAAAAGGCGCCATCGATGCGTGCGATGGTCAAGCGCATGAATGAAAACGACTTGGTGAGCTTTACCTATGTCAGCGGCAAGCAACCGCACGATGCGGGCGACTGGGAGTTCCAGGTTTTTGGTCGGCGTGGGTGGGAAGCCAAGATGATCGTGCGCGGCACCTCAGCGTTACGCTTTACCATGCCATTGCTTCATGTCGAGAAGAATCCTGCAGCGTTCCAAGCCATGTTCGTGAGCTTCGCCAAGCGTCTAAAGGCACTCCACGGTTACGGTGGACAGGGCTTGGTGCTATCGGCCCCGCGAGAGAGTGACAATCAGCCATTCGAGGCTTACTTGGCCAACATGCTCAACGGACTTGATGTCGGTGAGCCGGTTGGTGCAACTCGCTCGGCCCATCTGGGCATTAAAACTGTTTCCTGGCTGACTGCCGTTAATCACAAAATGATCGAGAAGATCGGCGGGCTATCAGCGATCCGCTCCGAGCTGCCGATGGACTGGTTCGCACTCTACGACTACGGCGCGGGTTTGGTCGTGCAGGCTGGGCCGAAGCCAGAGGGCGCGCCCGCCGACCAACCAAAGCCTGCCCTGATGGTGCTCCCCAACATGCTGTTCAAAGAACTGCGTGCGCCTAAGGTCAGCCTGCACTACGCATCTAAGGAAGGCGAGCCCCGCCTCATCGGCTGGGGTGCGGAGCAGTGGCTCCAACGCTTTGACGTGCCAGAGGACGAAGTGCTGGCTTACAAGGCCAAGCTGCTTGACGAGCCCAAACTGACCAAGGTCACAACGTTGTCGGATCGTTTGTGATGAGCCTGCGCGATGTCGCCGCCCAACTGCGGCATTTGTGGCGGTGCCGTTCTGAATACAAGTTGCTGGAACGTCAGCACGCGACGATTGCTGAAACGCTCGCGACACGTCCGCCGGACGAATTCAGCGCACAGCATCTCGCTATACTGCGAAACCTGCGTGTCACATGGTTGACGGTCGAATCCGGGGCGCCGGGCCTGCGGCAGTTTCTCCCTTTCGGTTCGAATCGGTCCACTCTCAAGGTTGGGTTTGAACTAATCGGTTGCCGCAATGAGGCGTTGCTTGCGCGAGCCTTAGTCGAAACCGGCCAATTGATACCCGCTTTCTGCATAAAAGCAGTGATGTCAGCGGGCAGATATGCCGTTCCTGCCGACATGCGTGACTATTTCGCCGATTCGCAGACCGGGGTCTCGGCTGACGGAACGTTCGAGTTCCGTGAAGAACACGCCGTCTTGCTTCGCCAGTCTTGCTGGCGCACCGACATGCTTTATCCCCCCTCGTGGCCGCTGCCGGGCATCGATGGGAAACGCCCCTACGGTGACTGTTCATATTTCCAGATCGATATGGCCTCCCATCTTGGCATGCCGTACCAGATCAGTAGCGACGGTGAGGTGCAGACAAACGAGGTGCGCGATGCGGAACTGGAAAGCCTGCACTGGCAGATGCTTACCGCCTTGCAGATATTTTTGTTGCATGCGTGTGTTCCAGACCGGGTGTAAAACTGCACCATGGATACCGATCTGCGTCTGAAATTTGCCGACTTCGGTTCCGCGGGTTTCCGGCAAGAAATCCTGTGCCACGCACTACCCCTGTTCAGGCAGCTGTCGACCCGAAGCAGATCTTGAGAGTCTTCAATTTTGTTTTGCTAAGCGACGGTGATTGGCGTCGTGATCCGGTGACCGTGTGAATTGAAAAAGCTTCCACCTGCAAACCCTTCGAAGGAGCGCTCGATAAATTCTCTCGCTGTCGTAGTGGAGATTGAATGCTTTTCGTCCGGTGGTATGTGAACGCGCCACCAACGACCAGATCGACTCTGATGTGGCCAGTCGATAAGATACTTGAGCCACATATGACCACAAAGATTGCAAGTTAAAACAGAGATTTCGGCCCCGTGGCTGTCTTCGCCAACTTCGACGGTTTTATAACCCTCAAAGCGAAACGGGGGTTCTTCACAGGAACATGAACGCCGTTTCATGGCCTTATCATTCAATCCAGAAAGATTTAAGAGGCGTCTGACAATTCTCATCATGCTCTCTTCCTAACGAAATGATTGTGGATGCCAGGGGCCGCTCTTGGCCGAAAGCAGCCTTTCGTATGGCTCAGTCTACAAGCATGTTACTGTCATGACAAGTCCAGGCAATCGACCGCCTTCTGGTCGTCGCAGACTATATTGTTCTGTGGCGGACTTAATTAATTGTGGCGAACCCTATAAGCAAGCCACACCACGCCAGCGCAACCTGCGTGAGGACGCGCTTTTCACCGGGTCCGTTTTTAGTAATCAACATGATAATCCTTGGGAAACCTGGCGCCCGCGAACGCTTTTTTCTGCGTCCAGTCCTGCGCCGGCGCAGTCCAGTACGAATCGGTCGCTGGCAATCCGAGCGGCAGGAAGCTGGCTGACGTGATGTACATGCTGCCGTTGTTCGAATACCAGTCGCCTAGTTCCGGCTGGGCGCCGACAAAGCCGATGGTGAGAAAATCGCCCCTGGTGAAATTCGACGGCGCCGAGAATATCCGCTCGTGCACCGCGCGCATGGCGCTGCGAACCTGCCCCTCCGGCAGCTTGGCAGGCAGTTGCTTCCTCAGCGCCAGCAACGCCAGCGGCTGAAACGCCGCAGTGCGATAGGTCAGCGAACGCCCGAACATCGGGAACGTGCCTTCGGGCGACACGAAGCGCTCCAGGTGTTCCGAGAAGCGCTGCATGCGCCTGAAGGCCAGTGCGCGCATCTCGTCCGGTTTGCCGTTCCAGAATGGTCCTTTGTGCTTTTCCAGCACTTCCAGGATTTCGCACAGCATCGGGTGCATCACGTACGACCCGTAATAGTCGAAGTGGAAGGTCTCGCCGTCCTTGATCCAGCCGTCGCCCACGTACCACTCGTTGACCTTGCGGATGGCGACGTTCATGCGCATCGGATCGTAGGCTTCGCCGATCGACATCAGCCAGGCTTCGTTCATGGCTGCAAACAGCATCCAGTTGATGTACGGCGGCTCGATGCGGCGCAGCGATTTGACGTGGTCGACGATGCGGCGTTTGGTGGCGGCGTCGAGCGGTTCCCACAGCGCTTTTGGCGCGCGCATCAGGGCGTTGGTGTAGTACGCCGAGTCCACCAGCACCTGGCCGGGCCCCTCCCACATCAGCCGGTCGGGACTAGCCGGGTCGACCGAGTTCACGTAGCTTTGCCGGGCCATGTCCAGCAGGCGCTCGCGCGTGGCCCCCTCGGGCGTGCCGTCATCGGGCAGCGCCAGCCACGGCGCGGCGCCCGCCATCAGCCGGGCGAAGCATTCGAAGTAGCTGACACGCTTGTCGCGCCCGTCCCAGGTCGGGCTGACTTCGAGTTCGAACTTGCTGACCAGTTCACCCCGGGCCATGGCAGACAATACCGGCTCGGTCATCCTTTGCAGCAGGCCGGCCATGTACGCGCGGTCGTTGGCCGGCTGGGCCGCCGGCTTGTTTGCAGCGTCTGCCTCGCCTGCAGCGGCGAGCGTGGCGGCCGACCCGGCTACCAGCGAGCCGAGAAAATTGCGTCGTTCCATCGTGTCTCCTGA
The DNA here is from genome assembly GCF_039123635.1 of Massilia sp. MP_M2. Taxonomy (NCBI): domain Bacteria; kingdom Pseudomonadati; phylum Pseudomonadota; class Betaproteobacteria; order Burkholderiales; family Oxalobacteraceae; genus Massilia; species Massilia sp. MP_M2. The sequence goes on from NZ_JBCHJF010000007.1 coordinate 6,692, forward strand.
TCGTTATTTATCGTTGTCACCGGCACGCAGTCGTCGCTCGCGTCGTTGCCTATTTGTCGGTAACCAGCTTCTCCGCCACATACATCCGGTACTGCCTGATCCGGCCAGTCACGCCCTCGGCACCCTGGCGCGGGGTGTAGCGCGCACCCGCCACGTCCACCTCTTGTCCCATATCCACGATCAGCTGGTGCGGGTGCGCCGCGCCGGCGCCGCTGCCGCTGAACGCCGTGTGCCAGTGATCCGACGCCTGGCCGTTGATGGCGTTGAGCGCCGAGCCATCCTCTTTCTTTCGCTCTTCGCTGCTGACATACAGGATGGTCCAGGACTGCTGGTTGAGCGGCTTGCCGTCAGGGCCGAGCAGGGCGATCTCGCCCACCGCCGCATACTGCTTGCCATCAAAGGCGCTCAGCGACTCCAGGCAGAAATGGCGGCCCCTCACGGGCGCGGCAAACCGCACTTCCTGGGTGGCGCCGCCGGGCGCAAATTCTCCTTCCTGCGCCGGCTTGCTATTGCCCAGTGTGGGCTTGACGGTGCTCGGTGGCCGCGGCAGGTCCTGTTCCGGGTGCAGTTCGTCGAGAATCGGCTCGGCGCGCCCGGCAATGCGCGCCACGGCGGGCCCGGTCAGGTCCAGCACCACGATCTCGTTGCGTCCCTTGTTGATCCACGGGCCCGGCAGGTACATGGTCTGGGTCGGCCCGATGTTCCAGTAGCGGCCCAGGCAGCGCCCGTTGATCCACACGATGCCCTGGCCCCAGCTGGACATGTCGAGGAACGTGTCGCCAGTACGCTTGACATCAAAGCTGCCGCGCCAGAACGCAGGCCCTCTGGCCCGGCCCCTGGCGAACTTCAGCGGTGGCAGCACGCCGTCGGCGTCGAAGTCAATGGCGCGGATCTCCCATCCCTCCACCGCCTGGGGCGTGCCCTCCCCGACCGTGAACGTCACCGGCCCATGCAGGCCCTTGCGGTCATGCACCTCCAGGCCGAAGTTTACGCGCGCGATGGTGTACAGCAGGATGTCCACCGTCACCGGCTTGCTGCGCGCCGGCAGCGCCACCGAGAAGCGGCGGTAGCGCGTGTCCATGGTGCCGACCAGCTTGCCGTCGATGTGCACCCAGGCCAGGTCGCGCACCTTGGCGGCAGCCAGCCTGCCGGCCGGTCCGGCCGGCAAGCGCACGCGGTAGGCCACCAGCCCGCGGCTGATGTCGTAGTGCTCGATCGGCTCCGGCGACGCGGTCTTGATGACACGACCCGGCAAGTTGGCGAACACCGGCGCGGTCTCCTTCAGCGCGAAGGCGTCGATGGTGATGACCGGGTTTTTCGCTGGCGGCTCGGGCAGCGTTTCGTCTGGAGCCAGGAACGGGCGCATGCCCTCGCGGTAGGACTCGAACTTCGTGCCGACCCAGCCGGCCTCGCTGATCGGGGCGTCGTAGTCGTAGCTGGTGGTGTCGGGTCGGAAGGGCCGGTCGCAACCAGCCCACAGGCCGAAGGTCGTGCCGCCGTGCGCCATATACAGGCTGAACGAGCCGTTGTTCTTCAACATGTACGCGATGTCTTGCAGCGCCCGCGCATTGTCCCCGCGCCGGTGCGGATTGCCCCAGGTGTCGAACCAGCCGGAATAGTATTCGCCGCACATCAACGGGCCCTGCTGGACCGCCTTCAGCGCCGCGAACCCGCGCTCGGGATCGCTGCCGAAGTTCGCCACCGACAGCAGCTCCGGGATATGGGTCTTGGCGACCATATTGGTGGGATTGCACTGGAACAGGGGCACGTCGAATGTCGCGTCCAGCAGCGCCTGGCGCATCACGCGCATGTACTCCTTGTCCTCGCCGAAGAAGCCGTATTCGTTCTCGACCTGCACCATCAGGATCGGCCCGCCCCGGGTGACCTGCATCGGGCCGAGCACGCGCCCGACTTCGGCCAGGTAGCGGCGCGCCGGTTCGACGAAGGCCGGATCACGCGACCGCAGGAAGCTGTCGGACCGGCTTTTCTTGAGCAGCCACCACGGCAGCCCGCCCATCTCCCACTCGGCGCAGGCATATGGGCCGGGCCGCAGGATGACCCACAGGCCCTCCTGCTGCGCCAGTCGACAGAACTCGACGGCGTCACGCTGCCCGGCCCAGTCGTAGCGCCCTTCGCGCCACTCGTGGTAATTCCAGAACAGGTAGGCGCAGACGGTATTTAACCCCATGGCGCGGATTGCGCGCAGGCGGTGTGCCCAGTACTCGCGCGGGACGCGGGCGAAGTGCATCTCGCCGCAGCGGATCTGGATCGGTTTGCCGTCCAGCAGAAAGTCCTGCGAACCGACGGCAAAGCGCGGCGACGCGGCCTGCGCGAATACGCTCATCGGAACCAGGGCGCCGCTGGCGGCGGCAGCCGCGCCTTGCAGGAGGCGGCGGCGAACAAGGGTGGTGGTCATGGTTGTATCACTCGATATGCATGGCGCCTTGCGGCGAAAGTCCGGTGTTAGACAATCCGCGGCCACGGTCAGGCGCCGACGAACCGGCTCATCTCGGCGGCCGCCAGTAAAAAGGCACCGACGCCGAACGGCGCGGTCGATTCCTGGTCGACCCGCTGGCCGGGAATGGCCCGCTCACCGATCGGCTGCACGTAACCGAACTTGCCGCTGGCGGCCAGCGCGGTGCGCGACAGGAATGCCCAGCTCCTGGCCACCACCGGCGTGTACTCGTCGTGCTCCAGGATGCCGTGGTTGATACCCCACAGGTAGCCATAGGTGAAAAAGGCGGTGCCACTCGACTCCGGGCCCGGTGCATGGTTCGGGTCGAGGATGCTGCGGGTCCAGTAGCCCGCGCTCTGCTGCGCGGGCTTGAGCGCGCGCGCCATGCGGCGGTAGCGGTCCAGCACCAGCGCGTAGGCGGCGTGATCCTTGGGCAGATCGGCCAGCACCTTGGCCAGGCCCGCGAATACCCAGCCATCGCCGCGCGCCCAGAAGTCCTTGCCGCCGTTGGATGCCTTGTGCTTCGGATAGACGTACTTGGCGTCGCGGTAGTACAGGCCGGCTTCCTGGTCGAACATCAGCTGGTCGGCCCAGACGAAGTACAGGTGCAGCTTGTCGAGGTAGCGCTTGTCGCCGGTCACCTTGTACAGCTTGGTCATGGCCGGCATCACCATGTACAGGCCGTCAGCCCACCACCAGTAATCGACGTTCGGCGTACGCATCTGATGCTCGAACACCTCGAGCGCACGGGCGATCTTGCGGCGGTCCCTGGCCGGATCGAGCAGGTACAGGTCGACGTAGGTCTGGAAGCAGATCTGCCAGTCGCCGAACAGCACGAAGTCGTCGGTTTCGCCATACTGGTACTTCCACGCCGCCTTGTCCTGCGATCTGGCGCCGCTCCAGCCATTGTGCTCGGCCCAGGCAGTCGAGTACTGGCGGTAGGTCTCATTGCCGGTGACGGCGTAGGCTTCCATATTGCCGGTGTGGTAGGCGGCGTAGTCCCAGAACGCCCAGCTGGTGGGCTGGTGGCTGGCCTGCCAATAGTCGTTGGCGCGGGTGAGCGTTTCCAGGACGTCGATGCGGGTCGCGTTGACGCTGACGGCATTGCGGTTGGGCGTGCCCATGGTGCAGCCGGTGCCCAGCGCCGCGACGCCGCCCAGCAGCGCCTTCAGGTACAGTCGTCTCTTGAACATTGATGTCGTCATCCTCGTGTGTTCACTTGTTGAGGGCGGGATTGAACGCGGGCGTCCACTCCAGCACCTGCACCTGGGTTGGCGCGACCTCTTCCACGCCTTCGCCATCGGCCTGCCGGACACGCTGCGTGTAAAGATGGAGCTCTGCGCGCCGGCGCCAGAGTTGCGTATCGAAGCTCGGTTCCCAGGCGCCGACCGACGATTCGCTCAGGTCGCGCAACGACCACCTGGCGCCGTCGAAGTCCTCGATCCGCACCACCGAGATGCGGCTGCCGCGCTCCTCGTCGCGAAACACCAGCAGCCCGGCGGGCTGCTCCGCCCTCGTATCGACCATGATCTGCGGTCGCGCGATGGGAATGGCCTTGGTGCCTTGGCCGCTAAGGGAAAACGGTGTGCTGCGAAAGTTCAGGTCGAGCTGGCGCCACTGGCCGCCGGTGTGATACACCACGTGATACTGCGGGCTCTGCTGCCCGGCCGCGCGCCAGTACGAGGCGATATAGGGGTTGCCGCGCTTGTCCGCCGCCATCGAGGTCTGGTTGATCAACTCGCTGTTCTGCGGTATCCGCGCCGCGTACTCGGCGTTCGCGGCCGTGATCGGCAATGCGTAGGGCTTGCCCGACGTGCTCTGCCAGGAGCGCCCACCGTCGACCGAACGGGCATAGGCCAGATCGTGGTTGCTGGCGACGTCGGGTGACTCGCGCCACACCCACGAGACGTGAATAGAGCCGTGATGGTCGACAAACGCCTGCCAGTAGGCGTTGCGCTGCGTCTCGCCGCTGATCAGGTTACTGTGCACGCGGGTCCAGGTGGCGCGCGCCCGGTCGTAACGGTTCAGCACCAGGTTGCCGCGACCGGACCCGCCGTCACGGTAGAAGAACAACAGGTCGCCGCCGGGCAGCAGGTGGAACTCGGGGTAGCTGACTGATTGCTCGTCCACGCCCACCATTGGCCGCTTCTCGCCCAGCGCCAGCGACCCGGGTTGCAGGCTGCGGGCATAGCGCAGCTGATTGTTGTGGTGGTCCCAGGCCATGTGCAGAAAGCCATCGCCGTCGACCATGATGCTGATGCTGTTGTGGGCGTCGGCGGCATTGCCACGGTATTGGGTGCGTTGCAACTGCCAGCGTGCAGTGCCGAGCTGGCGCTTGCCCAGTACCACATTGGCATCCTGGTCGTAGAACGCGATGTATTGCGTCTCGCCGTGTGACACCAGCGAATTCTTGCGAAACACCACGGCATTGACCGAGTTTTTTGCCCAGCCCGGCCCGACCTCGACCTCGACCACATTGGCAGGCCCGCCATCACCAGGCGAGGCGCAGCCACCCAGCAGCAGGGTGATGGAAACGAGAGCGGCGGTCAGATTCGGTGATGTCATGGACGCACAAGAAAGAGATGGCAGAAACGAACAGCGGACCGGCAATCCGCTGTTCGCCCTCGTCAGGTTGCAGCCACCAGGCTCACAGGCTGCCGCGCAGGCCGATCTTGATGGTGCGGCCGTCGTACTTGGCGTAGTCCATCCGGGTCTTCCTGCCGCTGCCGTACTTGCCGGTGGCATCCTCAAAGTAGTCGTACACCAGGGTGTTCGACAGGTTCAGGGCGTCGAGGCGAAGTTCCAGCTGGTCGCTGATCCTGTAGCTGATCGAGCCATCCAGATAACCGCGCGCGCCGTTCCAGCGAATCAGGTCGTCGCCGTTATTGCGCGGATTGCCTGAGTGCAGCGAACGGCCCTTCTGATTGAACGAGAAACGCACCGCCAGCGGGCCACGGTCATAAAAGCCGGTCACGCTGTAGGCATACTTCGGCACCGAATTGACGTCGATCTCGCGGCCGGCGTTGGTGACCCATTTGGCGCTATTGAACGGATCGATATAGGTGTAGCTGGCCAGCGCGCCAAAGCCCTTGAACGGGGCGGGCAGGAAGTCGAAGTTCTGCTGGTAAGCCAGTTCCAGGCCCTTCAGGGTCTGCTTGCCTGCATTGATGGATGTGTTGAGCGTCATCGGCAGGTTCGGATCGACCCGCCCGGAGGCATCCCGGAACAGCCCGCCCATGACGGTATCCGGCAGCCCCAGTGCACCGAACGTGGTCTGCGTGGACACGTTCGCGGTGGCGTCGGTCAGCTCTTTCTTGAACAATGCCGCGGACAGCAGGCCGCCCGGCTGGAAGTACCATTCCAGGCTGGTGTCGATGTTGGTCGACGCCTGCGGACGCAGGTTCGGGTTGCCTGACGTAGCGACGGGGTCGAACGGGTTCGGGACCACGGTCTGGGCGGCGATGATCGACAGCGATGCGCGCGAGATGGTCTTGCCCCAGGAGGCGCGCCACATCAGGCTGTCGGTCAGGTCGAACGCCACCGACGCCGCCGGCAGCACATTGCTGTACTTGCCGTGCTCTTCGTTCGGATCGTAAGGCAGGTTGGCCCCGCGCCGCTTGTAGTTGGCGATGTCGGTGTTGGTTTCCGAATAGCGCACGCCCGCGTTCATGCGCAGCTCGCGCCCCAGGACCTGGCCGCGGAAGTCCGACTGGACGAAGGCGGTGCGGACCTCCTCCACGGCGGTGAAGCTGTCTGCGGGAGAAAATGCACCATCGGGATTGAGCGCGTACGGATTGAAGTTGCCGTACGCGTAATCGCGGCCAAAGGTTGCCCAGGTACCTGGCCAGCCGGCGCCGATGTCGAGGTTGTCGATCGGCAGCGTCGACGTCATGCCGGCCCGCATGCCGGTCGCGCCCACCTGGTTGATCTTCGCGGTCCCGTTCGCCGTGCCGTTGCGCCTGTGGATGTCCTTGGTGGTCTCGACATACACCACGCCGCCCTTCAGACGGCCGGTCCACTCGCCCGGCAAGTCGTAGTCGTAGTCGGCGATCAGGCGTGCCTGGCGGCCCTTGTCGAGTTCACGCAACAGCCCGGTCGAGTTGGCGAAGCCGGCGAAATTGCCGGGATCGGTATAACTGGTCGGCGAGGACAGCGATGGATAGACGTGGTCGCTGCCGTAGTCGATGGTCGAGGTGATGCCGAAGATCTGGCCCGACAGTTCGGAGCTTGCGCGCTCGGCCTTGCTGGAGTTGTCGCTGATCTGGCCGGTCAGGGTCAGCCTATCGGTGGCTTTCCACTGGGCGTTCACGGCGTTGTAGCGAAAGCGCGTCTGGTCGGTGCTGTACAGGGCGCCGCTGCTGTAGGACGTATTGCCGAAGGTGCCGGTCAGCAGGTTCGAGGACGGATCGATCTTCACATCCATCGGCACCAGCCCGTTGTGATTGGCGGTACCCGGTGCTGCGGTGCCACGACCGGCTTCGGTGGTGCGCGTGCTGCGGATCAGGACGCCGAAGAAGAGTTCGTCGCGCTCGTTCTCCAGCTTCGAGTACAGCGTATCGAATGACAGGTTAAGGGTCGGCGTCTTGTACTGCAGCGACGACACCATGCCGTCGCGCGAGCGCTCGTTGCTCGATCCATAGAAACGGTAAATGCGGGGCAGCAGCGCATTGTCGACCTGCTCGCGGGTGTAACCCGACAGGTTGGTGCGCGGGTCGCCATAGTCAAGCGCCAGCGCGAAGTTGCCACGGACCGGATTCTGGCTGCCGAGCGCCGAGCTGTTGTAGCCGCCGGTCGCTTCGAAACCGGACCGGTTGTTGGTGCCGCCCGAGTGCGAGCCGCCCACCAGCAGGCCCCACTGGCCCCAGGTCTTGGACATCAGCGCGAAGCCCATCGGGTCGATCTTCTTCGACGTGGTGTTGTAGCTGGCCGTGGCGCCATAGCGCACCGCGCCCTTCGGATTGTCGAACGGGCGCGGGCTCTGCAAATCGACCACGCCGCCCAGACCGCCTTCGGTCAGCTCGGCCAATGGCGATTTGTAAAAATCGACGCGACCAAACAGTTCAGACGCGAACACGTCGTAATTGAAGCCACGCACCGCGCCGCCGATACCGCCCGTGGACGTGGCGTTGACCGGCGCGCCATTGAGCGTTGTCACCGAATACGCGGTTGGCAAGCCGCGGATCGAAATACGCTGCCCCTCGCCCGAGCTTTCATCGCGCACCAGGATCACGCCCGGCACGCGCTGCAGCGATTCGGCGATGTTCGCCTCGGGGAATTTACCGATGTCCTCGGCCACAATCGAATCACGCACGCCGATGGCCTGCTGCTTGAGGTTCAGCGCCTTCTGCAAGCTGGAGCGAAAGCCCGTCACGAGGACGGTGGCGACGGGCGCGTCGGCGGCCGGCGCTGCGGTGCTGGCTGGGGTGGTTGAGGCGGGCGCTGCACCCTCCTGCGCATCGGCTGCCGTCTGTGCATGCGCCTGGGTACCGTAGGCCGTGGCCAGCGCGAGCGCCAGCTGCGTTACTAACATTTTCTGTCTCATCTCTGTCTCCGTAGGTGAACTACAGCACCCGGTGTCTTCGCACTCTGGGCATGTGGTCACGTTACCATCATGATTTTGATTTGCAAGACGTCAAGATTTTTGGCGCGTGAAACGCTCACGCAAGTACCTGAATACTTAAGAAAAAATCACTAAATTTATTTTTTCATGGCAAGTGGTATCGTCACCACATGTGGTGCGCATCGCGCTGGTCGCAGTGCCGGATTTGCCTTCAGACACTACAATCACCGTCTTGAAATCAATGGATGCAGCATGCGCAAACCGAGTAAATTGAGTGAAGTGGCCAAGCTCGCGGGGGTGTCCCCGATCACGGCGTCGCGGGCGGTCCGCGGGGTCGGCTACGTGTCGGAAGCGACCCGCGCGCGCATCATGGAGGCGGCCGCGAGACTGCACTACACGCCGGACATGCTGGCGCGGCGCATGCGCGGGGACAAGAGCAACCTGATCGGCGTTTTCGTCAACAATTACGGTTCCGTGGTCCTGCACGAGATGATCCGTACCATCAGCGACCATGCGCGCCAGCGCGGCTACGACCTGATCATTTTCAATGCCGAGCGCTTTGCCGGCCCGGGCCGGCTGGGCACCAGCGAAATGCTGAGCAAGCTGTGCGACGGCCTGCTGCTGGTACTGCCAACCTGCGGCGACCTCTACCTGGACGTGGTCAACGAATGCCGCTTTCCCTGCGTGCTGATGAATTTCGAGGCGCAGGACATGAACGTGCCGGTCATCACGGTCGAGAACCGTATCGGCGCGCGCACCGCCACCGAGCACCTGCTGTCGCTGGGACACCGCCGCATCGCGTTCATCGCCGGCACCCCTGGTACGGGGCAAAGCGCGGAACGCTACAAAGGCTATTGCGAGGCCCTGGCCGCAGCGGGCGTCGAACCCGATCCGGCTCTGGTGGTGCAAGGCGCCTTCAACCAGACCTCGGGTTATGCCGCCACCGAGCAGTTGATTGCGCTGCCCCAGCCGCCCAGCGCGATCTTCGCGGCCAACGACGAGATGGCGTTCGGCGCCATGGATGCACTCAAGAGCCGCGGCCTGTCGGTGCCGGGCGATGTGTCGGTGATTGGCTTCGACGACATTCCCACGTCGAGCTACGTCTTCCCCAAACTGACCACCATGCGCCCGCCCTACGACGCCATGGGCGAGCGCGCGGTCACCGAAGTGATCGCCCTGATCCAGGGCGCCGAGATCAAACCGGCCAAGATCCGCTACGGCCTGGAACTGGTGACGCGCAACTCCACCGCCCCGCTAGCGCGCACCTGACGTGAAGCCGAGAGGCGCCATAAGGGGCTAGAAGTATTGGCGCCAGTCACCCAGCCAGGCAGGGAATGCTGTGGCGGGCATGGGATTGGCGATGTGGTAGCCCTGGGCGTAGGTGCAGCCCAGTGCCTGGAGGAAGTCCCAGTCGCGGCGGGTTTCGACGCCGACGGCGACCGATTTTCGCTCCAGGCTATGCGCCAGGCTGAGGCACGAGCGCAGAACCGTGCTCAGCGGCAGGCGGCGGGAAGCGCCATCGACGAAGCTGCGGTCGATCTTCAGTTCGGTGAACGGGATGCGCGCCAGCAGTTGCAGGTTCGAGCGGCCGGTGCCGTAGTCGTCGATGGCCAGGCCGAAGCCCATCATCCGCAGCCGGACCAGGCGCTCGATGAAGTCGGGGTCCGTGTTCAGCACCGACGATTCCGAGATCTCGAATGTCACGTCCGTAGCAGCTACCTCGTGGCGCTCCAGGCAGGCCGACATCTGGCGCACGAACGCGGGATGGGCCAGGGTTTCGGACGCGATGTTCAGCGAGATCGGGATCGCGATGTCCTGGTCCTGCAGGCAGCGCTGGCGCTCAACTGCCAGTTCGATCATGCTCCAGTCGAGGAAGTCGATGCGGCCGCTCTCGCCCAGGGAATCGACGAACGAGGCCGGCCCCAGCACACCATGCTCCGGATGGTTCCAGCGCGCGAAGACTTCCAGGCCTTTGACCTGCCCCGTCGCCAGTTCGATCTTGGGCTGGAAGTACGGCTCGAACTGGCGCTTTTGCAGCCCGATGCCCACTTGCTGGAAGGTGAATTGCGGCTCGGATGGCGGCTGCGCGAAGCGCGGCAGCGGCGTGTAGTTCTCCAGCACCGGCTTGAGGGTGACGGCGGTGACCGGGCGGCCGATGGCGCCGAGCAGCTCGATGCCGAAGGCTTCGGCCAGCGTCTCGACGGAGAACAGCAGGCCGGCCGGCTGCGCGCCAGTGACGATCAGGCGCGCCGCACATTTGACCTCGCCCAGGCGACGCAACAGCGCCAAGCCGTCCATGCCAGGCAAATCCAGGTCGATGAGCGCGACGTTGACGAGCGGGGTGGCCCCGGCTTCCAGCGCCTGCAGCGCGGCCGGGCCGTCGGCGACGTCGGTGACCTGGCCGGCGCCGAGTTGCCCCAGCAAGGCCACGAGCACCCGGCGTTCGGAAGGGTCGGCTTGCGCCACCAGAAAATGCAAATGCGCGATGTCCATCGTTACTCCACGTTACCAGCCGCTAGCCTACTTGATGGCGCAGGCGCCGTCTATGCCTGCTGCTGGCGCAGACCTTCAAAGAAGCACACGGCGGCGCAGGCCGCAACGTTGAGCGACTCGACCTGTCCCAGATGCGGCACCGCGACGCGGTGCGTGGCCAGGTCCAGCACGGCGTTTGATACGCCCTGCCCTTCGTGCCCCAGCACCCACGCCACAGGTAGCCGCAGGTCCAGCGTGTACAGGCCTGCGGCCGCATAGCCGCTGGTGGCCAGCACCGGCACCTGCGCCGTGCGCACCAGCGCCGGCAATTCGACGTGCTCGAAGATCTCGAGCACGAAATGAGCGCCCATCGCCGCGCGCAGCACTTTCGGCGACCAGCAAAATGCGGTACCGGGACTGCAGTACACCTGCTTGATGCCGGCGGCAGCGGCGCTGCGCAGGATCGAGCCGACGTTGCCCGGGTCCTGCACGCCGTCGAGCAGCACGCTGGCCATCACCAATGCCGGCGCAGTCGCCGGCTGCGGCGTGTCGATCACGAACAGCAGATGCACGCCATGCTCGACCTGGCTGACCGCGTTGAACAGCGCATCGGGCAGCGCCGTCACCGGGGCGTTCACGGCGCCGCAGCGCGCGACGATGGCCTGCACTTCGGGGTTGCCCAGCGCGCCCTCGGACACCACGCAATGGCGCGGCGCACCCCGCAGGTCGAGCCAGGTCTGGCACAGGTGCACGCCATCGAGCAGGCTGTGGCCGGCCTTGCGGCGCGCCTGCGAGCTGGTCGCCAGCGCCTTGATCTCTTTGTAGAACGCGTTGTCGCGCGAGGTGATGGTCTTCATGGGGTCACCACACTGCCAACCATGGCGCCAAACAGATCGGTCTGCAGCATCCCGCGCACCGGTGCAAACGAGCGGCGGTGCGCCGGCGACGGCCCGTGCTCGCCCAGACGTTCCAGGTGCAGCGCCGTGCCGTAGCCCTTGTGCTGGTCGAAACCGTATTGCGGATACTGTTCGTGCAGCCGCACCAGCGCCGCGTCGCGCGCGGTCTTGGCCAGGATCGACGCGGCCGAAATCGCATTGACCTTGTCGTCGCCCTTGACGATCGCGTGCGCGCGCACCGTCAGCTCGGGACAGCGGTTGCCGTCGATGAGCGCGATCGTCGGCGCATGCTGCAGCGCCTCCACGGCGCGGCGCATCGCCAGCATGGTCGCCTGCAGGATGTTGATGCTGTCGATTTCTTCGCACGAGCATTCGGCCACTGCCCAGGCCAGGGCCTGTGCGCGGATCAGCGGCGCGAGTTCGTCGCGCCGCGCGGCGGTCAGTTTCTTCGAGTCGCGCAGGCCGTCGATCGGACGGCGCGGATCGAGAATGACGGCGGCCGCAAACACGGGCCCCGCCAGCGGGCCGCGGCCCGCTTCATCGACGCCGCACACGATGTCCAGTGCGGTAAACGGCCGGCCCCTGGTGGGCAGGCCGGGATACAGATTGATTCTTGTCTTGGTCATGAACGTGGTGTGGGCGCCGAGCGCCCGATAATCTGCAGCACCGCCTGCGCGCTCTCTGCGGCGCTGTTGCGCAGCAGGCTGTGGTGCATGTCGAGGAAGCGCTGCGCCAGGCGCTCGCGCCCCGCAGTATCTTCCAGCTGGCGCCAGACGGCGTCGGCCAGCGCTTCGGGCGTAGCCGCATGCTGCAACAGCTCCGGCACGACAAATTCGCGCGCCAATATATTCGGCAGGCCGATCCACGGCTGGTAACCCATGTGCCGCATGATCTCCCACGAGGCCCGCATCACTTTGTAGGCGATGACCATCGGCTTCTTGAATAGCGCGACTTCAAGGGTGGCCGTGCCCGAGGCAACCAGCACCGCGTCGGCAGCGGCGATCGCCGTGTGCGAACCTTCGGCGGTCACCAGCAGCTCGACGCCCTGCAGTCCTGCCGCAACGACGATCTCGTCGAAGTAGGCGCGCTGGCGCTCGCCGACCATCGGCACGACGAAGCGCAGGCCCGGATCGCGCGCCGCCAGCAGCTGCACGGTGCGCACAAAGGGCTCGGCCAGGTATTTCAGTTCGCCCATGCGACTGCCCGGCATGACGGTGACGACGCGCGCATCGATCGACAAACCCAGCGCGCGGCGCGCAGCCGCCACGTCGGGCGCCAGCGGAATCGTCTCGGCCAGCGGGTGCCCGATATACGTCACCGGGACACCCGCCGCGCGGTAGATCGCTTCTTCGAACGGGAAGATGACGAGCATGTGCGACACGGCGCGCTGGATCTTCTTGATGCGGCCACCGCGCCAGGCCCAGATTTGCGGCCCGATGAAGTGCACCGTCGGGATGCCCGCGGCGCGCAACTGCTCCTCTAAGCCCAGGTTGAAGCCGGGGTAGTCGGCGCCGATGAAGGCGGCCGGCCGCTCGGAGATCAAGCGGTCGCGCAGGCGGCTCTGGATGCCCTTGAGCTCACGGTAGCGGGGAATGACTTCGAACAGGCCGCGCACCGTCAGCAGGTCCATCGGGACGTCGCTGACCATGCCCTGCTCGATCATGCGCGGCCCGCCGATGCCGTGGAAACGCGCATCCGGCAGGTGCGGCCGCAGGCCGGCCAGCAGGCGCGCCGCCAGCATGTCGCCGGACGCTTCGCCGGCCACCAGGGCCAGCGACACGTCGGCAGAAGAGGCAGTGCGCACGCCGTTAGCGGACAATGCCACGGCTCGCGGTGCCGAGGAAGTCGCGCAGCAGGCGAATATCGTCCGCCGCTGCCGGCAGGCGTTCTTCTTCGGCCTGCAGCGCCGTTTTCGATTCCTCGAGCGTCAGGCCGTTGCGGTACAGCAGCTTGTAGGCGCTGCGGATGCCATCGAGCTGCTCGCGCGTGTAGCCGCGGCGCTTGAGGCCTTCGAGGTTGACGCCGCGTGCACCGGCCGGATTGCCCGACACCAGCACGTACGGCGGCACGTCCTGCGTCAGGCTCGTATACATGCCGATGAACGCGTGCGCGCCGATCTTGCAGAACTGATGCACGCCGACGAAGCCGGACAGGATCGCCCAGTCACCCACATGCACGTGGCCCGCCAGCTGTGCATTGTTGGAGAAGATCGTGTTGTTGCCAACCTGGCAGTCATGCGCCAGGTGCACGTACGCCGAGATCCAGTTGTCGTGGCCCAGGCGCGTGACGCCTTCATCCTGCACGGTGCCCAGGTTGAAGCTGACGAATTCACGCACCGTATTGCGGTCGCCCACTTCCAGTCGCGTCGGCTCGCCCTGCCATTTTTTGTCCTGCGGCGCTGCGCCAATGGAGCAGAACTGGAAGAACTTGTTGTCCTTGCCGATCGTCGTGTGGCCGTCGATGACGACGTGCGGCCCGATGACGGTGCCGGCATCGATGCGCACGTTCGGCCCGACGATCGAGTAAGCCCCGACCTCGACCGAACTATCGAGCTGCGCCTGCGGATCGACGATCGCGGTTGGATGGATCTTGCTCATCGCGTCTCCTTACTCGGGCGTGGCCGCAGCCGGTGCAGCCTCGCCTTTCATCGGCGCTTCGGCTGCGCCCCGGATCGTGCACATCAAGTCGCCTTCCACAGCGACCTTGCCGTCGACCGTGGCCACGGCCTTGTATTTCCAGATGCCGCGCGAGACGCGCACGATTTCCACTTCCATGCGCAGCTGGTCGCCCGGCTCCACCGGCCGCTTGAAGCGCGCGTTGTCGATGCCGACAAAGTACACGACCGAGTTTTCGTCGGGCTTGACGCCCATCGTCATGAACGACAGGATCGCGGCGGTTTGCGCCAGCGCTTCGATCATCAACACGCCCGGCATCACCGGCTTGTGCGGGAAGTGGCCATTGAAGAATTCTTCGTTGATCGTGACGTTCTTGATCGCGACGATGCGCTTGCCCAGTTCGACGTCGAGCACGCGGTCGACCAGCAGCATCGGATAGCGGTGCGGCAGGTATTCTTTGATCTGGTTGATGTCGAGAGTGGTGAGTTGTGGCGTTGTCATTGTTGTTGTTCTGTGAGGTTCTTGATGGTTTTCTCGAGCGCGCGCAGTTTTTCGCGCATCGAGCTCAGGTTGCGCACGATCGCGGCGCTGCGTTCCCACTCGGCGTTCTTGGCCAGCGGATAAAAGCCCGTGTACTGGCCCGGTTCAAGCACCGAGCGCGATACCATGCTGCCCGATGAGATGTGGACGTTATCGGCGATCTCGAGGTGGCCCAGCACCATGGCGGCGCCGCCGAACGTGCAGCGGCTGCCGATCTTCGCGCTGCCGGCCACGCCGACGCAGCCGGCCATCGCGGTGTGCGCGCCGATGCGGGTGTTGTGGCCGATCTGGATCTGGTTGTCGAGCTTGACGCCGTCTTCGATGATCGTGTCTTCGAGCGCGCCGCGGTCGATCGTCGTGTTGGCGCCGATGTCGACGTCGTCGCCGATCAGCACGCGGCCGGTCTGCGGGATCTTGATGTACACGCCGCCTTCGTTGGCGAACCCGAAGCCGTCGGTGCCGATGACGGCGCCCGAGTGCAGGATGCCCCGCTTGCCGATCTCGCAGCCAGCGTGAAACGTCACGTTCGCGAACAGGTGCGTGCCTTCACCGATGACGGCGTTGCGCCCGACGTAACAGCCGGCGTCGATGACCGCCTGCGCCTTGATCACGGCGCCTTCGTCGATCGTCACGTGCGGCCCGATATGGGCGCTCGGGTCGACCACGGCGCTGTCGGCAACGACGGCGCTCGGGTGCACGCCCGCGGCCGGCACGTGGTCGGTCAACGAGGCAAAATACTGCGCCGCGCGGGCGAAGTATGCGTAAGGGTTGGTGGTAACGATGCGCGCGCCTTCGTAGGTCGCGGCCACCGTCGGGTCGTCCAGCGGCGACAGGATCAGGGCCGCGGCCCCGCTTTGCGCCGCCAGTGCGCGCAGCTTGCTGTTGGAGAGGAAGCTGATGTGCGAAGCGCCGGCCGTGTCCAGGGGAGCAATCGCCGTAACCTCGAGGTTCGGGTCGCCCACCAGCTGTCCGCCGAAGCGCTCGACCAAATCGCCTAGTCGAATGCCCATCTCGGTCTTTCAGTGTGAGTCAAAATCGGTAAAGCAGGAAAACACTGCCAACAAAGCTTACTTGTCGAGCAGCTTGAGGATCTTGTCGGTGATGTCCACGCGCGGGTTGACCCAGGCGGCTTCGACCAGCACTGCGTCGAGCTTTTCGGCTTCGGCGTACTGTTCGACCAGCTTGTAGGCCTTCTGCGCAATGGCGGCGCGTTCTTCGTTCTTGCGCTGCTGCAGGTCTTCCTGGAACTCGCGCTGCATGCGTTCGACGTCTTTCTGCATGTTGAACAGCTCGCGCGCACGGCGCGTGCGTTCCAGCTCGGCCAGGCTGCTGCCTTCGGCGTCGAACTTCTCGGACGCGCCCTTGAACTTGCCGACCGTCTCTTCGAGGGCCTTCTGACGCTTGGAGAATTCGGCCGCCAGCTTGGCGTCGGCCGCCTTGGCCATCTTGGAGTCGGTCATCAGGCGCTCGGTGTAGACAAAGCCGATGCGGCCCGTCGCCACCTGCGCCTGCGCCTGCGCCAGCGGCGACGCGCACATCGCGGCCAGCAGCAAGGCTGGTGCCACGGTGGGCTTGAAGCCGTCAGGCAGCGAGGCAATCAGAGTTTTCAACATAAAGTCTCTCGCAATCGTTCTTCAGGACGCAGTGGGCCGGTCAGAAGCCGGTACCCATCTGGAACTGGAAGCGCTCCAGGCGGTCACCCGGCAGCGAATTCAGCGGCTTAGCATAACTCAACTTGAGCGGACCGACCGGGGAAATCCAGGACAGACCGATACCGGCCGAGTAGCGGAACTCGCCGAAGCGGATCTTCGCATCCTCCTGGAACACCTGGCCGCCGTCGGCGAAGGTGAACCAGCGCAGGCTGCGGTCGGTGCCGCTGCCCGGGAACGGGAACTGCAGTTCGGCGTTGACGATGACGCGTTTCGAGCCGCCGATCGCATCAAAGTTACGCTGGTCGACCACGCCCAGCGACGAGCTCTCGTAGCCGCGCACCGAACCGATGCCGCCGGCATAGAAGTTCTTGAAGACCGGGTAGGCGCTGCCGCCAATGCCCTGGCCGTAATCGAACTCGCCGCGCAGGGCCAGCGTCATCCAGCGCGTGACCGGCTTCCACCACTGGTGTTCGTACACCAGGCGATAGTACTTGGCGTCGCCAATCGCATCGACTTCGAAGTTGGCGCGCTGGAAGCGGCCGCGGCTCGGGGTCACGGCGCTGTCGCGCGTGTCGCGGCCCCACGCCACCGTCAATGGAATCGAATTGGTGGTGGCCGAACCGACACCACTGGCCGGGCCGCCGTTCTGGCGCACGAACGTCTGGTAGATGCTTGGCGACGATTCGTCGGTTTCCAGTTGGGTGCGTTCCAGACCAGCACCGAAGTAGACGGTGTCGGACTCGGAGAACGGCACGCCGAAGGTCATGTTGCCGCCGGTTTGCTTCACCGTGTATGAACCGATGTTCAGTGCCGGTGGGCGCGACGTGCGCAGGTACAGCGAGAACGCGCGCGAGACGCCGTCGTCCGTGAAGTACGGATTGGTCTGCGAGAACGCGATCGTGCGGTTGTACTTGCTGGTATTGAGTTCGATGCCGACCGTGTTGCCGCTGCCGGCGAAGTTGGCCTGCGAGATCGACGCGGTGAACGTGAACTTCTCGGACTGCGAGAAGGCGCCGCCGATCATGAAGTTACCCGTCGGTTTTTCTTCGACCGCGATGTTCACGTCGACCTGGTCGGAGGTGCCTGGCGACTCGGGCGTTTCGACCTTCACATCCTTGAAGTAGCCCAAGCGATCGACGCGGTCGCGCGAGAGCTTGACGCGGTTGGCGTCATACCACGAGCTCTCGAACTGGCGGAATTCGCGGCGGATGACTTCATCGCGCGTGACGGTGTTGCCCGTGATGTTCATGTGGCGCACATAGGCGCGCTTGCCCGGATCGACGAAGAACGTGAAGGCCACTTCGCGCTTTTCGCGATTGAGTTCCGGGTTGGCCGTGACGTTGGCAAATGCGTAGCCGAAGGTGCCCAGGCGATCGGAAATGAGCTTGTTGGTGCCCTCTTGCAGGTCGCCCACGTAGGTCTTGCCAGGCTGGAGCAGGATCAGCCCCTTGAGCTCTTCTTCGCGGCCGAACATTTCGCCCTCAAGCTTGACGCTCGAGACGGTGTACTGCTCGCCTTCGGTAATATTGAGCGTCAGGTAGATGTCGCGTTTATCTGGCGTGATCGACACTTGCGTCGATTCGACGTTGGCTTCGAGGTAGCCGCGATTGAGGTACCACGACTTGATCTTTTCGAGGTCGCCGGTCAGCTTCTGCTTGGAGTACTGGTCAGCCTTCGAGTACCAGGTGAACCAGCCCGACGGCCGCAGCTCGAGTAACTGGCGCAGCTCTTTATCGCTGAACGCCTTGTTGCCGATGATGTTGATGCCCTTGATCTTGGCGACATCGCCTTCGTCCACGTTGAACATGATCGTGACGCGGTTGCGCTCGATCGGGGTCACGGTGGTGGTGATTTTCACGCCGTACAGGCCATGCGACAGGTACTGGCGCTTGAGCTCCTGCTCGGCGCGGTCGACCGAGGCCTTGTCGAAGATCTTGGTCTGGGCGACGCCGATTTCGGACAGCGCCTTGACCAGCATGTCTTTTTCGAATTCCTTGGTGCCCGTGAAGTCGACCGACGAAATCGCCGGACGCTCTTCGACTAGCACGACCAGCACGCCGTTTTCTTCTTCGAGGCGGATGTCCTTGAAGAAGCCGGTCGCGTACAAGGCCTTGATCGCGCTCGAGGCCTTGACGTCGTCGAAGGTCTCGCCCACACGCACCGGCAGGTAGCTGAACACGGTGCCTGCCTCGGTACGCTGGATGCCTTCGACCCGGATGTCCTTGACGACGAACGGGTTGGCGGCCATGGCATTATTTGCGTACAGCGTGGCGCACAGCGCCACGACGGCGGAGCCGATCAGGCTGCGGCGAATGAACGGCAAGGCGAAACGATCTGGTTGTGATTTCATTGGCTGGATCAAAGGGTCACTCATTTGGACAACGATTGCGTGGTGATTTGACTGGGCTCTCGGGGAGCGAACCGCGGGCGGCTAGAGCAGCCGGCCCAGGTCGTTGAAGACGGCGAGCGCCATCAGCATGAACAGCAGGCCGATCCCGGCGCGCTGTGCGAACTCGACGACGCGCACAGAAACAGGACGCCCGGTCAAAACTTCCAGCGAATAATACAGTAAATGGCCACCATCCAGAACGGGAATTGGTAACAAATTCATGACGCCTAAGCTGATACTAATGAAGGCAATAAACTGTAAATAGCTCACGAGACCAATGCGGGCGGTCTGTCCGGCATAATCGGCGATCGTGATCGGACCGGTCACATTTTTCCAAGATGCTTCGCCAGTAATCATCTTGCCGATCATTTTGAGCGTCATCATCGACGTTTCCCAGGTGCGCTCGGCCCCGCGTGCGATGGCATCGAACGGGCCTGATGAGACAGTCACCATCTCGGGCGCCTGCGCCACCATGGCCTTGATCACGCCGCGGCCATTCGCGTCCGTCTCCGGCGTCAGCGACAGCGAGACCGGCGCGCCGGCGC
Organism: Massilia sp. MP_M2; assembly: GCF_039123635.1. Lineage (NCBI taxonomy): Bacteria > Pseudomonadati > Pseudomonadota > Betaproteobacteria > Burkholderiales > Oxalobacteraceae > Massilia > Massilia sp. MP_M2. The sequence goes on from NZ_JBCHJF010000007.1 coordinate 25,816, forward strand.
GCTGCACGTCGACCTGCAGGGCGCGCCCCGGGGCAGCGCGCACCGCGTCGATAAAGGCGATGCCGTCCACGACCGGTGCACCGTTCAGGCGCATCACGAGATCACCGGCCTGCAGGCCGGCGCGCTGACCTGCCCCATCGGCGATCACCTTGTCGATGCGCGGCTGCGGGCGCCACAGGTCCAGGCCCAGCGTAGTCATCACGTCGCTGTCGACATCGAGCTTGCCGATGACGGACGCTGGCAGCACGACAGCGTAGGTTCCGTTGTCGGGGCTGCGCAGATCCATGCGCACATCGGTCTTGTCGACCGCCGCGTGCATGATCTGCCAGCGCAGCTCGGACCACGAGCGCACGGCGCTGCCATTGACGGCGACGACGGTTTCGCCGCCACGCACGCCGGCGCGGTAGGCGTCCGTCGATTCGGCCACGCTGCGCAGGCGCGCCGACGGCTCGTCCACGCCATGCATGAACAGCGCGGCCATCAGGGCGATCGCCAGCACGAAGTTCGACAGCGGGCCGGCGGCGACGATCGCAATGCGCTTCCAGACATTCTGGCGCGTGAATTCGCGGGACAGCTCACTCTTGTCGATCGGGCCGGCGTCGGGATCGCGGCTGTCGAGGAACTTGACGTAGCCGCCCAGCGGCAGCAGCGAGACCGCCCATTCGGTCTGATCGCGACCGAACCGGCGCGACCAGACGACGCGGCCCATGCCGATCGAAAAGCGCAGCACTTTCACGCCGCAGGCGCGCGCCACGAGGTAGTGACCCAGCTCGTGGATCACGATCAGCGGGCCGAGCGCCAGCGCGAAGGCCAGCACTGTGTAGAGCAGGTTCATCGGGATCTATCCGTCAATCAGTGCAGGCTCGCGACCGCATGCGCCGCAGCCGCGCGGGCACGCGCGTCCTGGGCCAGCACGGCCTCGATCGAGGGTGCCGGACCGTGTTCGACGGCGTCGAGCGCGTGGCGGATGACGCGGTCGATATCGCGAAAACCAATGCGGCGCGCGAGGAAGGCATCCACCGCCACCTCATTGGCGGCGTTGAGCAATGACGGGGCGGTGCCGCCGGCGCGCAGCGCGTCGAACGCCAGCGCCAGGCACGGGAAGCGCGCAAAATCAGGCGGGAAGAACTGCAGCGCCGCCATCTGCGTCAGGTCGAGCTGGGCCACGCCCGACGCGATCCGGTCCGGATACGCCAGCGCGTGCGCGATCGGCGTGCGCATGTCCGGGTTGCCCAGTTGCGCCAGCACCGAACCGTCGACATACGACACCATCGAGTGGATCACGCTTTGCGGGTGGATGACGACCTCGATCTGGTCGGCCGGCGCGCCAAACAGCCAGTGGGCTTCGATCACTTCGAGACCCTTGTTCATCATGGTCGCCGAATCCACCGAGATCTTGCGGCCCATGACCCAGTTCGGGTGCTTGCAGGCTTCGTCCGGGGTCACGTCGCCGAGGGTCTCGACGGCGCGGTTCAGGAACGGGCCACCAGATGCCGTCAGCAGGATCTTGGCCACGCCGGCCGCTGCTGGCACGCGGCCAAAGGCGGCGGGCAGCGACTGGAAGATGGCATTGTGTTCGCTGTCGATCGGCAGCAGCGTCGCCTTGTGCTCGCGCACGGCGTCCATGAACAGCTGGCCGGACATGACGAGCGCTTCCTTGTTCGCCAGCAGGATCTTCTTGCCGGCGCGGGCCGCAGCCAGCGTCGGGGCCAGGCCGGCGGCGCCGACGATGGCCGCCATCACGGTGTCGGTGTCGTCGCTTGACGCGATATCGCACAGCGCCTGTTCGCCGTATTCGACGCTGGTCGGCAGGTCGGCGATGAGCAGCGCCAGGCGCGCGGCCGCGTCGGCGCTACCGACCACCGCGCGCGCGGGGCGGCAGCTACGGCAGGCCGCGGCCAGTTCTTCCACGCGGGTATGGGCGCTCAGCGCGTACACCTGGTATTGCTCGGGATGACGCGCCAGCACGTCGAGGGTCGAGGCGCCGATCGAGCCGGTGGCGCCCAGGATGGTAATGCGTTGCATGTGAACTTCCTTCTAGAGCCAGGTAGCGATCAGCGCCGCCAGTGGCAGGACCGGCACGAGTGCGTCGATCCGGTCCAGCACGCCGCCGTGGCCCGGCAGCAGGTTGCTGCTGTCCTTGGCGCCGGCGCGGCGTTTGAGCTGGGATTCGAACAGGTCGCCAACAACGCTGGCAACCACGATGAGGGCAATCACGGCGAACATGCCCAGCCAGCCCAGGCCCGCCTGCACGCGCACGGCAAACGTGCCGGCCAAGGCTTCGCCGCCGAAGACCACGGTGCACGCAGCCAGCACCAGCGTGACGAGTCCGCCGCCGATGGCGCCCTCCCACGATTTGCCGGGCGAGATGCTCGGCGCGAGCTTGCGCTTGCCGAAGGTCTTGCCGCAGACATAGGCAAAGATGTCGGCCGCCCAGACGATGGCGAGCACCGACAGGAGCAGCACCGCCGAATAATTGAACAGGTAGACGATGGCCACGAAGCAGGCCACGAGCGAGATCGCGTACAGCAGACTCAGCAGGGTGTTGGGCGCGCTCGACAGCGGCGGCAGCCCGAATTTGAGCGTGGGTGCGAAGCGCAGCGCCCACAGCAGCACGCCGATGCCGAACCAGAAGGTCGGATTGCCCTGCTCGCGCACGAAGAACGCATAGGCAAAGGCCAGCGTCCAGGCAGCGGCGATCACGATCGCACTACGGGCGCCGGGATTGAACAGGCGAAAACACTCCCAGATCGCGGCGCCGAAGAAGACCGAGGCCACCACCGCAAACGCCATGTAATTGTTGGAGTACAAAACCGGCAGCAACACTGCCAGCAGAACGAGCGCGGTGAGAATCCGGGTCTTGAGCATTTAGTTGGTCTTCTTCGCTACTTGGGCGCCGGTCTGGCCAAAGCGCCGTTCGCGCTCCTGGAAGGAGCCAATCGCCTCGTCCAGCGCCTTTGGCGTGAAGTCAGGCCAGAAGGTGTCGGTAAAGTGCAGCTCGGCATACGCCAACTGCCACAACAGGAAATTCGAAATGCGTTCTTCGCCGCCGGTGCGGATGAACAGGTCGGGTTCAGGCGCGTACGCCATCGCCAGGTGCGGCGCCAGCATGTCTTCACTGAACTCGGTGATGCCGGGGTTGGCTTTCACCATCTTGCCGGTTGCCTGCATGATATCCCAGCGACCGCCATAGTTCGCGCACACAGTGACCGTCAGGCGTGTGTTGCCGGCAGTGCGGCGCTCGGCATTGGCGATCATCTCTTGCAGCTTGGCGTCGAAGCGGCTCAGGTCACCCACCACTTTCAGGCGGATATTATTGGCATGCATCTTGGCGACTTCACGCTCGAGCGCCGTCACGAACAGGCGCATCAGCAGCGAGACTTCGTCGGCCGGACGGCGCCAGTTCTCGGACGAGAAGGCGAACAGCGTCAGGTACTCGACGCCGCGTTCGACGCAGGCTTCGACCACGCCGCGTACGGCTTCGACGCCCTTGACGTGGCCAGCCACGCGCGGCAGCAAGCGTTTGGTTGCCCAGCGACCATTACCATCCATGATGATGGCGATATGGCGTGGCACGGCGGACGTGGCGGGAACGGCAGTGGTCGAGCTTTTGAACATCATATTTCCATAAGACTGCGCCGCAAAACTGCGCCATACAACTGCGTCAGAAAATTGCGCCATCGGACTGCGCTACCAACCTGCACGCGGCATTGTGCAATTGGTCAATCATAAGGCACGCGGACCGGCCGCGGCAAGTTGCCGGGACCGGTCCGCAGAAAGCCCGGAGGCTTGCCGATGCAATGCCTGCTTACACCGTCAGGATTTCCTTTTCTTTCTCGCCCAGCAACTTGTCGATGTCGGCCACGGCCTTGTCGGTCAGCTTCTGGATTTCGTCCGACGAACGGCGCTCGTCGTCTTCCGATGCGGTCTTGTCTTTGACCATTTTCTTCAGCGCTTCGTTGGCGTCGCGACGGATATTGCGCACGGCAATTTTCGCGTCTTCACCTTCGGACTTGGTCAGCTTGACCATTTCCTTGCGGCGCTCTTCGGTCAGCGGCGGGGTCGGCACGCGGATCATTTCGCCCTGCGACGACGGGTTCAGGCCCAGATCGGCATCACGGATGGCCTTTTCGATGGCCCCCAGCATTTTCTTTTCGAATGGCTGGACGCCGATGGTGCGGGCATCGACCAGGGTCAGGTTGGCCACCATCGGCAGCGCCGTTGGCGAGCCGTAGTAGTCGACCGTCACATGGTCGAGAATGCCGGTATGCGCGCGGCCGGTACGGACCTTGGCCAGATCGGCACGCAGGGTTTCAATGGACTTGACCATACGGTCTTGTGCGTTTTTTTTGACGTCAGCTAAGGACATGCTGCTCTCCTGTTGTTCAGTTAATTTAGACGTGGACCAGTGTACCTTCGTCTTCGCCCATGATCACGCGCGTGAGCGCGCCGGGCTTGACGATGGAAAACACCTTGATCGGCAGTTTCTGGTCGCGGCACAGTGCGAACGCGGTGGCGTCCATCACTTGCAGGTGCTTCGAGATCGCTTCGTCGAACGTGATGCTGTCGTAGCGGGTGGCGCTCGGGTCCTTGTTCGGGTCGGCGCTGTAGACGCCGTCGACCTTGGTGGCTTTCAGGACGATCTCGGCCGAAATCTCGGCGCCGCGCAGGGCGGCAGCCGTGTCGGTCGTGAAGAACGGGTTGCCGGTGCCGGCGGCAAACACGACGACCTTGCCTTCTTCGAGGTATTGCAGTGCTTTCGGGCGCACGTACGGCTCGACGACCTGCTCGATGGCGATGGCCGACATGACGCGGGCGGTGATACCGACGTGACGCATCGCGTCCGCCAATGCCAGCGCGTTCATGACGGTGGCCAGCATCCCCATGTAGTCGGCGGTCGCGCGGTCCATGCCCTGGGCGCCGGGGGCGACGCCGCGGAAGATGTTGCCACCGCCAATGACGATCGCGATCTGCACGCCCAGCTTGGACACTTCGGCCACGTCGGCCACCATGCGTTCGATGGTCGCGCGGTTGATACCGAACTGATCATCGCCCATCAGTGCTTCGCCAGACAGTTTCAGAAGGACACGTTGGTAAGCTGGTTTTGTCATGATGAAGCGGCTCCTATAGGATGGTTCTGTGGTTCGAATTCGGGGCTGACCGGCGCCTCGTGGGCGGGTCTCATCCGTCCCGGGACGGATGGGATTGTAAAGCGGGTGCGGCCTGAGGCGCGCTACGCATGGCGTTTGGCTGCGCAATCATCCGGATCGTAGGGTGGACGGCTGCGCCGTCCACGCGGTGATCGTTGGCGATACTGTTATCCGGAATGATAGCGGAGCCACAATATCCATCCCGCAAAACTTACGTTCGGATACCAAACCAGACCAAACCGGCTCCGCTTGCTGCCCCATCACCGCGCCGCCAACTATCACCGCGTGGGCGGCATAGCCGCCTGCGCGGCCCGGCCCACCCTACAAAAACGGGCCTCACGGCCCGTTGTTTGATTACTGCTTGTTGGCAGCCATCTGTGCTGCGACTTCAGCTGCGAAGTCGTCGACCTTCTTCTCGATGCCCTCGCCCACCACGTACATGGTGAAGCCCTTGACGGTGGTGTTTGCCGCCTTGATCATCTGTTCGATCGACTGCTTGTCGTTCTTGACGAACGCCTGGTTCAGCAGCGAGACTTCTTTCAGGTACTTCTGCACCGAGCCATCGACACGCTTGGCGACGATCTCGGCCGATTGTGGCTGCTTGCCTTCGGCGACGGCCTTGTCGGCATCTTCCTTGGCTTTCAGTTCAGCAACCGAACGCTCTTTTTCGATCATGTCTGCTGGCACTTGCTCCGACGACAGAGCGACTGGCTTCATGGCAGCGATGTGCATGGCCAGGTCCTTGCCGACTTGCTCGTCCGCACCTTCGAAATCGACGATCACGCCGATACGGGTGCCGTGCAGGTACGACGCCAGCTTGCCGGTGGTTTCGAAACGCTGGAAACGACGCACGGTCATGTTCTCGCCGATCTTGCCGATCAGGCCAGTACGGACGTCGTCGAAGGTACCACCTTCGTGCGGCAGTGCTGCCAGGGCAGCGACGTCAGCCGGGTTGTTTTCGGCGACCAGGCGTGCTGCCAGGTTTACGAGTGCCAGGAAATCGTCGTTCTTCGCGACGAAGTCGGTTTCGCTGTTGACTTCAACCAGCGCGCCAACATTGCCCGAAATATAGGTAGCAACAACGCCTTCAGCGGTTACGCGTGCCGATGCCTTCGATGCTTTGCCACCCAGCTTGACGCGCAGGATTTCTTCAGCACGGCCCATGTCGCCTTCGGCTTCGGTCAGTGCTTTTTTGCATTCCATCATTGGTGCATCGGTCTTGGCGCGCAGTTCGCCAACCATTGCTGCAGTAATAGCTGCCATAGTGTGTTCTCCTAAATGTGTATCCAGGGGTGCAGTCCGCCAATAATGAGCGTCCTGCAAGTATTTAGCTTAAAAAAAGGGGGGCTCGACAGTCCGGCGCCCCCTTCTATGTGGCAGCAGGCACATGGCCTGCCATCACTTATGCCTGCTCGGAAACTTCGACGAAGTCGTCGCCGCCGGCTGCCTTGACCATGTCAGCCACTTCGTTGGTCGCGCTGGCGCGGCCTTCGATGATCGCATCGGCAACGCCGCGTGCGTACAGGCTGATGGCTTTCGACGAGTCATCGTTACCCGGGATGATGTGGGTCACGCCTTCTGGCGAGTGGTTGGTGTCGACGATGCCGATGACCGGGATGCCCAGCTTGCCGGCTTCGGTGATCGCACCTTTGTGGTAACCGACGTCAACGACGAAGATCGCGTCTGGCACGCCGCCCAGATCCTTGATGCCGCCGATCGACTTTTGCAGCTTGATCATTTCGCGCGAGAACATCAGCGCTTCTTTTTTCGACATCTTCTCGACCGAGCCGTCTTCGACCAGGACTTCCATCTCTTTCAGGCGCTTGATCGACGTCTTGATGGTCTTGAAGTTGGTCAGCATGCCGCCGAGCCAGCGCTGGTCGACGTAAGGCACGCCGGCGCGCTGCGCTTCAGCAGCGATGATTTCGCGTGCTTGACGCTTGGTGCCGACCATCAGGATCGTGCCGCGGTTGGCGGAGATCTGCTTGATGGTTTTCATCGCATCCTGATACATCGCCATGGTTTTTTCCAGGTTGATGATGTGGATCTTGTTGCGATGACCGAAGATGAACGGTGCCATCTTTGGATTCCAGAAACGGGTCTGGTGGCCGAAGTGAATACCGGCTTCCAGCATTTCGCGCATAGTAACGGACATGTAATTCTCCAGGGTTGGGTCTTGAATGTGGCCAGTCACCAAGCAGGCACCCTTTTAGGGCCACATTCGCGATTTCTATCAATTAAAAAACTATATTTTTACAACGTTGCACGATGTGAATCCGAGCAACCCGAGATTCTAGCGGAATTGTCAGCATTATTCAAGCGTGCAATCGCAGCCGCGCGGGCCAGACGTCGCCCCGGGCTCGGCCCCTGGCTTACAGCAGGGGCGCGACATCCCTTATAATGGCGGCCATACTGCCCCGACCATTGCCACCCCGGTCGCCGGGCGCTCACCCGATACCACGCAGGATACGACTCTCCTATGGCCACCATCATCAAGACCCTCGAAGAAATCGACGGCATGCGCACCGCTTGCCGCCTCGGCTCGGAAGTGCTGGACTATATCACTCCATTCGTCAAGCCCGGCGTCACCACCGGCGAGCTCGACCGCCTGGCCTACGAGTACATGGTCAACGTGCAAGGCACGATCCCGGCCACGCTCAACTACGCCCCGCCCGGCTATCCGCCGTTCCCCGGCTCGATCTGCGCTTCGCTCAACGACGTGATCTGCCACGGCATTCCGGGCGACCGCGTGCTCAAGAGCGGCGACGCGCTCAACATCGACATCACGCCGATCACCAAAGAAGGCTTCCACGGCGACAACAGCCGCATGTACCTGGTCGGCGAGCCGTCGATCATGGCGCGGCGCCTGGCCGAAGTCACCTTCGAGTGCATGTGGCTGGGCATCGCCGCCGTCAAGCCGGGCAAGCACCTGGGCGACATCGGCCATGCGATCCAGCAGCACGCCGAAAAGAACGGCTACAGCGTGGTGCGCGAATTCTGCGGCCACGGCGTGGGCCGCTCGTTCCACGAAGAGCCGCAAGTGCTGCACTACGGCCGTCCGGGCACCCTCGAAGTCCTGCAACCCGGCATGATCTTCACGATCGAGCCGATGATCAATGCCGGCAAGCGCGACATCAAGGAAATGCCGGACGGCTGGACGATCAAGACGAAAGACCGCAGCCTGTCGGCGCAGTGGGAGCACACGGTGCTGGTCACCGAGACCGGCGTCGAAGTCTTGACGCTGTCGGCCGGCAGCCCGCCGCCGCCGGCCATCGCCCTGCCGCTGCTCGGGCCGGACTTTGTCTCTTCTGCGCCTGCGCTTGCCCCTGCCAGCGCGGCCGCATAAGGAGTCGCCATGGGTCACGCCGAACACCTGGACACCGTCCGCGCCACGCTGCGCCAGCGCCTCAAGAACGAGCGCCAGCTCGTGTTCCAGGCGTTCCAGGAAGACGGCATGCCCGAAAAACTGCTGCGCAACCTGCGTCAGGTCGTCGATGCGGTCCTGATCGACGCCTGGCAGGCGGCCGGCCTTCCAGCCGGCACCGCGCTGGTGGGCGTGGGCGGCTACGGGCGCGGCGAACTGTTTCCGTATTCCGATGTCGACCTGCTGATTCTGCTGGCCGCCCCGCCGGACGCGATCACGCAGGCGCGCCTCGAAGGCCTGGTCCAGCTGCTGTGGGACCTGGGGCTGGAGATCGGCCACAGCATCCGCACGGTCGAGGAATGCCTGATCGAGTCCGCGGCCGACATCACGGTACAAACGAGCTTGCTCGAAGCGCGCCTGGTCACCGGCAACGAGCCGCTGTTCGACGAATTGCAGCGGCGTTACCGCGATGCGCTCGACCCACAGGCCTTCTTCCGGGCCAAGACGGCCGAGATGCGTCTGCGCCACGCCAAGCACGAATACACGGCGTTCGCGCTCGAGCCGAACGTCAAGGAAAGCCCGGGCGCATTGCGCGACCTGCAGGTGATCATGTGGGTGGCCAAGGCCGCTGGCCTGGCCGACAGCTGGGGCCAGCTGGCCACACGCGAACTGATCACGCGCATGGAAGCGCGCCAGCTGATGGAAAAGGAAAGCGCCTTCAAGGACATCCGCATCCGGTTGCACCTGCACACCAAACGTCGCGAGGACCGGCTGGTATTCGACGTCCAGACGGCGATTGCCAACACGCTCGGCCTGGTCGCCACCGACGATGGCCCGAACCTGCGCCGCCCGAGCGAACTGCTGATGCAGCGCTACTACTGGGCCGCCAAGACGGTCACGCAGCTCAACACGATCCTGCTGCAGAATATCGAGGCCCAGCTGTTCCCGCAGCCGGCCGTCGCCTTCCCGATCAGCGCCCACTTCCTGCAGATGGGCAACCTGATCGACATCGCGCAGGACGATACGTTCGAGCAAACGCCCACGGCGATCCTCGAACTGTTCGTCGTGATGACCGAACGCCACGACATCAAGGGCATGACGGCGCGCGCCACCCGCGCGCTATGGCATGCCCGCACCCGCATCGACGACGCCTACCGCGCCGATCCAGTCAACAAGGCCCTGTTCCTGCGCGTGCTGCAGGCCCCGCGCGGCATGGTCCATGCGCTGCGCCGCATGAACGAATTCGGCATCCTGGGCCGCTACCTGCCGGCGTTTCGCAAGATCGTCGGGCAGATGCAGCACGACCTGTTCCACGCCTACACGGTCGACCAGCACATCATGATGGTGGTGCGTAACCTGCGCCGCTTCACGATGCCCGAACATGCGCACGAATACCCGTTCTGCAGCCAGCTGATTGCCGACTTCCGCGACCGCTGGGTGCTGTACGTGGCCGCCCTGTTCCACGATATCGCCAAGGGGCGCGGGGGCGACCACTCCAAACTCGGCATGGACGACGCACGCCAGTTCTGCAGCAGCCATGGGATGACCGAGGCCGACACCGAACTGGTGGTATTCCTCGTCGAGCAGCACCTGACGATGTCGCAGGTCGCGCAAAAGCAGGACTTGTCCGATCCCGACGTGATCGCGGCGTTTGCCGCCGTCGTCAAGGACGAGCGCCACCTGACGGCGCTGTACCTGCTCACCGTGGCCGACATCCGCGGCACCAGCCCGAAGGTCTGGAATGCCTGGAAGGCCAAGCTGCTCGAAGACCTGTACAAGACGACGCTGCGCGTGCTGGGGGGCGAACCGCATTCGGCCGACCGCGAGCTGCGCATGCGCCAGAAAGAGGCGCTGGCCACGCTGCGCCTGTTTGGCCTGCCGGTCGATGCGCACGAAGCGTTGTGGAAGCAGCTGGACGTCGCGTACTTTTTGCGCCACGACGCGTCCGACATCGCCTGGCAGACGCGCGCCCTGCATGACAAGGTCGACAGCGCCAAGCCTGTCGTGCGCGTGCGCCTGGCGCCGATCGGCGAAGGCCTGCAGGTGGCCGTGTACATCAAGGATCAGCCCGACCTGTTCGCGCGCATCTGCAGCTATTTCGACCGCAAGGATTTCTCGATCCTCGACGCCAAGATCCACACCACGCGCCACGGCTACGCGCTCGACAGCTTCATGGTGGCCGACGAACACTTCGCCGGCAGCTACCGCGACATCATCAACCTGATCGAGCACGAACTGAGTGCACTGCTCGTGTCGCAGGAGCCGCTGCCGCCACCGTGCCGCGGGCGCCTGTCGCGCATGTCGCGCACGTTCCCGATCACGCCGACGGTCGAAGTACGGCCCGACGAACGGGGCCAGTTCCATGTGCTGTCGATCGCCGCCAATGACCGTATGGGCCTGCTGTATGCGGTATCGAGCGTGCTGACGCGCTACCGCATCAATCTGCACACCGCCAAGATCATGACGCTGGGCGAACGGGTCGAAGACGTGTTCCTCGTCGATGGTCCAGCCCTGAACAACCCGCGCATCCAGGTCCAGCTCGAAACCGACCTGCTCGACGCGCTCAAGATCTGAATTACCCTCTTACCGAAAAGCCTTGATCATGACCGAACCGCTCCGCCTCTCCAAACGAATGTCCGAACTGGGCCTGTGCTCGCGCCGCGAAGCCGATGAATGGATCGCGCGCGGCTGGGTGCGGGTGGACGGCCAGGTCGTCTCGGAGCTGGGCAGCAAGGTGCTGCCGACGCAGCGCATCACGGTCGAGCGCCAGGCCGCCGCCGAGCAATCCAAGCGCGTCACGGTGCTGATCCACAAACCGGTCGGCTACGTCAGCGGCCAGGCCGAAGACGGCTACACGCCGGCCGTGGCACTGATCAAGCCCGAGAACCGCTGGGCCGAGGATCCATCGGCCGAGCAGTTCCACCCGACCCAGTTGCGCAGCCTGGTGCCATGCGGGCGCCTGGACATCGATTCGGTGGGCCTGCTGGTGCTGTCGCAGGATGGCCGCATTGCCAAGCAGCTCATTGGCGAGACAACGTCGATCGAAAAGGAATACCTGGTGCGTGTGCAGTACACCAAGCCAGGCACGCTCCCCGACAGTGAACTCAAGAAGCTCAAGCACGGCCTGTGGATGGACGGCAAACCGCTGCTGCCAGCCAAGGTGCGCTGGCAGAACGAAGACCAGCTGAGCTTCACGCTGATGGAAGGCCGCAAGCGCCAGATCCGGCGCATGTGCGACATGGTGGGACTGAAGGTGCTGGGCCTGAAACGCGTGCGGATCGGGCGCGTCAAACTGGGCGATCTGCCGGTTGGTCAGTGGCGGTATCTGACGCCGGAAGAAGGTTTTTAAGCCCTTCGGATTCTATATTGGCCGGTAGCGCGCGGCTGTTCTGGCTGTAACCATCACCGCGTGGGCGGCATATCCGCCCACCCTACGGCACATTTTCATCCACTATCCCGTTGACGTAGCGTGGACGGCTGCGCCGTCCACGCGGCGGATGTCAGCCGCGCCGATGTCGCGCCGGGTGTTCCCACAACGGCCAGGTTACGGCAACGGCGCGTCCTCGGCCACCAGCCCCTCGCTACGCAACGCCTCCCAGAACGCCTTCGGAATCGCCATCTCCATCAACACCGCATTGCGCCGCAGGTGCTCCGGGCTGCTCGCGCCCGGGATGGTCGCGGCGACCACCGGGTGTGCCAGACCGAACTGCAGCGCGGCCGCCGCCAGGTCGACGCCGTGCTCTACCGCTACTTTACGCAAGCGTTCACGCTGCGCAAGCTTGCCCGCATCGGCCGGACCGTAATCGTAATTTGGCCCGCCGGCCAGGAAGCCCGAATTGAACGGCCCGCCAATGACGACCTTGGCGCTACGTTCGGCGCACAGCGGGAACAGTTCGGCCAGCGGCGTCGTTTCCATCAGCGTGTAGCGCCCGGCCAGCAGGAAGATATCGGGGTCGGCATCCCGCAGCGCGCGCAGGCACGGTTCGACCGTGTTGACGCCCAGGCCCCAGGCCTTGATGACCCCCTCCTCGCGCAGCTTCGTCAAGCCCTCGAAGGCGCCGCCCGGACCGGCGGCGATCCGGTAGTAGTGGTCGAACTGGTCGCCGAACATGTCGGGCGACAGGTCGTGCACGTAGACGATGTCGATGGATGCCAGCGCCATGCGCTGCAGGCTGTCCTCCACCGAGCGGCGCGCACCGTCGGCCGTGTAGTCGATGACGCGCTTGAATGGCAAGGCGCCGACGAACGGCGCGGCGATCTCGCCCGGGCTGGACGACGCCAGCAGGCGGCCGACCTTGGTCGAGAGCGTGTAGTCGGCGCGCGGGCGGCGGCGCAGCGCGTGGCCGAAGCGGTGCTCGGACAAGCCCGCGCCGTAATGCGGCGCGGTGTCGAAGTAGCGGATGCCAGCATCCCATGCGGCATCGGCGGTTGCCTGGGCTGCTTCATCGCTGGTGGCGTGGTACATGTCGCCAAAGCCCGTGCCGCCCAGGCCCAGGCGCGTGATTGGTTGATAGCGCTGTGTCATTGGGTGTCCCTTGTGCGTGGATCAGGAACAAATTCTGCCTGACGCGCGCCGACCCCGTCGCACAGCAGCCTAGCGCGGGCGCCGTTCGATCTGCACGAGCGCGGCGCCCAGCACCTCGAGGTCGACCGGCTTGGCGAACAGGTCGTGGAAGCCCGCGGCGCGCGCCTCGGCGCGGTCTTTTTCCTGCGCGTAGCCGGTCACCGCGATCAGGATCGCATGGCCGGTTTCGGCCCTAGCACGCAGCGCCCGCGCCAACTCAAACCCATTCATCTCAGGCAGGCCGATATCGAGCAGGCACACGTCCGGCTCGAACAGCGGCAGCGACGCCAGCGCCTCGCGCGCCGAATGCGCGACCGACACCGTATGGCCCAGCGTCTCGAGCAACAGCGCGAGCGTCACGGCGGCGTCTTCGTTATCGTCGACCACGCCGATGCGCAGCGCGGCCGGATTGCGTTGCGGCGCATCCGGCACGGCAACCGGCGCAGCGACGCTGGCACGCAACGACAGCGGCAGCGTGACCCGGAACGTGCTGCCACAACCCGGCCCGTCGCTACTGGCGCTCACTTCGCCGCCATGCAGCTTGAGCAGACTGCGCACGAGCGCCAGGCCGATGCCCAGGCCGCCCTGACTGCGATCCAGGCCGCGCGTGCCCTGCGAGAACAGGTCGAATGCGCTGGCGATCAGCTCGGGCGACATGCCGATGCCGTCGTCGCGGATCGCCAGGTCGAGCATCGCGCCGCGTGTCGACATGCGCACTTCGATGCGCCCGCCCTCAAGCGTGTACTTGGCCGCGTTACTCAGCAAATTGGTCATGACCTGCACCAGGCGCTTGCGATCACCCACGACCAGCGCCGACGCCGGCATCGCCTCCAGCACCAGCCGATGGCCATGCTTCTCGATCAGCGGCCGGACCTGCTCGATGGCGTCCGCCAGGACCGCCTTCAGATCGAGTTCAACGAATTCGAGTTCCACCTTGCCGCGCGTGACACGCGACACGTCGAGCAGGTCGTCGATCAGCGACGTCATGTGACCGGCCTGGCGCGCGATGATGTCGGCGGCGCGCTGCACCATGCTCGGCTGGAGCTCGAAATTCGACAGCATCGTGGCGGCCGAGACGATCGGCGCCAGCGGATTGCGCAGCTCGTGCGCCAGCATCGCGAGGAATTCGTCCTTGCGCTGATCTGCGCAGCGCAGCGCCTCGTTCAGGGATTCCTGCTCGGCCAGCGCCTGACGCAGCTCGATCTGGCTCATGACCTGGTGCGCCATCGTCGTGAGCATGAACTGCTGCTGCTCGGTCAGCCCTTCCGGCCGGGGCTTCCTGTCGAGCACGCACAGGGTGCCAAGCGGCACACCGTCGCGCGTGCGCAGCACGGCGCCGGCATAGAAGCGCAGGCCGCCCTCGGCCGTGACGAGCGGATTGCAGCTGAAGCGGGGATCGTCCTGCGTGTCGGTCACGATCATCTGCTCTAGCAGCAGCGCATGGCGGCAGATCGAATTTTCGAGCGGCATTTCGCGCGTTCCCAGACCGATCTCCGACTTGAACCATTGCCGCCCGCGCGCAATCAGGTTGACGGCAGCGATCGGCGCATCGAGCAGCTGGCTGACCAGGCGCACCACGTCATCGAACGAGCGTTCCAGCGGCGTATCGAGGATGCCGAAGGAATCGAGGACGGCGAGGCGTGCTTCTTCATCGAAGTTGGCAGAATTGGACGTCATCGCGGGAACGCTTCAAAGGGGCATGGTAAAAGGAAGCCGGCATCGGCAACCGGCGCAAGGGGTACGGGTCACGGGGCACGGGGCACGGGGCACGGGGGACGTACCATGCAAGTATGGCAGGCCCAGGCATGCCTGCCGGCTTGCCATTATAAATACCAAACCGCCACCGTGCATATGCACGGCGTCCACGAAACTGTGCATGCCAGCCGAGGCGAGACGCTAGTTGCGGTTGCGATCGGCGAGAAACTGGATGGCGCGAGGATGCTGCGGGTTCGCGAAGAACTCCGCAGGCGTGCCCTTCTCGAGGATTTTGCCTTCGGCCATGAACCAGATACGGTCGGCCACGTCGCGTGCAAAGCCCATCTCGTGGGTCACGCACACCATCGTCATGCCCTGCTTTGCCAGCGCGCGCATCACTTGCAGCACCTCGCCCACCATCTCCGGGTCGAGCGCGCTGGTCGGCTCGTCAAACAGCATGATCGAAGGACGCATGGCCAGCGCGCGGGCAATCGCCACGCGCTGCTGCTGGCCACCCGACAGCGCATCGGGATAGGCATCGGCCTTGTGGGCCAGGCCCACCTGGTCGAGCAGCAGCATCGATTGCTCCCGTGCTTCGGCCTTGCTGGCGCGCTTCAGTTGCACCGGTGCGAGCATGCAGTTCTCGAGCGCCGTCAGGTGCGGGAACAGGTTGAATTGCTGGAACACGAAGCCGATGCCGGCGCGCAGCGCGTTCACGTCGACGCCTTTCGCGTGGATGTCTTGCCCGGCAATGGCAATGCGGCCACCATTGATGTCTTCGAGACGGTTGAGCGTGCGGATCAGCGTCGACTTGCCCGAACCCGACGGCCCGCACACGACCAGTACTTCATTATTTTCCACGCGCTCGGTGATGCCCACCAGCGCGTGATAGTCGCCGTAATACTTGTTGACGTTATCCAGAACGATCATCGTTCGCTTCTTTCAAGAATTCAGCCCGCCACGACCGGCCGCCGTTGCAGGCGCCGTTCGAGCAGGAAGGCCAGGCGCGACAGGCCAAAGCACAGGACGAAATAGGTCAGCGCCAGGATCAGGTACACCTCCACCGCGCGGGTGAACACGAGCGTGTTGATCTGGGTGGCGATGAACGAGACTTCCGACAGGCCGATGATGTAGCCCAGCGAGGTCGCCTTGATCGTCGAGACCAGCTGGTTCACGATCGACGGCAGGCCGTGGCGCAAGGTCTGCGGCAGCACGATGTGGCGCAGCGCCTGGCCGTAGCCCAGGCCCAGCGAACGGGCACTTTCCAGCTGCCCTTTCGGCAGTGCGCGAATGCCCGCCGCCACGATCTCGGCCAGATACACGCTGTCGAACACCACCAGCACGATCAGCATCGTCATCGCCTGCGAGGTCTTCACGCCGGTCACCGCCGGCAAGAAGAAGTACACCCAGAACAGCACCAGCAGCAGCGGCACGGCGCGCACGAGTTGCACGAACGCGCCCACCGGCAGGCTGATGGCGCGCCGGCGGCTCACGCGCGCGATGCCCAGCATCAGGCCAAGCGGCATGGCCAGCACCAGCGCCGCGCCAGAGAGCAGGATGGTCAGCACGAGCCCGCCCAGCGGGCCGTCCGGGTATTGGCCGACCAGGAAGTACAGCCAGTAGGTATCGATCAGTTCCAGCATCGGGACGCTTTCATGGTCAGAGCGCCGTGCGCACCGGATAGCGGCGCTGGAACAGGTACGCCGCCGCCGAAATCAGCAGCGAGACAGTCAGGTAGGCCAGCGTGGCGAAGGTGAATGCTTCGAGGCTGCGAAAGCTCGCCGTCTCGACGCGCGCAGCCTGATACATCATCTCGGCCGCGCCGATCACGGTGGCCACGCTGGTATCCTTCCACAGATTGACCGTCTGCGACAGAAGCGGGGGCACCGAGGCGCGCAGCGCCTGCGGCAGCAGAACGAGCCGCACCGCAGCGGCGCGGCCCAGGCCCAGCGAACGGGCCGCTTCCAGCTGGGTCGCGGGCACCGCGCGGATCCCGCTGCGGATATCCTCGGCCATATGCACGCCGCTGTAGAGCGTAAGCGCGATCACGGCGCATACCGCCTCGGGATTGTTCGCGTACAGGATCTCGCGCAGCCCCTCGGGCAACAGCTCGGGGAACGCAAAATACCAGAACAGCAGATGCGCCAGCAGCGGCACATTGCGGATCGATTCGACGAGCGTGGCGCCAACCGCGCGCAGTGGCCCGGACGACGAGGTGCGCATCACCGCCACCAGCGCGCCGAACGGCAGCGCGAAGGCAAAGCTGATGACGGTCAGCTGGATCGACAGGATGAAGCCCTGCACCAGCCAGTCGTGATACTGGCCGGATTGCAGGATGGTCGGATCGAACAGTGCCAAGGTCAGATCTTGTCAGTGCTGATCTTGAATGCCCGCTTGGCGATATTGGCGCGTGTGCCGGGGCCGTACCATTTATTGAACAGGTCTTCGGCCGCGCCGCTCGCCTCGAGCTCGCGCAGGGCCTGGTCGACGACGGTCTTGACGCCCGCCTCACCCTTGCGCAGGCCAAGGGCAATCGGCTCGACGCCGATCGACTGCGGCAGGATCACGAAGTCTTTCGCGGTCGGGCCCAGTTTGCCGTAGTCGGCCAGCAGCGACGACTCGTCATTGACATAGGCCGCGCCCTTGCCCTGGCGCAGCGCCTGGAACGCTTGCTGGGTGTTCTCGAAGGTCACCACATTGGCCGTCGGTACGGCCTTCTTGATATTGGTTTCCTGGGTGCCGCCGCGGACCGTGACGACCTTCTTGCCCGCCAGTTGCGGCAGCGCCGTGATGCCGCTGTTCTTGCGCACCATGACCTTCGAACCGGTGACGAAGTGGGTCAGTGCGAAATCAACCTGCGCTTCGCGCTCCTTGTTGTGCGTGAGCGTGGCGGCCAGGATGTCGACGTGCCCCTGCTGCAGCTCGGGAATGCGGGCCGACACGGCCAGCTGCTTGAACACGGGCTTGACGCCGATTTTCTTGGCCACGGCGGTGGCGACGTCGATCTCGTAGCCCACCAGCTGGCGGGTCTTCGGGTCGATGAAGCTGTTTGGCTCATCGGTGCCAAGCACCCCGAACACGATCTGGCCTTTCTTCTTGATGTCGGCCAGCTGGTCGGCGTGGGCCAGGCCCATCGTGAGCGAACTGCCCAGCGCAACGGCGCAGAGGATGAGGGAACGGCGGTTGATCATGCAAAAATCTCCAGCAACAATATTCGATGATCGTAGTATAGAACAAACACTTATATGGAAAAACGAATTATTCGCCATAAGATAATACTGTTATGTATATATGAACCGATCCGCACCGAACGAGGCGTGCGACTGATTCCGCGCAATATTGTCATAATTACCCTGTCACAAATGCGGAATACCCCATGCTGCTCGCCACCTACAACGTCAACAGTATCAACAGCAGGCTGGACGCCCTCTTGCACTATCTCGAGGAGCGCCAGCCGGACGTCGTGTGCCTGCAAGAGCTGAAGGCGCCGCAAGAGAAATTCCCGATTGCGGCAATCGAAGCTGCCGGCTATCACGCGCTGTGGCACGGACAGAAAAGCTGGAATGGCGTTGCAATCGTCACGCGCGAGCCGGCGCAGGAAGTCCAGCGCGGCCTGCCGGGCGACGACACGGACGAGCAGAGTCGCTACCTCGAGGTGGCGTACCAGGGCATCCTGATCGCCTGCCTGTACCTGCCGAACGGTAACCCGGCGCCCGGCCCCAAGTACGATTACAAGCTGGCCTGGATGGAGCGCCTGCGCCTGCGCGGCCTCGAGCTGCTCGCCGCTGGCGTGCCGGCCGTGCTGGCCGGCGACTTCAACGTGATTCCGACCGCGCGCGATGTCTACAAGCCCGAACGCTGGGCCGACGATGCGTTGTTTCGGGCTGAAACCCGCGCTGCATTCGAGCGCCTGATGGATCAGGGCTGGCTCGATTCGCTGCGCGCGCTGCACCCGGACGAGACGATCTACACGTTCTGGGATTACTTTCGCAATGCGTTCGGGCGCGATGCCGGCCTGCGCATCGACCACCTGCTACTGAGCCCTGCGCTGGCACCGGCGCTCGCAGCGGCCGGCGTGGACAAATTCATGCGCGGGCGCGAAAAGCCCAGCGACCACACCCCCACCTGGATTGAGCTCGACTTGAGCAAGTTTCCGGCCAGATTATCGGGCAAGCCCGCCTGACCCAATTCACGACGGCGCCCCTCTAGATGCGCCGCGACCACCACCATAAGGAATCTTCATGAAAAAACTTCTCATTCTTGCCGCCGCCCTCGCCCTGCCGATCGGTGCACAAGCTGCCTCGATGCCGGGCTTTTGCGCCAAGGGCATCGGCTCGGCCGAAGCCAAGGTCTGCGGCCACCCGGGTTCCGCCGAATCGGAAGGCCTGGTCTACGCGATGTACCGCGCAGCGCTGGAAAAAATCGATGCCGGCGCCGGCAAGACGCTGCAGGAACAGCACACCAAGTGGTGGGACGGCGTCAAGCAATGCGCCGACGCCAAGGACATGAACGGCTGCATCAACAATGCCTACGGCACCCGCGCCATGCAGCTGCAGACGGCCTACAAGGTCACCCAGGCCAAAGGCCCGGTGTCGTACTCGTGCAGCGACAAGAGCAAGATCACCGCGTTCTTCCTCGAGACCACGCCACCATCGATGGTCGCAGCGCGCAACAAGGAACACGTGCTGCTGCGCGGCGAGCCAAGCGACAACGGCGTCGCCTACGGCAACCGCGGCGAGCAGTTCAAGGAGCACAAGGGCAAGGTCACGATCAAGTGGGGCGAGAACGCCAAGGAACTGAGCTGCAAGAAGGCTTGATGAGCGCTTGACCCCGCACTGCGGGATGCTTGACGGGGGCGAACATGCGCTATGCTGTTCGCCCTTTCTTCATCTCGCCTCTGCCATGCTTTCGCCCGAACAGCTCTTTGGTTTTCTCGCCGCCGCCATCCTGATCACGCTCTCTCCCGGGCCTGATAACCTGATGGTGCTCAGCACCGGCATCGCCAAGGGCCGTCTGCGTGGCGTGGCCTTCGGGCTAGGCTGCGCCTTCGGTTGCCTGAGTCACACGCTGCTGGCTGTCGTCGGCGTGAGTGCACTGATCGCGGCCTCGCCCACGGCATTCACAGCGCTCAAACTCGCCGGTGGCCTGTACCTGATCTGGATGGGCTGGGGCGCCATTCGCAGCCGTGGCGGCGCGCGCGTGTCCGGCGACGGATTATCGAACGAACCGGCGCAGCGCCTGTTCGCCAAAGGCCTGGTGGCGGCGGCGATCAATCCGAAAGTGGTGCTGTTCTTTCTGTCGTTCCTGCCGCAATTTGTGGTTGCGGCGCGTGGTGACGCCAATCTGCAGATTGGCATGCTGGGGCTCGTCTTCACACTGCAGGCGGCCGTGATCTTTGGCCTGCTCGGCTACTTCTCGGGCACGATCGGCGGCTGGCTCAATCGCACCCCCACGGCCGGCATGTGGCTCGACCGGATCGCGGGGGCGGTGTTCATCGGACTGGGGCTGCGTTTGATCGTGGCCCGGTAGTCGTAGCGTAGTGACAGCGCGTAGTGATGCCGACGGCTCGTGGATCGGGCAGCGGTTGAACGCCGAGCGAAACGCGCGCGACGTGGCCATCACCTGGCGCCGCGCGCGATTCACCGACCCGAGCGGGCGGTGCTCGACGAGGCAGTTCCACTGGTCGTAGGCGATTTCGTCTTCCAGCTTTTCAAGCGACGCATCCCAGCTCGTTTGCGGTGCCAGGCGCACGCGCGCAACGGCGATGAACGGGCTCAGTTCCTGCGGCCACTCGACCGACGCATCCTCGATCGGCATCCTCTCGACATCCACGTTCAGCTGCACGCGCAGTTCCCACTCGCCGCCCTTCGACGCGAAGTGCGACCCGATCGCGTGACACTGGGCGTCGTCTTCGGTCTTGATCGATGCGCCATCCAGCGCCAGCAGTTCGGGCGCGACGGGCACCAGTGACAGCTTGGCCATGTACTGGCCGTACAGGTACGGGGTCTGGCTGAAGTAGGTTTCGCCCAACGGATGGTGCTGCGGCTCGCCGCCCAGCGCCTTGAGCATGCCGCTCTCGCCACCGACTGCTTCCAGTGCATTTTCAGCGGTGCGCAGCACGGCCGAAATGATCTTCTTGCCGGTTTCGGACGCGTTGGTGGTGGCTGCCAGCAGCTTCACGCTTTTCAGAAACCCCTGCGGATCGGGCGCCGAGAACACCGGGCGCGGCTGGCGTGGCCCCCGGCATCCGCGACCTTCTTGGCCATATTGGCAAATACGGTCTGCAGCGCGTGGATGGTTTCGGATTCGTCGAGGCCGACGTGTTCGAACTCGCTACGAAAAACGAGGGGATTGGCTGGTGCGGTCGTCGTCATTGGTGGCTCCTGAAATGAAGCGTCCAATGTAGCGAACTTCGACCATCCTCGATGTACGCCAGAACACCGTCCCGCCCACGCGCCGTTACAGCATGATGACGACCTGCGCCGCCTGGCCCTTCTTCGCCGCGACCGGTACTTCGAGCAGGTGCTGCTGGGCGTTGAACACAAAACGTACGGCGCGCCCGTCGACCGTTACTGCGCGGGGCTTGGCCACCACATTGTGCACCTTCAGCGAAAAGCCCCGTTCGGCAGCGGTCATGGCATTGCCGGTTTCGGTGGCAAAGCCGATCTCGAGGCGCGCTTTGCCGTCCGTCTCGAGCAGGCGGCTGGTGAAGCGCACGATCTCGTACTTGCCCGCCGCGAACGCACCCGCCGTCTCGCCATCGTCGTCATACAGTTTGCCGTTTGACGTCTCGATCGAGGCATCGTGGTAATAATGCAGGTCGATCTGACGACCCGTGTAGTCGCGCGTGGTCTGCACCACCTTCGCCATCGGCACGAACGCGCCGGCGCGCACATAGACCGGGATGTTGGCGTCGACCGGCCGCACGGTCTCCAGGATGCCCCCCTTGTGCACCTGGCCCGTATGGAAGTCGAACCACACACTGCCCGTGGTCGGGAAGTACACCTCGGCGCGCGTGGCGCCCGGCTTGACGATTGGCGTGACCAGAAAATCCGGGCCCCACAGATAGGTCGACGAGCGTTCGATCGGCTGCGCCGGATCGGTTTCGACGAACATCAGGGGGCGCATCAACGGCATGCCGGTCTGCTCGTTGTCGAAGGCGATCGTGTAGTTATACGGCAGCATCGCATAGCGCAGCCACACCGCTTCGCGCGCCAGCACCTTGGTGCGCTCGGAGCGCAGCACGGGCTCGGACGCCACCGCCTCTTGCGCATGCGGGCGGAAGATCGGCTGGAACACGCCGTACTGCAGCCAGCGCACGTACAGTTCGTCGTCGAGCACCGCCCCGGCAAAGCCGCCCAGGTCCGAGTGCATATAGGCCAGGCCCTGCATGCCCATCTGCAGCGAGATTTCCATTTGCGACTGCAGACCACCCCAGCTGCGGCTGACGTCACCCGACCAGGGAATCATGCCGAAGCGCTGCGAGCCCGAGTAACCCGCGCGCATCAGGATGAACGGGCGCTCGGCCGGGAATTCACGCTTGTAGCCTTCGGCGATCAGGCGCGCCCAGTCGTGGCCATAGACATTGTGAACCTGGTCGGCCGTGCCCGTGCCGTGCACCAGGTTCGACGGGTGCAGTTCGGGCTCGCCCAGGTCGCCCCACCAGCCAGTCACGCCGCCCTTTTTCAGATCGCGGTAGATGTTCCACCACCAGTCGCGCCCTTCCTTTTTGTACAGGTCGATCAGGCCCGTATTCCCGAAGTAGAAGTCATACCTGGCCGGCTTGCCGGCGCCATCCAGCGCCAGCACGTTCCTGTCGACCGCTTCCTGCCAGCGTTTGGACGTGGTGAGCACGAACGGCTCGGTGATGACGACGGTCTTGACGCCCCTGCCCTTGAAGTCGGCCATCATTTTTTCGGCGTGCGGGAACGTGTCGCGGTCCCAGTCCATATTGCCCATCGTGCCCTGCACCGTCTTGCCGAACCAGTACAGGTCGAGCACGACAGCGTCGAGCGGGATCTTCTCTTGCGCGAACTTGTCGACGATGGCGCGCGTCTCGGCCTCGGTCTTGTAGCCGAAGCGGCTGGCGAAATTGCCGAAAGCCCAGCGCGGCGGCAGCGGCTGGCGGCCTGTCAGATCGGTGTAGCCGGCCATGACGGCGTCCCAGCTCTCGCCTGCGACGACCTGGTACGTTTTGCGCCCGCCGATGACCTCATAGCGCAGCGTGCCATCCTTGCGGCTGTCGAAATCGAGCCAGCCGACCTGCGGATTGTCGAAGTGGATCGCGTATTTTTTCGACGACAGCGCCACCGGGATCGTGAAGTTGAGCAGCTCGGCGCGTTCGGCGTAGCCGTAGTCGGCCTTGTTGTACAGGCGCAGGCGGTTGCCGCGCCGGTTCATGCCGAGCGCACGCGCCCCGCCGCCGTACAGCGCTTCGCCATCGTCGAGGCCAAATTCGATGGTGTCCATGCCGTCGACGCGGCCGAAGCCACGCTTTTCCGCCACGAGCGGCTTGCCCTTGTACGTATAAGCGATGCGAAACGGCTTGCGCTCGACCGTGACGGCGATGCCGTCGGTCGCATACGTGATGCGCGCGCCGTCGTCGTTGAAGGTGGCCGGCGCCTGCACCGGCGCCAGGATCACCGCATGCGAGGCCGGCTCGAACTTCTCGCCGTTCGGGACGAAGGTGGTCTCGACGATCGCGCTCGAATAGGGCTTGATCAGGTAGCGCCCGTCAGCCGTCGCGATCTCGAGCGTGTTGCCGTTCTGCGTGACGCTCTTGAACTGGCGCTCGGCGTTCTGCGCGAACGCCAGCGTGCTGGTGGCCAGTGGGAGTGCGGTGATGCACAGGGCAAGGCGGGCGATCGTGGCGGTTGTCATGTCTTCGATGTCGTGATGTCAGGTTGGGCGGCTGCAGCCGAAGCATGACAGAATTCGGCCGCGACCAACAGCCTCGCCCTACACGAAACCTGAAGACCGTTCGCTGCCTGGCGGGTAGCGGACACCGGGCAAATGGCACCATTGCGCATGCCGCCCGAGATGCGGGCTGCATGAAAATGACATAGAATCGTCGGATTTTGCGCGCCGGCCTGGCCCGGGCGCAGTCGCAAAGGACTTGTATGGACATCGCACACGCTCACCCGGTCAGCCAGACCCGCTCATTCGCCACGATCGCGCTGATCGAATTGTGGGAGCGCTTCGGCTACTACGGCATGCAGGCGCTGATCGTGTACTTCATGGTGCAGCGCCTGGGGTTCGATGACACCCGCGCCACGCTGGTGTGGGGCGCGGCTGCCGCCCTGATCTATGTCGCACCCGCGATCGGCGGCTGGATCGGCGACAAGGTGCTGGGCACGCGCCGCTCGATGGTGATCGGCGCCATCATCCTCTCGCTCGGCTACGCGCTGATGGGCATCCCGACGACGAATACCTGGCTGACGTTTTCGGCGCTCGGCGTGATCGTTGTTGGCAACGGCCTGTTCAAGCCCAATACCGCCAACCTGGTGCGCAAGATCTACGAAGGCAATGACTCGAAAATCGACAGCGCCTTCACCATCTACTACATGGCCGTCAACGTCGGCTCGACGGTGTCGATGCTGGCCACGCCGGCGATCAAGGACCATGTCAACGCCAACTACGCTGGCCAACTTGGCTGGCACGTGGCGTTCGCGTTCTGCAGCGTGGGCCTGTGGGTGGGCTTGATCACCGTGGGCCTGTTGCGCCGCACGGTCAAGCATATCGGCTCGCCGCCGGATAACTTGCCGCTCGACTGGGGCAAGCTCGCGCTGGTGCTGGGCGGCGGCGTGCTGGCCGTGATCGCGTCGGCCTTCATCCTCGAATACGGCTGGCTCGCGCGCCTGTTCGTCTACCTGGCGGGCCTGGTCGTGCTGGGCATCTTCATCCACCTGATCCGCACCAGCCAGACCAGCGAACGCGCGGGCCTCGTCGCCGCGCTGGTCCTGACGCTGCAGACGGTGTTCTTCTTCATCTTTTACCAGCAGATGTCGACGTCGCTGTCGCTGTTCGCGCTGCGTAACGTCGACCTGGACTTCAGCCTGTTCGGCAGCCACCTGTTTACCTGGTCGCCGGCGCAGTTCCAGGCGCTCAACGCCATCTGGATCATGCTGCTCAGCCCCGTGCTGGCCTGGGTCTACACGCGCGCGAGCAACGCCGGCCGCGACCTGTCGATCGCCGCCAAGTTCGCGCTGGGCTTTGCCGTCGTCGCGGCAGGCTTCTTCACGTATGGCTTCGCTGGCGCCTTTGCCGTCAATGGTCTGACCTCGTCGTGGATCATGATCGCCGGGTACGGCCTGTATTCGCTGGGCGAACTCCTGGTGAGTGGCCTGGGACTGGCCATGATCGCGCGCTACGTGCCGGCGCGGATGGGCGGCTTCATGATGGGCGCCTACTTCGTGGCGGTCGGCATTTCGCAATACCTGGGCGGCGTGGTAGCGACGATGGCCAGCGTGCCGCAAGGGATGACCGACCCGCTGCAAACACTCCCGATCTATACGAGCCTGTTCAACAAGCTGGGCCTGGCGGCGATCGCCTGCACGCTGATCGCACTGGCTGCGCTGCCGCTGATGCGCCGCCTGACGGCCGAGCACCACACGCACCGGTAGGCTTCTTGTAAGATGGCCGGATTGCTTCTTTCCAGATCCGGCCATCATGCCTTCCAATTCCCTCGACACCACCCTGCAGGTCGCGCAGCGCGTGCACGCCATCGAACCGTTTCGCGTCATGGAGATGGTCAAGGCCGCCGCCCTGCTGCGGCGCGCGGGCCACGACATCATCAGCATGAGCGTCGGCGAGCCCGATTTCACGGCGCCCGACATCGTGGCAGATGCGGCTGTCGCCGCGATCCGTGGCGGCGTCACGCAATACACCGAGTCGCTCGGCCTGTCCGAGCTGCGCACCGCGATCGCTGGCCACTACGCCGCCACGCAGGGCCTGGACATCGATCCCCGTCGCATCGTCATCACCGCCGGCGCGTCGGCCGGCCTGCTGCTGGCCTGCGCGGCGCTGGTCGGCCAGGGCGACGAGGTCTTGATGCCCGATCCCTCATACCCATGCAACCGCCATTTCGTGACCAGCTTCGGCGGCACGCCGATCCTGGTGCCGGCCTCGTTCGAGGACCGCTACCAGCTCGGCGCGCACCACGTGCACGAGCGCTGGAAGGCGCGCACGCGCGGTGTGCTGGTGGCCTCACCCTCCAACCCCACCGGCACGTCGATGACGCCAACGCAGCTGCGCGACATGCTGGCCGCCGTGCGCGCGCGCGGCGGCTTCGCCATCGTCGACGAGATCTACCAAGGGCTGTCATACGACCACGTGCCGGTCAGCGCGCTGGCACTCGACCCGGATGTGATCACGGTGAACAGCTTCTCGAAATACTTCAACATGACGGGCTGGCGCCTTGGCTGGCTCGTGGTGCCCGACAGCCTGGTGCCGGTGTTCGAGAAGCTGGCACAGAACCTGTTCATCTGCGCGCCGACGATCGCGCAGCACGCGGCGCTGGCCTGCTTCCAGCCCGAAGCGCTGGCGATCTTCGAAGCGCGCCGCCAGGAATTCCGGCGCCGCCGCGACTATCTGGTGCCCGCCTTGCGCGAGCTCGGGTTCGGCGTGCCGGTGATGCCCGACGGCGCGTTCTACGTGTACGCCGACATCAGCGGACTCGATCATCCGCTGCGGGGAGACAGCGCGGCGCTGAGCATGGCGCTGCTCAATGACGCACACGTGGCGATCGTGCCGGGTGACGACTTCGGCGTGGCCGCGCCGGCGCGGCATGTGCGCTTTTCGTATGCGACCAAGTACGAGCGGATCGAGGAAGCAGTGGCGCGGCTGGCGCGTCAGCTAGGGCGCTGAGCACCCGGCTCAGGGAGTGCGGGGCCGATTGCAGGTTGTGGGCGGCGCTGCCTGCCTTGCCGCGGCATGGCCGTCAAGTGTCGGACACCGGCCATTCTGTGACAAGGTCAACGAAGGCAAGCAGCGGTGCCGGCCTGCGTCTGCTTGGGGAGCTAAGGCTTGGGGCCGTCGAATCGCTGCCATCATGCTTCAGGACAGGCTCGAGACTGCCGTTCTCGCCATACGGATCGAGCCAGTTCCTGAATGTGCCGACCAATCCAGGTCCGGCGTGCGCCAGTTCGATGCCGGCAGCTCCAGCATCGACGCCGATGATCAACCGAGTCACCGGATCAATGGTGATTTTTTCACCGTCATGCTCGAAGTCCCAGGCAGTCAGTGCGCCGCTTGCAAAGCGAAGACGGACGCACTGATGCCACATGAACCCGCGGGGATGCCCGGGGTGGCCATGCGCCAGCAGATACGATGGCGCCGCGGCGAGCGCCAACGCCTGTCAGCGCAGACCAATGGGTACCGCAATCATGTCCTTGGCAAGATGTTCCGGATACCGGATGCCGGACACGGGCAGCACAAACCTGGGCAATCGTATCCGTCAGCCGGTCATCCACGACCAGTTCGACGCGTACTGCAGGGGCGGCGGTATGTCGACCATGACCGAACTGGCCATATTCAGTTTCAGTAATCCGGTCACTGACGTCGACGAGGTGCGGGTCTCCTGCAGAGCGGCGCGCAGGTTTCGATGGCTGATCATGCTGAGAATGTCACGAAGAGCAGGTCACCTTTGACAGGATGACTACACGCATGCGCCACAGCATCCGGTGCGCGCAAAGCGCAAGTGCGACTGCCGGGGATGGATAGAAAGCCCGGTAGGCCCTGACGCAACGCGCCCACCGGCCAGCGCCTCGACCAGCGTGGCCGACGCCACCTGTTTCAGCCGGTAGCGATGGAAACCTGCAGACAGCGCGCGCGGTCGTTCGGCTGGCCATGACCCGACAGTGCCACCGGCAGCAGGCGCGCCGTCAGTTCGAAGCCATCAATGACGGGCAAGCCGGTGTCGCAGACGATGGGGGCGAAGGGTCTCGCGAACAGGGTCAGGAAAAGAGCCGTCGTAAAAGTAGAGCTATCACCTGAAACCAAGCGACATACAGAGACCGCGAACAGTACAGCGGCTGAACCGTATCGAATGGGTTATTTGCTGGCGGCTGCAAGACCAATGCTCTTGGGTGCACTTCATGATTGGCGCTTCGGAAGGGCTATACCGTTACTGATCACAGCTGCTATCGCGGTTCTTGGCTCCATCGTAGGCATGTTGGCGGGGCGCGATATTCATCTGGAACCCGCCTCTTGGAAAAATAGAGAAACTAGGGGCGTCGGTGAACAGCTGGGGCCATACGTTGGGGGCAAGCGCAACCATCTGTCCATTAGTCACGCTGAAGGATATGCCTTATCTGGTACTTTCCAACATCCCGCCCAGAGCGGTGTACCAGAGCAAAACTGCGATTGCACCGCCCGCATAAAGGAAACGTCGCCATGACGATGACATCAACAGGCCTCGATCCGGGCTGCTTGCGGAATACCGGGGTGAAGGCAAGGCGCGACTACGCCCCTGACGCAACGCACCAGCCCGCCAGCGCCTCGACCAGCGTGGCCGACGCCACCGGCTTGACCAGGTAGCGATCGAAGCCGGCGGCCAGCGCCCGCGCGCGGTCACTCGGCTGACCATAACCCGACAACGCCACCGTGAGCGGGCGCGGGGTTGGCTGCGCGGCGCGCAGACGCGTCATCAGTTCGAGGCCGTCGATGCCGGGCAAGCCGATGTCGCAGACGATGGCGTCGAAGCCTCCTTCGAGCGCGAGTGCCAGGCCGGCGTGGCCGTCGGCCGCGATCTCGACGTCGTGGCCTTCGAATTCAAGCAGCAGGCGCAGGACGTCGGAGGCGTCGCTATTGTCTTCGATGACCAGGATGCGGCACCTGGCGACGGCCGCCTGCAGCGGCGCAGCGGCGGGGACGAGCGGCGCGCCGGCCGCCGATTGCGGCAGGCGCACGGTGAAGGTGCTACCCTGCCCCGGGCCATCGCTGCCGGCGGTCACGCTACCGCCATGCATATTGACCAGGTTGCGCACGACGTTCAGGCCCACGCCCAGCCCGCCCTCGGAGCGCGCCAGCGTGCGCGGTCCCTGCGTAAACAGCTCGAACGCGCGCCCGATCGTCTCGCCAGACATGCCGGCGCCGTTGTCGGCGACGGTGACCGCGACGCCCTGCTCGCAGCGCACGCTGACGGCGAGCTGGCCGCCGTCCTGCGTGTACTTGGAAGCGTTGCTGAGCAGATTGGTGAAAACCTGCGTCAGGCGCACGCGGTCGCCGTCGACGACGAGATCACGCACGTCATGGGTGATCGTGAGGTTCTGTCCGCGCTCGCGCACGCGCGGCATGACCGTCTCGGCGGCGTGTTCCAGCACTTCGGCCAGTTGCAGCGGCTCGATCGCCAGCGTAATCTTGCCGCTGCTTAGGCGGGCGGCATCGAGCAGGTCGTCGAGCAGGCGCGCCATATGGTCGACCTGGCGCTGGATGACGGCCGTCAGGCGCGCCAGCGGCAGGCTGGCGACCGGCCCGCGCTCGAGAAGGCCCGCCGAGACGCTGATCGGCACCAAAGGATTACGCAGTTCGTGCGCCAGCATGGCCAGAAATTCGTTCTGGCGCCGGTTGTTCTCTTCGGCGTCGTCGCGCGACGTTTGCGCGTCGACAGCGGCCAGCACCAGGTGTTCGTTGGCTTCGCGCAGACTCACGGCCAGCGCGTTGCTGGCTTCGAGCTCGCACCGCAGCCGTGCGTTTTCGCGCTCGAGTTGCGCAAGACGGCTTTCGGGGGACGATGCCGCGTTGGCCGGAAGCGCCGTCATCCCCGTCATTCAGGCCCCGCGCGAGGTCGGCAGACCATGCAGCACGCCCTCGTGCGCTGTGCTGATCGGATCGATGTGAATGCCGGCGGCATCGATATGGAACTCGCGCAGATCGGCACTGTGGCCGCTGCCGCGCACCTTGACCACCGAGATGAAGCGGCGTAGCTGGCCCGCGCTCTCACCAAATCGCATCAGGACGACCGCATCGGTGAGGTAGGCAACTTCGGACTGGCTAAAGCGCAGATGCGTGAAGTTGTCGTCCATCCCCATCGTCACGAGTACCGTCACATTGCGCTTGGCCAGCGCCGTGAGCATCTGGAACACGGTGGAGCGCAACTGGTTTCGCCCTTCCGGCGCCAGGTACAGCGACAGCTCGGACAGTGAATCGACCACCACCCGACGCGCGCCGGTGCGGTCGATCGCCTCGTTCAGCGCCTCGAGCACCTCATCGACCGTCAGGTCGATCATGCGGCTTTCGAGCACCTCCACATCGCCGGCAGCGACCAACGCCGCCAGTTCGGCGTTGCGCAGGCGCGACGTGCTTTTCTCGAACGACAGGGCCACGCCCTTGTCGCCGCGGCGCGCGCCATCTTGCAGGAAACGCGTGGCCAGGATGGTCTTGCCGCAGCCGCTGGGGCCCGTGACCAGCAACGAATGCCCCTGCGGCAGGCCGCCATGCAGCAGCACGTCCAGGTCGGGTGTGCCGGTCGGGATGCGAAGCACATCGTGCGCGGCCGACGCGTCCTGGTGGTGATCGTGGTAATCCTGTGCCAACGGCGGCAGCATGCGCGGATACACGCGGATGCCGTCATCGGTGATGCGGAAGGTGTGTGAGCCGTTCATGTGAGCCTGGCCGCGCATCTTCACCACGCGCATCTTGCGCACCACCGAATTGTCGTCATGCACGGGCGTCAGCGAGATCATGCCGTCGGCCACGGTCATGATCGGACTGGCTTCCAGGTCGCCATTCGTATATTCGCCGATCAGGAACGTGGTGGCTTGCCAGCTCGTCATGCGGGTGCCGAGATCCTGGATGAAAAGCTGCAGGTCCGCCACGCCCTCGCTGCCGCTGCGCGCCGTCTGCGCCACCGAGCGGAACGAATCGACGAACACAAGGCTCGGCGCGAAGTCTTCAACCTCTTTCATCACCCGCGCCAGTAACGCGCTGAAGTCGCCAGCGCGCAAGTCTTCGGCCAGGTTTACGTAACGCACCGCAGTACCGACTTTCTGCATGTCAAAAAAACTGTACTGCTGCTGATAGCGCAGCATTTTCAGGGGTGGCTCGCCCAACACCGTGAAGAACAACGCACGCCGCTCGCTCGTCGCGAGCGAAAACATGATCTGGTGAGCAAGCGTCGTCTTGCCCGAGCCCGGCGGCCCTGCGATCAGGTTGAAAGAAAATTCGCTCAATCCTCCTCCCAGCAGGACGTCGAGCCCTTGCACGCCGGTGCTCAATTTCCCAAGGGATACTTTTTCGCTCATTACTTGTGCTCCTGTACTTTCTTCTCTTCCCCGTCACCTGCAGCGGCATCGAGCAGGCGCCGCGCAAGTGCATGCCCGATCAGCGACGACAGCAGGCTGGTAAACGTCTGGAGCAAGGC
Source organism: Massilia sp. MP_M2 (assembly GCF_039123635.1). Taxonomy (NCBI): domain Bacteria; kingdom Pseudomonadati; phylum Pseudomonadota; class Betaproteobacteria; order Burkholderiales; family Oxalobacteraceae; genus Massilia; species Massilia sp. MP_M2. The sequence goes on from NZ_JBCHJF010000007.1 coordinate 56,949, forward strand.
GGCATGGGCCGCTTGTGCGAGGTCGGGTGCAACGCTGGCGAGCATGTCGTCCAGCGCGTTGATTTGGGCGTCGCGGGTTTTGCAAGGTGCGCCCGGGGCCAGCCATGCGTACTCGGGGCCGACCAGGCGCAGTGCGCGGCCATACAGCGCACAGAAACCGCTGTCGCCAATGAGTGGGCCCAACTGGTCGGCGATGCCCCGCCAGGACTGGATGAGTAAAAGGTGCTCGACGGAGCGCCCGGGATCGCCCTTACTCGTCATCATGTCTGGAGGAGAAAACAATTGCGGCCGATATCATCATTAAAGGTCCATGCACGCTGGAGTGCGGATTGGTCGTACCCTTGCGTCGTGTATTGCCCCGCGACAGGTTGGCAACATTATATCGTGGCTCGGCACCAAACTTTTTGAAAGCACGAACTAAATCAGGGACGAGAGATGCACCAGCAGGTCGTCCATGCTGCGTCATGACACCGTTGCACAGGCGCTCACCATGAGTAGGCATTCCCGGCAATCGCCGCTAAGATGACAAACGCCGGGCGCTCACGTTCCCGAGCATCATGCACATTCATGGATTGGGACTCAATGAAACAGAAGAAGCTGGGCGCGGTCATGTCGACGGCCTTCGTGGTAATCGGGTTGGCCATGGCGCCTGCGGTAGCGGCGGTAACCGCGGCGAGCTCCGCTCCGGCGGCAGGCAAGGCCGCCAGGGCGACACCGGCCGACGTGCGCTTCAAGGACATCTACACCAAAGAATGGCAATGGCGCGTCGCCGAAAAACTCGAGCGCGATGACGACGCCCCGGACGCCAGCCGCGGCTTCGCCCGGGTCGATGCGCCGGCGCAGGAAGCGCGCCGTGTGGTCTGGGCCGGCATCCTGAAACAGCTCGATGCGATCAAGCCCGCCAGCCTGTCGCCGGCCGAGCGCATCAACTTCGCCGTGTACCGCGCGCAAATCGCCTCGCTGCACGACGCACAGGTGTTTCGCGAATTCGAGCAGCCGGTCAATGCCGACAGCGCATTCTGGACCGGCGTCACCTACGGCGCGCGCCGCGCCTTGACCACCACGCAGGCCTACCGCAACTACCTCGACGGGCTTGAAGGCATTCCCGCGTACTTCGACGAAGAAATCGGCAATATGCGCGCCGGCCTGGCGCGCGGCTTCACGCCGCCGAAGATCACGCTGGCGGGCCGCGAAAGCACGCTGCTCTCGGTGACCGAAGCCAGGACGCCGCAGGACACGGTGTTCTACGCGCCGTTCAAGCAAATGCCGTCGACCATGCCCGCGGCCGAGCAGGAAGCACTGCGCCGCCAGGCCGTGGCGATCATCGCCGGCAAGGTGCAGCCGGCGCACGCCAGGACGCTCGCGTTCTTCCGCGATGAATACGTGCCAAAAGCGCGCACGACGCTGGCCGCCCAGGCCATGCCAGGCGGGAAAGACTACTACCAGTCGAAGATCGTCGAATTCACGACGACCAACCTGACGGCCGACCAGATCCATGCGGTCGGCCTGGCCGAGATGGCCAAGATCCGCGCCGAGATGCACGACATCATGCAGCAAGTGGGGTTCAAGGGCGACCTCCAGGCTTTCCTGCAGTTCCTGCGTACCGACCCGCAGTTCTATGCCAAAACCCCGGCCGAACTACTCAAGAGCGCGGCGTGGACTGCCAAACGTTTCGACGCCAAGGCCGACCAGTACTTCGGCCACCTGCCACGCCGGCGCTTTGCGATCGTGCCGGTGCCGGACGACCAGGCGCCGTTCTGGACGGCCGGCCGCGGCGGTCCAGGCATGTATTGGGTGAACACGTATAACCTGCCGGCGCGCCCGCTCTACAGCCTGCCGGCGCTGACGCTGCACGAATCGGCGCCGGGTCACGCATTCCAGATTCCGCTGGCACAAGAGCAAAAAGGCGTGCCGCCGTTTCGCCGTGCGTACATTTCGGCCTACGGCGAAGGCTGGGCACTGTACGCCGAGCGCCTGGGCGCCGAAATGGGCATCTACGAGACGCCGTATGAAGTGTTCGGGATGCTCAGCTACCAGGCCTGGCGTGCGTCTCGTCTCGTGGTCGACACGGGCGTGCATGCCAAGGGCTGGACGCGCGAACAGGCGCAGGCGTACCTGATGGAGAACACGGCGCTGTCGAAGCACGAAGTCGAAACCGAGGTCGATCGCTATATCTCGTGGCCGGGCCAGGCGCTGTCGTATTACCTGGGCCAGATGGCAATCCAGGAAGCGCGCGCCAGGGCCGAAAAAGCACTGGGACCGAAGTTCGATATCCGCAACTTCCATGACACCGTGCTGCATATGGGATCGGTGCCGCTGCCGGTGCTGCAGCAAGGAATCGACGCGTTCATCGCCGATGGCGGGCCGAGTCCGTATCCGAAGGAAAGCTGATCGCCTGGTGATCGCCTGGTGACGACAAGGGCCGCATCGCGCGGCCCTTTTTTATCGTTGGAACAGTTTGAACTTGAGCTGGAACGAAATTCCGCCGTACAAGCGGTCTTTGTAGTTCGGGAGGATCCCGACATTCACGCCCACCCGCTCGTACTCGTAGGTCAGGGTCGGAATCACGCCCGGGAACCAGCCGCCGTCACGCGTTTTCGGGTAGCCGTCGAACGCTGCCAGCGCCAGCCCAACGCGCACCGGCCCCACTGCGTAGGGCTGCCAGATCACCCCGGCGTAATTCGACCAGGCGCGGTCGCTGTTGTAGAAGCGCCCGCCGGTGGCGGCCAGCGTGCCGCTGAAGCGATACTCGAGCGCCAGGCCCTTGTTGTTGTTGTTCAGGTCCTTGTCGCCGTCGAAGTGGGCCGTGTAAAAGCCCGTGTCGATCCACAGTTCGCTGGCCGGGGCCGAGTCGATCTTCGTGAAGAAGTCGGCGCCATGCGCCAGTGGGGCAGCGCCCAGGAGCGCCAGCAAATACAGGGTGCGCATCACGTGTCCGCTTTCGTCTCAAGGTCGGGGAACATCACGTCGGTGAAACCGAAGTGGTTGAAGTCGCGAATACGCGACGGGTACAGGATGCCCAGCAGGTGATCCACTTCATGCTGCACGACGCGCGCATGAAACCCATCGGCATCGACGGCGATGCGTGCGCCGAACTGGTCGAACCCCTCGTAATGCAGGCGCGTGTAGCGTGGCACGCTGCCGCGCAGGCCGGGTATCGACAGGCAGCCCTCAAAGCCCTCTTCCATCGCCTCGCCGATCGGCGTGAGCACGGGATTGATCAACACGGTCTCGGGCACCGGCGGCGCGTCCGGATAGCGCAAGTTGCTGGCGAAACCGAAGATCACCAGTTGCAGGTCGACGCCAATCTGCGGCGCGGCCAGGCCCACGCCTTTGGCCGCGTGCATGGTCTCGAACATGTCGGCAACCAGCGCGTGCAGCGCGGGCGTGTCAAATTGCGTGACCGGCGCGGCCACGCGCAGCAGGCGCGGATCGCCCATGCGCAGGATAGGTCGAATGCTCATTGCGCGCCCTGCCCTGCCAGCAGAGCGGCGAGCGAGGCGCGAAAGCCCTCGCCGGTTTCGGGGTGTTTCAGGCCCATGGCCGTCATCGCCTGCAGGTAGCCGAGCTTGGAGCCGCAGTCGTAGCGCTGGCCGGCGTAGCGGTAAGCCAGCACGCGTTCGGCCTGCATCAGCGCGGCGATGCCGTCGGTGAGCTGGATTTCGCCGCCGGCGCCCTTGCCAATCGTCTCGAGGTAGCCGAAGATCGACGGCGACAGCAGGTAGCGGCCGACGACGGCCAGCGTCGACGGCGCATCGGCCGGTTGCGGTTTCTCGATGATGTCGGACACCAGCTCCAGACCCGGGCGATAAGGCGTGGCGCTGACGATGCCGTACTGGCGCGTCTGCGCGCGCGGCACGTCCTGCACCGCCAGGATGCTGCTGCGTTCATACGTGTAAAGGTCGGTCATCTGGGCCAGCACCGGCTTGTGGCCATCGGCCGTGTCCATGAAGTCGTCGGCCAGCAGGACCGCGAACGGGTCGTTGCCCACCACCGGGCGCGCACACAGCACAGCGTGCCCCAGCCCCAAGGGCGACGACTGGCGGATGTAGATGCAGTTGACGTTCTTCGGAATGACATTGCGCACCGTCTCGAGCAGCGCCGTCTTGCCGGCGGCTTCCAGTTCGGCTTCGAGCTCGTAGGCGGTGTCGAAATGGTCTTCGATCGCGCGCTTGTTGCGGCCCGTGATGAAGATCAGCTCCGTGATGCCGGCGGCGACCGCTTCTTCGACCGCGTACTGGATCAGTGGCTTGTCGACGATCGGCAGCATTTCCTTCGGCTGCGCCTTGGTCGCGGGCAGGAAGCGGCTGCCAAGGCCGGCCACAGGAAATACGGCTTTGCGGATCAGGGTCATCGTTGTTCAGTCAGGGTTGGTGATCATTGTCCGAGCAGCGCCAGCAGCGCCGCCTCGTCCAGGATGGCGACGCCGAGTTCTTCGGCCTTGGCCAGCTTGCTGCCTGCCTCCGCACCGGCCACCACGTACGAGGTCTTCTTCGAAACCGAGCCGGCAATCTTGCCGCCAGCCGCTTCAATCAGGGCGCCAGCCGCATCGCGGCTCATCGTCGGCAGCGTGCCGGTCAGCACGAACGTCTTGCCGGTCAACGGACCGTCAGAAGCCTGCGCTGCTTCCGGCACCAGCGCAAGCAGTTCGAGCCGGATGGCGGCCAGCGCCGTCACCAGATCGCGGTTGGCTGCTTCGGCCAGCCACGCTTCGAGCGCTGCCGCCACCGTGGCCGGCAAGCCGAAGATGCCGAAGTCGGTGCGCGCCGCGATGGCGTCGAGCGTCTGGCCTGCGGCGACGATCTGGCGCGCGCGCGGCTCGGTCAGTTTGGGGATGTCCAGTGCGGCCAGCAGCTTGATCTCGTCAAGCAGCTCGCGCAGCTGCGCCTTGGGCGGATGCTCGCCCTTGGGCGCCACGCCGGCTGCCAGCAAGGCGTCCAGCGCAGCCTGATTTTTTTCTTCAGCGAAGAAGTCGGCAATCGACTGCGCCACCGTGCCGCCGATATCGGGCAGCACGCGCAGCAGCGCGGCCGGCGCGCGGCGCACCAGCGCCAGGCTACCCAGGTACTCGGCCAGCGTCTTGGCGGTGGACTCACCCACATGGCGGATGCCCAGCGCGAACAGCAGGCGTTCGAGCGGCGGGGCCTTGCTGGCGGCAATCGCCGCGAGCAGATTGTCGGCCCACTTGGTCGGCACCTTGCCCTGCCTGACGGTGTCCGGGGTCGCAGCATCGGCCTCGTCGGCCAGACGCTTCATCTTGAGCAGGTCGTCCTGCGTCAGCTGGTACAGGTCGGCCACGCCGGTGACCAGGTCCGCTTCGACCAGGCTGTCGATGTAGCGGTCGCCCAGGCCTTCGATGTCCATCATGCGCCGGCCGGCGAAGTGGCGGATCGCCTCTTTGCGCTGGGCCGCGCAGCTCAAACCGCCGGAGCAGCGTGCGACGATCTCGCCTTCTTCGCGCACGACGTGCGAGCCGCATACCGGGCAGGTCGCCGGCAAGGTGTAGACCGGGGGTTCCGGCACCGGTCGGCGTTCGAGCACCACGCCCAGCACTTCGGGAATCACGTCGCCGGCGCGGCGCACGATGACCGTGTCGCCCACCCGCACGTCCTTGCGTCGCACTTCGTCTTCATTGTGCAGCGTGGCGTTGGTGACGGTGACGCCGCCGACCGACACCGGCACCAGGCGCGCCACCGGTGTGATGGCACCGGTGCGGCCGACCTGGACCTCGATTGCCTGGACCGTGGTCAAGGCTTCTTCAGCAGGGAATTTATGCGCCAGCGCGAAGCGCGGCGCGCGCGAGACGAAGCCCAGCGTACGCTGATCCTCCAGCCGGTCGACCTTGTAGACCACGCCGTCGATCTCGTAAGGGAGCGCCGCCCGGCGCGCGCCGATGTCGCGGTAGAACGCCAGCAAGCCATCGCGGCCCGTGACCACCTGGCGTTCCTTGGCAACCGGCAGCCCGAGCGCATCGAGCCAGTCGAGCATCGCCGAATGCGATGCGGGCAGCGCATCCTGCGCGCCCTCGAGCTGGCCGACGCCATAGGCGAAAAAGCGCAGCCGGCGCGCATTGGTGATGCGTGCGTCGAGCTGGCGCAGGCTGCCGGCGGCGGCGTTGCGCGGATTGGCGAATTCCTTGTGGCCGGCGGCGCGCTGGCGCTCGTTCAGGCTCTCGAAGTCGCGCTTGAACATCAGGACTTCGCCGCGCACCTCGAGCACGGCCGGCACGGCGTCGCCATGCAGGCGCATCGGGATCACGCGCACGGTGCGGATATTGGCGCTGACGTCTTCGCCCGTATAGCCATCGCCGCGCGTGGCGGCCTGCACGAAGCGACCGTTTTCGTAGCGCAGACTGATGGCCAGGCCGTCAAATTTCAGTTCAGCGTTGTAGGCGACAGCGCGCGCTTCGAGCCCTTCGCGCACGCGGCGGTCGAAATTGTCGATGTCCTCGTCGGCGAACCCGTTATTGAGCGACAGCATCGGCACCGCATGCGTGACCTGGTTGAATTCGGGGATCGGGGCGTCGCCCACGCGCTGGGTCGGTGAGTCGGGCACGATCGCTTGAGGGTGCAGCGTCTCGAGCGCGGCCAGCTCGTGGTACAGGCGATCGTACTCGGCGTCCGGAATCGTCGGGGCGTCGAGCACATGGTAGTGGTAGCTGGCGCGGTTCAGTTCCGCGACCAGCCAGGCCATCCGGGCCGGGGCATCGATCTGCTCGGTCACGGGGCGATCCTCAGCAGAACAGGCGCAGCGCCCGGGTCGAGCCGGCGGCAATGTCGGCGGCGTCCATCTCGGCGTAGAACTCGACCACCTGGCCCTTGATCTCGTCGAGCACTTCGGCTTCGAGCGGCTGGTTGCCATCGTCGACGATGGTCGCGTCCAGGCGCTGCGTCAGTGCGCGCGCGGTATCGACCATGCGGCCAAAGGCATCGCGCGCCGGCGCGACGCACGGCACGTCCAGCAGCAGCGTCAGGCGCGACGTGGTGTCGGCGCCCAGCGTGACATTGGTCGAGAGCGTAAACAGGACGCTGTTGGTGGCGCCGTCGCGGTCCGGCATCGCAAAGCGCCCATCGGGCCGCACGTCAAAGCCCGCGTTTTCGAGCGCGCCGATCAGCGTCGACATCGCCCATGGCGCACCATTCGCGGCCAGGTTGACGCTCAACTGCGCGTCGTGGCCGGCAACGAAGCGGTGCAGCGTGCGCGCTTCGCTCATCACTTCGATCATGTCGGGCACATGGGGCTCGGCACCAATGTCGTCGCCCACGGCGCGCAGGCGCGTGACGAGTTCGGAGTATTCGAGTTCGTTCAGCGCCGTGGTGCGCGTGGCCATCTGCACGCCTGCTTGCAGCTTGGTATACACGCCGCCATGGACGATCGGTTCCCACTCGCCGCTGACGGCAAAGCCGATGTAGTGGATCGGCTTGTTGCCCACACGGCGCAGGCCGTGCAGCGTCGGCAGAATCTTGTCGCCACGGACCGGCGCGTCGAGCGCCAGCGGAATCATGCAGTCGATCAGCGGGTCGACCAGGCACTCGGCCAGTTCAGTCGGCGGCATGCCGGGGCGCGTGCCCGGGAGCGATGCGGCCACGGCGTCCTGGGCGGCGTTGGAGCCGGCGGCGCGGGAAGGTGGCGGCGCGACGGGTGCAGCTGGTGCAGCCGGAATGGCTGGCACAGGCATCGGCGGCATTGCAGGCACAGCGACAGGGGTTTCATCGATAGACGGCGCCGGCGTGTCGGCCAGTGCCGGTGCGTCAAGCTGCGGCTCGGGCTCGGGCTTGGTATCGGTGACGGTAAACGCGGCTGCGTCGAGCGTCGGCTCGTTCACGCGCGTGTAGGTGAATTCACCCTCCTTCGCGGGCGCAGGGGCGGCAGCGGGAGCAGCGGGGGCCGTTGCGGGTACCGCTGGCGGCGCGCCGAGGTCGAACATCGGCTCACTGCGTTCGGCTGCCGGTGCGCCTTCGCCAGTGCGCATCAGCACGTCGTCGTGGTCCGATGCGAACGCGCGCTCGACGCTTTTCCTGGCCTTGTACTCTTGCCATTTGTTGTAAGTGACGACACCGACGACGAACACGCCGCCGGCTGCGATCAGGCTCATTTGGAGATCAGTCATGCTGCTTGTGCCTCAATAGCGAAAGTCGCGCAGGACGCACGGTCCTGGTCTTGCCGCGAACTGGGTGATTCAATCGAAGTGCCACGCGTGCGGGCAGTCCCCACGCGAAGGCATGCAATGATACCAACTCCCCCGCGTGGATGTCATTTATTAGCATTCTGACAGGCGTCGCGCGATTACGCGGCGACGAGGTCTGCGGCCGCTTCCATGTCCACCGCGACGATGCGCGAGACGCCCTGCTCCTGCATCGTCACGCCGATCAACTGGCTGGCCATCTCCATCGCGATCTTGTTGTGCGAGATGAACAGGAACTGCGTGTGCTCGGACATGCGCTTGACCATGCGGCAGAAACGCTCGGTGTTGGCATCATCCAGCGGCGCGTCGACTTCGTCGAGCAGGCAGAATGGCGCGGGGTTCAGGCGGAACATCGAAAACACGAGCGCCGTGGCGGTCAGTGCTTTCTCGCCGCCCGACAGCAGGTGGATCGTCGCGTTCTTCTTGCCGGGCGGCTGGGCCATCACCTGGACGCCAGCGTCGAGGATCTCGTCGCCGGTCATCACCAGACGCGCATTGCCGCCGCCGAACAGGATCGGGAACAGCTCCGAGAAATGGCCATTCACGCGCTCGAACGTGTCTTGCAGCAGATCGCGCGTTTCGCGGTCGATGCGCCCGATCGCGTCTTCCAGCGTGGCGATGGCTTCACTGAGGTCGGCATTCTGTGAATCCAGGAAGTGCTTGCGCTCGCTGGCCTGGGCCAGTTCGTCCACCGCCGCCAGGTTGACGGCGCCCAGGCCGGCAATGGCATTGGTCAGGCGCGTGACTTCACCCTGCAGGTACTGGGGCTTGAGGTCGGGTGCGAGCTTGGCCTGCAACTCGGCTTCGTCAGCGCCGGTGGCGGCCAGCGCTTCGGCAAACTGCTCCTGGTTCAGGCGCGCCGCCTGCTCCTTCAGTTGCAGCTCGGTGATGCGGTCGCGCTGTGGCTGCAGGCTGCGCTCGGTCTGCATGCGCGATTCTTCGGCCGTGCGCAGCTGCTGCGCCACCTGGTCGAGTTCATGGCGCGCCGCGGACAGTGCCGCTTCCTGAGTCGTGCGCCCGTCGAGCAGCACTTGCAGGCCTTCGTGCGCGCTGCCGCTTTCCAGCGCTTCCAGTTCAAGCCGCGCCTGCGCCAGGCTGGCGCCAACCTGCTCGGCCTGCGTAGCGGCGGTGGCGATCGTGCGGCGCAATTCGTCGATGCGGCTGCGCTGGGCGCGCTCGGCGAACTGCGCTTCCTGCGCGCCGCGTTCCAGGTCGCGCAGGTGTTCGCGCGCGCGGGCCAGGGCCTGCTCCTGATCCTGGAATGCGGCCTGGTCGTCTTCACTGGCTTCCTGCAGTTCGGCCAGTTGCATCTCGAGCTCTTCGGATGTTTGTTCGGCCTCGAGCTGCGCCTGGCGCTGTTCGGCTTCCTGGGCTGCGATCTCGGTCAGGTCGGCCGCGATCTGCCTGCTCCGCTGGTTGAAGCGTGCTTCGATCTCGCTTTGCTTGAGCACATCGATCTGCAGCGCGTGCACCTCGCGCTGCAAGCTCGCCACGCGCGCACGCGCATCCTGCATGCGCCGCGCCAGATCGAGCACGGCAGCGTCGGCGCGGGCGGCGCGCGCGCGCGCTTCGTCCGCCAGCAGCGCCTGTGCGCGCACCTGCTTGTCGGTGTTGTCGATCTCGTGCTGGCGTGCCAGCATGCCATCCTGCTCGGCGTCGGGGGCATGAAAGCGCACGCTCGAGCGGGTGATCACGTGCCCCTGGCGCGTGACGAAGCTGGCGCCATGCGGCAGGCGGGCGCGCGCATCAAATGCTTCCGATGCATCCTGCGCGATGTAGACGCCGTGCAGCCAGTCGTCGAGCACACCGCGCACGCCGGCGTCGTTGATGCGCAGGAGGCTTGCAAACGGCGTCAGGCCGGTGGGGACAGAATCACGTGCACCGCCCGGCTGCGGTGCGTACAGCGCCAGGCGCGCCGGTGGCGGGTCGTTGAAAAAAGCCTTGGCCGCATCAAGGTCCGACACGTCGAGCGCGCCGGCGCGTTCGCGCAGCACGGCCTCGAGTGCCGTTTCCCAGCCAGCTTCGACGTCGAGCTGCTGCCACAGGCGCGGCAACTCCGCCAGCGCGTGCTTTTGCAGCCAGGGCTGGACCTTGCCCTTTGTTTGCACGCGATCCTGCATCTGGCGCAGCGCCGTCAGGCGCGCTTCCAGCTGCGCGTTGGCGGCGCTTTCGCGCTGGACGTCGCCGTTGGCCTGGCGGCGCTCGGCCTCGACGGTGTCCTGGCGCGCTGTGGCCTCGTCCAGCGTCAGCGTTTGCTCTTCGAGCGCCAGTTGCTGTTCTTCGAGCTGCAGGCGCAGGTTGTCGAGCGTGGCGCTGTCGGGCAGGTTCAGCGCGTTGCGCTCCTGTTGCAGGCGCTCGCGCCGCACGACCAGATTGGCCAGGATGCCGCCGGCGTTGCGCCCGTGGGCCGCTGCCAGCTCGATGCGCTGCTGGACTGCCATGATGCGCGCGCGCGCCGCATTGGCCGCATCCTGGCCGGCGCGCCAGGCCGCTTCGAGTTCGGGCAGGCGCTCGCCATGCACCTCGACTGCGATCTGCGCGCCTTCGGCGCGGGCGGCCAGTTCCTCGAGCTGCAACTCGGCTTCTTCCTGGCCTTCGCGGTGTTCTGCGGCCTGGGTCGACCAGCCATCACGCTGAACGCTCAGCGTGGCGATCTGGTTTTGCAGGCGCGTGCGCGATTCGACGACGAACTTGATCTGCGCTTCGAGACTGCCGATCTCCGCGTTCACGCTGTAGAGCGCGCCCTGCGCCGTGTGCAGGCGGTCGCCGGCGGCAAAGTGCGCCTGGCGCAGGTGCTCGAGGTCGAGCTCCACGCCGCGCAGTTGCGCGGTCTGGGCTTCGAGCCCGGTCTGCGCATCTTCGATCTCGCGGAAGAACCTGACCTGCTCGGCGTTGGCGTCATTTTTGCGCAGCAACCAGAGGAGCTTCTGCTTTTCTTCCTGGTCGGACTGCATCTGGTGAAAGCGCAGCGCGACCGCCGCCTGCGCTTCGAGCTTTTCCAGGTTGGCGTTCAGTTCGCGCAGGATGTCTTCGACCCGCAGCAGGTTCTCGCGCGTGTCGGACAGGCGGTTTTCGGTTTCGCGCCGGCGTTCCTTGTATTTGGAAACGCCGGCCGCCTCTTCGAGAAACACGCGCAGTTCTTCGGGGCGCGATTCGATGATCCGTGAAATCATGCCCTGGCCGATGATGGCATAGGCGCGCGGGCCCAGGCCCGTGCCAAGAAAGATGTCCTGGATGTCGCGCCGCCGCACCGGCTGGCCATTGATGTAATACGTGGAGGTGCCGTCGCGTGTGAGCGTGCGCTTGACGGCGATTTCCGCGTACTGCCCCCATTGGCCGGCGGCCTTGCCGGCGCTGTTGTCGAACACGAGTTCGACCGACGAGCGCCCGGCCGGCTTCCTGTGCGTGGAGCCGTTGAAGATCACGTCCTGCATCGACTCACCGCGCAGCTCAGAGGCCTTGGATTCGCCCAGCACCCAGCGCACGGCGTCGATGATGTTCGACTTGCCGCAGCCGTTCGGGCCGACCACGCCGACCAGCTGGCCGGGCACCTGAAAATTGGTGGGATCGACGAACGATTTGAATCCCGACAATTTGATGGAAGAGAGGCGCACGTTGCGTGGGACCGGAAGGTAGCGAAGAAGCGTTCATCATACCATCGCCGGGAGGGCGGCGGCCATGGCCGGGACGACGACGGACAGTGGCTTACTCGGCGGCGTGATGGTCCGCCGGCGGGCCTGCATCGTTGACGGCCTCGCTGCCGACGGCTGCGCCAAGGATGCGGCCGACAACCCCTTCTGCCAGCACGACCCGGATCGCACCGGCGCGCAGCAGGTCGGCCAGGCGCCCGGCAGGCAACGAGAATGCCTCCTGGCGCCCGGCACCGGAAAAGATGTAGAGCGTGCGCAGCGGACTGACCCAGGCCAGGCGCACCTTGCGCACACGGTCGCCCTCGGCCAGCTCGAGGCGCATGCCCCGTTCCAGGCCGGCCAGGGTGTCGGCTTCCGGCCCCTGGCTTGCGTGCGCCTCGTCCTCGGCCTGGGCCTGCTCTTGCGCCACGCGGCGCAGCGCATCCTGCTGCGCCGCCTCGACCGCCAGTTCGAGCTGGCGTTCGGGCGCCAGCTCGATCGGCGCGCGCACGATCGAGGCGTGGCATTCGGCCAGCTCGGCAAAGAACTGCAGCCGCTCGGCGTCCTGCCAGCGCGTGGCATCGAGCCATTTGTTCAGGCTTGCCAGCAGCGCAGGCAGGCGCGCGATCAAGGCCTTGCGCTGCTCTTGCGTGGCCTTGGGCTTGACGCTCCAGATCAGGTCTTCCATCGTGCGCGTGGCATTCTCGATCGCGCCGGGACGACTGTCTTCGATGGTGTAGGCCAGCGCCAGCGCGGCGCGCCAGCGCTGTTCGAGAAAGCCCGCCACGGCTGGCACGAGCTGTTCGCCGGCCAGGCGCAGGGCCACCGCGCGCTGGGCCGAGCGCTCGGCGGCAAGGCGCTTTTCCTGGCGTGTGGCGTTGGCGATCGGACCGGCGATGGCGGCCTGCTCGGCATTGTCGCGCGCGGCCAGGCCAGCTTCGAGTTCGGCCACGGCCGCCTCGAACTCGGGCTGCTCGGCATCGCGTACCCGCTCGACGCTGCGGCGCATCGCATGATAGACGGGATCGTCCTGGTCGGCCGGTTGCTCCCAGCCCGTTTGCGAGAGCAGATCGAGCAGGCGCCTTGCGGGATGGGCCTCTTCGTAGAAGAAGCTGCGATCGCGCAGGGCCGCCTTGAGTACCGGCACCTGCAGGAACGCCAGCAGCTCGCGTGTCTCTGGCGCGACGCCATCGTCCTGCAGCACGCCCTCGAATACCCGCGACAGCAAATCGAGCGTGGTGGCGTCGCCGCGCGACAGTGCGCCTGGCGGCAGGCTGGCGCGCAGGCGCGGGAGGTAGAACGCGCCGTGGGGAACGCTCGCGCTGTTGCCGTCAATGCGCTGTGCTGGACTGGCTCCGGCGGCGCCGGTGCTGATGGCAAACACGGGCAGATCCGGCATGCCGGGGATCGCGGCGCCGGCGCCGAGGCGGCCAAGCAGGTCGATCAGCGGCATCGCGCCAGCCATGGCTGCTGCGCCTGCGCCGCCGTGGGTGCCTGCGTGCGTGCCTGCGTGGCTGAATCCGTGGCTGACTGCGTGACTGAATCCCTGGGCGGGCAACGGCATGGCGTGGCCCGGTGCGCCCGGGTGGAAGGCCGGTTGGGCGCCGACTTGTGCGTCAGCTTGCGCGCCGGCTTGCGTGCCAAATGACGCGCCGGCCTGGACGCCCGCGTCCGTGGCGAGCAGCCCCGGGGTGGCCGGCATGCTCGCTACCGGCGCCGCATCCGGCCCTGCTTCCGGCGGCGCGACGGCAAAGCCCGAGGCGGTGCTTGGCCGCCAGCCACCGCTGCCCTGCGGCAGATTGGGTATCTCCGGCACGGCCAGCGCCGGGTCGAACAGCTGACGCAGCTGATCGGACAGCGAGGCTTCGCGCCGCGCACGTTCGGCGCGGCGCGCGGCGCGGTCATCGGTCTTGGCAAAGCGCGTGTCATCGTCCCTGCCCTTGCGCGCGGCCTTGAGCGCCTCGGTCAGTGCTTCGTAGAGCGGCCCAAGATCGATCATCAGGCCCGGGCGCAGCAGCGGCGTGAGCAGGCCGTGTGCTTCCGGGTCGGGCTCGAATTCGCACCACGCCGCGTGCAGGGCGGCCAGGAACACAGCGGGACGAAATGGGTTGTGGGCCGCGCGCACGAGATCGCGGCCGAGCAGCAACCCGAGGCGCACGCCGAGGGTGGCTAGCTGCTCCGAATACTGCAGGTCGAACGGGCGGCTGACGGCGTCCAGCGCCATCTGCTGGTCGATCTGCTCGAGCGGCACGAGACTGAGCGCCATGGGGGCTGCCTGGGCAGCCGGGCCACGTGGCGCCAGCAATGCAATCTCGGCTTCCAGCGCCGTCTCGAGCGCGCTCGTGGCCAGGTGGACGAACGCGTAATCGTTGCTCTTGAGGAGGTTGCCGGATTTGACCCGGCGCATGACGGCGCGGGGATCCGGACCCGCTGCGGTGAGGTCGAGCAGAACCGACACGATGCGCCGGACCACGTCACCCAGGTCAGTCCCGGCCTGACGGCACGCGATCACAACCAGCTCGGCAAGCGTTGCTTGCTGGGCGGCGACGGCCTTGCGCGCGGCGTGGGTCTGGGCGGAGGGGGTGGCCATGACGAATTGGCGAAGTGAAGCGAGCCTCTATTTTGCCACACTCTTGCCAGTCAGCAATGAGCAAACACAGCGGGCAGAGGCGGGGCGACACTGTGCCGGGCAGCGCCAGCGCGGCGCTTGCCCCCATCGATAGTAGTCTCGTAGGCAGGCGCATGTCTACAGCTGTCGAGGCCGCCGCCCGTTTCACGCCCCGCAGCGAGCGTCGCAGGAGCGCGCTTGCCGGAAACGAACCACGTCATTTCGGAGACAGGCGTACGATCTGTTGATAATTTTGAAAGGAAACATCATGGTCGAGAACAACAACGCGGGTCCCGGTTCAGGCGACCAGGGCGGCGCGCACGAGCAGGAAGCCGACATCGGACGCCAGAGTCACAGGGATCATGCAGACCATCAGTCTGATCCTGCGTCGAATCAGCAATCCGATCCGGCATTCGGAGCATCCGTGCAATCGGTGGCGTCGGTGGCGTCGGTGGCGTCGGTGGCGTCGGTGGCGTCGGTGGCGTCGGTGGCGTCGGGGCGCCAGCCCACACCGGTCCAGCAACCGGATACCCGCCTGATTGAATCGCCACAGGCCGGCTCGCTGTCGGCCGCTGACGTCCGGGGCGGCATGCCCGAGCGGGACGGCACGCCCGAGCAGGACGGGACCGCAGAGCGCCAGCATCACAAGGACGACTCGAACCGCTGAGTCACGCCTGCGCGCCGGGCAGACCGGGCGCATCGCACAAAATAGCCTGCCACCGCCTCACGTCGGCAGGCTATTTCATACCCGCATCCACCACACACCGTGTGCTGATGCTGGTCGGGCCCCGTTCAAATATTACGCAGTACCGCCCCCTTGGGCGGCGCAAAGTTGGTCACTTCGTGAATCATCCTAGCCAACTTCGCATCGCGCGCCGTCATGTGCAGGTCGCCGTACTGATGCACGTTCCATTGCTCGGGCGTGAGCTCGATCTCCTTGCGCAGGATCGTCTCGGTGCGCGCATCGTCGGCGCGCAGGCCCTCGACGATGATATTGAGCGCATCCGGTCGCGAACCGGGCGAAGCCGTCGCGTGCGACTTGTGGATCATGAACCGCGCCGTCTCGCTGGCATAGCGGCGCGCCCCGGCCAGATACACGACGACGGCAATCGATGCCACTGCACCAGCGTTGTACATGACAAATTTAACGGGCGAATTGGCCATGAAGTTATACAGGCACAGCCCATCGCTGACATAACCACCGTTCGATTGCAGCAGCACGTGGGCAGTATCGATGCCGTCTTCCGTCATGGTCGCCACCGCCTCGAACATCCGGTGAACCATATCACTGTTGACATCGCCCGACAGCGTAAACCACCCCTCTTTCTCCTGCAGCGCCTTGTCTTGATTCATAGTCTGTTCCGCCTACAAAGTAAGTGAACTAAGTGTAGCAAATCCCCCCGCACGGTCCCACCACCAATCGCCAATAGTGCGAAGCAATGCTTTAAAGCAAATCCACGCCAAACCTACCAATGGGGTCAGAGTAGATTTAATGGGCAATTCCTCAAAGTTGTCAAACAATTCGACTCTGACCCTATTTATTATTTGCGCGTTTAGCGCTACCAAAGTCAGGCTTTGATTCTGCGAGTCATTGAATTTTCTAAATGCATCGTTTTCATTTCCGCAGAGGTCAAAATTAATTAGGGTCAGAGTCGATTTATTGGGCAATTGTCAAAAGTTGTCAAAGAAATCGACTCTGACCCTAATTGTGAGTTTGGGGGTGGGCGGTTGACAGTCGGCAAAGGGTGGAATATCCTCCGCAGTCTTGATCGGGAGAGCGCAGCATGCTGCCGCCGAAGGGGCACTCACCCATAAACTCTCAGGCAAAAGGACCGGTCAAGGGACGGCGGCGCAGCGCGCGGCGGTTCAACTCTGGAGAGCGGCCGCGGTAGCGGTCCACCGAAGGGGCAAGCGGCACGCAGCCGCTATCTCTCAGGTACCAAGGACAGAGGGGTCGACAGCGCACGACGACCGTGCTGTACCCCTATTTCTGCCTGAGGATTCCATGACGCTCAAAGCGACCCCGCTCAATTCCGCTCACCGCGCCGCCAACGCCAAGATGGTCGATTTCGGCGGCTGGGACATGCCCGTCAACTACGGTTCGCAAATCGAAGAGCACAACGCAGTGCGCAGCGACGCCGGCATGTTCGACGTGTCCCATATGTGCGTCGTCGACGTCAAGGGCGCCAATGTGCGCACGTTCCTGCGCGGCCTGCTGGCCAATAACGTCGACAAGCTGCAAGTGCCGGGCAAGGCCCTGTACTCGTGCATGCTCAATCCCGAAGGCGGCGTCATCGACGACCTGATCGTCTATTTCATGTCCGAAGAATGGTTCCGCATCGTCGTCAACGCCGGCACCGCCGAAAAAGACGTCGCGTGGATGAACGGGCAGAACACCGCCACCAACAGCGGCGTGACGATCACCGCGCGCCGCGACGGCAACGATCCGATCGCGCTGATCGCCGTGCAGGGTCCGAACGCCCGCGCCAAGGTGTGGCAGGTGCTGCCGACCACCCAGGCGCCATCTGAACACCTCAAGCCGTTCAACGCCGTCATCGTCGGCGACACCGCGTTTGGCGAAGCGATGGTCGCCCGCACCGGCTACACCGGCGAAGACGGTTTCGAAATCGGCGTGCCGGCTTCGCAAGCCGAAGCGCTATGGAATGCGTTTGTCGCCGTCGGCATCAAGCCGGCCGGTCTCGGTGCGCGCGATACGCTGCGCCTGGAAGCCGGCATGAACCTGTACGGCCAGGACATGGACGACGCCGTCAACCCGCTCGACGCCGGCCTGGCCTGGACGATCGATCTGGTCTCCGAGCGCGACTTCATCGGCAAGGCCGCGCTGCAGGCGAAAGGCCAGGGCGCGCAGTTCGTCGGTCTGATCCTGCGCGAAAAAGGCGGCATCCTGCGCGCGCACCAGAAAGTGGTCGCGGCCTCCGGCCTGGAAGGCGAAATCACCAGCGGCACCTTCAGCCCGAGCATGCAGCAGGCGATCGCCCTGGCGCGCGTACCCATGGACGTGGCCATCGGCGACACCGTCCACGTGATCATCCGCGACAAGCGCCTGGCCGCCAGCGTCGTCAAGCTGCCGTTCGTGCGCAACGGTAAAGTGCTGGCCGCCTGAGCGCTGCCGAGACCCCAGAACACCTATACTGCTATCCACCCAACTACCCGGAGTCCTCATGAACATCCCTACCGACCTGAAATACACCGAATCCCATGAGTGGATTCGCCGCGAAGAAGACGGCACCCTGACCGTCGGCATCACCGAATACGCGCAGGACGCGCTGGGCGACATCGTGTTCGTCGAACTGCCGCAGGTCGGCAAGGCCTTCACCGCCGGCAGCGACGCCGCCGTGGTGGAATCGGTGAAAGCCGCCAGCGACATCTACTCGCCAGTTGACGGCACCGTCACCGCCGTGAACCAGCCAGTGGCCGACGCGCCGGACTCGATCAACCAGGATGCCTACGGCAGCTGGCTGTTCAAGCTCGCTCCAAGCGACGCCGGCTCGTACGACAATCTGCTCGACGCTGACGCCTACGGCAAGACCACCGACCACTGATCCGCCTTCAGGTGCGCCGCCGGCCCCGCCGCGGCGCACCGCCCTGCACCACCCGCCATTCTCCTTCAACGTCGCCGCAGACTGTGTCCCCCAACATGACCCGACCAAGCCTCACCCAACTCGAAGCACGTGATTCATTCATCCCGCGCCACATCGGCCCGTCCGACGCCGAACAGGCAGCGATGCTGTCGGCCCTCGGCTACGAGACCCGCGCCGCGCTGATCGACGCCGTCGTGCCAGCCAATATCCGCCGCAAGGACAAGATCGACCTGGGCCAGTTCGCCGAGCCACGCACCGAAGAAGAAGCACTGGCCACCCTCAAGGGCCTGGCCTCGAAGAACAAGGTGCTCAAATCGCTGATCGGCCAGGGCTACCACGGCACCTTCACGCCGAAGGTCATCCTGCGCAACATCTTCGAAAACCCGGCCTGGTACACCGCCTACACGCCGTACCAGCCAGAGATCTCGCAAGGCCGCCTCGAAGCGATCCTGAACTTCCAGCAGGCCGTGACCGACCTGACCGGCATGGGCATCGCCAACTCGTCGATGCTGGACGAAGGCACCGCCGCCGCCGAAGCCATGACGCTGATCCAGCGCGTCGGCAAGTCGGCATCGAAAGTGTTCTACGTCGCCGACGACGTGCTGCCGCAAACCCGCGAAATCATCGAAACGCGCGCGCTGCCGATCGATGTTGAAGTGCGCACCATCGCAGCAGCCGACATCGAGTCGCTCGATGAAACCTGCTTTGGCGTGCTGCTGCAATACCCGGGCGTGAATGGCGAAGTGCGCGACTACCGCGCCGCCGTCGAGAAACTGCACGCTGCAGGCAGCATGGTGATCGTGGCCGCTGACCTGCTGGCCCTGACCCTGCTCACGCCACCGGGCGAATGGGGCGCCGACGTCGTCGTCGGAAACAGCCAGCGCTTTGGCGTGCCGCTCGGTTTCGGCGGCCCGCACGCCGGCTACCTGGCCACCCGCGACGAATTCAAGCGCAGCATGTCGGGCCGTCTGGTCGGCGTGACGATCGACGCGCAAGGCAACCAGGCCTACCGCCTGGCGCTGCAGACCCGCGAGCAGCACATCCGCCGCGAAAAAGCGACGTCGAACATCTGCACCGCACAAGTACTGCTGGCCGTGATGGCCGGCATGTACACGGTCTACCACGGCCCGCAAGGCCTCGAGCGCATTGCCCGCCGCGTGCACCGCCAAGCCGCGATCCTCGCCGCCGGCCTGCAGCAACTGGGCTTCGAGCTGGTCAACCAGACCTACTTCGACACGCTGACCGTGCGCGTCAAGGACGCCGGCGCAATCCACGCCGCCGCCACCGCGCACGGCATCAACCTGCGCCAGATCGACGCCACGCAAGTGGGCATCGCGCTCGACGAAACCGTCACCCGCGACGACCTCGCCACGCTGATCGCCATCTTCGGCGACGGCAAATCGGTTGACCTGGACGCACTCGACGCTGCTGCCGTTGACGCGCTGCCGACGGCCCTGGCCCGCACCAGCGCCTACCTGACGCACCCGACCTTCAACCGCTACCACGCCGAGCACGACATGCTGCGCTACCTGCGCGCACTGGCCGACAAGGACCTGGCGCTGGACCGCACGATGATCCCGCTTGGTTCGTGCACGATGAAGCTCAACGCGACGTCCGAAATGGTGCCGGTCACCTGGCCAGAGTTCTCGAACATCCACCCGCTGGCGCCAAACGACCAGACGGTCGGCTACCGCGAAATGATCACGCAGCTCGAGGCAATGCTGTGCGCCGCCACCGGCTACGCCGCGATCTCGCTGCAGCCGAACGCCGGTTCGCAGGGCGAGTACGCGGGCCTGCTCGTGATCCAGAAGTACCACCAGGCGCGTGGCGAAGGCCACCGCAACATCTGCCTGATTCCGTCATCGGCCCACGGCACCAACCCGGCATCGGCCAGCATGGTCGGCATGAAGGTCGTCGTCACCGCCTGCGACGAGAACGGCAACGTCGACCTGGCCGACCTGAAGGCCAAGGCCGAGCAGCACAGCACGAATCTGGCCTGCGTGATGGTCACTTACCCGTCGACTCACGGCGTGTTTGAAGAAGGCATCAAGGAACTGTGCGAGATCGTGCACCAGCACGGCGGCCAGGTGTATGTCGACGGTGCCAACATGAACGCACTGGTCGGCCTGGCCTCGCCGGGCGCGTTCGGCGGCGACGTCAGCCACCTGAACCTGCACAAGACCTTCTGCATCCCGCACGGCGGCGGCGGCCCGGGCGTCGGTCCGATCGGCGTCGGCGCACACCTGGCGAAGTTCCTGCCAAACCAGCTCTCCACCGGCTACGTGCGTGACGAAGCCGGCATCGGCGCGGTCAGCGCCGCGGCCTTCGGCTCGGCGTCGATCCTGCCGATTTCGTGGATGTACATCGCGATGATGGGCGCGGACGGCCTGACCGCGGCGACCGAAGTGGCGATCCTGAACGCCAACTACATCGCGCGTCGCCTGGCGCCGCACTACCCGGTGCTGTACGCAGGCCACGACGGCCTGGTCGCGCACGAGTGCATCATCGACCTGCGTCCGCTGCAGGACAAGACCGGCATCTCGAACGAGGACGTGGCCAAGCGCCTGATGGACTTCGGTTTCCACGCGCCGACCATGAGCTTCCCGGTCCCGGGCACGCTCATGATCGAGCCGACCGAATCGGAGTCGAAAGTCGAGATCGACCGCTTCATCGAGGCGATGATCACGATCCACGCCGAGATCGTCAAGGTCGAGCGCGGCGAGTACGACCGCATGGACAATCCGCTCAAGGGTGCGCCGCACACGGCCGAAGTGGTCACGAGCGACGACTGGACCCACGGCTACACGCGTGAAGTGGCGGCGTTCCCGGTCGCGAGCCTGCGCAAGAAGAAGTATTGGCCACCGGTCGGCCGCGCCGACAACGTGTATGGCGACCGCAACCTGTTCTGCGGCTGCGCGCCAATCAGCGATTACGAGTAATCACCAGAACGCTCGTGCAATGGCGTCCTATTTGCGGCTCGAAGCGAGCCGCAAGTGCGACGCCGGATGACGGCGGCGTTCCCGGCCTGGCCCACGCCGTTCGCGCGTGGGTTCGACCGGGACGCCGCCGTGTTCATTCGGCCCGGGTGGTGACGCAGGCACTGGCAGCGCCGCAACCACGCTATCCCCCTCTTCTTCGAGCCTGAACCCGGCCACGGTGCGCGCCAGCGCAATCGCCTGCATCTGCAGCGTGCGGGCGGCGTTGGCAGCTTCTTCGACCAGCGTGCAATTCTGACGCGTGACCTGGTCCATCTGCACGATCGCCTGACTGACGTCCTGCAGTTGCCCGGCCTGGCCATCGCCGGCCGTACCGATGCGCCCGACGATATCTTCCACCTCGCGTACCGAACCGGCGATACGCTGCATGCTGCTGCTGGCGTGCAGCGCCCCCGTCACGCCGCCGTCGATCTGGGCCACCGACTGCGCCACCACCGCGCGAATTTCGCGGCTCGCGCCGGCCACCCGCCGTGCCAGCGCGCGCACCTCGGTTGCCACCGCAGCCAGCTCGGCAGCGGTCAACGGCGCGCGCGATGCATCCAGCGCCGCGTTGAGCGCCATGGTGCCTGTTGCGCTCGCGGCCAGCTCCAGAGCATCGACGATGTCCACCACGCGCAAGGCGCTGCACCGGCTCGCACCCAGCGTCGTCACGAGGCGGTCAACGACGCCGCCGCCATCCTGCGCAACGTCGGCGGCACCGGCCGCCAGGCGGTTGGCGGCCCTGGCATCGTCGGCACAGTGACGCACATCGGCTGCCAGCGCTTGCAGCATGTGTTCGGTATGCGACAGCGCGCCCGCGCGGTACACCGCGCGGCTGCCCAGGCTCAGGCTCCCGAATTTGATGTCGCGCGAGGCTGCACCGATCGTGTGCGCCGCATCGGCGACCGTGCGCAGCATGCCATTGAGATTGCGGATGCTCGCATCGAGCAGGCGCGAGGTGTCGGCGATTTCGTCGCTACCGTAGTCACGCTCCTGCACCGTGAAGTTGCCGCTGGCCAGGCTGCTGGCGGCCAGGCCGATGCCCCGGATCTCGCGCAGCAGGATGCGGCGTACGGCGAACGTGATCGCCAGCGACAGCGCGATTGCCAGCACCAGCACGGCCGGCATCAGCACGGCGATCATGCGAAAGTCTGCCTTGGCGCTGGCAGCGGCCTTGCGCGCAAGGGTCTCTTCAAGTGCGCTCAGACCCACCAGGCGCAGGTCGACCAGCGCATACGCGGCTTCGGCCTTCTGCATCGCGTTGGCGCTGATCGAACCGTCCAGCGGCGCGAGCTCGATGACGTCGCGCACGGCGCGCGCATAGCGGCGCTGCGCCTGCGCGGCCTGCTCGATGTGGCGCAGTTCGGGGGCAGTCAGCGAACCTGCCGACAGCGTCGCCAGGCCAACGGCGATGCGCCCGTGCTGCGCCAGGATGTCGCGCCGCAGCGGCTCGGTGCGGGCCGGCGGAAAGCTGCCACCCATCCAGCTCAGGTAACGGTAGATGTCGGCATGCGCCTTGTGCGATTGTGTGCCCAGGCTGGCGGCAGCGCGCAAGCTGGCGGCGCGCTGCCCGACAATCGATTCGAGCGACGCATTCTGGCGTGCCAGCGCAACATAGGCCGCGCAGGAAAGCACCAAGAGCAGCACGAGGACGGCGCCTGGGGCCAGCAGGAGCTTGGGGCCGATGCGAAGACGGGCCAGCATGTCAAGCCGCCGTCATGGCAGGTGGGACTGGCGGGCGGCGCGGCGGTATCATCGTCATGGTATCCCCTGGTGAGCGCGATATTTCTTGAATGCATTCTTGAATGTACGCCGCAGAACAGGCCAGCCTTTGTGGTGGCGCAACGCGCGCGCTACACTAGCGGCATGATCTTTCTTGCTCCACTGCAGCGAAACCGGCGCCTGCTCCTCGTCTGCCTGCTGTCGCTCCTGCTGCACGCCCTCGTGATCGCCTGGATCGATGCGCGCCTGACGCAGCGGCCCGCCGTCATCGGCATGCCGGACCTCACGCTGCGGCTGGTTCCGGCCGCACGCGGGGTGGTGGACGCACCATCGATGGCGGCCGACGTACCTGCCGCACTTGCACCTCCACTGGCACCCGCGCAGCCCGTGGCGCCCGCCCCCATCGCCGTGGCCGATGGCGGCCCCGTTGCCACGCCGTCCGCCGCGCCGCCCGCCGCTGGCGAGGGTGAGGTGCCCGCCGCCAGCGGCGGCAGCGCGGCACCCGTCCAGATGCCGGGCATCTACCGCGTCAAGCCACCGCCATCCGGTCGCATCGACTACGCCCTCGTCACGCGCAGCAGCCCCGATGCGCCCGCACAGGAGGCCGGTTCGGCGAGCATGGTCTGGCGCAGCGATGGCACGCGCTATACGGTTGAACTCGACGGCGTGCTGGGTACGATCTCCAGCCAGGGCCAGGTCGACGACGCCGGCATCGCCCCGCAGCGGGCCTTGAGCGGGATGGGCACGGGCGCCTTGACCACCGTATTCGATCGCGGCAGCGGCACCATCGGCGCCGGGCCGCAGGCGCAGCCCTTCCCGCTCGTCCCCGGGAGCCAGGATGCCGCGTCGGTGCTGCTGCAACTGGCGGGCATGGGCGTGGGCGACGCGGGTCAGATCAAGGACGTGCTGGAATTCTGGGTCGGCGGCGCGGGCGGCGCCGGCATCGAGCGCTACCAGGTGCTGGGACCGGAACGGATCGACACGGCCGCCGGCCCGCTGGATACAGTGCGTCTGGCGCGCCTGGGCGAGCCGGGCGCACCAGTGCTGGAACTGTGGCTGGCGCCGCAGCACGCATGGCTACCGGTGCAGCTGCGCGTGACCGACGCGCTTGGGGCCTCGCGCACGCAAACGCTGGCGTCGATTGCCATCGAGGCCAGCGTGACGCGGCAAGAATAAGCGCAAGAACAAGCGCAAGAACAAGCGCAAGAATAAAGGCCCGCGTCAGGACGACGCGGGCGCTGGCCCTTCGATCAGGCCAGCTTGACCGCGTGCTCGCGGGTTGCGTGGAAGGTCAGCTTCGGCCAGCGTTCCTGCGTCAGGCGCAGGTTGACGCCCGAGGTGGCCAGATACGCCATATTGCCGGCCGCATCGTAGGCCACGTTGTGACCGAGCGAATTTTCAAAGTCGGCCAGCGCATTCTTGTCGTCGCTCGAGACCCAGCGCGCACTGCTGATGCTGGCGCTGTCGAACACGGCGTCGACACCATACTCGTTGAGCAGGCGGCTGGCGACCACCTCGAACTGCAGCACGCCGACCGCCCCCAGGATCAGTTCACTGCCCAGCACCGGCTTGAAGACCTGCACCGCGCCCTCTTCGCCCAGCTGCTGCAGGCCCTTGTGCAATTGCTTCATCTTGAGCGGATTGCGGATGCGTACCGAGCGGAACAGCTCTGGCGCGAAATACGGAATGCCGGTGAAACTGAGTATTTCGCCTTCGGTGAAGCTGTCGCCGATCTGCATATTGCCGTGGTTCGGCAAGCCGATGATGTCGCCGGCGAAGGCTTCTTCGACCTGCTCGCGGCTCGACGCCATGAACGTCACGACGGACGACAGCTTGACGTCGCGCCCCAGGCGCAGGTGCTTGACCTTCATGCCTTTTTCAAAGCGGCCCGAGCACACGCGCAGGAAGGCGATGCGGTCGCGGTGGGCCGGGTCCATATTGGCCTGGATCTTGAAGACGAAACCGGAGAACGGCACTTCGCTTGGCTTGACCGAGCGCACCGTGGCGTCGCGCTCGCGCGGTGAAGGCGCCCAGTCGACCAGCGCCGACAGGATTTCACGCACGCCGAAGTTGTTGATCGCCGAGCCGAAGAACACCGGGGTCTGCACGCCCGACAGGAAGCGTTCGAGATCGAACACGTGCGAGGCGCCGTGCACCAGTTCGACTTCCATCTTGAGCTGCTCGATCTCGAGCGGGAACATCTCGGCCAGACGCGGATTGTCGATGCCCTTGACGATCTCGAAGGCGCCATCGGCTTTTTCTTCACCGGCCTTGAACAGCATGATCTCGTCGTTGAGCAGGTGGTACACACCGCGGAAGTTCTTGCCCATGCCGATCGGCCAGGTCACCGGCGCGCATTCGATCTTGAGCACCGATTCGACTTCGTCGAGCAGTTCGAGCGGATCGCGCGTTTCGCGGTCCATTTTGTTCATGAACGTGACGATCGGCGTGGCGCGCATGCGGCACACCTCGAGCAGCTTGATCGTCTGCGTTTCGACGCCCTTGGCCGCATCGATCACCATCAGGGCCGAGTCGACCGCCGTCAGCACGCGGTAGGTGTCTTCCGAGAAGTCCTGGTGGCCCGGGGTGTCGAGCAGGTTGATGACGTGGTCGCGGAAATCGAACTGCATCACCGACGAGGCGACCGAAATGCCGCGCTGCTTCTCGATGTCCATCCAGTCGGACGTCGCATGGCGCCCGCTCTTGCGGCCCTTGACGGTACCGGCCAGCTGAATCGCGCCCGAGAACAGCAGCAGCTTTTCGGTCAGCGTGGTTTTACCGGCATCCGGGTGGGAGATGATGCCGAAGGTGCGGCGGCGCGCGACTTCGCGCGCGATCACGCCGGCCTGTGCGGCCGTACTGGTGATGGCGCTCGTGCTGCCGGTGCTGCTGTCGTCGCCGGCGTCAGGGGTGTCCTGCGCGGCGGAGGTGTCGATATCGTTGGCCATAGTCGAGCCCTTGAAACGGCCCTTGTCGAAAACCCTCGATTTTACCGTTTTCGCAAGGCGCCGTGTGAACTCTCTTCGCTCCCGATGTTACTGCTCAGTCACGCACGCGGCGCCAGCCGGCGCGGTGTGCCTCGATCGTTTCCGATGGCGGGAACTTGCCGGTGACCATGGTGCCGTCGGCGGTGGTCGTGATCGTCTTGAGCGCACCTGACGGCAGGCGGATCACGATGAAGCCCACTGCGGCAGAACTGGCCAGCGGATAACCGGCCAGCCCGTCCCGCGAGGCCGCGCGGCCGGTGCAGACATTGAGCTGGTAGATATTGCTGGTGCCGCCCACCTTGCAGTCGGTCGACGAGCTTGGCAAGTTGGTGACCACGTTGATGGTGCCGGCCACCACTTGCGGGTCGAGGTTGACGCGCTCGCCGTCATTCAGGTTGAAGTCGGTATACCAGCCCTTCTTGCTGGCCAGGTTCACGTCGTCGCCGGCAATCGTGTAGGGCGCATTGCCCGTGTCGTCGCCGGCCACGCGCTCCAGCGTACGCTTGACCATGGAGGACTGGCGCCAGGCGGCCGTGCTGATGCCCTCGCCGTCATCCTTGAGCAGGTACGCGCTCTGCACGTCGGTGGTGGTCACGTCGACCAGATCGAGCAGGCGGCCGGTCCCGAACAGCACCACGCGCTGAGCCGACGAGACGGTCTTGTTGTCAACGGTGGTATCGACCCGGCACAGCGTGACTTCAGGGCGGGTCGTGACCGGCTGGCTCACGCCGGCGTCGCCCATCAGCACGCGCGCCGGTGCGCCGGTACCGGTAAAGTCGAAGCGCCACATCTTGCCGGTATTGTCGCCGCCATACACATACGTCACGCGCGGATCGTTGTTCGGGTCATTCGTGATTGCCGAGATCTTGGCCAGGCCGGACGGCGTGGCGACGCTGCCCTCGCCGGTCGTCGCCGAGCGCGATTCGATGACCTTGCCGGTGGCAACGTCGACCACCAGCAGATAGCCCTTGCCATCGCCGGCATCCACGCCATCGGTACCCGGGATATTGTTGTAGCCCGAGGTCAGGAACACGACCCATTTCTCCACGCCCGCGCTATCGACGATGGTGCCGAATTGCGGGTTGCCGAACGTGAGGCCCAGGCGCGTGTCGACGTTGCCGGCGCAGGCGCTGGCGTCGGCGCACAGTTCCCACAGCGCTTTCGGCGCGGTCGGGTCGGTGACATCGAGCGCGTAGTAACCGCGCCCGCCGGCGTTGAGCCCCGCCACCAGCACCGACTTCCATTCAGTGCCGACCTGCACGTCCGCAATCTCGGGCGAGCCGTCGACCGAGAAGATGTGGTTGGTGCCGTAGGTGGTACTGGCCAGCTGGTGTAGTTTCTTCATCGTGATGCGCGGAACATACGCCCACAACTCGTCGCCGGTGCCGGCATCGAACGCGTGCAGCATGCCGTCGTTGGCGGCGGCGAACACGGTTGCCTTGCGGCTCGCATTGGTGGCCTTGAAGGCGCTGTAGCCGGCACGGTCGAAATTGCGGCGCGGCTCGCGCAGATAAGCCGGCTTGGACGAGGCGATATCGCCCAGCACGATCGGAATCGTCGTCTTGTCGGTGCCCACTTCCTGGCGCGAGAAGGCGCGCAGGACGTTGTCGTTGGCGTACTGCTGGCGACCGCGCAGCCAGTTGACGATATTGCGACCATCGTTGACCAGCGCGCGGTTGGCCACCGACATATTGGCGCACTGCGTCAGCACATTGCACTTGTTGTCGAACCAGGCGCGCGTGCCCGTGTCCATCGTGTCGTAGCTGAACGCGGCCAGCGCGCCATCCTTGAGCATGTAGATCGAGCGGCTGTCCAGGCCATCTTCGTCCACCTCGACCTTCTTGCCGAGCAGGCTCGAGGTATTCCAGTCCTCGGTCGGCTCCACGTCGCCGGTGATGGTATTGACCTTGCGCTTGGACAGGCGCCCGTACCAGCGCACGGTGGTGAACGTCGCCGAGAAGATGTCGTTGTCGCTTTGCGAGATGTTCGGGGTCGAGGTGGCCGCCGCCGCTGCTGCGCCGGTCTTGACTTCGATGTTCGACAGGGCCGTGCGCAGCCCTTCCACCACCTGCATCGGATCGGACGCCGAGAAGTACTTGCCATGGCCATTGATCGCTGCATGCCACAGATCGTCCACGCGCGATTGCAGGGCGGCCGAGCCGCTGTCTTCATCGACGTCCGGATCGGGCCAGACATAGCGGCCCTCGTTGTTCCAGGGGCACTTAAGCGCGCCACTGACCAGCTTGTAAAAGTCGCCGTTCGGATCCGGCTTGGTGTCGTAGTCCTTCTCGTAGTTCATGATGCCGTCCACGCCCAGGCCGAGGGCATAGGTACGCATGTGCAGGCGGTTGTTCTCGCCGGTGGCGGCCGGCACCGCGCCGGGTTTGCTGTAGTCCTCAAGCAACGGACGCAACGACACGGTCTTGTCGGCCGAGCCGCCGTTGTACCAGTACAGCGCGATGTCGGCCAGCGATGGCTTGCCCTGGTCGCGCGGATCAACGCAACCGCTGGATTGCAGGCAGAAGCGGGCCGGATTGTCGACCTCGTCGTTGCTGGCCACCCCGACCGGCGCCTTGCCATTCCAGTAACCGTCGGTGGTGATGAAGGTGAAGTTCTGCTGGCACGGGTACTTCACGACTTCTTCGCCGGCCGCGTAGTTATAGGGACTCTGATTCGCGTACATCTTGCCGATCGCGTGCAGGGCCTGGCGCACCGGGGTCGAGCCCTCCGTGGCCATCGCGTACAGCGCGTCGTACCAGCTGTTGCGTTCAGCGCCGGCAAACGGCTTGGGCTTGTTCATGGCGCCTTCGACCGCGGCGACCGACAACGCGACCAGCCCGACGTTGTACTTGTCGGTGACGGGCGAGAACGCATGGCCGACGGCCGTCTTCATCATCTGGTTGCGGGTACGGTAGTAGCCATACCAGTTGGCGAAGTTGGTCATCTCCTGCGCATACGAGCAGGAGCCGCTGGTGCAGTCGGTGCGGCCGATGGCGCGCGGGTAGATGGTGCGGCCCGGGACGATGTCGGTGCGCACGAACACCGAGCCACCCAGGCCGGTGGTCGACGTTGGCACGATGTCCGAGACCGCGTTGACAGCGCTCATCGTCAGCCAGGTGCGGTTGTTGTACCGGTTGTTGCTCGGGATGGTGAAGTCGATCCCCTGCCCTTCGGCCTGGCCTGAGCTGTCCACCAGGCACAGCGTCGTGTTGGGTTCATTCGCGCACACTGGCGGCGAATTCGGGGTGTTGCCGACGTAGGCGGTCACGTTGCCCCGGGTGCCGATTCGCGCTTGCAGCGCAGCCACGATCGCGCTCGCGCCCGTGCTGCTGTTGAACGTGATGTCGCCGCCCAGCATGCCGCTGCCGGCAAAGTTCAGGCGACTCATCACTTGTTTTTCGCTGTTTCTGGTGCTGTTGTTGGTGGTGCCGCCCACGCGCAGCAAGGCGGTCGCGCCCGTGCCGCTGGCGACCATCAGGCCGGTGCCGGCGCGGCTGTTGTCGGACACCAGGCTGCACACGCTGAGCGACTTGGTGGTCGAACCAGCCGGGCACGAGATTGGCACGACACCCACCACATTGTCGGCGCCGAGAGCCACGCCCAGGCTGCTGCAGCTGGGCACCGCCCCGTTCTTCGGCGTGCGCACGCAGGCGAAGTAACTGTCGGCGTCGCCAACCTTCTCATTGATCGCCACGGCCAGCGCCTGGGCCAGGGCGGCCTGCTTGTCGGCCGTGTTGGTGCCGGTGGTGGCAGTCACGGCGCCATTGGTGATGACCTGCGTGCCCAGCGGACCGACGGCGGTCACTGCCGCGATCGTGCGCGTGCTGGCGTTATTCGACGCGCCGATACTGATCATGCCGTACCACGGCGCCACCACGTTCTCGGCGCCAAAACGCGGATACTTGTAGGTGCCGACGAACTTGGCCTGGCAATTGGTCAATGCTTTCGAGTCACACCAGCGCACGCGCGCCGGGAACGTATAGCTGGTTCCCGGCGATGTACCGTTGGCGGTGGCGGCGCGGCACTCGGTCAGGTTGGAATTGGTGCAGTACTCGGCGACATTGTTCGTGTAGTAGTACGGGGTGCTGTAGACGTAGCGCGCACGGTAGCGGCTGTTGGTCGGGTAGGCATAGCCACCCGTATTGCGCATGCAGTTGTTCAGGTTGGCGTCGCACCATTCGATATCGTAGTAGCCATCCACCAGATTGCTGGTGTCAGCCACATTGCCCAGGAAGTCAGCCCGGTTCACGCCGTACACATCGGTTGGCACGCGCTTCCAGTCGCCCGTGCGCCCGGCGTCGAGATCAGGATAGGCTGTGCCGTCGGCCTTGACCGGCGGGAGATACCGCACTGCCGGGTCGTAGTACTGGCGGTTGAAGCCGCCACTGGCAAATGGCGGATCGCCAATCTTGCAGGCGCGCGTGCCGGCCGACATCGTGCTACCGGCGCGGCAGGTGTCGGTGACGTTGATGTAATCGGGCGTGTAATTGAAATTCATCGACCCCGAGTTATCGTATAGCAGCATCAGGTTCGGCTTGACCGTACCGCTTCCGCTGATATTGAGCAGTGGCAGCTGGGCGATGGCAGTCGGTTCCGCCTGCGCCAGCGGCGCGCCCAGTAGTAGCGCCAGCACTGCAAGCTGTGCCACCGGGCCGGTGCGGCCGGCGGCATGCGTGAGGGTCGAGAAGGGGTTCATGCGCAATCCGTTCGGGTTATACGGCGCCGTCAGACACCGATCAGTACTACCATCTGGTTCACCACGGTACCGCCGCGCGCGCCGTGGATGCGGGCGGTAATCACATAGTGCAGCTGCGGGCTGGCGGCGTACACGACGCCATCGGTGCGGATGCTTTCGCCGATGGCGGTCGCATTGCCCAGGCCAGCCGTGTTGGCGGCGGTCTGCACGCAGGCATTCTTGTCGTCGAAGGTGCCGGTACTCTTGCACAGGCGGTGGATCACGTATTCCACCTCGGTGCCGCCCGAATCCGTGACCTTCTTGCTGTTGCTCCAGAACTCTTCTTCACGGGTCGACAGGCCAGGCGCCATGGTGGCGCGGTAACCCTCCGCCGGTTGATGCGCCGTCAGCGAACCCTTGTTCGTCTTGGCTTTCTGGTCGATCCACTCGAAGCCCTTGTGCAGGCCGAAATCGGCGGCGCGGCTGAGCGTGGCGTCATACGCCAGGCTCGATGCGCTCAGCGTCGTGCTGTTGCTCGACTTGAGCAGATAGATGCTCGTTACCAGCATCACCAGCATCATGATCAGCATGACCGGCAGCGCGATGCCGCGCTGGGCTGCCCGGGACAGCCGGTGCGGACGATGCGCCATCATGGCCTCCATCCCGCATTGCGCAGCGGGACAATGGTTTCGAACACGCGGTAGCGATAGCATGTCCAGTCGATCGGATCGTTCTCGACCGCCAGATCGACCTCCACTTCTTCCGCCGTGGCGTCGCTCGGCTGCGCGCTCGCAAACAACGGCGGCGCCGTGGTCGTGGCGCTGCAGGTGCCGTCGGCGGCAGGCCGCTCGGGGTTTTTCCCTCGCGCCACCACCGCGATGCGCAGCGCCACGATGCGGCCGTAGTCGCCAGGACTGCCCGTCACGCCATCGCCGTCGGCATCGATCATGGTGGACGACCAGGCGCTGATGGCGGTGCCTTTTTCTGGTGCGAAGCCGGTGCCCGTTCGCCCGTCGAAACCGTACTGCGCCTTGAGCGAGACGATGTCGCCCGTGACCGCCTGCGCGTTGTCGGCGGCATTGGCCATGTCGGTGGCGCGCAGGCGCAGGTAGCCAGCCTCCACCGACCAGGTATGAAACGCCAGCCGCGCACCGGGTCCGAGATTGAACAGGCGTGTCGTATTGCCCGTGTAATTCGCACCCAGCGCGCCGCGGTTGAAGCGCTGGCTGGTCGCACCGAACGACAGTTCCGGCTTGTCGGGGACTTTCGATATCTGCGCCAGGGCGCAATCGGCCCCAATGTTCTCGGGCGCGACGACGATCACGTCGCCCAGCGTGAAGTAACCCCATGGATCGCGATCGACCTCGACGCTGGTGCCGCCGATATAGTTCTTGATAACGCGCATGGTCGACGTACCGCCGGGGGCGGCGCCCGCGTATAGCGTCAGGCGGTCCGGACCCGTGCCGCCCGGCTCGATCACGGCTGCGGCCAGCGGACGGATCGTGACGCCGCCGCGCTGCGCCGGCGCCAGCTCGTAGCCCTGACTGTCGGCGAACATGGTGTTGCAACCGGTGATCAACGGGTCGTTCAGGCCGAAGCCGGCCTGCTCGGCATCGCTGCTGATCTGGAACATTGCCAGCATGCCGTTCTGCATCGAATCGGAGCCGCCCAGCGCGGCGTCCTTGTTGCGCTCGCTGTCCGTCATGATCCGGGTGGCAAACAGCACCGCCAGGAGGCCGATGACGACGCTGACCATCAGTTCGACGAGCGAAAAGCCACGGGCGCGGGAAATGAACGGGGCGCTCATGGTTTCGATGCCGTCAGGTAGGATTTGATCCGGTGGGTATTGCGCTGGCTGTCGCCCGTGCGCTGCCAGCCGATCGCGATATTCACTTCAGTGCGGCCAACAGTCGCATTCGTGGCCACGCCCACCACGATGCCTGCGCCCGGAATCCGCTCCTGCACGGCCGCATGCCAGGCCGCCAGGCGCGTACCGGGCGTTCCGCCCGCGGCCAGTGCATAGTCGGCCGCATGCGGCATGTCGCTGTACATGATGCCCAGCAACTCGTTGGCAGCAACGGTTGCCTCGGCGCGCAACCCGGCATCCGACAGGGCCGCGATGGAGCGCGCCTGCAGACCCAGCGTGCCGACCAGGGCAATACCCAGGATCATCACGGCGAGCAGCGACTCGAGCAGCGCGACGCCGTGTTCGGCACGGCGGATCATGGCAGCGCGGATCAGTGGCACGCGGTTCATTGGGGCGCGGGTCATTGCGGGCACCTGCGCGAATCGCCGGCGGCGGCGCCCGGCAGACAGGTCACTGCCATCCCGCCCAGGGTCAGCACGACGGCCGACGCCTTGAATTCCCCCACGAGCGCGCCGGCTGGCGCGAGGTCGACACGGAGCACCTGATTCGTCTGGCCGGCATCGATCCAGCCCAGCGGGGTGAAATACACGGCGTCATCGTCTTCCGGATCCAGCGTGACGGTCAGCATCGTGGTGGGCGGCAAGGTGTCGGCGCCGCGCACGAGCGAGCGGTAGTCTGCCGTTGCGCCGGTCGCACCCTTGGCCGCAGTGGTCGGGGTCGACCAGTCGTTGCTGACGTCGGTGCAGGGGTTGCCGCTGTTACGCAGGCACAGATCGATCTGCCAGCCCGGCTGGCGGTTCTCGCCCGAGACGAACACCAGCCGGCTCTGGCTGTTGTGCGTCATGGCCAGGTTGCGTGCCTGCGCGAAGCCGTCGGCATAGAACTGGGCCGCACCGGTGGCGCGGGTAGCGGCCAGCCAGCCCGACATCTGCGGCACGCCCACAGCCAGCAGGATGCCCAGCACGACCAGGCCGACCATCGACTCGATCAGCGTAAAGCCGCCTGTGGCGTGCCGGGGTGGGTTTATTGCGTACATGTCCCATCCTTGCGGTCGACCCAGCAAGTAGCGCTCTTGGTCCAACCAGTCGGTGCGCCGGTGGTGGCGCGGGTACCGGCCTGGTCGATGGTATAGACGAACTCGGCGGCGCCCGCACGGCCCGTTGCCGTCAGCACGTAGGCGCTGGCGCTGGCGCTCGTCAATGCGTAGGTGAAGTTCTTGGTGTCGGCGGGCTTGCCCGCGAAACCCTCGTAGGTGCGTTCGTTGGACCAGAACTGCTCGAGGCGTGGCTGGGTCGACGCCAGGTCGCCGTGGGCTTCGGCCAGGCGCGCGCGCAGGATGTAGCTGTTGTACGAGGGTAAGGCAATTGCGCTCAGGATGCCGATAATGGCCACGACGACCATGAGCTCGACAAGCGTAAAACCGGATTGACGTTGTTGCATGAAATTCTCCTGGGCGCTGCGCGCTGACCGCCGGGCTACAATTGTCGCGCGGCATGTTTCCAGGTGGAATCATAAAGCATGAAGCTGTCATTTCCCTGAGGAAATGCTGACAAACCCCTGACAGCCGCGCACAATGCGGCAATTGCTGGACGTGAGGCAGTCGGTTCAGCGATTCGTGCAGGTTCGCGACTTCAGGGGTAACGACAAAGCCTTTGTCAGCTACACCACAGTGGCCGGGCCAAAGCGCACCGTGACGCGTGTGCCGCCGCCTGCTGCATCGCCAAGCGCGACATCGGCGCCGTGCGCACGTGCAATATCACGCACGATCGCCAGACCGAGTCCGCTGCCCGTGGCGTTGTCATCGAGCCTTACGAAGCGCTCGAATACCGCGCCGCGCTGCGCTGGCGGGATGCCGGGCCCGGAGTCGACGACGGTCAGCACCGTCACGCCGGCATCGACCGTGCACCCGACCGTCACCTGCCCGCCTTCGGGTGTATAGCGCAGCGCATTGTCGACCAGGTTGTCGATCAGATCGCGCAGCTGGAACGCGTCGCCCGTGACGGGGGCCGCTGCCAGTTCAAAGCCCAGGTCGATCCGTTTGTTTGCCGCCTTGTCGACGAAGAACTGGATCGATTCCTGGATCAGCAGTGCCAGGTCGAGCGCACCGGCATGTTCGCCGGGCCGCCCTTCCCGCGCGCGCGCCAGTGCCAGCAATTGGTTGACCTGGCGAATCATGCGCTCGTTGGCCAGGTCCATCATGGCCAGCGAACGCACCGTGTCGGCGTCGTGTGCATGACGCGCATGGAGCCATTCGAGCTGTAGTTGCACGCCGGCCAGCGGCGTACGGAGCTGGTGCGCCATATCGGCCAGAAAGTCGCGCTGCGCGCGCGCGCCGGCTTCGACTTTATCGAGCAGGTCGTTAAAGCCGCTGACCACCGGTGCGATTTCATACGGTACCCCGTCGGTAGGAATCGGCGCGAGGTCGCCCGGCCCGCGCCTGGCCAGTTCTGCGCGGATGCGCGCCAGCGGCCGCAAGCCATTGCCCACTGACAGCCAGACGACGCCAACCAGCGTGATCGTGCCGAGCGAGACCAGCACCACGAGCGAGCGCACGATGGCGGCGCGCACGTCGAGCCGCTGGCGCAGCGTGCGCGCGACCCCGACGTGGCGCATTCCCGTCGGGGTCGCCACGGCGAGTGCGACGACGCGCACCGGCTCGCCGTCGATGCCGGCATCGTACGCCGGCGCGCCAGGGCGCAATGACGCAAACCCCGTGTTCCCTTCGAGATGCCGGCCTCGCGCGTCGCGCACCACGAACCAGGCGCGTTCGCCCGTCGCGGCAGGGTCCATGGGCGGCAGGCTCGCCGCTCCGCCGGTGGCAACGCGGCTGGCCAGGGCGGTGGCCGTGTCCATGAGGCCGGCGTCGAAGGCAACCTGGGCGGGTGTCCATGCCAGGCCTGCGACCAGCGCGGCGAGCACGAGATTGACGAGCAGGATCGGCCCGAGCAGCCATTTCAGCAGGCGCAGGCGGATGCTGTTCATCGGGAAGAATGCATCAGGCGAGGGCTTCGAGCAGATAGCCAAAGCCGCGGATGGTCCTGATCGCAACGTCGGCGCCGTCGAGCTTGAGGCGCAGGCGCGACACATAGACTTCCACCGCATTGGGCGTGACGTCGTCGCCCCAGGGCAGGATGGCGTCGATGATCTGCTGCTTGGAGACGACGCGCCCCGCATGCTGCAGCAGGTATTCGAGGACGCCCCACTCGCGCACGGACAAGTCGATGACGCCCTCGCCGATGCGCGCGCGGCGGGTGGCACTGTCCAGACTCAGGCGACCAAGAGTCAGGACCGACGAGAGCGGCGCATGGCGGCGCGCCAGCGCGCGGATGCGGGCAACCAGTTCAGCCGTGGCAAAGGGTTTGACCAGATAGTCGTCGGCGCCGGTTTCCAGCCCGCGCACACGGTCTTCGACGGCGTCGCGGGCAGTCAGCAGAAGAACGGGGGTGGCGCCGCCACGCGCACGCAGGCGGCGCACGACCTCGAAGCCATCGATGCCGGGCAGGCCGATGTCGAGAACGACCACATCGAACACAGGGGAAGGGGCAGAGCCGGAAGCGGAAGCGATACGTTGCAGGGCAGCGTCGGCAGCGAGGCCATCGCGCACCAACTGAACCGTCATGTCTTGTGCATGAAGTGCACGTAACAAGCCGTCGGCAAGCACGGCATCGTCTTCGACAAGCAAAATATGCAGCCCGATCTGCAGCCCCATTTGTAGGAATATCCTGTTTTGTGGACGGTGAACATCACCGCCGGCACCCTGAATTATGCGTTATTTTTTGTTTCCAAAACAAAATACAACGCTTTTTAGGGGCAAAACAGGCATTTCCCCCAGTAGGACTGGACTGACACGTGATGATGCTTGCAACCTACACCGGGGCGACTACATGTCTTATGTGCGGCAACAGACGGTGGACGTAAAGTACACACATCGCGACGAGGTAAGCACCATACGCCTCCTGAGTCGCTCCTGACGCACGATAGACCTAAGAGGACATAATATGAACAACACTCAACTTGCTGGTATCACACAAAAAGCAAAAAGCCAGAATTCTGCCACGAGTGAGGCATCGAAGTCCCAGTCTAAACCGATCGTCAGCTACAGCGGCACCCAACAGAACGAACTGCTGGCAGCGTTGCCACGCCAGGATCTGGAAGAAATGTTCGACCATCTCGAACTGGTGGCAATGCCATTCGGCAAAGAGCTGTTCGAGTATGGCAGCAAACTGGAATACGTGTATTTCCCGACAACCGCAATCGTGTCGCTGCTGTACGTAATGGAAGACGGCGCCACGACCGAGATCGCTGTCGTTGGCCACGAAGGCGCAGTCGGCGTGTCGCTGTTCATGGGCGAGCGCGCCACCTGCTCGGCTGTCGTGCAAAGTGCCGGCTACGGATACCGCCTGCGCACCCAGTTCCTGCGTGACGCCTTCAACCGCGGTGGCGCCCTGCCACAGCTGCTGATGCGCTACACCAACGCGCTGTTCGCCCAGATGGCGCAGAACGCTGTCGGCGGTCGTCACAGCTCCATCGAACAAAAACTGTGCCGCTGGTTGCTCGACCGTCTGGATCGTTCAGCAAGCAACGAACTGAAAGTGACCCAGGAACTGATCTCGATCATGCTGGGTGTGCGCCGCGAAAGCATCACTGCTGCTGCCGGCAAGCTGCAGGACGAAGGCCTGATCCAGTACCGTCGCGGCAACATCACCGTGCTGGACCGTGCTGGCCTGGAAGACTACGCTGGCGAATGCTACAAAGTCGCCAAGTTCGAGTACGATCGCCTGCTGGCAGATGTCGCACGCTAAGTTGTCAACCAAGTAGTCAATCAGGATTCGCCGCTGTGTGCCGTAGCGGATCCTGATGTTGCGGCCCTGTCGTCTGCGTCAGGGTCGGCGGTGTCGAAGAATTTGCCGCCACATCATTGCCTCCCGGCGCCACCGCCGGAATCAGGGCTCGAACACACGTCCCCACCCCATTGACACCCCGCTCCACTACCAGGGTTCCGCCCAGTAGCAAGGCGCGCTCGCGCATGCCAAGCAGGCCGTGCGATTTCGTCCTGGTCAGCATACCGTCGGGAATGCCAATACCATCATCGGTGATTTCCAGTCCCCAGCCGTCCGGTTCTCGGGTCAGGTTGACGATGACATTGCGCGCCCTGGCGTATTTGGCGATATTGTTTAGCGCTTCCTGCGTGATGCGGAACAATGCGATCGCCTGTGTAGGACCAGCCCCATCCACATCAGAATCGATCAATGCATCGCAGTCGAGCGATGTAACGCGCGCATAGTCGTCGCAGTAACTTTGCAGCGCCGCCGACAGGCCCATGTTGTCCAGCAGGCTCGGGCGCAAGTTTTCGACGATGCGGCGCTTGAGCTGCACGGTGTCGACCAGCGTGCGGCGCGCTCGCCCAAGCTTGTCCACCAATTCCGGTTCGTTCGCGCGCAAACGGTCGATGACCGTGGCCAGGTCGATGCCGATGGCTGTCAGGTTGGCACCCATCTCGTCGTGCAGTTCGCGCGCCAACCGCGATTTTTCTTCTTCCGACACGCGAATCAGGTGGCGCGACAGGACCGACAATTGCGCCGTGCGTTCCGCGACGATGTGCTCGAGACCGTCGTTCGTTTGCTGCAACGCGTACTCGGCATCGAGGCGCGCCGCAAATGCCCGTTCAACGAGTTTATAAAACAGCAGCAAGATCGTGATTGCTGCTGCATTGATGCCGACACCAAACAGCGCTGCATGCCGGTATTGTTGATAAAACCCGGCAGTGCGCGACTCGAGCAGCTCGTTCTGCTCGCGCGTCATGATCACCACTTGCAGGCGGATTTCGTCCATTTGCGCCCGGTCGTCCGGTGACGCAGCGATCGCGACGATATCGTCCAGGCCACCCTGCCGGAAAACGTCGAGCGACTGGTGCAGCAAGGAAAGTTTGCGCTGGGTCAGCACGCGCAGCTGCGCCAGATTGCGGGTCTGTGAAGGATTGTCGGCAAGCAGCACGCCAAGCTGACGGAGCTGGGCATCGATCTGCTGCGGCGCGCCGCGCAGCGGGCTCAGATAGACGTCATCGTTCGACAGAAAATAGCCACGCAAACTCGTTTCGGCATCGGTAACAAGCAGGTTCAGGTATTGCAGCTCGTCGGAAACCTGGGCGGTCTGCGCCTGCAGGAGATTGGCGGCGCGCAAATCATCCAGATTGCGCAGCAAGAATACGCCATTGACGACAAGCAGCACCACGCACACGAGGCACAGCAAGGACTTATGAAGGGGAAGACGACGGGCCGGGCGCTCGGCCAGGGCGGTTGAAAAATACATCCAGACATCCTTTCACGCTGACAACGCGGGCTCGCATTTTACCTGTAAGGACGTGTTGTTGCGCCGCAAATGGCCCGGCGTAACTATTTGTTGCATTTGATGCTGGTCGAAACTGCTGAATCCGTCTAGCAGTCGCCCCAATGACAAAACGCGCCGAGGCGCGTTGTGGGAAAAATCCGATACAAAAACGGCTGAACTCTTAGTCGAGCAGATTGTTCTTCATTGCGTAATAGGTCAAGTCGGAGTTGGACTGCAGGCCCATTTTCTCCATGATCCGGGTGCGGTAAGTCGACACGGTCTTGATCGACAGCGACAGCGCATTGCCTATATCGGACACCGTTGCGCCCTTCGCCAGGCGCAGGAAAACCTGGAACTCACGATCGGACAGCTCGGTGTGCAGCGCCGTGTTCGGATCGCGATCGAAACTCTGCGCCAGCAATTCGCCAACCGTCGACGACACATAGCGGCGGCCCTGAAACACGGTGCGCACGGCCGTCTTGAGTTCGTCCGCTTCGCATTCCTTGTTCAGGTAACCGTTCGCGCCCATCTTGAACAGGTTCAGCGCATATTGCTGCGCCGGATACCCTGACAGGATCAGCACTGGCAAATTGGGCTGGCCCTGACGGATCGTCCGCAGGATATCGATGCCGCTCTGGTCGGGCATGGCGATATCGAGCAACAGCACGTCGCAAATCTCGCGGCGCGCGATGTCGAGGGCCTCACGGCCCGTCGCGCCTTCGGCCACGACTTCAAAGTCGCCCGACGACGAAAAAATCTGCTTGAAACCTGCTCGTACTATCTGGTGATCGTCACAAATGGCAACGCGTATCATTGTCTTCCCTTAAATTTTCCTTGCGCAGGAAAGTGCCGGATCTGCTCCGCCCGGTTGATGCGTGTCGTTCAGCATCGCGCGAGTGACATTTTAACACCCCGGCGCCTGCCTTCAACAGCGTTACGAATACCTGAGTGATGAAAGGTGGGGGCTTGACCCGGCCACGACCCGCTGCCTGCCGGCCGCGCGCGAACCGGCGCAATCTGGTACGGCACACCTGTCGATGGTGTGAGGTAGTGGCCAGCGCTAAGGCGCTGGCGGAGATCCGTTCTTGAGCAGATCGAGGATGTCGAGCAAGTCAGCGCGCAATTTTTCGGCGTCGATGGCCGGTGGGGCATCGCGCAGGCGCTCTTCGTCGAGCTCGGCCACCACGACGGCGCGATGGTCAAGGCGATTGCGCGCGCCGCTGATCGTGAAACCCTGCTCGTAGAGCAATTCGCGGATGCGCCGGATCAGCAGCACTTCGTGGTGCTGGTAATAACGGCGATTGCCACGACGTTTGACGGGCTTGAGCTGGGTAAATTCTTGCTCCCAGTAGCGCAGCACGTGCGGCTTGACGCCGCACAGCTCACTGACTTCCCCAATCGTGAAATAACGTTTCGCGGGGATGAGTGGCAGCACGGTCAATTCGGTCCTGTTCGGTCGGTCATTCATCGTTTAATCAGGCTGCGCGCGCCATCGAACCCGAGCCCGAATTGCCCGGCCCGGCTTCTTCCACCATGGCCTTGAGCTTCTGGCTGGCGTGGAATGTGACGACGCGGCGCGCCGTAATGGGAATTTCTTCCCCGGTTTTCGGATTGCGGCCGGGCCGCTGCGGCTTGTCTCGCAACTGGAAATTGCCGAAGCCCGACAGCTTCACGGCTTCGCCGCGCTCGAGTGCGTTGCGGATTTCGTCGAAGAAGGTCTCGACCATGTCCTTGGCTTCGCGTTTGTTCAGCCCGACCTGCTCGAACAGCAGTTCGGCCAGCTCGGCCTTGGTCAGGGTCGGCAATGACTGTTCGGCCTCTTTACGTACGCGCGCCACCAGCATTGCACGATCCAGATCGGCCACGAGGGCTTCCTGGAACACCGTCGAATCAACGTCGTTATTGTTAATTTTGAAGCCCTGCCCGTAAGTCAAACGATGCCGCAGCCACAGCAAAGCGGCTTGCGGCCGCTTTGCTGAGAGCCAGGATATGCATATTATGCACGCAGCTTCGCGTTCAGTTTGGTTGAAGCAGTGGCGAGCACCGCCGCCATGATGGCGTCGACCGCATCGTCCTGCAGTGTCGATTGAGTATCTTGCAAGCTAAAGCGGAAAGCAAGGCTTTTTTCATCCGCCTCGAGACCCTTGCCGCGATATTCATCAAACAAAACAACGGCTTGCACGATCTTGCCCATAGGATTTACTGCGATTTCAGCAGTAAAAGCATCCATTACGGACTGGGCCGGAACGTCCTGTTTCACCACCAGCGCCAGGTCGCGCGTGGCGCCCGGAAACTTTGAAATCTCGGCATAGGCCGGCACGATGCGCCCACGCAGCGCCTCGGCATCGACCTCGAACACGACCGGCGCTTGCGGCAGATCATACTTTTGCAGCCAGCGCGGGTGCAGCTCGCCGATCACGCCGATCTGCTGGTCGTCGAGCGTGACGGTGGCCGAGCGACCCGGGTGCAGTGCCGGGTGCTCTGCGGTGGAGAAACGCAGCTGGCGCGGGGCGAACAACGCTTCCAGATCCGCTTTCAGGTCGAAGAAATCGACGGCGCGCGTGGCAACATCCCATTGCTCGTCCAGCGCCGGGCCGTAGGCAATCGCGGCGACGCGCTTTGGCTGGTCGTAACCGGCCACGGTCAGCGGACCGTCCATGACCGATGCGTTGCGCTTGAACACACCGCCGACTTCAAACGCGCGGACGCGGCCGGCCTTGCGGTTGATGTTGTAGCGCACGTTGGCAACCAGGCTACCGATCAGCGACGAACGCATCACGCTGAGCTGGCTGGCGATCGGGTTCTGCAGGCGGATCGGCTCGAGGTTACCGGCGAAGTCCTGCTCCCACGCGCTTTCCACGAAACTCATGTTGACCACTTCCTGGAAACCCAGGTCGGCCAGTTGATGGCGGATCGCAAACAGCGAGCGGGTGTTTTCGGGCTCGATCAGCATCGCGCTCGGCGCCGTGGGCGGCCGGGTCGGAATGTTCTCGAAGCCATAAACGCGCGCGACTTCCTCGATCAGGTCTTCCTCGATCTCGATGTCGAAACGGTACGTTGGCGCCGTGACATGGAACTCGCCGGGCGCCTGCGCAAAGCCCAGCTGCAGGCGCGTGAAGATGTCGGCGATCACGGCATCGGTCAACGGCACGCCAATCACTTGCGCGGCGCGCGCGGTGCGCAGCACCACCGGCGTACGCACTGGCAGATTGACGATCTGGTCATCGATCGGGCCGACCTTGCTGGCCGGCGTGCCGCAGATGTCGATCAACAGCGCCGTAATGCGCTCGAGGTGCTCGGGCACGGTCGCGTAATCGACGCCACGCTCGAAGCGGTGGGCGGCATCGGTCGAGAAATTGAATCGACGGGCCCGGCCCTGGATGGCGTTTGGCCACCAGAAGGCCGCTTCCAGATAGATATCGGTCGTATCGAGCGACACGGCGGTGGAGTCGCCGCCCATGATGCCGGCCAGCGATTCGATCTGTGCTTCGTCGGCAATCACGCCAACCCATTCGTCGACGGCGACCGTGTTGCCATTGAGAAGCTTGAGCGATTCACCGGTCTTGCCCCAGCGTACGTCCAGACTGCCGTGGATCTTGGCCAGATCGAACACGTGCGACGGACGGCCGACTTCAAGCATCACGTAGTTGGAGATATCGACCAGGGCCGAGACCGAGCGCTGGCCACTACGTTCCAGGCGGCGCTTCATCCACTCGGGCGTGGCCGCGCGTGCATTCAGGCCACGGATCACGCGACCGGCGAAACGACCGCACAGGTCAGGCGCCGACACCTTGACGGGCAGGATTTCATCGCTGTTGACCGCCACGGTGCGGGTCGGCTCGAGCATCAACGGTGCACCGGTCAGCGCCGCCACTTCGCGCGCCACGCCCAGCACGGACAGGCAGTCGGCCTTGTTGGGCGTCAGCTTGATCGTGAACTTCAGGTCGTCCAGGCCCAGGTAGTCGCGAATGCTCTGGCCCACCGGCGCATCGGCCGGCAGTTCCATCAAACCATTGCTTTCTTCAGAGATGCCCAGCTCTTTGCTCGAGCACATCATGCCCTGCGACTCGACGCCGCGCAGTTGGCCGACCTTGATTTCAAACGGCTTGCCATCCGCGCCCGGCGGCAGCACGGCGCCGGCTTGCGCGCAGATCGCTTTCATGCCGGCGCGCACGTTCGGGGCGCCGCACACGATATTGAGCAAGGTGCCGGTGCCGACGTCGACCTGGCAGACGTTCAGGCGATCGGCGTTCGGGTGCTTGACCACTTCCTTGACTTCAGCCACAACCACGTTCGAGAACGGTGGGGCCACCGCCTCGACCTCTTCCACTTCGAGGCCCGACATGGTGA
Organism: Massilia sp. MP_M2; assembly: GCF_039123635.1. Classification (NCBI taxonomy): domain Bacteria; kingdom Pseudomonadati; phylum Pseudomonadota; class Betaproteobacteria; order Burkholderiales; family Oxalobacteraceae; genus Massilia; species Massilia sp. MP_M2. The sequence continues at coordinate 99,876 of NZ_JBCHJF010000007.1, forward strand.
GCACGTGCGACAGCTCATCTGAATTGATCGGCGGATTGACGATCGAGCGGAGCCAGTTTTCGGAGAATTGCATAATCTTTGTGCCTCAGCGTCGAATTAATTGAACTGCTTCAGGAAGCGCAGGTCGCCTTCGTAAAACAGGCGCAAATCGCTGATTCCATAACGCAGCATCGTCAGGCGCTCGAGGCCGGAGCCGAACGCGAAGCCGATGAATTTTTCCGGGTCGAGCCCGAAGTTGCGCACCACCGTCGGGTGTACCTGACCGGCGCCCGAGACTTCGAGCCAGCGCCCCTTGAGCGGACCGGAGCCGAACGCGATGTCGATCTCGGCCGACGGTTCGGTGAACGGGAAGTACGATGGACGGAAACGCACTTGCAGGTCGTCCGTCTCGAAGAAGGCCTGGACGAAGTTCAGGTACACGCCCTTGAGATCGGCGAAGCTGATGTTCTCGCCGATCCACAGGCCTTCGACCTGGTGGAACATCGGCGAGTGGGTCGCGTCGCTGTCGACACGGTAGGTACGACCCGGCGCGATGACCTTGATCGGCGGCGTGTGGGTACGGGCGTAGCGCACCTGCATCGGGCTCGTGTGCGTGCGCAGCAGCAGCGGCTTGCCGGTGCTGTCGTTGCCGTCGATGTAGAAGGTGTCCTGCATCGACCGGGCCGGGTGATTTTCGGGGCTGTTCAGTGCCGTGAAATTGGTCCAGTCATTTTCGATCTCGGGGCCGTCGGCCACGTCGAAGCCGATCGAGCGGAAGATCTGCTCGACGCGTTCCCAGGTGCGCATCACCGGATGGATGCCGCCCTTCGAGCGGCCACGACCTGGCAGCGTCACGTCAATGGCTTCCATGGACAGGCGCGCCTGGAGCTGGGCCTCGGCGAGCGCGTCGCGGCGCGCGGTCAATGCCTGTTCGATTTGTTCTTTGGTGGCATTGATCAGGGCGCCCTGCGCCTTGCGCGCATCGGGATCGAGCTTGCCCAGACCCTTCATCAGGTCGGTCACCTGGCCGGTCTTGCCCAGGTACTTGGCTTTCGCATTTTCAAGCGCGGCGGCGTCTGGCGCCTCCGCGAAATCGGCACGGGCCGCGACGACGAGTTCTTCCAGGTTCATGCTTGTTCTTTTCCTGTTTTTCGTTGGCGGGAGACGCCAGAATCAAAAACGGGGCACAGGTGTGAACCTTGCCCCGCTTCTTTGTGCGCCACGCCCCGTGAAGGGCGCGGCACCAACTTGCTCAGCAGCTTAACTGATTAAGCAGCCAGCTTGGCCTTGACGGCGCTGACAATCGCGGCGAATGCCGGCTTGTCATGCACAGCCATGTCGGCCAGGACTTTACGGTCCAGTTCAATTGCGGACTTCTTCAGGCCGTTCATGAACACGCTGTAGGTCATGCCGTGCGAACGCGATGCCGCGTTGATACGGGTGATCCACAGTGCGCGGAAGACGCGCTTCTTGTTGCGACGGTCACGGTATGCGTATTGGCCAGCGCGCATGACTGCTTGCTTGGCAACACGATATACCTTGCTGCGACGACCGCGGTAACCTTTGGCAAGGTCAAGAACCTTCTTATGACGGGCACGTGCTGTAACCCCACGTTTAACTCTAGGCATAGTAGCTCCTTAGTGTGAGATTAAGCAGATGGCATCATGCGGTAGACGGACGTGACGTCTGCTGCATTGATGTTGCGGGTGCCGCGCAGTTGGCGCTTGTTCTTGGTGGTCTTCTTGGTCAGGATGTGACGCTTGAACGCCATACCCGATTTCACAGTACCACCCGGACGCACGCGAAAACGTTTCTTCGCGCTGCTTTTGGTTTTCATTTTTGGCATAGTCATCTGCCCTCGCGGACAGTCTCATATGTAACAGGATTGCAGGTGGCAGCGACGCTGCTCTTAGATGCCTACTTTCACTTGTTTTGCAGCAGACGCAGAGTCTGCTACAACCTGCTTGTCGCAAACAGGAATCGAAGATTGTAGCACAGCTTCTACGCGCTGCGATAGCCGACAGGAAGAAACACGAATGGTCGGCGACACCGGATCTAGGGACGCAATAAAGCCGGGCCGGGCCGCAGACAAAGTCTGCAACACGGGCCCGGCTCTGGATGCTCCCGGCGAAGAATTACTTCTTCTTCCTCGGCGCGACCACCATGATCATCTGGCGACCTTCGAGTTTCGGGAACTGCTCCACCTGACCGACTGCATCGAGATCCGTGCGCAGACGCTCGAGCACACGCATACCGATATCCTGGTGGGCCATTTCACGACCACGGAAGCGCAGCGTGATCTTGGCTTTGTCGCCTTCTTCCAGGAACTTGATGAGGTTACGCAACTTGATGTTGTAGTCGCCGTCATCGGTACCCGGGCGGAATTTGACTTCCTTGACCTGGATGATCTTCTGCTTGAGCTTCGCCTCATGCGCCTTTTTTTGCTCCGAATACTTGAACTTGCCGTAGTCCATCAGGCGGCAGACCGGCGGGACCGCGTTTGGCGCGATCTCGACCAGGTCGACGTTCAGTTCTTCGGCCATACGGAATGCGTCGGCCAGACTAACGATGCCCAATGGCTCGTTCTCTACACCGTTCAAACGCATTTCGGGATGGGTGATCTCGCCATTGATGCGATTGTTCTTGTCAGTAGCTATGTTGTTTCCTTTGAACGTATTGAAATTTGGCCGGGATTACTTCGTCTTGGCGGCGACTTCGCCCACCAGACGTTCCACGAGTTCATCGACGGACATCACGCCCAGATCGACATTGCCTCGGGCTCGCACAGCCACAGTATTCGCGTCTTTTTCTTTATCCCCAACAACGAGGATGTACGGCAGTTTTTGGACGGAATGTTCACGTATTTTATAGGTGATCTTCTCGTTGCGCAAATCGGCGTGAACACGCAGGCCTGCGGCGCGCAGTTTGGCCTCGACTTCCTTCACGTAATCGCCCTGCGCATCCGAGATATTGAGCACCGCCACTTGCACCGGTGCCAGCCAGAGTGGCATTGCGCCCGCGTAGTTTTCGATCAGGATGCCGATGAAACGCTCCATCGAACCCACGATCGCACGGTGCAGCATCACCGGCACGCGGCGGGTGTTGTCTTCTGCCACGTACTCGGAACCGAGACGACCCGGCATCGAGAAGTCGACCTGCACGGTGCCGACCTGCCATGGACGGCCGAGGCTATCCTTCAGGTGGTACTCGATCTTCGGACCATAGAACGCGCCCTCGCCCGGCAATTCAGTCCAGGTCACGCCACAGGCACGCAGCGCCGAGCGCAGCGATTCTTCGGCCTGATCCCAGACGTCGTCCGCACCGATGCGGCTGTCGGGACGCAGCGCCAGCTTGACGTCGATATTGGCAAAGCCGAAGTCATCGTACACGGCCATCGCCTGGGCGTGGAACGACGTGACTTCGCGCTCGACCTGCTCTTCGGTACAGAAGATGTGGCCATCATCCTGGGTAAAACCGCGCACGCGCATCAGGCCGTGCAGCGCGCCGGACGGCTCGTTGCGGTGGCACTGGCCGAATTCGCCGAAGCGCAGCGGCAGGTCGCGGTACGAGCGCATGCCCGAATTGTAGATCTGCACGTGGCCCGGGCAATTCATTGGCTTCAACGCATACGAACGGTTCTCCGACTCGGTCGTAAACATATTGTCGCGGTAGTTTTCCCAGTGACCGGTCTTTTCCCACAGCGTGCGGTCGAGGATCTGCGGCGCCTTGACTTCGCTGTAGCCGGCAACCTGGTACTTGTGGCGCATGTATTGCTCGACCTGCTGCCAGATGGTCCAGCCCTTCGGATGCCAGAACACGAGGCCCGGGGCTTCCTCCTGGAAGTGGAACAGGTCCAGCGACTTGCCGAGTTTCCGGTGATCGCGCTTTTCGGCCTCTTCCAGCATGTGCAGGTACTGCTCCTGGTCTTCCTTTTTGGTCCAGGCGGTGCCGTACACGCGCTGCAGCATCTCGTTCTTCGAGTCGCCGCGCCAGTAGGCGCCCGCCAGCTTCATCAGCTTGAAGACTTTCAGCTTGCCGCTCGATGGCACGTGCGGGCCGCGGCACAGGTCGGTGAAGCTGCCTTCGGTGTACAGCGAGACATCCTCGTTCGCCGGGATCGAGGCAATGATTTCCGCCTTGTAGTGCTCGCCGATCGATTTGAAGTAATCGACGGCCTCGTCGCGTGGCAGCACCTTGCGGGTAACCGGCTCATCCTTCTTGGCCAGCTCGGTCATCTTCTTTTCGATGGCGACCAGGTCGTCCGGGGTGAACGGGCGCTTGTACGAGAAATCGTAGTAGAAACCGTTTTCGATGACCGGGCCGATCGTCACTTGCGCTTCCGGGAACAGCTCCTTGACCGCGTGCGCGAGCAGGTGGGCGGTCGAGTGACGGATCACGTCCAGGCCTTCCGGATCGCGGTCGGTGACGATTGCGAGATCGGCGTCGGCGTCGATCAGGAACGACGTGTCGACCACTTTACCGTTGACCTTGCCGGCCAGCGCTGCCTTGCCCAGGCTCGGAGCAATGCTCTGCGCTACCTGCGCCACCGTCACCGGACCGTCAAACTGGCGGCTGGAACCATCGGGAAGTCGGACGTTCAACATGCTGTACTCCAATCGTGGCGCCGCGCGCCGTTAAAAATCAAGAATCAAGGATAGTAAAATCTGGACGAAAAAAAACGCGGGCTAGCCGCGTTTTCTTCTTTGTGTCGAGCAAAAGAACACCACACCGCGCCTAGCGATTCCCCCACAACCTGGTTGTAGTTCGCGGTGTCATAACCGTTGATGCCTTTCTCGCTCTTACAATTCGAAGTTCAAACAAGCTACTGCGCGTTTGCAGTTTCGGTCTGCGATGCTCGCCGTACATTCGTACGACTGCGCTTCTCAACCAAAACTGCTGCCGCTCGCTACGCTTCTTTGCACTTCTGTGTTCTGGTGGGCGGTGCAGAATTCGAATCTGCGACCCCTTGGATGTCGACCAAGTATTCTAACCAGCTGAACTAACCGCCCGATGCCGCCATTATAGGGACCCGATGCCCGAACCGCAACCCTTGCACAAAATTTATTGCTGATCAGGCCATCCTGCTGCACCGGCCGCGATGATTTACACTGGTGCCCCGTTCGACTATTGATTGCATGGCGATGACGTACCAGCCGCATGACCCTTCTCACCTGCATGCCCACCTCGACGGTGACGCAAGCCATTCCCACTCCATCGAAGCGCGCAGCCAGAAGGCGCTGGCGTTCGCGATGGGCCTGACACTGCTGTTCGCGCTGGTCGAAGTGATTACCGGCTTCATATCCAATTCGCTGGCCCTGATCTCGGACGCCGGCCACATGGTCACCGACGCCGCTGCCCTTGGCCTTGCCCTGCTTGCGCAACTGATCGCCAAACGCCCGCCATCGGCGCGCCACTCGTTCGGCTTCGTGCGCGCCGAAGCCCTGGCCGCGTTTGTCAACTGCCTGGTGATGCTGGCCCTGGTGGGCTGGATCGGCTGGGAAGCCATCCAGCGCCTGATGCATCCTGAGCCCGTCAAGGGCGGCATCGTCCTGGTCGTGGCCGCGCTGGGCGCCTCGATCAATCTGCTCGTCGCCTGGATCCTGTCGCGCAACAACGACAGCATCAACACGCGCGCCGCGCTCGTCAACGTGATGGGCGACCTGCTCGGCTCGCTGGCCGCGATCGCGTCCGGCGCGATCATCTATTTCACCGGCTGGCTGCGGGCCGACCCGATCCTGTCGATCTTCGTCGCGCTCCTGATCCTGCGTTCGACGAGTGGCATTCTGCGTGAGTCGTACCATTTCCTGATGGAAGGCGTGCCCCACAAGATCGACTTCGTCCGGGTCGGCGCCGACATGGCCGCCGTCGACGGCGTGCTGGGCGTGCACGATATGCACGTGTGGGACATGTCACCGGGCCATCCGGCGCTGATCGGCCACATCGAGATCCGCAGCCTGGAACAGTGGCCCGCCGTGCTGGAAGCGGTGCGCGCGATGCTGCGCGCACGGCATGGCATCGACCACGTCACGCTGCAACCGGAAGCGGCCGGCGGCAAATCGTTGTGAAACCGACAGTCAACGTCACCTTGCCACTTGCTGTGTAAGCACAGGCCCACCCGGCACGAGCGCGCGCGCCGATAGCCCGACCCTGCAATCGGCGACATAATGCACGCATGGACCTCTCACCAAACGTATTTGACACCCTCATCATCGGCGGCGGGCCAGGCGGCCTGACCGCCGCCATCTACCTGCGCCGCTTCACCCGCAACGTCGCGCTGGTCGACAAAGGCAATAGCCGCCTGGCCTGGATTCCCGTCTCGCACAACTACCCTGGCTTTCCGGACGGGATCAACGGCCAGTTGCTGCTCGACCAGTTGCGCTGCCAGCTCGGCAAGTACGGCGGCCACGTGATTCCCGGTGAAATCAGCAACCTGCGCATCGACGACGGCCTGTTCATCGCCGACTGTACCAGCCCCGACGGCGACGTCACCGAAATGCGCGCCTACACGGTGCTGCTGGCCACCGGCGTGGCCGACGTCGGCATGCCGGTCGAACGCTGGGACGAAGCGGTGGCCAGCGGCGCGGTGCGCCTGTGCCCTGTGTGCGACGGCTACGACGTGATCGACAAACGCATCGCCGTGGCCACGGCCGAAATCAACCCGGTTGGCCATGCCCTGTTCATGCGCAGCTTCAGCCGCGACGTGCTGCTGTTCGAGCGGGCCGACGAGTCGGTGGTCGATGCCGACCAGCATGCGCAGTTGCAGGCCGCAAACGTGCAGCACATCGCGTCACCGCTGGCCGGCGTCACGCTGACCGACGATCTGAAACCCGTGCTGCACACGCGCGACGGGCAATCCTACGAATGCGATGTGTTCTACCCGATGCTGGGCGAAAATGCGCGCTCCGCGCTGGCGGCCAAGCTGGGCGCCGAAACAGTCGAATGCGACACGCTGGCGGTCGACGACCATTGCCGCACCGCGGTGCCAGGACTGTACGCAATCGGGGATGTCACGCGAGGTCTGAACCAGATCACGGTGGCAACCGGCCAGGCGGCCATTGCCGCAACGACGATCCACAACACGCTGCCGTGGGCGCTGCGCTAAGCGGCTAAGTTCTACAAGCCGCCAGCGATCTTGCGGCGTCGCTCGATTGCCGCCTGCGCGGCCGTGTCTCCCGCGGCCTCGGCGCGCTTCGCCTGCACCCCCAGCCATGCCAGCAGCGGCCGGCGCCAGCCCTGGATCGACGCCGTGTCGACGGCCAGCGCGATTCCCGCCGGCGCGATGCGCCCTGCCTTGAACTGCGCACCGGCCGCAACCAGCCGCGCCAGCGGATCGGCGATGTTCTCCAGCGCCCCACCACCAACGACAGCCCGATGCTGCTCCGGCAGCAATGCCAGATCCAGTCCATCCCACTGCCCCGCCAGATAGGCGGCGTAGGCGCGCTGCGCCGGTGTGGCGTCAAGCGCCAGCGCCGCATAACCCGGGCAATCCTCGAACACCAGACTGGCCACCTGCGCCGCGCAGCGCACCAGCTCGACCTGGGCCACATGATCGGCACGGCCAGTGGCAGTCGTCTCGGCGCGCGCCTCGCGAAACTCGGCGTTCGACGCGGCCGTGTGGCCTTTCAGGTAATCGTCGACCGACGCGTCGAGCGCGCCCTTGGCATTGGCCTGCCAGTCAGGCGGCAACGGCTTGCTCGCGCAGCCGGCCAGCAAGGCAGCGATCAACAATGGAATGGTCTTCATGGCAGCTTGATCTCCGGACTGGTGCGCGCGAACGGCCACTTGCGGTTGATTTCTTCGACCAGACGATTCACCTTGCGCAGGCTAGCGTCGACGTCGCCGCGCAGCGCGCTCAGGTCTTCGGTTGCCTCGCGCGTGTTGGCGCCAACCGCTTGCGCTTCGACCAGCACTGCGTCGACTTTCTTCAATGTGGCGCTGGCGTCCTTGAGCACGACGTCGAGCTGGCGCACCGCCGTCTGGGCATCGTCCATCACGCCGGCCTGGCCAAACACGCGCTGGTCGGCCTTGGCCAGGATCAGATTCACGCGGTCGAGCGCTTCCATCAGTTTCTTCGCTTCTTCGTCACCACCCAGCGCGCCGCCCAGAACGCCGTAGCGCCCCGACATGCGGCCTGTCACGGCCGACAGGTTCGACAGGCTGGTATTGACGTCCGAGCCGGACGACGTCATGGTTTCCAGGTTTTCCAGCAGGCCGCGCGCCGTGGCGACGATGCGCGGGATTTCGGCAGTGGCGTCGCCGCGCAGCACGGTGCGGGTCGAACCGGCCGGCAGCGGGGCATCGGTCAGCACCCCGGTGTAGGCGCGCAGGCGTGTTTCGCCGACGATGCTCGACTCCAGCGTGAACACGCTCGAGGCGCGCAGCCACTTGGCGTCCTTGCTCTGGACGTCGACCAGGATATTGACCTTGCCGCTGTCGGCCAGCTCGACCTGGCGCACGCGCCCGATCGGAAAACCGGCAAACGTCATGTCCATGCCGGGAATGACGCCGGTCGAATCGTCGGCCACGAGCGTCAGGCGCTGGGTCGGCTCGAACACGCCGCGCGCGTACATCACGTAGAACACAAAGCTGCAGATCATCAGTCCCAGAAAAACGAGGAGGATCACGGCCTTGGTTTCGACGTGCTTCGGTTCCTCGGGAAGCGCGGTATCGGGAATCTGGTCCGTCATGTAAGTTCTGGTCCTGTCAGTCAGATGTATTTCAGTGCAAGCGACGCCGCTTCGATCACGATCAGCACGAACAGCAGGCGCAGTGCGCCCGGCTGCACGGTGGAGACCAGACGCCGTGGATAACGCTGCAATTCGAGGATGGCCGCCGTCGGGATCAGCGCCACGGCCAGGCCGAACAGCACCGTCTTGAGCACGAAGCCGGCCGTGACGCTTGGTGCGAACACACGCCCGACCGTGCGGGTGTAGTCGCCCAGCCCCCATGGCGACACGCCGTACACGTTCAGGTAGGCCAGTAGCAGCACGACAATCGACGTGACCAGCGCCAGCGTCAGCACCGCCACCGCATTGGCGATCAACTGGGGCACCAGGTCGCTGCGCATGCGGCGCAGCGCATCCTCACCCGCGCCACGCGCGAGGGGGCCGGCGCGCGCCAGGCCCAGCGCCGACGCGTCGAACGCCATGCTGGCGCGCAGCGCAACGAACAGCGCCGCGCACAGCGGAATCAATTCGAGCACCAGCACCCGCACCACCATCTCGAGCGCAAAGCCCGACAAGCCGTAGCTCTTGGCCGTGACCAGCACGATGCGGATGATGACCAGGCTCACCAGGCACGAGGCCAGCGTGAACCAGGGCAGCACCTGCCAGGTGCTGGCGTGGATGTGGCGCGCGGTGGCGTGGAAGCGCTCGCGCTGCCAGGTGGATGGCGAGAGCGCCAGCACGATGGCGACCGCGCCCAGGTGGATCATGTACCACCAGCTGCGCGAGTAGCGTTTGACGTGCGCGAACCAGAGTTCGGGATGGGCGGTGGAAGGAAGCGAGCGCGGCATGGGCTGAATGATACTGCGGTTGCGGCAGGCTGCGCGAGTCGGTGACAAATGATTACGTCACGACGCCGCGCACCACGTCTGGCGCTACTGCCGCTTCGCCTCCATCACGCCGCCCACTTCCATGATCGCCGCCAGCGCTTTCTGCGCCTGCGCCGTCGACCCGATTTCGGCCGTGAAGATCATCCGCGCCTGGCCCTTGGCGCTTTGCGTGTTCACCCCGATCACATTGATCTTCTCGCGCGAGAAGACTTCGGAGATATCGCGCAGCAGCCCTTGCCGGTCCTGCGCCAGGATGAACAGGTCGATCGGGTAGACGGTCTCGGTCCCGGCTGAACCCCATTCGGTCTGAATCACGCGTTCCGGTGACTTGGTCTGCATCTCGGAGAAGTTCTTGCACGTCAGCCGGTGGATCGAGACGCCCTTGCCGCGCGTGACGAAGCCGATGATCGGGTCCGGCGGCGCCGGCTTGCAGCACTTCGCGAGCAAGGTCATCAGCCCCTCGGTGCCCAGCACCAGCACGCCCGACTTGGCGCCCTGCTCCACGCTCGAGGCGCGGCTCTTGTTGTCGAACTTCGGTTCCTCGAGCGGCGCCGGTTCGTCGCCATCGTGCAGCGCCGCTTCCACGTGGCGCAGGCTGAACTTGTCCTTGCCCACTTCGATGAACAGTTCGTCCACCTTGGCAAAGCCCAGCTTGTGCGCGAGCATTTCCAGGTTGACGGCCGTCTTACCTTCGCGCTGGAGCGATTTTTCGACGAGCGCGCGGCCATGGGCCAGCGTTTCGGCCTGGTCCAGCGCATGGAACCAGGCGCGGATCTTCGAGCGCGTGCGGCTGCTGACCGCGTAGCCGGGACTGAGCCAGTCGCGCGACGGGCCCTGGTTGCCGCTCGAGCCTTTGGCCGTGATGATTTCGCAGGTCTGGCCGTTCTTGAGTTGCGTATTGAGCGGCACCATCACGCCATCGATGCGCGCGCCGCGGCAACGATGGCCGACATCGCTGTGCAAGTGGTACGCAAAGTCGATTGGCGTACCACCCACCGGCAGCTCGAGCACCCGCGCCTGCGGCGTCAACACGAAGATGCGGTCGTCGAGCGTCGTGGCCTTGAGCTTTTCGACCCATTCGCGCTGCAGTTCTTCCTGGCCCGAGACCGCATCGGACACGTCGGTCTTCCACGCCAGCAGCTGGCGCAGCCAGGCGATCTTTTCGTCGTATTGCTGGCTCTTGAAGTTCGAGCCGCCTTCTTCTTTATAACGCCAGTGCGCGGCAATGCCGTATTCGGCAAAGTTGTGCATCTCTTGTGTGCGGATCTGCACTTCGAGCGGTCGTCCGTCTTCGGCCATGACCACCGTATGCAGCGAGCGGTAGCCGTTGGGCTTCGGGCGCGAAATATAGTCGTCGAACTCCTTCGGCACCGGCGTCCAGATATTGTGGATCACGCCCAGCACCGTGTAGCAGGTCTTGATGTCGGGGACGATCACGCGAAACGCGCGCACGTCATACAGCTCGGTGAAATCGAGCTCCTTGCCGCGCATCTTGCTCCAGATGCTGTAGATGTGCTTTGGCCGGCCCGACACATCGGCCGGAATCGAGGCCGATGCCAGCTCGCTTTGCAGGCGCTCGATCGACGAGGCGACGAAGCTTTCGCGCGACATGCGCTTTTCTTCGAGCATCTTGGCGATGCGCTTGTAGGTATCGGGTTCGATGAAGCGAAACGCCAGGTCTTCCAGCTCCCACTTCAGTTGCCAGATCCCGAGGCGGTTGGCCAGCGGCGCATAGAAGTCCAGCACCTCGCGCCCGTACGCGCGCGTGACGTCGTCAAACCGCTTGTGTTCGGCGAAGTGGCGCAGCGTGGCCGCGCACGAGGCCAGGCGCATCAGCACCACGCGCATGTCGGTGGCCATCGCCAGCAGCATCTTGCGCAGCGTCTCGTTTTGCGCCGCCGCCTGCTGCGCCGCGTTCTTGCCACTGCCTACAGGCGCACCGCCAGCGGTCAGGTCGCGCAGGCGAATCAGCTGATGCACGCCCTGCACCAGCGCGACGACACCGGCGCCGAAGCGTTCTTCGAGGTCGGTGAACACGGCCGGGTCTATCAGCGCCAGTTCGAACACCAGGCCGGCGATACGGGTTTCGGCATCGGTATTCAGGTACGCGAGCGTGCCAGCGGCGCCGAGCGAGAATTCGAACGCGCTCTGGCCCGAGCCGGCCAGGCGCGCCCCGTAGGCGCCGAACGCGTACTCTAGCGCGCCATGCACGCGCACACAATCCTCAGCGCTCAGGCCCTGTACCAGGCCGGTCTTGGCGTCGCCTAACAGTGCGGTGGAGACCATGCGCTCAGCGCAGCGCGGCGGTGACGCACACCTCGACCAGGCAGGCCGGATTGGCCAGCTTGGCTTCGACGGTGGCGCGCGGCGGCGTGTGGCCCTGGGCGACCCACTCGTCCCAGACCGCGTTCATGCCGGGGAAGTTGTCCATGTCCGAAATGAAGATATTGCACGACAGGATGCACGACTTGTCGCTGCCCGCTTCGCCCAGCAAGCGGTCGACGTGACCCAGCACTTCGCGCATCTGGCCATCGATGCCCTGGGTGGTGTCTTCGGCGATCTGGCCGGCCAGGTACACGGTCTCGTTGTGGATGGCGACTTCGGACAGTCGTTTGCCTACGTACAGTCGTTTGATTTCCATGATGTCTTTCTGTTCGATGGTGGTTGATTCAGGCCGGATCGTCATGATCCCGTGCCGGTTAAAAATGTGCGGGCAAGCGCGATCTGGTCGGCGTGCACGAAGGTCGGCGCATGGCCGACGCCGGGGAGTTCGACCAGACGCGCATGCGGCCCGCGCGTCGTCATCTGCTGCGCCGTGGCGCGCGAAAGCAGATCGGACTGTTCGCCGCGCACCAGCAGCGTCGGACATCTGATCGCATCCCACGCGGCCCACAGCGCCGCTTCGTCCTCTGCCGCACGTTCGACCGTGATGGCGCGAAACGGCTGCGCCAGATTCAGGTCGTAGTGACGGCGCCACTGGCCGTCGGTGTCCTGGCGCAGCACGTCGCTTGCCAGCTTGTGCCATTCGTCGTCGGTGTGCGGGCCGAATGTCGCCGAGACGGCCTTGATGTAATCCGCGCCGGCGGCAAAGCTCGGGAAGCGCACGTCCTGGGCGATATACTCGCCGATGCGCTGCAGCGCCTCGCTGCCCAGCGCCGGACCGATATCGTTGATCACGAGTCGCGAGATCGGCGAGTTGTCGAGGGCGGCCAGCATCATGCCGATCAGGCCGCCCATCGACGTGCCGAACCAGGCCACGTCCTCATTATCAGCGTCGGCGCCGGCAGTCACGCGGGCAATCAGCGTGACCATGTCGGCCACGTATTGCGACACCTGGTAGCCGGCCGGATCGCGCAGCCGGTCGGACCGTCCGCGCCCGACGATATCGGGGCACACGACGCGCCAGGTGTCGCACAGCGCGCGCGCCAGATGATCGAAGTCGTCCCCGACGCGGGTCACGCCATGCACGCACACGAGCACCTTCGGATTGTCCGGGGCGCCCCATTCCTTGTAGGCGACGCGGTGCAACCCGCGTGGCGACGTGCACTGGACGCTCTTGAATCTGGGCTCGGACATCGCGACTCCGGGAGAAGAAAATCATGAAGGGCGCCTGGCTGCTTTCGCGCGCGGGAGGCGTTACGGTTAGAATTCTACCAATTCTGAGGGAGTTCCCCCGATACGCTCGCCAACGGGCACCACCGCTCGCCACCGGGCATTTACCAATGAGGACACAATGACATCGACCATGCTAGACGGTAAAACGGCTCTCGTCACCGGATCGACCTCGGGCATCGGCCTGGGAATCGCACGTTCGCTGGCCGAACAGGGGGCCAATATCGTGTTCAACGGCTTCGGCGACGCACAGCAAATCGAAAAACTGTATACCGATATCGGCGCCGAATTCGGCGTGCAGACCGCGTACCACAATGCCGACATGTCCAAGCCGGCCGAGATCGCCGCGCTGATGCAGTATGCCAACGACAAGTTCGGCGGCGTCGACATCCTGGTCAACAACGCCGGCATCCAGCACGTCGCGGCGCTCGAAGATTTCCCGCCCGAACGCTGGGACGCGATCATCGCCATCAACCTGAGCTCGGCGTTTCACACGACGCGCCTGGCTTTGCCCGGCATGAAGCAAAAGAACTGGGGCCGCATCATCAACCTGGCCTCGGTCCATGGCCTGGTGGGCTCGAGCCAGAAGTCGGCCTATGTCGCCGCCAAGCACGGACTGGTCGGCCTGACCAAGGTCACTGCGCTGGAAACGGCGCAGACGGGCGTTACCTGCAATGCGATCTGCCCCGGCTTCGTGCTCACGCCGCTGGTCCAGAAACAGGTGGACGACCGCGCCGCGCGCGAAGGGCTCGACAACGACGCCGCGCGCAAGGCCCTGCTGCTCGAGAAACAACCGTCCGGCGAATTCGTCACGCCCGACGAACTGGGCGCGCTGGCCGTGTTCTTTTGCAGCCCGGCAGCAAACCAGGTGCGCGGCGTGGCCTGGAATATGGACGGCGGCTGGGCCGCCCAGTAACAATCTTGTCGTCACGACCGGGCGTTTGGTCCGGTCGTGCACGATCCCGGTGCGCGCTTAGTTCCCACGCTTATTCACATTGCCCTGCTGCAGTGCAGCATGCGGATTTCCACAATAGCCCGCACCGGCTGATTGCCCCACCATGGCGCCACTACCAACCTCGTTGAAGAGTTGCCATGAAGAAGCCGTTTTATAAAATCCTGTACGTCCAGGTACTGTTCGCCATTGTTCTTGGCGTGTTGCTGGGCGTATTTTACCCAGAGGTAGGCACCGCGATGAAGCCTCTGGGAGACGGCTTCATCAAACTGATCAAGATGATCATCGCCCCCGTGATCTTCTGTACCGTCGTCGCCGGTATCGCCGGCATGCAGGACATGAAGAAGATCGGCCGCGTCGGCGGCAAGGCCCTGCTGTACTTCGAGGTCGTCTCGACCTTCGCGCTGGCCATCGGCCTGGTCGTGGCCAACGTCGCCAAGCCGGGCGCCGGCTTCAACGTCGATCCAGCCCACCTCGATGCGAGCTCGATTGCGCAATACACGACCAATGCGCATGCCCAGACCACGACCGAGTTCATCATGCACATCATCCCGACGACGTTCGTGGATGCGTTTGCTACCGGTAATATCCTGCAAGTGCTGCTGGTCGCGATCCTGTTCGGTTTCGCGCTGTCGATGATGGGCGAGCGCGGCCGTCCGGTCACCAAGCTCATCGATGACGTCTCGCACGTGATCTTCGGCATCGTCAACATCATCATGAAGGTCGCTCCGCTGGGCGCGTTCGGCGCGATGGCGTTCACGATCGGCAAGTACGGCATCGCGTCGCTGCTGCCGCTGGCCAAGCTGATGGGTTCGTTCTACCTGACCTGCGCCCTGTTCATCTTCGTCGTGCTGGGCCTGATCGCCCGCTTCACCGGCTTCTCGATCTTCAAGTTCATCCGCTACATCAAGGAAGAACTGCTGATCGTGCTGGGTACCTCGTCGTCGGAAAGCGCGCTGCCGAACCTGATGCGCAAGCTCGAGCGCCTGGGTTGCTCCAAGCCAGTCGTCGGCCTGGTCGTCCCGACCGGTTACTCGTTCAACCTGGACGGCACCAATATCTACATGACGATGGCGGCCCTGTTCGTGGCGCAAGCGACCAACACCGAACTGACGCTGACCCAGGAATTGACCATCCTGCTGGTGGCGATGCTGACCTCGAAAGGCGCATCGGGCATCACCGGCGCCGGCTTCATCACGCTGGCCGCGACGCTGGCCGTGGTGCCGACGATCCCGGTGGCGGGTATGGCGCTGATTCTGGGCATCGACCGCTTCATGAGCGAAGCACGCGCGCTGACCAACTTCATCGGCAACGGTGTGGCCACGGTCGTCGTGTCAAAATGGGAAAACGAACTCGACGTCAAGCGCATGGACGACGTGTTGCATGGCCGCGTGATCGTCGAAGACCAGAACACGATGCAGGCCGTGCGCGAAGCGGCGTAACGACAGCACTGTGTCTGGCCGAAAAGCCGCACCTCACCGGGGTGCGGCTTTTTTTGGGGCGCAGTCAACGTTATCTGTTGATGACGCCGACTGCGATGCGCAGCAAGTGTTTCGGGGAACTTACCCGTCCCCCATCGAGGGCCCAGCGCCAGCCCAGGTAATTGGGCAGGTAGCGTGACGCCACGCCACGAAAGCACATCAGCCAGGCCTTGAAGCGCTGGTAATACCCGTTCACGTTCTGTACGTGGATAGCCAGGTTGCCCAGGCGCCTGACGCGCACGCCGGCGCGCAGATTCACCACCTCGTGCGCGATCCTGTGCTTGCGTGCAAAGGCGCGGTAGGCGGCATGGCTGTCGCTGACCAGCAGCGCCTGTGGATCGAGCCTGGGCAGCAAGCCGCGTTCGAGTTGCGCGGCCGTCAGCGCACCGCGGCCAGTGACGGCGTCAATGGTGCCCCCGTTGCGGTCGCGCGCCACGAGGATGCAATCGAGCTCACGGGAAATGCCGCGCCGGGCGGCGCGCCCGCCCCGCCGACGGGGTGGGCGGTCGAGTGCGCGCGAGCCCTTCTGCGATTCGAGCAGGAACGTCTCATCAGCCTCGACGATGCCGTTCAGCGCCGCGGGCCGGTCGAGCTTGACCCACGCGAGAAAGCGGTGGCGCCATCGGAAGGCGGTATTGCGGTGCACGCCGACCCGATCTGCGGCTTTGCGCACGGGGAGCGAGTCCAGCAGCACCTGGGAGTAGGCGAGCCATTTGGTCTTGAGCCTGAGCCGCGCCAGTGGCGTGCCGCTCAGGTCGTTGAAAGTGCGCCCACAATTGCAGCAGCGAAAACGCTGCAGATCGTTGGCAAACCCGTGCCGGTTGCAGCGTGCGTTGCCACAGCTGGGGCAACAGCGCCCTGGCGCCCTGGCCTGGGCGATGAGCGCAACGACCTGGTCGAGGCCGGCCGCAGGGTGCAGCGCATCGAGCACTTGACGACGCTGGGCCCCATTCAGCGATGGCAATGTTGCGAACCAACGTTTGAAACGTGGCGCTTTCATGATTGACTCCTGACACTGGCGACAGGGGTTGGACCGTGGGGCCGCTCATCAGTTCAAAGCTCAGCTCTATTTAACGTTGACTGCGCCTTTTTTTGGGGCGCAGCATCGCCCATGGACGACGCTGCTTGCGGCGCGACCAAGAAAATCTTCGTAGACAACTCGATCTAGACAAGATAATCTACCATCATCTTGCCTACCCGAGGATGTCATGCCCCACTCCCCTGACGCGCCCAAGCCCACGCCCGCCGAGCTCGACTTGCTACAGGTGCTGTGGCCGCTGGGCGCCGCCACCGCCAAGCAGGTGCACGAGGCAATGCTGCCGCAACGCCCCGATGTGACCTACGCGACGGTACTGCGGCTGATGCAGGTCATGCACGCCAAAGGTTTGCTGGCGCGGGACGAAAGCGAACGCTCGCACGTCTACAGCCCGGTCCACGCGCGCGATGCGCTGCAGGGCAATCTGCTCAACGACCTGATGCAGCGGGCGTTTGCCGGCTCGGCCAAGGCGCTGGTGCTGGCGGCGCTCAAGAGCGGCATCTCGAAAAAGGAACGGGCCGAGATCGAACAACTGCTGAAGGATGGGGACGGCCAATGACCGCCGCCCACCTCGTCGCCAGCATCGGCTGGACACTCGTCGAATTCATCTGGCAAGGCGCGCTGATCGGCTGCGCTGTGGCCTTGGCCATGAGCCTGCTGCGCAACGCGCGCGCCGAGCACCGGTATGCGCTCGCCTGCGCCGGCCTGTTGCTGTGCCTGCTCTGGCCCGCCGCCGAACTGGTGGCGCGCCTGGTCGGCACGCAGGATCTGGCGGCCCAGCCGATGGCAACCTTTGCCAGCGGGTTCATTGCCAGTCCGCTCGATGAGAGCTGGCGCGCCTTCTTCGAACGCAGCCTGGGCTGGATTGTCGGCACGTGGGGCGTGTGCGCCGTCGTGCTCGCATTGCGGATGATCGCGGGATTGCTGTGGCTGCACCGCACTGCGGCGCTCGAGGCCAGTGAGCCTGTCTGGCAAGCTCGACTCGACCGGATGGCGCAGGCCGCCGGCATTGCGCGATTGGTGCGACTGCGCATTGTTGCGGGACTGGCAAGCCCCGTCACCTTCGGCTGGTGGCGGCCGGTGGTACTGGTGCCAGCTTCGCTCGTGTCCGGCATGCCGCCTCACTTGCTCGAAGCGCTGCTGGCGCACGAACTGGCCCATATCCGGCGTCATGACTACCTCGTCAACCTGCTGCAGAACGTGGTCGAGGCGCTGCTGTTTTATCACCCGGCAATCTGGTGGATCTCGGGACGCATCCGCGCCGAACGGGAACTGGTTGCCGACACCGTCGCAGCAAGACAACTGGGCGAACCGCGGCGCCTGGCTCTTGCGCTATCCGAACTGGAACGATTCCAGTTTTCAACCCAGCATCTGGCCCAGGCGGCCAATGGAGGCAATCTCATGCAACGCATCAAACAACTCGTTCGTCCCGACACGCAGGCACTGAACTGGAAAGCCGCGCTGCCAGTGCTCGGCCTGGCTCTGGCGGCCCTGGCCGGCTGCACGAGCACGGCGCCGGTCAACCCGTTTGCCGCGATGCCCGACAACGACACGACGGTGCCGGTCGCGAAGTTCAATTCGTGCGCAAGGCCCGTGTACCCGGCCGATGCGCTGGCGGCCAAGGTCGAAGGCACCGTGACACTCGCGATGCTGGTCAGCGCCGATGGCAAGGTGCGCGAATCCTTGGTGCGCAAGACCAGCGGCAATGGGTCGCTCGACGAGGCAGCACGCGCCGCCCTCGCCAAATGCAGCTTCCAGCCCGGCACGGTAAATGGCGCGCCGAAGGAACAGTGGGCCGAAGTGCAGTACGTGTGGGTCGCGAGCTGATTGCACGCGCAGGGATGTCAATCATGCCGGTCGGTGCGGCATTGCAATATCGTAGGGTGGACGGGTTTCCCGTCCACGCGTTCAACGTACGTCGCCGCGCCGCAAACGCCGCAAACGCCGCAAACGCCGCTTGAACGCGTGGGCGGCACAGCCGCCCACCCTACGTTCAGCGACGGCATTCGCCGGAATGCCAGCGTCCCCGCCAGCGACGGCTATGCCTGCTGGACAGACGACACATCCAGTTCGCAACCGGTCGCTGCGACGATCTCGTCCACACTCACGCCGGGCGCCAGCTGGGTCAGCTTCAAGCCGGTGGCCGTCACATCAAGCACGCCCAGGTCGGTGATGATGCGGTCGACCACGCCAACGCCCGTCAACGGCAGATCGCACTTTTTCAGCAGCTTGTGGCTGGTGGTGCCATCCTTGGCGGTGGCGACATGCTCCATCACCACGACCACCCGCTTAACGCCGGCCACCAGGTCCATCGCACCGCCCATGCCCTTGACCATTTTCCCCGGAATCATCCAGTTCGCCAGATCACCCTCTTCCGAGACCTGCATTGCGCCCAGGATCGCCAGGTTGATCTTGCCGCCGCGGATCATGCCGAACGAATCGGCAGAGCTGAAGTACGCCGAACCCGGCAGCGCCGTCACGGTCTGCTTGCCGGCGTTGATCAGGTCGGCATCGACCGCATCGTCCGTCGGGAACGGGCCAATGCCGAGCAGGCCGTTTTCGGACTGCAGCGAGACCTCGATATCCTTCGGTACATAGTTTGCTACCAGGGTCGGCAAGCCAATGCCCAGGTTCACGTAAAAGCCGTCTTCCAGCTCCAGCGCCGCGCGCGCGGCCATTTCATCACGAGTCCATGCCATGTTGTTGTCTCCGTTTCTGTCGTCGGGTGATTGCGCTCAGTTGCTCACGTTGCTTGCGGTGCGCACGGTACGCTGCTCGATGCGTTTCTCGGGCGACGGGTTGTGGACGATGCGGTGCACGAAGATGCCCGGCGTGTGCACGTGGTCGGGATCGATCTCGCCGGTCTCGACCAGCTTCTCGACTTCGACGATGCAGATCTTGCCGGCCGTGGCCACGTTGGGATTGAAGTTGCGGGCCGTCTTGCGAAACACGAGATTGCCCGAGCGGTCGGCCATATACGCCTTGACCAGCGACACATCGGGGAACAGCGCATGCTCCATCACATAATGCTCGCCATTGAATTCGCGCGTTTCCTTGCCCTCGGCAACGATGGTGCCGAAGCCCGTCTTGGTGAAGAAGGCCGGGATGCCGGCACCACCGGCGCGCAGCTTTTCGGCCAGCGTGCCTTGCGGCGTGAATTCGAGTTCGAGTTCGCCGGCCAGGAACTGGCGCGCGAACTCCTTGTTTTCGCCGACGTACGACGCAATCATTTTCTTGATCTGGCGTGTCTCGAGCAACTGGCCCAGGCCGAAGCCGTCGACGCCCGCGTTGTTGGAGATGGCGGTAAGTTGCTTGACGCCCGAATCGCGCAATGCCGCGATCAGGGCTTCCGGAATACCGCACAGACCAAACCCGCCCACGGCAATGGTCTGGCCGTCCTGCACGACACCGTCAAGTGCCGAGCGCGCGTCTGGATACACTTTATTCATACCTGTCCCTTTTATAAGTTTGAGAACCCGTCTCAGCATAGAATACCGACAGCCCATGCACAATACCGTAGAACTACCGCCATGCCCCGCCACATGTACGCCAATGAACACCGCCCTGACCCGCCTCACATGAACCTGCCGCACACGATTGACTACGAGATGATTTTCCAGCACGCGCCAGTGGGCATGTGCATCTCGCGCGACCGCGTGATCCAGGCCTGCAATGGCGCGCTGGCGACGATGTTCGGCTATGGGGCCGGCCACCTGACCGGCTCGTCTTTCTCGGTGCTGTATCCGACGATGGACGAATTCTTGCGCACGGGCGACCGTATCATTCCCATCATGAATGCGAAGGGGCGCTACTCGGACGAGCGCATCATGCGCCGCGCGAGTGGCGAGCTGTTCTGGTGCCACGTGACGGGCCGTGCGCTGTCGCCGCTCGAGCCCCTCGGCGCCGGCGTCTGGATCTTCGAGGATGTCAGCGAAAAGCGTCCCGTGACGGCGCATTTGACACCGCGCGAGCGCGAAATCGCCGCGCTGCTGGTCGAGGGCAAGACCAGCAAGATCATCGCGCGCGAGACCGACCTGAGTCCCCGCACGGTCGAAATGCACCGGGCCAGCCTGATGCGCAAGTTTGCGGCATCGACGTCGGTGGAACTGGTGCACAAGCTGGTGGGTGCGGGCTGACCGGTCCCCTGCCACCGTCGCTTGAGGCCAGCGTGCCGTCGCAGGGCGACACGGCTCGCCCCGCCGATCAGCGGTACAGCGTCCAGTGCTGTGCGCGCATGCGTTCAAGCAGCAGACGCAGATCACCATCAAGCCGGCGGTCTTCAATCACCGGCGCAATGTCCTGACCCAATTGTTCGAGCATCTGCGCCAGCGGCGCCGGCAGTGCGCGCGCGGGGCGCTGCCGGCAGCGCAGCCACACGCCCTGGCGCACCGCGATCAGCAGCGCCGCGGCCACCTGCTCGGTCAGTTCCAGCACGCGCAGGCAATCGCGCGCGGCGATCGTGCCCATGCTGACCTTGTCCTGGTTATGGCACTCGGTCGAGCGCGAAAAGACCGACGCCGGCATCGTCAGTTTCAGTGCTTCGGCGGTCCAGGCCGAGGTGCTGATCTGCAGTGCCTTGAGGCCGTGGTTGATCACGGCGCGCTCGCCCTGCATGCCCGACAGGTTGGCGGGCAGCCCGGCGTTGTAGCGCGGGTCGACCAGCAGCGCCAGTTGGCGGTCGAGCAGGTCGGCCAGGTTGGCAACGGCATTTTTCATGCTGTCCATCGCGAACGCGATATGCCCGCCGTAGAAGTGCCCGCCATGCAGCACGCGCTCGCCCTCGGCGTCGATGATCGGATTGTCATTGGCGCTATTGAGTTCGTTCTCGATGGTGGTACGGAAGAACGGTAACGCGTCGGCCAGCACGCCAATCACGTGCGGCGCGCAGCGGATCGAATAGCGGTCTTGCAGGCGCTCGCCGTTGCGCTCATGCTGGCCGGCATAGGCCAGGTCGGCGCGCAGCCAGGCGGCCACGTCCTGCATCCCGGCATGCGGCTTGACCGAGAACAGCGTTGCGTCGAAGTGATGGTCGTTGCCATCCAGCGCGAACGAGGCCATCGCCGTGATGCGCGTGGCCAGGCGCGTCAGGTAGGCGGCGCGGTCCCAGGCCAGACAGGCCAGGCCCGTCATGACAGCGGTGCCATTCATGATCGCCAGGCCTTCTTTCGGCCGCAGGCGCAGCGGCGCAATGCCGGCCTCGAGCAGCGCGTCGGCAGCCGGCATCTGCACGCCGGCACGCAGCACTTCGCGCTCGCCGCACAGCACCGCCGCCAAGTAGGACAGCGGCGTGAGATCGCCGCTGGCGCCAACCGAGCCTTCGCTCGGGATCAGGGGCAACAGGTCAGCGTCGAACAAACGCACGATCTGCTCGAGCAGGTCGATGCTGACGCCCGAGAACCCTTTTGCCAGCGACGCAAGGCGCGCGGCCATGACGGCGCGCGTCTCGGTGGGGTCGAAAAAGCTGCCCAGGCCGCAGCCATGGTAGGTGTACAGGTGGCGCGGCAGTTCCGTCACGAGCGCCAGCGGTACGCGCACCGTGCATGAATCGCCGTAGCCGGTGGTGACGCCATAGATGGCGCCGTCTTCAAGCAGCAGCCGGTCGAGAAAGTCGGCGCCGCGCATGATGAAGGCGCGAAAGGCCGGGTCCGGCGAGAGCACTGGCCGCGCCGCGCCGCGTGCAATGGCGACAACGTCTTCCAGCGCGAGGCGGTTGCGGTCGAAACAAACCACGGCGTTCACTCGGTCGGCAGCACGCTGCGCAGCGCAGCCGGCAACGGGGCCGACTTGCCCGCAGTAAAGTCGACCCACACCACCTTGGCCATCCCGTTCGCGTGCAGCTCGCCCGGAGCGCCGTTCGCATCCAGCAAACGGATCTCGTGTGACACCTCGACGCTCGAGCGCCCCGGCGGCGCCACGAAGGTACGCACCTCGATCTCGCCCGGATAGGTCAGCTGCTTGAGGAAGTTCATCGACGCGTTGACAATGACGGGGCCTTCGCCCCGCGAATCGGGCAAGCCGCCGACCTGCTCGAGCCAGGCAATGCGGGCCGACTCGATGTAACGGAAGTAATTGGTATTGTTGACGTGCCCCATGGCGTCCATGTCGCCCCAGCGGATCGGCATGCGCATCGTGTGCACCAGCATCGGTGCGGTAGTCTCACTACTCATTCTGTGGTTCCTGGCGTTTAGTGGGCCATCATGCCGTCGTCGGCCGTGATGATGGCGCCGTTGATGAAGTGGGCTTCTTCGGCGGCCAGCAGCAGCAGCAGGCCATCGAGGTCTTCGGGCCGGCCGGCGCGCTTGCGCGGCAACATCTCGACAAGTTTGCGGCCCTGCTCGGTCTCGAAATAATCTTCGTTCGCATCGGTGGCGATATAGCCTGGGCAAATGGCGTTGACGTTGATGCCGTACTTGCCCCACTCGACCGCCATCGCCTTGGTCATCTGCACCACACCGGCTTTGCTCATGCAGTACACGCCGATCTGCGGCAGCACCCGCAGGCCGGCTACCGAGGCGATATTGACGATGCGATGCTGCTTGCGCGGATCGCCCTTGGCACGCGCGATCATGCGCTTGGCGGTTTGCTGGGCCACGAAGAACGCGCCGCGCAAATTGGTGTCCATGATGTAGTTGTAGTCATCCTCGCCCACGTCGATCAGCCGCTGGGTCGCGGACACCGACGAGTTATTGATCAGGATATCGATCGGCCCCGCCTCGGTCTCGGCATGGGCGATCGCCGCCTTGATGCTGCCAAGATCGGTGACGTCGAGCCGCACCACGTGCGCGGCGCCGCCGTCGGCTTCGATCTCGGCGCGCAGCTCTTTCAGGCGCTCGACCCGGCGCGAGGCCAGCACGACCTGGGCACCGGCGCCGGCCAGGGCCTTGGCGAAACGGGCGCCGAGCCCACTCGATGCGCCAGTGACCATGGCGATCTTTCCTTCAAAATTGACTTCAATGCCCACGTCCGACTCCCCGATGTAAGTACGATCACGAGTTGCGAAAGCACCATGATCCCACAAATGCAGGGTATTCGATTGTCCCTTCTAATAATGCCTTTACAATGGCCGCGATATTGCAATGAACAGCAAAAACCCGCACACTCGTGCTATTTTCTGATTCCCGTCCTCCCTATCCCAAAAACACCATGACTGAGACAACAAACCTTCTCGAACAATACGGCCCGCGCGAAGCGATGGAATACGACGTCGTGGTCGTCGGCGGCGGCCCGGCCGGCCTGTCGGCGGCGATTCGCCTGAAACAACTGGCCCTTGATAAAGGCCAGGAAGTCACGGTCTGCGTGCTGGAAAAAGGCGGCGAGCTGGGCGCGCACATCCTGTCCGGCGCCGTGATGGACCCACGCGCGATGGACGAGCTCTTCCCCGATTGGAAAGAACGAGGTGCGCCGCTCAATACCGCCGTGACCGAAGACCGCGTCCTGTTCCTGACTGAAACGAAATCGTTCGCCACGCCGGCGTTTGCCATTCCGCCGGCGCTGGCCAATCACGGCAACTACGTCATTTCGCTGGCCAATGTGGTGCGCTGGCTGGGCCAGCAAGCCGAAGCGCTGGGCGTGGAAATCTTCCCGGGCTTTCCGGCAGCCGAAATCCTGTACCACGAAGACGGCTCGGTCAAGGGCGTTGCCACCGGCAATATGGGCATGCACCGCACTCCCGATGGCGTTGGCGAGCCCGGCCCGGAATTCCAGCTCGGCATGGAGCTGCATGCGAAATACACGTTCTTTGCCGAAGGCTCGCGCGGCCACCTGGGCCGCCAGCTGATGGCCAAGTACGAACTGAACAAGGGCAAGGATCCGCAGACCTACGGCATCGGCATCAAAGAGCTGTGGGAAATCGATCCGGCCAAGCACCAGCCGGGCCTGGTGATCCACACGGCCGGCTGGCCGCTGCCGAACGACACCTACGGCGGCTCGTTCCTGTACCACCTGGAAAACAACCAGGTCGCGGTCGGCTATGTGGTCGGCCTGTCGTACCAGAATCCGTACCTGTCGCCGTACGAAGAATTCCAGCGCTATAAAACGCACCCGGCCATCCGCGGCTTCTTCGAAGGCGGCAAGCGCATTTCGTATGGCGCGCGTTCGATTACCGCCGGTGGCCTGCAATCCTTGCCCAAGACCGTGTTCCCGGGCGGCGCGCTGATCGGCTGCGATGCGGGCTTCCTGAACACCAGCCGCATCAAGGGCAGCCACGCCGCGATCAAGACCGGCATGCTGGCGGCCGAGGCGGCGTTTGCCGCGCTGGGCGAAGGCCGCACGGGCGACGAGCTGACGAGCTTCCCGGCGGCGTTCGAACAATCCTGGCTGCACGAAGAGCTGCATGTGGCGCGCAACTTCAAGCCGTGGATGAGCAAGGGCCTGGTGCTGGGCACGATCATGACGGGCATCGACCAGATCGTGTTCCGTGGCAAGGCGCCATGGACGCTGCACCACAAGCATGCCGACCACGAGTGCCTCAAGCCCGCCTCGCACTTCAAGCCGATCGTCTATCCGAAGCCGGATGGCAAGCTGACCTTCGACAAGCTGTCGTCGGTGTTCATCTCGAACACCAACCACCGCGAAGACGAACCGATCCACCTGACGCTGAAGAACGCGAGCGTTCCGGTCGATGTCAACCTGGCCAAGTATGCCGGGCCCGAACAGCGTTACTGTCCGGCCGGGGTATACGAGTACGTCAAGCGCGAAGATGGCGGAGATCGCCTGCAGATCAACGCCCAGAACTGCGTGCACTGCAAGACCTGCGATATCAAGGACCCGACCCAGAACATCGTCTGGGTGACGCCGGAGGGCGGCGGCGGCCCGAATTATCCGAACATGTGATTGCCCGTTCCTTCCGCTTTTACTGCTGACTTTGTAGGAATCATCCTGCAACAACGCCGCCAATCTGCTGATTGGCGGCTGACGCGAACGGCGTAGCATCGGTTGCTCCCACACCAGTGGCAGGAGACAGCGATGAATGATTCCACAGACAACAAAGGCAAGCAGCGGGACCCCGCTATGGGGCAAAACAGCAATCTGCAAAGCGGCAATCTGCAAAGCGACAAGCAGGATATTGCTGGCGACAAGCACTCGACCGGCCAGCAAGGTGGCCGCACGCAAGAGGGCAAGCAGCACGACACCCGCGGCCAGCAAGGCACCGGTGGCCAACACCAGAACCAGCAACACGGTGGCCAGCATGCATCAGGCGGCACCCCGGCGCTGGATGACCTGAACGCCGACCGCGCCAGCCGCGACCAGGGTTCGCCGGGCAGCGAGTCCCGGCAGATGGACCAGCAGAGCGGCTGGGACGGCAAGCAGGACAAGCAACGCTGACGTGGCACTGTCCACGCAAAAGCGCGGCACCTTCACTGGGCCGCGCTTTTTTACGGCCGTCACGACCGTGCCATGCTGCTGGCGTCGTGACCGAACCACTTGAGCGACAGCGCGCGCAGCGTGCCATCCGCGCGCGCCTCGCGCAGTGCCTTGTCGATCGCCAGCTTGAACCCTGAACGGCCCTTGCGCATGGCAATGCCCACGCGCAAGGGCGGGCCGATGCGGGCGCCAGCCTTGAGCGGCAGCTGCGTCTGATTGATCAGGTAACCGATCAGGAGGCTATCGTCGAGCAAGGCGTCGATCCGGCCAAAGGCCAGGTCCTGCAACTTTTCGGGGACGGCCGGATAGCGCTTGATCTCGATGCCCGGGACCGCCCTGGCCTGCGCCTCGAACACGCTGTTCTGGTGCACGCCCAGCTTGCGGCCCTTGAGATCGGCAAGCGTGCGGTAGGTTGCGCGCTCGTTCTCGCGCACGATGAGCTGGGACTGCGAATAGCAGTATGGTGCTGAAAAATCGAATGCATTCGCGCGCTGCGGCGTGATGATGACCTGGCTGATGGCGACATCCACCCTGCCCGCGCGCAGCGTTGTCAGGATTTCGCTCCATTCGGTCGGCACGAATTGGGGCTCGAGGCCCATGCGCGTGGCGACCGTTCGCGCCACGTCGACATCGTAGCCGGTCAATTGCCCGCTTACCGGGTCTGTGAAATTGAACGGCGGATAGGTGCCCTCGAGTGCGATGCGCAGTGTACCCCGCGTGCCGGGTGCGTCTGCCTGGTCAGCCAAGCCCGCGGCACTCGCCCATGACGTGCATAGCGCGGCTGACGCTGGCAGCGCCAGCCATCGCCCCAGCAACTGCCCCAGCGCCCGGCGCCGTCCTGCGTTCGCGATCCATTCGGCCATCCTCTTGCTCCCCGCGCGGTCAAACACCTGTTATAACTGAAAAAGCAGCAGAATGGCCCAGGATCAGGATCGCACGACGATCCGCTTCTGTTCGCGCGCCGAGCGGTACACAGCCTCGATGATGCGAATATCGCGCAGGCCTTCTTCGCCAGGCACGAGCGGCTCGCGGTTCTGCATCACGCACTGCGCCATGTGGTCGAGCTGGCCAACCCACTGATTCGCGTATGGCCCGGGTGGCGGCTTGACCTCGGTCTTGTCGCTGCGTTCCTGGCCCACCCACATGCGCTGGCCGCTGTAGGCAGTGGCCGGCTCCAGTTCGATCCGGCCTTTCTCGCCCATCAGCACGAACTGGTTGCGGTTCGCGCTGTACATCGACATGCACGAGCCGATCGCGCCGGACGGGAACTCGAGCTGGAAATCGATCATGTCTTCGACTTCACGGAAACGCGGGTCGTTGCGGTTGGTGGTTTCTTTGGCGAACACGGCCAGCGGCTCTTCGCCGGTCATGTAGCGCGCCGCCTGCAGCGCATAGATGCCGATGTCCATCAGCGAGCCGCCGCCCGACTGCGCCTTCTTCATGCGCCAGGTGTTCGCGTCGCCCGCAACGAAACCGTGCTCCGAACGGAAGTAACGGATCGAGCCAATCGCGCCGGCGCGTGCCAGCCTGATGGCCTCGACATTGTGCGGCTCGAAGCGCGAGCGGTAGCCGATCATCAGCTTCTTGCCGGCCTTGCGACAGGCGACGATCATCTGTTCGCACTCGGCCGGGCTGACAGCCATCGGCTTTTCGCACATGACATGCTTGCCGGCCTGCGCGGCGCGGATCGTGTACTCGGCGTGCATGAACACGGGCAGGCAGATATACACGATGTCGATGTCCGGGTTGTCACGGATGCGGTCGAAATCGTTGTACGCGTAGATGCCGCTGTCGGGTACGCCATATTCCTGCGCGACCTTCTTCGCCTTGGCAGCGTCGCCGCTGACCAGCGCCACCAGGCGGCTGTGCTGGCAGTTCTGGAACTGCGGGATGATGCGGCCCAGGCCATAACCACCCAGGCCCACGATCGCGTAGCCGAGCTTGCGACCGTTGCTGGCCCAGCCCGGACCCATTGCGCTTGCCGCCAGGACGCCACCTGCAGCCATGACCAGGCTGCGCCGAGGTAAATCGATCATGCTTGTCTCCTCCAATTGGGGTTGCGGGAATGTTATCGTCTTGTGGAGAGAAGGATACAATTGATTCATTTGAAATGATAGCGGTATCACCGCCTTCACGCCCAGTTCACCTTGCCAGGAGTTGCCCATGTCCTTGTCCCCCCGTCGTGCTACCCGTCGCTTTCCGCTCGTCCGTCTTGTGCTGGCTGCCAGCGTCGCCGCCATCCTGTCGGCTGCAGCATCGGCCGCCCCGGCCGCCACTTGCAGCGGCAAGGCCCCGTCGGGCGAACTGAAAGCCGAGCGCATCGCTGCGATCACGCCATCGCGCAGCGAGCCGGGCCTGTACGAAGGCGCGGTATGGATGAACGGCGCACTGTATTTTTCGGACTTCAGCTTCAGCCAGGGCTTCCCGTCACGCGTGCGCAGGTACACGCCAGGCGGTGACGTCACCACGGCCATCGAGGATGCGGGCAGCAATGGCCTGGCGCTCGACGCCAAAGGCGCACTGGTCGCGGCCACCCACAAGTACAAGGCGCTGTCGCGCTACGACCTGACCGATGGCAAGCGCACGACGGTCGCTTCACAATTCCAGGGGCAGGTTTTCAATTCACCGAACGATATCGCCATCGCAGCCGATGGCACGATCTACTTCACCGATCCGGATTATCAGAAGGCCGCGGCGCCCGGCGGCCAGCCGGTCACCGGTATCTATCGCGCGGCCACGGATGGCGCGGTCACACTGGTCGATGGCTCGCGCAAGAATCCGAACGGAATCGCCCTGTCTCTCGACGGCAAGATGTTGTACGTGAACGCGAGCGATGGCGCGGTGCGCGCCTACCCGATCAAGAATGGCGTGCCGCAGGCCGGGCGCGACCTGATCAAGGGCATCGAGAATGGCGACGGCATGACGCTCGACTGCCACGGCAACCTGTATGTCACGGAACATGCGCCCCAGCGCGTGCGCGTGTTCTCGCCACAGGGCCGGGAACTGGCGACGATCCGGGTCGACGCCAATGTCACCAACGTCGCCTTCGGCGGGCGCGACGGCAAGACGCTGTACATCACGGGCGCGGGCGCCGTCTGGCAACTGCCGCTGGACGTGACGGGGCTTCCCTACTGAAGCGGCCTACCAGCTGGGGCGCGAACCGGGCCCGAAGTTGTGGCCCGTGACCAGCGTCGTGCTCTGCACGAGCGTCGACAAGCCCAGGATCAGCTGGACGAGCTTATCGTCCGGCAGCACCCAGATCTGGCCACGCGGCTGTTCGGCGCCGGTGGCGGCCATGATCAACGGGGCAATCCAGGCGGCGTCGCTGTCGACGTCGAGCAGGATGGCGTCGGCCGTGGTCTGCATGTGCACGAGGCCGCCTTCGGCAATGGCGAAGCAGATGCCAACGCCCGTTTCCTGCGGCGTGATCAGTTCCTGCATGGCAGCGTTGTGCTCGTCGATCCAGAGCTCGACGTCTTGCGGCGTCTCGAGCGCGGTCCAGGGACGGGGTTTGAAGCGGGGTGGTTGTTCGGGCAGGAGGGTCATGTGCTGCAAGCAAAAGGGGACGGGGCGTATCTTACGGCAATTTCCATCGCCGCGCGCCGCCTCCATGCTCCCCCCGGTTCATGCTGACATTATGGAATGTCGAGCGTCACGAGCCGCACGCTTGCATGCCCATCGTCGATGATGAGTTCGCCGACCGAGACGGGCAGCGTAAACCGGCGGCGCCCCGCCGCACCCGGATTGACGTACAACACACCGTCCCGCTCGACGCAGGCTGGCTTGTGCGTGTGACCGGTGACGACAACGCGCACGCCGCTTGCCACCGGGTCGATGGCAAGCTCGTTCAGGTCGTGCAGCATGTGGACGGCCACGCCGCCGAACGTGACGGTGACGGCCTCGGGCAAAGCACGTGCCCAGGCGCCGCTATCGTTATTGCCGCGTACGCTCGTGAGCGGAGCTAGTTCGGCCAGGCGCTCTAGCGTGGCCGGATCGACGATGTCGCCGGCATGCAGCAAGGCATCGCTGCCCCGCAGGAAGTCGAGCGCCTGCGGACGCAGCAGGCCGTGCGTATCGGAGATCAGGCCAATGCGAATGACCACCTACGAACGCTTGCTGCCAGCCATCTTGGCCATCGTAACGACCGAGTACAGCGCCGCCAGGCCGACCAGCATGTACACGACGCGGGTGAGCGTGGAGCCCGGCTCGAACAGCACGCCGACCATGTCGACGTCGAACAGGCCGACCATGCCCCAGTTCAGGCCACCAATAATCAACAGAACCATCGCGATGTAATCCAGTGCGGACATGGCCGGGCGGCCATGCGTGCGCGCCGTGACGCGGCGATCGGGAATCGAACGGCGGTCCATGGTTGGGGTATTGATTGTTGACATCAGAGCCTCCTGGAAAAAGACGTGCGCACCACCGGGGCGGCGCCCCGGCACTTGCTGTCCATACTAGCCCAGGTTAGCCAACATGCACGCACCGTTGCCGCGCGGGCAGACGGCCGCAGCGACGGTGGCGTGCGGCCGCGAACTCAGCCTTTCCAGGTACGCGCCAGGCCGGTATCGGCGTGAATCCAGCCGCCGCGTGGACCGCCCCGGTAGTAATAGCCAACGCCGCCGCCGCGGAAGCTCTTGATCAGGCCGCCGAGCACTTCTTCGTTCAGGTTGGCGATGCGGATATCGGCCGCCTTGCCGACCAGGTGCAGCGACTGGCGCGCCGCCGGGATGCCCTGTTCGCGCAGGCGCGCGTTCGAGGCCGGCGAACGGTAGCCCGACAAAATCTCGAGCGGCTTGATGATGCCGAAACGGGCGATGAAGGCTTGGGTACTCCACAGCATCTCGAACAGTTTCGGATCGATCGGTGCGGAGGCCTTGCCGTTGACGTCACGCAGCAGATGGCACAATTCCTGGTAGGCCGACTCGATGACTTCGCCGTCTTTCCAGTACAGCACGTTGGCCGTCTCGCCGCTTTGCGGACGCGTGACTGACAAGGTGCGCGGCTTGACCCAGAAATCGAGGTCGAGTGCCTGCGAATCGAACAGGTCGGGTGGCGGTTGGAGTTCGGTTGCGACAGCGGCCAGCGGCGCGCCGATGACACCGATGGCGGCAAGGCGCGCGCCCTGATGGAGGAAGTCTCTGCGGGAAGCCATATATGCGTTGGTGTGACTCGTGAATATCGATGGGCCGTACTATAGCGTATTCGTCATGGATCGCGCGGTACGGCGTGCGGGTGCTATGCCCGGTTGCTCTCAGTCGCTGCAGTTGCAGAACCGCTTGCGCGCGCTGCCTTCGCAGGCGCCATCGAGCCGCTTCCACATCAGGTCGCTATCGAGGCCGAAACAGGATTTTTCCTTGCCCGCATTGCTGTAGCCGTGGCGCTCGAAGAACGCACTGGCGCCAGCGGGGCTGTGCAGATGCAGCTTGCTGATGTTCCAGGCGCGCGCCTGCTCTTCGACTGCCGCCAGCAGCGCCCGGCCCACGCCGCAGCGCAGCGCATCGGGCAGCACGTAGCACAGCGCCACCTTGCCGGCCGGGGTCAGCAGCGTCAACCCGACCAGCCGCCCTTCGCTCTCGGCGACCACGGCAAAATTGGTGGGCGCCGCAAACCAGGCCGCGACGGTGGCGGGCGTCTTGTTGCCGAGCCAGGCGTCGAGTACCGCCGGCTGGCCCTGGTGGTCGGCACGGCAGCCTTCCTCGATGGAGCGGCGCAGCAGATTGCAGGCTGGCGCGGCGTCGGCGGGAAGCGCCTTGCGGATTTCAATACGCGTGGACATCGATCATCAACATAAATACGGTACAAAAACGTGAGGTGGCGACAGGTGGCGCCCCGGACTTAACACGGGCTCGACTATACACCGAAAGCCAACGACCCTGCTGGCGGCAGGGGCAATCGGATGATCGGCATAACCATATGACGAAACTATTGTTCCGTTCAACGGCGGCGTGGGGGAATATGCACGCTGTTACTCTAACTTCAGGCAAGCGAGACCCATTATGCGCACTACCCCTCCGAACACGCTCCGCCGCTCGATCCTGGCGCTGGTCCTGGCTGCCGGCAGCGCCGTGCCGCTGCATGCCAGCGCAGCCGGGCAAGAGCTGCTGAACGTGTCGTACGACGTCGCCCGTGAATTGTACAAAGAAATCAACCCGGCGTTCATCGCATCGTACAAGCAGCAGACCGGCCAGACGGTCGAAGTCAAGCAGTCGCACGGCGGCTCGAGCAAGCAGGCGCGCGCCGTGGCCGATGGCCTGGGCGCGTCGGTCGTCACGATGAACCAGGCCAATGACATCGACATGCTGGCCGACCGCGGCCTGGTGGCAAAAGACTGGGCCAAGAAGTTTCCGAACAATGCCGCGCCTTACTACTCGACGATGGTGTTCCTGGTCCGCAAAGGCAACCCGAAGCAGGTACGCGACTGGCAAGACCTGGCGCGCCCCGGCGTGGCCGTCATCATCCCCAATCCAAAAACTGCCGGCAACGGTCGCTACACCTATCTGGGCGCCTGGGGTTCCGTGATCAAGAAAGGCGGCAACGAGGCGGCTGCGCGCGACCTGGTCTCGAAAATCTTCAAGAACGTGCCGATCCTGGACGGCGGTGGCCGCGCAGCGACCACTACCTTCACCCAGCGCCAGATCGGTGACGTGCTCGTGACGTTCGAAAACGAAGTGAGCATGGTGCGCAAGGAGTTCGGCAACGACTTCGAAGTCGTCTACCCGACCAGCTCGATCCTGGCCGAGTCGCCGGTGGCCGTCGTCGACAAGGTCGTCGACCGCGAGAAGCTGCGCCAGCCGGCCACGGCTTACCTGAACTTCCTGTACACCCCGGTAGGCCAGGAAATCGGCGCCAAGCACTTCATGCGCGTACGCTCGGACGCCGTCATGAAGAAGTACGCGGCCAACTACAAGCCGATCAGCCTGTTCACCGTCGACGAAGTCTTCGGCGGCTGGCGCGCAGCCCAAAAGCGTCACTTTGACGACGGCGGCGAGTTCGACAAGATCTACACGGCCAAGTAATCCTCACCACCCTTCAACAGCCCTGCCAAGTGCAGGGCTGTTTGCATTGGTGCATACGATCAGCGTCACTCGACATTTCTACTGGACATGTCCTATTAATTATCTGCACCTAAATCACCCTATTCCAATAGAAAATTTCGGATTCACAGGGTAATTTTCTTGTACGCCATAGACATGCCTGCCGGATAAATGCTATCTTGCCTGCCTTCTAGTTGCTCTAGAAACAGATGTTGATCCGCGCCGCCCGGCGCCCAGCTCCATCAACCTCAACCCAGATTCCAGACAGACAATGATCAAACACCTGTTCGCCACGGTCCTGATGACGTTTTCGGCCGCGGCATTCGCCGTGCCGTTCGGTTCCCAGTCCGTCCTTGTCGTTGAAAACGACACCGGCAAGATCCTCCTTGAAAAAAATGCCGATACCGTCGTCCCGATTGCATCGCTGACCAAGCTGATGACGGCCATGGTCGTGCTCGACGCCAAGCTCGACATGAACGAGCAGATCGAAATCGACCGCGACGACGTCGACCGCGTCAAGTTCAGCAGTTCGCGCGTGCCGGTGGGGGCCAGCATCTCGCGCAGCGACGTACTGCACCTGGCGCTGATGTCGTCGGACAACCGCGCCGCCGCCGCGCTGGCCCGCACCTACCCGGGCGGCAATGAAGGCTTCAAGGCCGCCGTGCGCCGCAAGATCCGCGCACTGGGCATGACCCAGACCACGATCGAAGAACCCACCGGCCTGTCGCCGCACAACCGCTCCACTGCTGGCGACCTGGTCAAGATGGCCGTCGCCTCGGTGCGGTACCCGGACATCGTGCGCATGACCACCGAGACCAGGGAAACCATCGACATCAATGGCCGCGGCGTCGAGTACCACAACACCAACCGCCTGGTCGGCGCCAAAGGCTGGGATATCGGCCTGTCGAAGACCGGCTACACGAACGAAGCCGGCCGCTGCCTGATCATGAACATCACGGCCGCCGGCAAGAAGGCGACCCTGGTACTGCTCAATGCCGGCGCCTCGTCGGCCCGCGTGCTCGACGCACTGAACATCCGCCGCTTCATGACCGGCGATGCGGCGCCTGTTGCCCGCGTCGCGCGCGCTGCCCGCGCCGCCACCGGCGGGCCGCGCATCAAGGCCAGTGCCCGCAGTGTGAAAGCGAAGGCAAAAGCCCGTACGAAGGTCGTCAAGTCGAAGATCCAGGCGACCAAGAACCGCAAGGTCGCCAAGGTCAAGACGACGCGCAAGCGCCGCGACTAAACAAGTCTTTGATACGATCAAGGGGCCGCAAGGCCCCTTTTTCTTGTGCTCACAACAGAGGTAGGGTGGACGGGTTTCCCGTCCACGCGTTCAACCGCCTCTCTGATTCACAGGGACCTACTTTGCCACAGCCGCTTTCATCACCAGCGCATCCATCACCTGCCCGGTCGCCGCCATGACGTCACCGGCATCCTGGATCCTGTTCGCCTGCTGCACCTGCGAGGGCGACACGACATACGTGCCATCAATGACGACCGTCGGGGTGCCAGTGACCTTGTAAGCGTCGACCATCTGGCTCAGGCGTTTGAGCCGGGTCTGGACGCCGAACGAGTTCCACGTGGCGGCGAACGCCGCCTTGTCGAGTCCATTCTCGCCGGCCCACGCGATGATGTCGGCATCCTTCATCAGGCGCTTGCGCTCGACATGCACGGCATTGAACACGCGCCCGTGATACGCATCGAGCTTGCCCATCGCCTCGAGCGTCAGGAACAGGCGCGCCTCCGGATCGGCCGCCCCCTGGAACGGCAGCGGCACGCGGCGCAGAACGATCCGGTCGCCCTGCTGCTTTGTCCAGCTCTTCAGCGTTGGTTCAAAAGCGTTGCAGGCGCCGCAGTGATAGGCGAAGAATTCGATGACCTCAATCTTCTTGCCCACGGACTGGGTCGGCTGCGGCGTGGCCAGCGTCGTGAAGTCGGCGCCATCGCGCGGGGCGGTTGGCGACGCGTTGGCAAGGCCGGCCACCAGGGCGGCGGCGATGAGGGCAAGTCGCAGGGCGCGCATATCGATCCTTCCAGATTTGAAATTGCTATTCTAGCGAACTTGCATCGAGCGGATGCCGCTTGTGTTTCTCAACTGATACGATAGGTTCCCGGATGATCGCAAGAGGCGCAGCAACATGACACGATTCATTTCTTCAGCCGTCGTACACCGGGCCGGCGCCGCGCTGGCATTCTCACTGGCATGCAACCTCATGGTCAGCGCGCCAGCTCAGGCCTGCAGGGTGCCGCCGGTCGCACAAGTCGTCTCGCCAGAGCAGCAGATTGCGATGGCCACTGATGTCTCTGTTGCCAGGGTGACCGAGGCGATACCGTCGCCGCTATGGTCCGGTGGTGGTCGCCAGTTAGTCGACTACACGTTTGAAGTCCAGCAGCGCATCCTCGGTTTACCGGAGCAAGGTTTCACCATCAGCGGTGCTCGAGGCATGACCCGGCCTCCACCGTCGTCAGTTGACCATAGCGACGACGCGTTCTGGGAGCGCGGCGGAGGCCGTCTCTACAACGATGCTGATTGCGTGCTGCGACCCGACTTCATCGTCGGAGAAAGCTATCTGATCTTTCGCGGCAAGCCTGCCACCTGGCGCAGCTTCGAGCACATCGCAACGGTGCGCGGCCGGCCCGACGCGGATGACAAGTGGCTGTCGTACGTCATGGAAAAGCTGTCAGACTCGCAGTCGGGCTCGTCCTTACGTCCCTAGGCCACCAGGTCACGCAAGCCACTGGTGCGGTGCGTGCGGCTGGCGATTGCCTGCTGCAGCACGTCGCCGCCCGGCGTCACCAGCGTAAACACCTCGCTGGCGCGCGTGATGCCGGTGTAGACCAGCTCGCGCGTGAGCACGGCATTGCGCTCGCGCGGCAGCGCCAGCACCGTGTGCCGAAACTCCGAGCCCTGCGATTTATGCACCGTCATCGCAAACGCCGTTTCGACATTGCGCAGGCGCGTGGCCAGCACGCTGCGCACGGCGTCGCCTTCGAGGAAGTAGACGCGCAGCGCGCCGGCGCGCGCCGGATCGGGCAGCGTGACGCCGATATCGCCATTGAACACGCGCGTCGAGTAATCGTTGCGCGTGACCATGACCGGGCGCCCGACATACCACTCGGCGCCATGGCGCAGCAAGTGACTGGCCGCGAGCCGTTTTTCAATGGCTTCGTTCAGGCCCGCCACGCCCCACTCGCCATCGCGCACCGCGCACAGGATGCGGAAGGTCTCGAAACTGAGCAGGATCTGGCGCACCCAGTCTTCGTGCCCGCCACTGGCGCCGCCCCGCAGAAACTGAAGGTACGGCGCATACCCGGCATGCGCCAGTTGCAGGAGCTGGGTCGGCTGCGCATGTTCGAGCCAGCGCACGCTGTCGTCCCCGGCCCGAAGGACCTGTTCGGCGCGCGCGGTGTCGCCCCCATTCACCGCCAGCGCCAGTTGGCCGATCGGCCCGCCGAAGCGGCGGCTGTAGCGCAGCATCACCGTTTGCTGGGCCAGCGCGCCGCCGTCGCCGCGATAGATGTCCGGGATGATCTCGCCGCTTGCGGCTTCGACGTAGGCGATCGTCGCTGCGCTGTAGTGGCCTTGGTGCGCCGCATGGCACAGGTCACCCAGCACCGCGCCCGCTTCCACCGAGGCCAGCTGGTCCTTGTCACCCAACAGGATCAGGGTCGCGCCGACGGGCAGCGCATCGAGCAGGCTGGCCATCATTTCCAGGTGCACCATCGATGCCTCGTCGACGATCAGCACGTCGACGTCGAGCGGGTTGCCACGGTGGTGCGCGAACGCCCGCGTATCGGGGCGCGCCCCGAGCAGGCTGTGGAGCGTGCGCGCCGCGCCCATGCGCGCTGTCAGTTCGCGCAGCGGCAGGTCGCCGCCGACGCGATCCGCCAGTTCGTTCAGGGCCTTGTCGATCGACTGCTTCAGGCGCGCCGCCGCCTTGCCCGTCGGTGCCGCCAGCGCGACGCGCTGGCGCCCCGCTTCCGGCGCCGTCGCGAACAACAGGGCCAGCAGGCGCGCCACCGTGTAGGTCTTGCCGGTGCCGGGACCGCCCGTGATGATCGCCACCGAGCTGCGCAGCGCCACGGCGCAGGCGAGCTTTTGCCAGTCCGGCGCCTGCGCGCCAGGGGCCGCCACGAATAGCTTGTCGAGCCAGCTGCGCACCAGCGTTGTATTCACCGGGTGCGTCGCCGCCGCGCGCTCGCGCACGGCCTGCGCGACGAGCGTCTCATCGCGCCAGTAACGCCGCAGGTACAGGCGCTGGCCATCGAGCACCAGCGGCTGGTCGAGATCGAATTCGCCGCGGATCCAGACCTGCTGGCAGTGCGCCAGCAGCTTGCTCCAGCCTGCCACGCCGCGCGGCAGCGGCGCGGCCGCCTGCGCCAGCTGGCGCCACAGGTCGTCGCTCCAGCCCAGCAGCAGCGCCGGCCCGGCGGCCAGGTCGTCCAGCTGCAGGCAGCTGTGGCCATGGCCTTCGAGCTCGGACAGCACTGCCGCCGCCAGGATCAGCGCCGGTGGCGCGTCGCCCAGTTGCGCAATGAAGCGCGCAAAGGCGCCCGACAGGCGACGCAGCTCGCCCGCCTCGGTCAGCGCGCCGATCTCGCGCCACAGACCATCGATATCCGCATCAAGCTTCGCCATGTTCATCCTTGTCCAGCAAGCGTTCCAGTCCATCCAGCAGGTCGAGGTCGGGCGCCAGCACCCAGCACCCGCGCGTGACGGGGTTGGCGATCCCGCGCAGGAACATGAAGACGGCCCCACCCAGCTGGGTTGCGGGCGCGTAGGCCTCGCCCAGGCGCGCACGCAGCAGCCGGTGCAGGGCCAGCAGGTAGATGCTGCCCTGGATTTCGTAACGGTGTTCGGCCATCCCGGCCTGCATCGCCGCCTGGCTGTACGACGCATCACCCGGCCCCAGTGCATTGGACTTGTAGTCCAGCACCCAGTAGCGCCCTTCGTGCTCGAACACCAGGTCGGCAAAGCCCTTGAGCATGCCGTGCAGGACACGCTCGGGCAGCACCGGGCGCTCAAGCCCGCCCAGCAGATGCGTGCGGCACAGCGCGTCCAGGCGTTGCAGGTCGAGGTGCTCGCTCGGGAACCAGAACTCCATCTCGGGCAGCACGCCGCGCAGGTCGCGCAGGCGCGCATTCAGTGGTGGCAACGGCGTAGCGACGATCTCGCGCAGCCACGCCAGCGCATCGGCCAGGCGATGCCCCCAGCCCGCACGCTCGATATGCTGCACCAGGCGCGCTTCGCAGGTCGGATCGTCCAGGCAGTCAAAGCCTTCGCGCGCCAGCCATTCGAGCCGCTCGTGCATGAAGTTGCCGGGCACCGAGCCGCGCGGGAAGCGATGCCATGGCGCGTCCTCGATGCGGGGCGGCGTGGCCGCCTGCGGCACGTCCTCCATCAGCGTCTGGTCCTGCGCACGCATCGGCGTGGGCGGCGCGACCGCGTGGCGCGTGAGCGACGTGAACGAGCCGACCGACCAGTCGCGCTCGAATTCGGCGCGGTAGCGCGGCGCATCGAGCAAGTCGGGACGGATGTCCTGGCGCGACAGCATCGTCACGCCGTCCGGCTCGGGCAGCTCGGGCAGCTCGTGCAGCGAGATGCCATCGGCGCCCCCGGCCACGACGTCAAAACGCGCACGCAGCGCCTCGGCGGCAATCGCGTCACCACCGGCCAGCAGATAGCCAAGCGCCGACTCGTGCAGCTTGTTCTCGCCCTTGCGCGTGCCGGAGACGGCCGCCGCGCCCAGCCATAGAAAGTGGCGCGCGCGCGTGAGCGCGACGTACAACAGGCGCAGGTCTTCCTCGATGCGCGCGCGGTCCACTGCCGCCAGCGCGTCGTCGGTCAAGGCCAGATCGAGATGGCGCGTGCCTTCCTCGTCCACGTACTCGAAGAAGGCGCGGTTGCGGCGGTTGGTGGCGCGCGCCGTGACGGCAAACGGCAGGTACACCAGCGGGTATTCCAGGCCTTTCGACTTGTGCACCGTGACGACCTTGACCAGTTCGGCGTCGCTCTCCAGGCGCAGCACGCGCTCGTCGCCGCTCGAGCCCAGACCGTCGATCTGCTCGGCGAACCAGCGGGTCAGGGCCTGTTCGCCTTCGAGCTGGCTGCTGGCCTCCTGCAGCAGTTCGGCCAGGTGCAGCAGATTGGTCAGGCGCCGCTCGCCGCCCGGTTCGCGCAGCAGGCGCGCCGGCAAACCCAGTTCGTGGATGAAGCGGCGCAGCATCGCCAGCACGCCCTGGCGCTGCCAGCTGCCGTGCAGCGCCTTGAGCTGTTCGACGCGCGCTTCCCAGACCATCTCGTCGTGCGAAAACTGTGCCAGTTCGGCCAGCCCCAGGCCGGCGGTCGCGGTGGCAAACGCCGCCCGCGCCAGCGCGCCATCGAGCGGATTGGCCACCGCATACAGCCAGCGCAGCACGTCGGCCGCTTCGTCACTTTCGACGACCGAATCCTTGTCGGACAGGTAGACGCTGGCCACCTTGCGCC
The DNA here is from genome assembly GCF_039123635.1 of Massilia sp. MP_M2. Lineage (NCBI taxonomy): Bacteria > Pseudomonadati > Pseudomonadota > Betaproteobacteria > Burkholderiales > Oxalobacteraceae > Massilia > Massilia sp. MP_M2. The sequence goes on from NZ_JBCHJF010000007.1 coordinate 139,376, forward strand.
GCATCAGCGCGCGCCGGATCGCGCCGGCTTCGCGCCGGTCGCGTACGAGGATCGCGATATCGGCCGGCATCAGGCGCGTGAATCCAGCGGTCTCTCCGCTGTCGTCGTCAAAGCCCACGCGCGCATCGTTGAGCAGGCCGACAATGTGTTCGGCGCAGTAATGGGCAAAGACATCGCGGTAGTCGTCGGCCTTCAGGTCGGCGCGCTCCACGATGTTGACGGACAGCGCGCCAGTGGCGTCGCCCAGGCCCACGAGATGGCGGCGGTGGCCCTGCGCCTTGACCGCATCGAACGGCAGCGGGTTGTCCTCGCCGCGCCGGAACCGGAACGCCGCGCCCGGATGCGCGCGCTCGGCATGCAGGAACAGGCCGTTGACGGCGCTCACGAGCGGCGCGGTGGAGCGGTAATTGGTGTCGAGCTGGTAGTGGCGGCCCGCCGTCGCGCGGCGCGCCGCCAGGTAGCTGTGGATGTCGGCGCCGCGAAAGCCGTAGATCGATTGCTTCGGATCGCCAATCAAGAACAACCCATGCTCCGCGTCGTTCGCGTCGACCCGGTACAGCAGGTCGAAGATACGGTACTGGTCGGGCGAGGTGTCCTGGAATTCATCCACCAGCGCCACCGGATACTGGCCCACGATGCGCGCGCGCAGCGCCGCGCCGTTCTCGCCCTCGAGCGCGACCTTCAGGCGTTCGAGCATGTCGGCAAAGCCGAACTGGCGGTTGCGCCGCTTGAGTTCCTGCATGCGCGCGCCGATATGGCCAGCGGCGTGGCGCAGCAGCGCGTGGGCGATCGGATCGAGCGCGGCCAGGCCGGCCTGCAGCGTGGCGGTGTCGTCGAAACAGTCCGGCACCTCGGCCGAAAAATCCTTGCTGAACGCGTCGACGATCCCGTCCGGCGTCAGGCGGCGCCACGCCGTATCGGTCAGGTCCGGCAGATGGCGCGCCGGATCCGTGGCCCAGGCGCGCAGCGCCTCGAACCATTTGACGAGCGAGTCGGCGCGCAGTTTGTTGCCGTTGAAGCACTTGGGCTGGCGCTCGCGGTGGCCGGCGATCCAGCGCTCCATCGCATGGGCGCGCTCGAACCAGCCATCCTTCAGGCGCGTGAGCTCTTCGCGCTGCGCCTCGGCCAGCCGCGCCACCAGTTGCCCCAGCGGTTCGGCCGCAGGCGCGCCCAGCAAGGCCTCGCGCCGCACCAGGTCGCGCACGCTCGCCTTGAGCGCCTCGACGTCGCGCCAGCTGTCCATCACGACTGCCAGCGCCTCGGCTTTCAATGGGTACACCTGCTGGCGCCAGTAATCGTGCGCGGCATCCTCGAACAGTGCGCGCTCGTCGCTGACCAGTTCTTCGTCGAACAGGCTGCCGCTGTCAAAGGCGTGCTCGCGCAGCATGCGCTGGCACCAGGCGTCAATCGTGAAGATCGCCGCTTCGTCCATCGTCTCGGCCGCCATGAACAGGCGGTGCCCGGCAATGTGACGCTCGCTGCCGGCCGGGTAGCTGGCTGCCAGTTCCTGCAAATAAGGATCGACAATATCCAGCTCACCGCGGAAGTAGCTCGCGGCCTGCACCAGCCGCTCGCGCACGCGATTGGCCAGCTCGCGCGTGGCGGCGCGCGTGAACGTCATCACCAGGATCTCGGACGGCAGCAGCGGGCGCACGAACGCATCCTGCCCGCCATGCCCCAGCACCAGGCGCACATACAGCGCGGCGATGGTCCAGGTCTTGCCGGTGCCGGCCGAGGCCTCGATCAGGCGCGAGCCGTGCAGGGGGAAATCCACCGGTTCAAGCTTGCTACTCATGAAAATGACTCCTGCAACGGCTTGATCTTCACGAAGTCCTGCATCCAGCGTGCCAGCGGTCCATACAGTTCATCGGCCAGATCGGGCCAGCCGCCAGCGTTCTTCAGGGCGTCGAAGTCAGGCCACAGGCGCGCCAGGCACAGGTCGTCGACCTCGCCGCGCAGCTCGAAGCCGCCGTCATAGGTCGCGCGCGGATCGCCCTGCGCCAGATGGCCCAGGGCCGTCTTGCACGCCACTGGCAGCGGGCTGTCCAGATTGACACGCCACAGGCGCACCAGATCGCGCAGCGTCTGCAGCGCCCCATCCTGGGCCAGAGGCGCCATCTCGAGCACCGCGTCGCGCGCCACCAGGTAGCCCGTTACCGGGTTGCCGGCCGCAGCCGCTGCCAGCTGGCGCAGCCACGGCGCAATCAGTTTGTCGCCGCGCGGATTGCCGGCGCGGTCGAGCACCTTCGACGAGATCTGCATCAGCCACGCACTGCCCTCGCCGTTCGAGCGCAGGCGATCGATCCAGTCGTCCAGCTTGATCTCACCCAGCAGCAGGCTGACGGCGAACTTCGGCGCTGCTTGCGGGAAGCGCGCGCCCAGGCGCAGCCACTCGGTGCGCACTGGCGCCAGGCTGTCAACGAGCTGCTCCTGCCACATGCGGCCCATCAGGCCGATCGGCAGCACGCCTTCGCGTGCCAGGCGTTCGGCGCGCAGCGTCAGCGTGGCGCGCACGTCGCCGATCGCCTCGGCCTCGCCGCTGTCATCGAGCAGGTGGTCTTCGATCTGGTAGCGCTCAAGCGCGTCCAGGCCAAACGGCTCTTCGTCGTCGCCCACGTGCGCGGCGTCGGCAAACACGACGCCCAGACGGCGGCGGAAGAAAAAGCGCGCCGGCTGGCGCAGAAAACTGGCCAGCTCGCTCAGCTTGAGGACGAAGTCGGGCTCGAGCTCGTAGGCCGGCAAGGCGTCGTCGACGGGGTGCTCATCGGTGCCGTGCGCGGCGCCGTGCGCAGTGCGCCACTCGCCCGCGTAGGTGAGCAGGCCGCCGCGCTGGAAGTAGCGCCGGCTGAACGGCTGCAGCGGATGCTCGGTCGTGATGTGATGCAGATCGTCGATGTTCCAGCCGGCCTGCAGGTAGTCGCGCAACTGCGCCACCAGCACCGAGGGCGGCTGTTCGCTGTTGTCGCGCACATTGCGCCCGACCCAGCTCACGTAGAACTTGTCGCGCGCGGCCAACAGGGCTTCCAGCATCAGGTAGCGGTCATCGTCGCGCCGCGAGCGGTCGCCCGGGCGCGCCATGCCGGGCAGCGCCAGCAGATCGAAATCCGACGGGCGCGCGCGGCGCGGGAAGTCGCCATCGTTCATGCCCAGCAGGCAGACGGCGCGAAACGGCACTGCGCGCATCGGCATCAGGGTGCAGAAGGTCACGCCGCCCGACACGAACTGGTGGTTCAGCGTGGGCGCATCGAGTTCGTTCATCCAGGCTTCGCGCAGCACCGCCAGCGGCACCGGTTCGTCAAAGCCCGCCGCAGCGCAGGTCTCGAGCCAGCATTGCAAGCCTTCGCCCAGGTTCGACAGCGTCAGGCGGTCGGCTTCGTCGCCCGCCGCATAAAAGCACGACAGCATCTCGCGCGCCGCCTCGCCCCATGCAGCCGGCCGCAGCGACGCATCGAGCCGGCCACGCCAGGTCAGCAGGCACTCGACCAGCTGGGCGAGCGAGCCGGCCAGCGCGGCATCCAGGCCACCGACTTCGGCGTACGGCTCGATGTCGCCGAAGCTGGCACCGGCGCCGCTGGCATAACCGAGCAGCATACGACGCACTCCGAAGATCCAGGCATTCTGCTCGCCCGTCATGCCCAGCCCCAGGCCCGCGCGGTGGTCCTGGTCGAGCCCCCAGCGCACACCGGCGCCATCGATCCAGCGGCCGAGGATCGGCAGATCGTCGCTCGTTACACCAAAGCGGCGCGCGACGGCGGGCACGTCGAGCAGGTCGCGCACCTCGCTCTGGCGGCAGCGCTGCTGCGGCAGGCGCAGCAGCCACTCGAGCGAAACCAGCAGCGGATTGACGCTGCGGTCGCGCACGTCGCCGATCTCGAACGGAATGTGGCGCGGATCGTGGCGCCGGTGCTGGTCGAACACCGCGTGGATCGCGGGCGAGAACGCATCGATGTCGGGCACCATCACCACCACGTCGCGCGGACGCAGCGTCGGATCGAGCGCGAACCACGCCAGCAACTGGTCGTGCAGCACTTCGATCTCGCGCTGCACGCTGTGCGTGACGTGGAACTCGATCGAGCGGTCGTCGAGCATGGGTGGCACGTGCGGGTGCTCGGACAGCGGCACCAGGTCGCGCACCGCGGCCTGAACCTGCGACAAGAGCGTGCCGCCATCGTCGTCGGTAAACAGGTCGACGCGCAGCGGCGCCGGCTGGCCTTCGTCGCTTTCACTCGCCTCGTGCTGCTGGTCGAATTCATCGAGCATGCGGACAAAATCGCGCCCCTGCCTTCCCCAGCTGGCCAGCAGCGGATGGCTGTGGACATGCATTTCCTCGATCGGAATCGTGCCCAGGTCGACGCCCTCGCGCTGCGGCTGGCGGCGGCGCGCCGCCTTGAGCAACTGGCTGCCTTCGATGATGTCGCCCCAGTAGAACTGGCACGGATTGGGCACGGCAAACAGCACCTGCGTGTGGCGCGCCAGCGCCGCTATCGCTTGCAGGGTCTGGTACGGCAGCGTCGACATCCCAAACAGCACCACGCGACGCGGCAGGCGGCTGGCCGGCGTCGCATCGGCCGCTACAAAGGCGAGGAACTGGTCGTGGATGGTGGCGCGCCCGCTCTGGCGCTGCGCTTCGGGCAGGCTCGCATGCACGGCGCGCCACAGGCAGGCTTGCCAGCGCTGCTCGGGCGCGAGCGGGACCACATCGCCCCCGGCGCGGCGCAGCACGTCGCGCCCGGCGGCCCAATCGGCGAGCCAGTCGGCGCGATACACCTGGTACTGGTCGTACAGGTCGGCCACGCGTTCGGCCAGTTGCAGGCGGCGCTCGGCGTCGCCATCGGCGAGAAAGCGCGCAAGTGGCGCGTAGCCATCGTCCTGCAGCAGCGTCGGCAACAGGCGCATCAGGCGCCAGGTCAGCGGCGCCTTGTCGAACGGCGCGCGCTGCGGCACGCGCTCGCGCCCCAGCATGCCCCGGTAGGCTTCCCACATGAAGCGCGCTGGCAGCGCCACGCGCGTGGCCGCGCAGACGCCGTTTTCCTCGGCCAGCGCGATCTTGAGCCACTCGGCCACACCGTTCGACTGGACCAGAAAAATCTCTTCTTCGAGTGGTCCCAGGGGGTGATTGCGCAGCCAGTCGAAGACGGCGCTGCGCAGCAGCTCCATCTGGTTACCGTGGAGGATCAAGAGACCGGGAATGATCGGGGCAGACATGCGCTGGGCGTGGGCAATCGGGACCAAAGCATACCGCGTTTGGCCCCCTGGCGGTAGGGCCAAACGGGCTGCTTACCGGCTGTCGCCGGCGCGGCCGCCGAACTGCGCCGACACCTCGCGCTCGATGCGGATCAACAGCGCGCGCAGGCGCGCCGTCAATGCCCTTGCCTGCGCCGTGCCGCCCGCGCGCAAGTCGCGCACCGGCTGCGCCTCCAGGTCTTCGCAAATGGCGGCAAACGCGGTGGCGCCGACCGCGCGTGCGGCCGATTTGAGCTGGTGCGCAAGGCTCGCGGTGTGAGTCAGGTCGCCGCACACCAGTGCGGTGTCGATGCCGGCCAGGTTCTCGCGCGTGGTATCCAGGAACAGAAACGCGTATTTGCGCATCCGTTCCGGGTCGCCCCCAGCCGTGGCGGCCAGCAGTGCCAGGTCGAGCACCGCGCTGCCAGGAGCCATGGCGGCTGGCAGATTGACGGCGACGTCCGACACCGGCGCCGTGGTGCGCCCCAGGCAGCGCGCGATCGTGGCGGCGAGCAGTTCCGGCACCACCGGCTTGGCGAGAAATTCGTTCATGCCCGCCGCCATGCAGCGCGCGCGGTCGTCCACGCCGGCATTGGCCGTCATCGCCACCACGAGCGTGCCGGCCAGGTGCGGATCGCGCCGGATGCGGCGCGTCGCCTCGAGTCCGTCCATCACCGGCATCTGCACGTCCATCAGCACGCAATCGAAGCGCGCCTGCGCCATCGCCGCCAGCGCCTCTTCGCCATTGCCCGCGACGACGACGGCGGCGCCGGCCAGTTCGAGCAATTCGCGCGCGACCTGCTGGTTGAACGGGTTGTCCTCGACCAGCAGCACGGCGCAGCCGTCCAGGCGCGCCTCGGCCGGCGCGGGCGCTGCGCCCAGGCCGGAACTGGCGCCCGCCCCCACCCGCGCGCCGGCGCCATCATCGAGCGCCAGGCGCGCCGTGAACCAGAAGATGCTGCCCACGCCAGGGGTACTGGTCACGCCGACCTCGCCGCCCATCAGCTCGGCCAACTGGCGGCTGATTGCGAGGCCCAGGCCGGTGCCCCCATACCGGCGCGTGGCCGACTGGTCTGCCTGCTGGAACGGCGCAAACAGGTGCTGCAGCGCGTTCGGGCCGATCCCGATGCCGCGGTCTTCGACTTCGAAGCGCACCAGAATTTCCGGGCCAAACGCGTGCGCGAGCCGCGCGCGCATCGTGATGCGTCCGCGCTCGGCAAACTTGACGGCGTTACCTGCGAAATTGAGCAATACCTGTTCGAGGCGCAGGGAGTCGCCGCACAGGGGCCGCATCAATTCGGGTGCGATCTCGATATCGAAGCCCAGGCCCTTGGCGGCGGCCGCCGTGCCAAGCTGCGCCTCGACGTTGCGCATCAGGGCGTCCGGCATGAAGCGTTCGGTGGCCAGTTCGAGCATGCCGGCCTCGATCTTGGAAAAGTCGAGGATGTCGTTGATGATGCCCAGCAGGTGCTGGCCCGAGTGGTAGATCTTTTCGAGGTAGTCGCGCTGGCGCGGATCGGGCCCGGCCTGCAGCGCCAGATGCGTCATGCCGATGATGCTGTTCATCGGCGTGCGGATCTCGTGGCTCATGTTCGACAAAAAGTCGCTCTTGGCCTTGCTGGCGGCATCGGCGCGCGCCTTCAGCCGGTGCAGCTCAGTGATATCGGTCGAGACGCACAGCACGGCTGGCTCTTCGTCGACCTGCAGCGGCACGCGCACGCTCCACAACTGGCGCGTCGCGCCGTCCGGACCGGCCTGGGCCACTTGCGCGCTGCTCTGGCGAGCGGCCCGCAGCACGGCGCGGTCGAGCTCCCAGGTGGCGTCGGCCTGGCCCGCGTCCATCGCCTCGATATCGGGCCGGCCGATCAGGTCCGTCGCCGGGCGCCCGAGACGCGCCGCGCCCTTGGCATTGAGATAGCGGATGCGGCGCGCGCCGTCCTTCAGATACACCTCGGCGTCGAGGTTGTCGAGCACCGTGTCGAGCAGCAGGCGCTGCTCGTCGGTGGCGCGGCGCGAACGGTACTGGGCCAGAAACAAGCCGTACATCAGGAGCGTGCCGATGAACCCGGCGGCCAGCGCGCCGAACGGCACGAAGCGGTCGACGCCCACCAGCATGTCATCCTTGGGCGCCGAGAAGCAGGCTTTCCAGCCGTTGCCGACGTAGTCCACACCCAGCACCGACACGAAGTGCAACGCCGGATCGGGGGCGGTGCGGCGCACGTCCACACCATGCAGCAGGATGTCTCCCGCCACCGGCGCGCCCGGCCGGCTGGTGTAGCGGCGTCCGGTGCCGTACAGGCTCACGCGCAGCGGCTGCGCCTCGAGGGAGACGAGTGCATTGCGCACCAGTTCCTGCACCGAGAAGAAAATGCCGAACGAACCCAGATAGGCGGCGCGGCGCTCGGCCACGCCCAGCGGCAGCACGCCCCCGACATACACGGGCAGGCGCATGCCGAGGGCATTGTGCGGCACCGGGTCGGGCAGGAACACGGGCTGCCCCGACGCGACCATCGTGCCGCTGTCGCGCGCCTGTGATATCGCCCGCGCGACCAGCGGCCGGGACGCCATGTCGAAGCCGAGCCGCCGGGTCGGCTTGTCGGCCGGATACTGGTACGTCACGACTTCGTACCACGGGCGGCGCCCGGCCGGGAAGATCTGGAAATCCGGGTAACCGCGCGCATCGACGCTGCGGTCGGCGCGCATGGCGGTGACAAACGCTTCGCGCTCGCGCTCGGGCACACGGGTGGCAAACGTCAGGGCTTCGATGGCCGGATAATTATTGGGCAGGTCGAGCGCCGCCGCATAGCGGTGGAAGGATGCGCGGTCGGGCACCGCGCTACCGCCGCCGGCCGCATGCAGGGCGGCCATCGCGCGCACGGCGCGGGCATACGAGGCGATGGCATTGTCGAGCCTTTCCTGCGCGCCGCGCGCCAGGTTGTCGAAGCGGCGCTGCGCGTCGGTCTCGACGGCGGCGCCAGCCACCGCATGCAGCAGCATGCCGATCGCCAGGGCCAGCAAGACCCCGCCGCCCCACAGCAAGATGGGCTTGCCGACGCGCGCGGCGGCAAGTTCGATGGCGCTGGCGCTGGCACTGCGCAAGGCAGATCGCTTCATGCTTCCCCTCTCGGGCGATGCATGCCCCGCTTAGTGGTGATAGTCGATATGAGTATATCGGTGCGCCGGCGTGGCGCGATCCCGATCGCCATCCCGATGAGGCACGCAAGCAACAGATCGCCGCTCATGCGGGCAGCCCGTGGGGGTGACGGCTGCGGCCCATGCTCACGAGACCAGGCGCGCGGCCGACAGTGCATCCCAGGTCGGCGCGATCTCGACGTACAGCGCCACGGCCTGCTCGATCCCGACAACCTGAGGCGCACCGATGCGCGTGATGACCACGCCAGCGCGCCGCAGCATGCGCTCGATCGCCGTCGTGGTCACGGTGATGTAGCGCGACAGTCCACGCTCGTGGGCGTCGTCGATGATGGCGGTAATCGACGCCATCGTCATGGCCGAAAAACCGTAGCCGGTCACGCCATCGGTTTCCAGCGCAAAGCGCGACAGCTCCCAGATCTGCGGGTCGCTCGGCGCTGCCTGCCCATCGAGCAGCTGGGGAAACGAATCCTTGAGCATGTACGGCCCTTCGGTCGGCAGCAGGCGCCAGCAGCCACGCAGCGTGGCGTCGTCGCGCATCAGCATGTAGCGCGGCTCGAGCGCATCGTAGCCATCAATCTCCATGCCCGACAACACCGGCACTTCCCAGCCAAGGCGCCCGCGAAATACCCTTGCGCGCAGCAAGTGCATTTCGCACAACTCGTTCGATGCAATGGCGCGGCGTGGCGCGATCCGGATATGCATGCTCATTACCTCCCCCCTGGAATGACATCTGATCGATCGGAAAATGCACGGTGCATAAAACCACCATGCAAGTCGGGTAGCCTGGGTACTATCAGCTCTGATAGGTGGCGAGCAATGTCGGGGATGCAATACTTTTGCGTATGCAGTTTCCGAAGTACTGGCTTCACCTTCCTGAAAGGAATCATCATGGCAATCGAACTGATGTCTAACGCTCTGGCCGCCGACCACCACGCCAACCAGGTCATGCAGGCCGCTGGCGCCGTGCGCATGGCGCCGCATGAACTACGCCGCCTGCGCATCACCAAGCGCGAGAGCCAGGAAAAGTTCTGGGGCCGCTTCGGCGTCACCCAGTCGAGCGGCTCCCGCTTCGAGACTGGCCTGGCCATCCCGACGCCCGTATCGATCCTGCTGCGCATGTATGTCAATGGCAAGCTCAGCGATGGTGATCTTCAGGGGTGATCAATCCAAGGCCGATGGCCTTGACCACTGCCTGCTGGCGGGTGTTCACGTCGAACTTCTGACGCACATTCGCCAGGTGGAAGTTGACGGTCGCTTCGGAGCAGTTGGTGATGCGGGCAATCTCCCATGACGACTTGCCCGCCATGACCCACTGCAAGACTTCCAGTTCGCGCTTGGTCAGGCGCGGCGCAGCGCCCCGGCCGTCTTCGGGCCGTGAACCTTCTTCGCGAAAGCGCTGCGACGACGCAAACGCGTAATCGCGCACCAGCGACAGCATCGGCAGCGCCTCCATCACGGCGCGCTGGGCGGCGATGTCGGGCCGCGCATCGGACGCGAAGCTGATGACCCCGAATTCACCCTGCGGGCCGTGCACCGGCAGCGTGACGCCACTGCGGATACCGTGCGCGCTGGCTTCTTCGTACAAGCCCGCCTGCTGGCTGCCGGAAGCGAACAGGCCAGGCTCCCACACCATCGGCAAGGTGCTCGTCAGGCAGTGGGCGACCGTCGGATCAACATAGGCAAAGCCATTGCGGTCGTAGCGCTCGCGCCAGTTGTCGGCGTAGTTACTGCGCAAGAAGGCCGACTCGAAGCGCGCATGGCGCGAACCTACCACGCCGAACAGCACCTGGTCGAAACCCAGTGTGCGCGCGAGATTGAACAGGGACGCGCTCCACTGGGTCGCGTCCCTGGCTTGCATCAACTCGAGTAGCAAGGCGGTATCAATCATGGGGTCGGAAGAATATGCATCAGCACTATGCTAGTCCGTTCACCCCCCATCAAAATCCTCGAAAATTAACAATCAAGAAATTTATCCGTACCCATTTCATTTGATGTCGTGTAATGACAACAACTATTATCAGGTCAGCCCTGATTGCAGATTGCGTTTGTCGATCATGCGTGGGCTTACTTAATTTCAATGTCGGTGATGCAGTTCGCCGTGATGTCGTTGTTAGCAGAAAGAAAATTTGTGTCTTGACGTAGATCAATGAAACATTCTGTTGCGACTGCAGCACGTCCCACCCCTGGCGCCGTTTCGGCATACGACCACTTCTTGGCCGTATGAGGATCGAATCGATAAACAGTCGGCGGCCGGCGCACGACGATCAGCATCCCAGATGCGCACTGCAGCCGGATAGCACCGGCGGGTGCGTCAGACCGGGGGCGCCACTCGCGCTCTGCCAATCGCCAGCGCCGCTTGCTCCGCTGCCATCCACGCATCGATTGCCTTGGCGGCGCCGGGCCGCACGTGCAGGCCAAGCTTGCTGCGGCGCCACAGCACGTCGGCCGCACAGGACGCCCATTCATGCGCCATCAGGTAGCGCAGTTCTGCCTCGTACAGGCCGGGCGCAATTTCCAGACCCAGATCGTCCAGCGCGTGGCACCCGGCCAGCAGGCGCGCCACGCGCGTGCCATACGCGCGCGCGTATCGCAGCGCGAGCGGCTTCGGGAGCCAGTCATGACGTTGGTGCAGCGCCGCCACCCAGCCGTCGAATTCGAGCACCCCGCGGCGGTCAGGTGTCGCGCCGAACAGGTCGCCGCCGGGCAGCACGGCGCTTGCCGTCCACGCCGGTGCGCACGGCCGGCCCAGGCGCGGCGCCAGCCAGTCGAGCGCTTCCTCGGCCAGCTTGCGGTAGGTCGTGATCTTGCCGCCGAACACCGACAACAGCGGTGGGCCATCGCCATCGCGCGCCAGATGGTAGTCGCGCGTGACCGCTGCCGCAGTGCCAGCCTCGTCGGCCAGCAGCGGGCGCACGCCGGCGTAACTCCAGACGATATCGCCTGGTGCGATCTGGCGCCGGAAGTAAAGGTTGGCCAGCGCGCACAGATAGGCTTGTTCGTCGTCGGCAATGGTGACATGGCCCGGATCACCCGTGAACTCGACGTCGGTGGTGCCAATCAGCGTGAACGCGTCTTCGTACGGCAGCGCGAACACCACCCGGCCATCGGTGTGCTGGAACAGGTAGCCGCAGGCATGATCGAACAGGCGCGGCACGACGATGTGGCTGCCCTTGACCAGGCGCAGCGCGCGTTGCGGTGTGGCGCTGCCAGCGCGCACGGCCAGGCGCTCTGCCCACGGCCCGGTGGCATTGACCAGCCCGCGGGCACGCACGGCAAGCGGCTCACCGGAGCGCGACAGCCGCGCCTCCCAATGCACGGCGCGCCGCACGACGTCGTCGCACGCCGTCTGCGGCATGACCTGCGCGCCGCGTTCGTGGGCATCGAGCGCGTTGAGCACGACCAGCCGCGCATCGTCGACCCAGCCGTCGGAATAGGCAAAGGCGCGCGTATATTCGGGCTTGAGTGCAGCGCCTGCGGCGTGCCCGGCCAGATTGATGGTTTGCGCGCCAGGCAGAAAATCGCGCGCCGCGAGCCGGTCGTACAGGAACAGCCCGGCCCGGATCAGCCAGGCCGGACGCGCCCCACGCACATGGGGCATGATGAAGCGCAGCGGGTGCGTGATGTGCGGCGCGCTGCGCAGCAGGATTTCGCGCTCGGCCAGGGCCTTGCGCACCAGGCCGAACTCGCGGTGTTCGAGGTAACGCAGTCCGCCGTGGATCAGCTTGCTCGATGCGGACGACGTATGCGCGCCAAGGTCGTCCTTGTCGCACAGGATGACCTTCAGCCCGCGCCCGGCGGCGTCACGCGCGATGCCGGCGCCATTGATGCCGGCGCCCACCACCAGCAAGTCGCAATCGATGAACCTGTCCGTTGTCATCCTCCCCCCCCTCGTGGCCAGTGCACGCAACCGATGCGCGCGCGCTGCCCCGGTCAATTATGCGCAAAATGGCAGAGTCGGTGTGTAAAATCGCCATATGCACATTTCCACTTCTGCTCCCCTGCCCGGCGCAAGGATTGACACGACAACACGGGCCTGGGTCCGCATGCCGTCGGGCCGGCGTCTGGACCTGCTCGACCCCACCCCGTTCGATTGGGACGACGCCGACCTGGCGCTCGGCCTGGCCCGCACCTACCGCTGGGGCGGCCACTCGGCATGGCCGTTGCCGCTATCGGTCGCGCAGCATTCAATCAGCGTGATGCTGCTGCGGCGTGCGGCCACCCCGACGCTATCGCCGCTCGACGAATTGCGCGAACTGCTGCACGATGCCGAAGAAGGCTTGCTGGGATTCGATGCGATTTCGGTCATCAAGCCGTTTCTGGGCGACGCCTTTCGCGCCCTGACACAGCGCCTGGAACACATGGTATTCCTGCGTTACGGCTTGCCGGCCTGGGATGCGAAGTCGCACGCGGCGCACAAGAAAGCCGACCGGCTGGCCGCGGCCAGCGAAGCGGTCCATGTGGCAGGCTGGTCGGCTGACGAGGTCCGGCGCACGCTCAAGATTCGTGCGGCGATCCTGCCGGAGGATCCGCTGGCGCGTCAGTATGATTGCGCGCCGTGGGAACCGTGGCCGCCAACGCTGGCCTGCGAACGTTTTCTGTATGAGCTCGAACGGCTCAAGGAAGCGGTGAGGCCGGCAGCCTGAAGCCCGCCCCCTCTTCGCGCCACCTTACGCCTTCGCGCGTGGGGTCAGTTCTTTTTCCAGATACTTCTCCAGGCTCTCGAGCGAGCGGCCGCGCGTTTCCGGCAGACGCAGCGCAACGAAGATCAGCGAGCCCACATTGATGGCGGCGAACAGGAAGAACGTCGCACTGCCGAACTGCGCCAGCGCCAGCGGGAACAGCAAGGCCACGATCGCGTTGAAGATCCACTGGCACGCCACCGCAGTGCCGGTCAGCACGCCACGCAGGTGCATCGGGAACAGCTCCGACATCAAGAGCCAGTACACCGGCGCAATCAGCATCTGCATGCACAGCAGGAAGCACAGGATGCACGCCAGCGCAGCATAGCTGCGCGTAATCCCATCCGGCATCCACAGCAGCACGGCGCCCAGCGCAAACTGCATGACGACCACGCCCGACAAACCCGACAGCAGCATCGAGCGGCGACCATGTTTGCCGATCAGCCAGATACCGATGAAGGTCGCGATCACGGCCACCACGCCGTTCCCGATGGTCGCGGTCAGCGCGGCATTCGTGCCCAGGCCGGTCGATTGCAGGATGATCGGGGTGAAGTACATGAAGGCGTTCACGCCCGTGAACTGGGCCATGAAGCCCAGGCCGATGCCCAGCCACAGGAGTTTTCTGATCCATGGCGTGCCCATGACGGCCGACCAGCCGGCCTGCTCGTGCTCGATCTGGTTCAGCTTGGTCATTTCGGCCATCTCGCGTTCGATCTGCTCGTCGCTCGAACGGATCTGCTGCATGACCGCGCGCGCTTCTTCCATCCGGTCCTTGCTGGCCAGCCAGCGCGGCGACGGCGGCACGAACATCATGCCCACACCCAGCAGCAGGGCCGGCACGGCGGCGATCGCAAGCATATAGCGCCAGACATCCGGCGAATGCGCATAGTGCGCCAGCACCGCATTGAGCACATAGGCGATCAACTGGCCGGTGACGATCATCAGCTCGTTTTGCGTGACCAGCCTGGCACGCCTGCTGGGGCCGGCCATTTCGGCGATGAACACCGGCACCGTGGACGACGCGCCGCCAACGGCCAGGCCGAGCACGAAGCGCATGGCGACCATGACTTCGACCGACGGCGCAAGGGTCGTGCCGAGCGCGCCGATCATGAACACCAGCGCCAGCCAGATCAGCGTCATGCGCCGACCGAACCGGTCCGACAGCGAGCCTGCCATCAACGAGCCCACGGCGGCGCCGAACACGAGCGCGGACGTCACGACGCCTTCGGTCAGCGGTGTCAAGCCGAGGCCACCACTGGATGGCGGCGCGCTCATGAACGGCAGCGCGCCGGAGATCACACCGGTGTCGTAGCCGAAGGCCAGAGCGCCCATCGTGGCGACGATGGCAACCTTGAAGACGAAGCGGCTTTCCTTGGTATCGGGCGGCGTCGGGGCGCCGGCCGGGGGAACTGCTGAAGACATACGAATCCTTTGTGGGAAATGGACGGGAAGGGGAAAAGCGGCGGGCCCATTTCGTCACCGTCCGGACGACCGCGAAGCTGGCCAACGCAAGACAGCGTCGGCTACATCTTTAAATAACTTGGCAAAGGATAAAGGGATACGTACAACACGACTGTTCGATAGCAAACATATTAGTAATTTTCTCTAATTAACAAAAGAACAACCCTATTGACAAGATTGGATGGACATCGACGGGCATGCGGAACATGCTCGTGAGCATCACGAACAGCTAACTCGCTGATTTTGTTCAGGGTTTTATACTATCCACAAGAATTGTGGATAACTGTGTGGACAAGCGCCACTTGACAAGCCACCAGCCCAGAAGGGATGCGGGTTTCAACAAATTGCCCGTTGTAGAGGCAAAATTTTGTTCCAATAAAATCAAGCACTTGCATGTGCACCACATGGGAGCAACAAGTTTATATGCGGTCAACTCCTACAACCGCATGACATGGGGGATAAGTCGACAACGTGGCCTGATCTACGGTCATTTCCAGGCGCTGCGCGCCCGGTCGCGCACGAGCATGCGTACGCTGTCGGGCATCGGCGTGCGCAGCTCGCGCTTGTCCGCGCTCAGCCAGGCGGATTCTTCGAAATGCTTGAGCATCACGGGCGTGACGAAGCGCGACCGCGTCGCATACACATGGCGATCCCCGGTGCTCGACTGCTGCTTGATGAAGAAACGGTTCGGCACGATCAGGTGCAGGTTCTCGCGCGCCCGTGTCATGGCCACATACAGCAGCCGCCGCTCTTCCTCGATATCGTCCTGCTTTCCAGTGGCCATGTCCGACGGTATGCAGCCATCGACGACATTGAGCACGTGCACCGTTTTCCACTCTTGCCCCTTGCTTGAATGAATGGTCGAGAGGATGACGTAATCGTCGTCGAGCAAGGGCGGGCCGGCGCGGTCGCTCGTCGCTTCGGGCGGGTCGAGCGTGATATCGGCCAAGAAACTCTCGCGGTTGGCATGGCCAGCCGACAGCGCGACGAGCTGGTCGAGGTCGAGCGCGCGCACCTGGAAATCGTCGTGCAGCCGCTCCAGGTGCGGTGCGTACCAGTCGCGCGCCAGCTCGAGGTCTTGCGGCCAGCGCAGGCCAGGCGTGCGCAGCCGCGCGTATAACGCGCAGAACGCTTGCCACTCGCCGCTGCAGCGCGCCGGCACGAGGAACGCCGCCAGCGTGGCGGCAACATCGCTGCTCTCGCCCACCGCATCGAGCACGCGCGTGGCGGTGGCCTGTCCGATTCCCGGAATCAGTTGCAGCACACGAAAGCCGGCCAGACGACCGCTCGGGTTCTGGGCAAAACGCAGCAGTGCCAGCAGATCCTTGATATGCGAGGCCTCCAGGAATTTCAGGCCGCCGAACTTGACGAACGGAACGTTGCGCCGCATGAGTTCGAGTTCGAGCGCGGCGCTGTGGCTGGCTGCGCGAAACAGCACCGCCTGTGACTTGAGCGGCACGCCTTCTTCGCGCTGCTCGAGGATGCGACTGCAGACCCAGCGCGCCTGCTCGGCTTCGTCGGGAATCAGAACCAGTTGCGGCTTGATGGTCGATGCCTTGTCGGTCCAGAGTGTCTTGGCGTGGCGCTCGAGCGCGGCGCCAATGACGGCGTTGGACGCGTCCAGGATCGGCTGCGTCGAGCGGTAATTGCGCTCGAGCGTGATCACGTGCGCCGGCTGCGTGAACTGGCCCGCGAAGTCGAGGATGTTGCGCACGGTGGCGCCGCGAAAACCATAGATGGACTGGGCATCGTCGCCGACCACCATCACGCCCCTGCCATCGGGTTTCATGCCGGTGATGATCGCGGCCTGCAGACGGTTGGTATCCTGGTACTCGTCGACCAGAACATGGTCGAACCAGCTGCCTAATTCAGCCCCAAGTACCGGGTCGGCTGCCATCTCGGCCCAGAACAGCAGCAGGTCGTCATAGTCGAGCACGTTTTGCTCCTGCTTGGCGTCGACATACGCGCCAAACAGCGTCTTGAGCTGGGCCTCCCATTCTGCGCACCACGGGAAATACGCCTGCAAGACCTGATCGAGCGGATCGCGGCTATTGACCACGCGCGAATAGATCGACAGGCAGGTGCCTTTCATGGGAAAGCGTTTTTCGGTGCGGGACAGGCCGATCTCGTGGCGCACCATGCCCATCAGGTCTTCGGCGTCGCCCCGGTCGTGGATCGTGAATTGCGGATCGAGGCCGATGCGCCCGGCGAATTCGCGCAGCAGGCGCGCGCCGATGCTGTGAAAGGTGCCGGCCCAGGGCAGCGCCACCGGCGCCTGGGACCGGGCCGAGCTGGCGCGGCCCAGCAGCCGGTGCAGGACCCCGCTGGCCCGCTGGGTCATTTCGCCAGCCGCGCGGCGTGAAAAGGTCAGCAGCAGGATGCGCTGCGGATCGGCGCCGGCCCCGATCAGGCGCGCCACGCGATGCGCCAGCGTGTTGGTCTTGCCGGAGCCCGCACCGGCCACCACCAGCAATGGGCGCGGCGCCTCCACACCGATATCGTGCTCGACCGCGGCGCGCTGCGCCGGATTCAGGCTGGCGAACGGGTCTTCGATGGCGGGCGCGGCGGTAGCGGTGGTCATGGAGTGGCAAGCGGAGAAAGCGATACTGTACATTTATCCAGTATCGGTCCGCAAGCGCTAAATCGCACGACCATCATGCTTGCCCGCTCGCAAGATCAGGCCCGACCTGAAGTGCCATCGGTAAGCCCCGGACAAATAAAACCTTTTCTGGATATCCACAAAGTCTGTGAATAACTATGTGGAAAAGAGGGGGCTTGACAGGCTGAACACGGCCTGCGGGGCGGCTTTCAACAATTTGCCTATTGGGAAGGCAACGACGGTGACAACTGCACATTGGGCGCAAACAAAGGCAGTCGCACCCTTGACAGCGAGCGCGCCACCGTGCAGATCACGCCAGCGCGCGGCGCCGTTCGGGTTCAAGCAGCACGCGCTCGATGACCTTCGCCCTTACACCGTTGGACTTCAGGTATTCGACCGCCGGCACGACGCCGAGCTCGCCCAATGTGGCAATCCCGCGCGTGACGACATCACGCTGGCCAGCATTGGATCGCAGCTCGGACGCGCCGGCAACGCATGGATGGATGTCTTGCGTGTGCGGTAATTTCATCGCTGATCTCCGATCATGGTGGATGTGTCATGCACCACGATTATTGGCCAAGCAGATGCAAAGTCAATGGCAAAGCTGTATCAATGTGCGAATACATTGCTCGTGGAAAGCGCGGATACCGCGCAGCAGCGATAATAACGGGATGAGTCCTTCGCCCCTTCCCTCCCCGAGCGCGCAGCCGGGCGCACCGGCCACCAGCCACCCCGTTCCCGAATCGTGCACCGACCTGTTCGTCTCATTCACACTGATTGCGCTACAGGGCTTTGGCGGCGTGCTGGCCGTGATCCAGCGCGAAATGGTCGAGCGCAAACGCTGGCTGAGCAATGAAGAATTCATCGAAGAATGGTCGGTCGCGCAGATCTTGCCGGGGCCGAACGTGTGCAACCTGGCGATGATGATTGGCCAGCGCCACTTCGGCCTGGCCGGCGCGATGAGCGCACTGGCCGGCTTGCTGGCCGCGCCACTGGTCGTGGTGCTGGCGCTGGCCCTGGTCTATGCCCGCTTCGCCGACATGCCGGCGGTCCAGGGCGCGCTGCGCGGCATGGCGGCCGTGGCCGCGGGGCTGGTGGCGGCCACCGGCCTGAAGATGGCGGCCGCGCTGGGCAAGAACGTGCTGCCGCTCGTGGCCTGCGTGCTGATCGCCGTGCTCGGCTTCGTGCTGCTGGCCTGGGTGCGGGTGCCGCTGGCAACGGTCGTGTTCGGCCTTGGTGGCCTGGGCTGCGTGCTGGCCTGGCGCAGGTTCAAGCCATGAGCGCGCCGCAGCTGGTGTTCACCTGGCACGACTGGGTCAGCCTGTTTACGCACTTCCTGGCGCTGTCGCTGATGTCGCTTGGCGGTGCGATCTCGACCACATCCGAAATGCAGCGCTACCTGGTCGAGCGCCAGGGCTGGCTGACACCGGCGCAATTTAACGACTCGGTCGCGCTGGCGCAGTCGTCGCCCGGACCGAATGTGCTGTTCGTGGCGCTGCTGGGCTGGAACGTCGGCCTGAACAACGGCAGCACGCTGGCCGCGCTGTGCGGCGTGGTCATCGCGATGGTGGGCATCATGCTGCCGTCGACCGTCTTTACCTATCAGGTGGCGCAATGGGCACAGCGCAATCGTGAACGGCGGGCCGTGCGAGCCTTCAAGCAGGGCATGGCCCCGCTCGTTATTGCGATGCTGCTGTCGACCGCGTGGCTGCTGGCCACCGGCGGGGGCGTTGATCCGGACCGCTGGCCGCTGTGGCTGCTGTCGGTGGCGAGCTGCCTCGTCATCTGGCGCACGCGCCTGCACATATTGTGGATGCTGGCGGCCGGCGCCGTGCTTGGCGCGCTTGGACTGGTGTAGTTGGCATGCTGGCGCAGGACGCGGCATACTGGCCGCATCTTTCACTGTCCACCACATGACGATGTCCGAACTCCTGAACCAACATGCCTGCTTCGGCGGCGAGCAACGTTTCTACCAGCACGATTCCAGCGCCATCGGCTTGCCGATGAAGTTTTCGGTGTACCTGCCGCCCGAGGCAAACGGCAAGAAGCTGCCCGTGCTGTTCTATCTGGCGGGCCTGACCTGTACCGACGAAACGTTCATGACCAAGGCCGGCGCCCAGCGCGTGGCGAGCGAACTTGACATCATCCTGGTGGCGCCCGACACCAGCCCGCGCGGCGCGAACGTGCCGGGCGAGACCGACAGCTGGGACTTCGGCGTCGGTGCCGGCTTTTACCTGGACGCCACCGAAGCGCCATGGTCGACGCATTACCGCATGCACAGCTACCTGCTCGAACTGCACGCGCTGGTGCTCGATCTGCTGCCGGCCGATCCGGCGCGCGTGGGCATCTTCGGCCACTCGATGGGCGGCCATGGCGCGCTGGTCATGGCACTGCGTCATCCTGAGCTGTTCAGCTCGGTGTCGGCGTTTGCGCCCATCGCCGCGCCAAGCCGCTGCCCATGGGGTGTGAAAGCGTTTGGCGGTTATCTGGGCCCGGATGAAAGCACCTGGCAGCACTACGACGCCAGCGCGCTGATGGCAAAGCACGAGACGGCGCCCTTCCCTGGCGGCATCCTGATCGACCAGGGCCTGGGCGACAAGTTCCTGCCCGAGCAGCTGCGGCCAGAGGCCTTTGAAGGCGCCTGCGCCCGCATCGGCCAGCCGCTGACGCTGCGCCGCCAGAGCGGCTACGACCACGGTTACTACTTCATCTCGACGTTTGTCGAAGACCATCTGCGTTTCCACGCCAGCCAGCTCGGCTGAATCCGCCGGGTTGGTGCGCGCACGCGCCCGAGCCGGCTACCTGACGATTACGCGCTGCGGCCAGACGGCAGGTTCGCAGCGATCCAGGTTGCCACGTCGGTCACGGCAATCGCGCGACGGCTGTTGAACGTGCCACTCTTGTCCCAGGCAACACCGCGTCCTTGCGCGAAGGCGGCGCGGTACTTGCGCATCATATTGTCCGGCTCGCGCGCCAATTCGTCCATTAAATCCGCTTCGCTCCATGCCGCACGGTTGAAAGGGTGGCCAAGCGCCGCCTGCAGCTTGTCGGCGACTTCTCCGTACGTCACGGTGTCGCCAGCCAGAAACACGATCTCGTTGCGGATACGGGGTTGGGCAAACATGATCTCGGCAGTAAGCATGCCGATATCATCCGGCGTCGTGAGCGTCACAGCGGTGTCGAGGCTGCCGAGGGCATGGACGGCATGTTCTTTGAGGTCGACCACGCCAAATTCAGGCTCGAACAGATAGCTCATGAACATGCCGGTCGAGATGATGACCCACTCGGTCTGATCCTGAGCACGCAGCAGTTCGCGCACGTCCAGCTGTGCGTCGAAGATGTCCTGCGGGCCGCCACGACCGATCACGTCGAAATCGACGCCGAACTGCCATGGGAAGTACCTTGGGAGTTGCGCCTGCAGGGCAGCGCGCGCCAACTTCATTGGCGTATCGATGCCCGCCGCATAGCCGGCGCACCCGATGACCGTGTCATATTGCCCGAAGACTGCGGCCAGCTCATCGATCGAGCTCTTCACCAGGTCGCCCGGGACGATCTGGATGCCAAGATCCCGGATCTCGGCGATATCACCTTGCTTGCCAGGCGAAGTAGATTGGATGGCGCTAGCGCGCAGCAGCACGCTGATGGTCACACCGTCGAAGTTCCTGGCGCGCTGCGCAAGACTGCGCAGCACCGGCAGGCCGAGCTCGCCGGCACCGAGCACGAGAATGTTCCGGGACATGGCGTTCGGATTGGCCTGGTTCGTCAGCGACACTGCCAGTGGATGGTCTTGATTGGACATTGTTGATTGCTCCTGTGGGTTCGATAGCTGCACGGTAGCGGGTATGGCAACGCGGAAAAAGTAGCCCTGGCGGTTTTCATCATGCAGAAAATGCGAACAATGTTGGGCTATAGTGCCGTTTTCTTTATCGCTATCAGGACCTACGATGGATCGCGTTCAGGCAATGCAGGTGTTTCTTCGCGTGGTCGACAGCCGAAGTTTTGTTCGCGCAGCAGATACCCTTGGCTTACCGCCATCATCGGTGACAGGCATCATCAAAAGGCTCGAAAAACATCTGCAGGTACGCTTGCTGAACCGTTCCACCAGAAACCTCAGCTTGACGCCGGAAGGTGAGCAATATTTCCACCGCTGCCGCGAGATACTCGATCTGATTGCCGACACGGAATCCAGTCTGCAAGGCCCTGCCGAGCGTCCGCAGGGGAAGCTGCGCGTGGATGTGCCTGGCGGCATCGCGCATGCCTTGATCTTGCCGCAGCTGGCGCAGTTTCAGCAGCGCTACCCCGATGTCTACCTGATGATCGGCGTAAATGATCGTCAGGTGGACTTGATCCAGGAAGGCGTCGACTGCGTTATCCGTACCGGCAATCTCCATGACTCGACGCTGGTTGCACGCCGTTTGGGCGCGTTGCGTTGGGTGACCTGCGCGGCACCGTCCTATCTCGAAGAACAAGGCATTCCCAAAGAGCTGGTGGATCTGGCACGACACCGGGCGGTCCACTATTTTTCCAGCACGACGCGGCGGGGCAGCGAGCTGCATTTTTCCGAAGACGGAGACAGCGTCACCGTTGCGGTCGCTGGCACGGTGGCGGTCAACGAAACCGGGCTGTACATCGAGCTGGGCCTCGACGGAACCGGCCTGATGCAGCTGGCCGAGATTCTGGTGGCAGACCAATTGGGCACAGGGGCGTTGATCGAAGTGCTCGCTGACAAGCGCCCCGCCCCGGTTCCGGTATCACTGCTCTACCCGCATCAGCGCTTTCTGTCGCCGGCGATGCGGGCATTCTCCGACTGGACGGCCCAGCTGTTCGCCAATGCCGGCCAGGAAGTCTGATCCCCTGGCAATCAAAGTCGAGCAGGATCAAATCACGTCGAATTTCCCAGCGGCAAACGAACGCCGGTGCGGTGAAACCGTGGTGTATGCTAAATGCAATGCACGCAGATACCTGCGCATCAGGTTCCTCGTGAACCGGGCAATGGTTCGCCGGGCCGCACTGCAACGCATGATTGCGAAGCGGCGCGGTTTTTTTATGGGTGCGAATGCACGATGCATTCAACTAACACAGACCAGTGACGGACCGAACCGCCAGGCTGCATGTGGCACTGCCCGGTAGGGGTTGGGTCCGACGCAATACCGTATATCTAACCGAGAGGAGCCGACATGAACGAATCGAACGATCAGGGAAACAACGCAGGCAAATGGATTGGCGCCGCAGTGGCAGGCGCCCTGCTGATGTACGCCTTCGACCCGGACCGCGGCCCGAAACGCCGTGCGCGCGCCAAGGGCGCACTGCGCGATGCGCGTCATCGCGGCGCCGACAAACTCGAACACGCCCTTCATACTGCCGGTGAGCGCTTCGATTCGGCGCGCGAACGTGCCGAATCGGTGTACCTGCGCGCAGGCGAGCGCCTGGCAGGCGCTGCCCATGCTGCCGGCGATCGCCTGACCGAAGCATCGCACCAGACGCGTGACCGCCTCGAACACGCGCGCGGCCGCCTGGCCGAAGCGTCATACGATGCGCGCGACCGCGCCGTGCACGCGGCCGATTACGCCCGTGACCGTGTCTCGCACGCCGCTGACACGGCCCGTGATCGCGTCTCGCATGCTGCCGACACGGCCCGCAGCGCCGCCGCCCGCGCCGCTGACGATGCACGCGACTACGCGGACGACGTCCGTTCGCGCGCGCAGCACGTCGCCAACGATGCACGCGAGCGCGCCAACTACAATGCCGACAAGGCACGCAGCAGCGCCAGTGACGCTGCCGACAAGGCCCGTACCAGCGCCGATGACGCTGCCGATCGCGCACGCGAACGCGCCGACACCGCCCGTGAGAACCTGGCGCAGGCCGCGCACAGCGCCGGCAACGGCGCCCGTGCCCGTGCCAACGCCGTGGGCAACCAGGTGCGCGAATGGACCGATCACCTGACGCAAGCCTTCGGCGCGCGCGGCCCGACGCTGACCAACTCGGCCCTGCTCGGCACCAGCGCGCTGAGCGTCGTTGGCCTGGCGCGCCGTTCGCCGGCCGTCGCCCTGCTGGGTCTGGGCGCGCTCGCAGTGCTGCTGCGCAGCGACCGTGGCCGCAACCTGGTCGATTCGCTGCGTCACCGCGGCGAAGCGAGCCGGGTCGAGGTCGAGAACAGCGTCTTCATCGATGCCTCGCCACGCGAAGTGTTCGATGCCTGGTCCGATGTCGAAAACTTCCCGCGCTTCATGTCGCACGTGACCGAAGTGCGTGACCTCGGCCATCGCCGTTCGCACTGGGTCGTGCGCGGCCCTGGCGGTATGGAGTACGCGTGGAACGCAGTCATGACCGAGCAGTCGCGTCCGGATCGCCTGTCGTGGCGCAGCGAGCCGGGTTCGGAAATCGAACAGGACGGCAGCGTCACGTTCGAGCCAAGCAATGGCGGCACGCGCGCGACGGTGCGCATCAGCTATACCCCGCCAGCCGGCGTGCTCGGCCATAGCGTGGCGCGCATGCTGGGTGTCGACCCACAGCGCCAGATGGATGACGACCTGGCACAGATGAAAGCGTTCATCGAACGCGGTGACGCACGCGGCCCAACCCGCCGCTAAGCCAACCCGTGGTGACTGCCCCAGGCAGTCACCACGAGAATGCCGCGTAAAAACGAACGGCCCCCAATTGGGGGCCGTTCGTTCGTTTGAAGGTGGACCAAGGGGTGCCGATCGACGCTCAACAGAGATGCTCGTCGACAGGCTGAACTTGGAGCGAGGCTACCCGCCAGACGTTATGGCACGCCCTGCGCACTCATTGCATGCGGGGACGCCGCGTGGTGCCGGGCAAAAATAGCATTGGCCATGTCTTCCTGGCTGGCGTCGGTCGTCATGATCTTGAGGATGCAGGCGCCGTGCACGTCGCCTTCGGGACGGAACACATCGTTGTAGCCGGTGCCGCCCTTGACCTCGGACGAATCGCCGACGGTGAAATTGGACTGACCCGGCCCGGCTTCGTCGCCAACTGGCGACAGGACGACGGCGTCCTTGCTAAAGCCTGCGGCCAGGAAATCGTCCCGAACCTGCTCTGCAAGCGCGAAATCCTGGATCATGCGGACGATTGGATTGGTCATGCTGGTCTCCCTGGGTGTTGGTTGAAGACCAAGGTAACAGAAAGGTCCGACCGGCGGCGTTCAGTCCGGGACGATGGCCGTCACCTCGATCTCGACCCGCGCACGATCTTCCATCAGGCCGGCGACCTGCACCGCCGTCATGGCCGGATAATGGCGGCCAATGACGTCGCGGTAAGCTGCGCCCAGCGCCGGCCCGGCGCCCAGGTATTCGCGCTTGTCGAGCACATACCAGGTCATGCGCACGATGTGCTCGGGGCCGGCGCCGGCTTCGCGCAGCACGGCCACGATATTGGCCAGCGCCTGGCGCGACTGCGCGACGAAATCATCGGTCTCGAACACCCCTGCCGGGGTCCAGCCGACCATCCCGCTGACGTGGACCTGACGGCCGCGCGCGACGACCCCATTGGCGTAGCCTTTCGGACGAGGCCAGCCGGGCGGTTGCAAGAACTCCATCGATTCTTCCGGCATGCGGCCTCAGGCTTCCTGCGCGAGCAGTTCGCGCGCGATGATCAGGAGCTGCACTTCGCTGGCTCCCTCGTAGATGCGCAGGGCGCGGATTTCGCGGTACAGGCCCTCGACGACCTGACCGCGCTGCACGCCCTGCCCGCCGAACAGCTGCACCGCGCCGTCGATCACGCGCTGCGCCGATTCGGTCGCGGCCAGCTTGGCCATTGCCGCTTCTTTTGTGACGCGCTTGCCGCTGTCGCGCAGCCACGCCGCCCGGTAGGTCAGCAGCGCGGCGGCGTCGATCTCGAGCGCCATCTGCGCGAGCCGGGCCTGCGTGAGCTGGAAGTCGGCCAGCAACTTGCCGAATAGTGGCCGCGCCTGCGCATGCGCCAGTGCTTCGGCCAGCGCACGCCGTGCAAAGCCCAGCGCTGCTGCCGCCACCGATGTGCGAAACACGTCGAGGGTGGCCATCGCCATCTTGAAGCCATCGCCCTCAAGGCCGACCTGACAGGCGGCCGGCACCCGGCAGCCAGCAAAGCGCAGGCGCGCCAACGGGTGCGGCGCGATCACGTCGATGCGCTCGGCGACCGCAAGGCCCGGTGTGGCCGCATCGACGATGAAGGCCGAGATACCGCGCGCGCTGCGCCCGGCCGGTTCTCCCGTGCGCGCGAACACGACGTAAAAGTCGGCGATACCGCCATTCGAGACCCAGGTTTTTTCGCCATCGAGTACCCAGGCGTCACCGTCACGCCGCGCCGCACATTGCAGGGCCGCGACGTCGGAGCCGGCAGCGGGCTCGGACAGCGCAAAGGCGGCAATGGCGCTGCCATCGGCCACGCGCGGCAGCCAGCTGCGGCGCTGCGCAGCGCTGCCAAACAGCGAGATCGCGCCGCTGCCCAGGCCCTGCATCGCGAACGCAAAATCGGCCAGACCCGCATGGCGCGCCAGCGTTTCGCGAATCAGACAAATGGCGCGCGTGTCGATCGCGGCGTGCGCGCCGCCGTGCTCGGCACCGGCCACGGCGTGGCGCAGCCAGCCGCCCTGCCCCAGGCGCGCGACCAGTGCGCGGCAAACCGCATCGACATCGGCCCCGTGCGCGTCGGACAGGTTCACGGCCGCCCAGGCGTCCAGCTCGCGCGCCAGCACGCCGTGGTGCGCATCGAAAAACGGCCAGTCGAGAGCATCGTGTGCCATCAATTGCCCTCGAAGCGCGGCGGCTCTTTGTTCACGAACGCCTGGTAGGCGCGCTGGAAATCCTGCGCCATCATGCAGATGGCCTGCGCCTGCGCCTCGGCCTCGATGGCCTCGTCGACGCCCATATTCCATTCCTGGTGCAGCATCTTCTTGGTCATGCCGTGCGCGAACGTCGGGCCGGCGGCCAACTGCGCGGCGAACAGTTGCGCCTGTTCGAGCACCTGGCCTGGCGCGCACAGGCGATTGAAAAAACCCCAGCGCTCGCCCTCCTCGCCATCCATCGAACGACCGGTGTACAGCAATTCAGTGGCGCGGCCCTGCCCGATCACGCGCGGCAGCAAGGCGCAGGCGCCCATGTCGCAGCCGGCCAGGCCCACGCGCGCAAACAGAAAGGCGGTGCGGCTGCGCGCCGTGGCATAGCGGATGTCCGAGGCCAGTGCGAGGATCGCACCGGCGCCGGCGCACACGCCGTCCACCGCCGCGATGATCGGCTGCCCACAGGCGCGCATCGCTTTCACGAGGTCGCCGGTCATGCGCGTAAAGGCCAGCAGGCCCGGCATGTCGAGTTGCGTCAGTGGTCCGATGATCTCGTGCACGTCGCCACCCGAGCAGAAGTTCTCGCCCGCGCCGGTGAGCACGACCGCCTTGACATCGTCGGCATATGCCAGCGCGCGAAACAGGTCGCGCAGCTCGGCGTAGGCGGCGAACGTGAGCGGGTTCTTGCGCTCGGGCCGATCGAGCCGATTGAGCGTCAGGGTCGCCACGCGCGTCGCGGGATCAAGCACAAAGCCGACGTGCTGCGCCGCGTAGCCGGTCAGGCTTGTTCGATTGATCGCTGGATCATGCATGCACTGCTCCTGATGACGCATTGGAAAATGAAAGAGCGCGTCACGCGCCCGGACGCCCGCGCGCCAGAGCGCGTTCGAGTTGCTGCTTGCCGGGCGCGTACTGGCGCGGCCACGCGGCGCCAGTGTAGCCGATGCGCGCCGCCTCGTTCAGCGTCCAGGCCGGATTGG
The DNA here is from genome assembly GCF_039123635.1 of Massilia sp. MP_M2. Taxonomy (NCBI): domain Bacteria; kingdom Pseudomonadati; phylum Pseudomonadota; class Betaproteobacteria; order Burkholderiales; family Oxalobacteraceae; genus Massilia; species Massilia sp. MP_M2. Next base: position 166,250 of record NZ_JBCHJF010000007.1, read on the forward strand.
CCAGGTGCGGGCGGCCCACGGCGCACAGGTCGGCGCGACCGGCGGCGATGATGCTGTTGACGTGGTCGGCCTCGCTGATGCCACCGACGGCGATCGTCGCGATGCCGGCCTCGTTGCGGATGCGGTCGGAAAACGGCGTCTGGTACATGCGGCCATACACGGGCTGCTCGGCCTTGCTCACCTGTCCGGACGAACAATCGATCATGTCGGCGCCGGCGGCGCGGAACAGGCGCGCGATGTCCACCGCGTCGCCCGGTGTGGTGCCGCCATCGACCCAGTCGTGGCTCGAGATGCGCACGCTGATCGGCAGGTGCGCCGACCAGGCCGCGCGCACGGCGGCAAACACCCGCAGCGGAAAGCGGCAACGGTTTTCGAGACTGCCGCCATAGGCGTCAATGCGCCGGTTGGTCAGTGGCGAGATGAAGCTCGACAGCAAATAGCCGTGCGCGCAATGCAGTTCGAGCCAGTCGAAACCCGCCTCGCGCGCCGCCAGCGTGGCGCGCACGAAATCGGCTTCGATCTGCGCCATGTCGGCCTCGCTCGCCTGGCGCGCCACCTGCGACACGCCGGGCAGATACTGCTGGGGCGACGCCGAGACGAGCGGCCAGTTGCCGTGCGCAAGCGGCTGGTCGATCCCTTCCCACATCGGCCGGGTCGAACCCTTGGCGCCCGCGTGGCCCAGCTGGATACCGATCTTCGCGTCGCTCGCCGCATGCACGAAGTCGACGATGCGGGCCCAGGCCAGCGTGTGTTCGGGCAGGTACAGCCCCGCGCAGCGCGGCGTGATGCGCGCGTCGGCTGACACGCAGGTCATCTCGGCCATGACCAGGCCGGCCCCGCCCAGCGCACGTGCGCCAAGATGCGCGAGGTGAAAGTCGCCCGCTACGCCGTCGACGCACGCGTACTGCGCCATCGGCGAGACGACCACGCGGTTCTTGAGCAGCAGGTCGCGCACCCGCAATGGCGTAAACATCGGCGGCGTGGACACCGTCGGCGCGGCCACGCCGGCCTGCGCTGCCGCCTGCGCGGCAAAGCGGCGCTCGAAGCCGTCTATATAGGCGGGGTCGCGCAGGCGCAAGTTTTCATGCGACAGGCGCTGGCTGCGCGTGAGCAGCGAGTAGGCAAACACGTTGGGGTCCATGGCACTGTAGCGGGCCACGTTCTCGAACCATTCGGTCGAATTGCGCGCCGCGCTTTGCAGCTTGCTCACGTCGACCGCGCGCGCCGCCTGGTAGCGCAGCAGCGCGGCGTCGAGGCCGGCGGCGCCAGCCTGGTCCACCGGCAGCTCGGCGGCCAGCGCGATGGCGTCTTCCAGTGCCAGCTTCGTGCCCGAGCCGATGGAAAAATGCGCCGTGTGCGCGGCGTCGCCCAGCAGCACCAGCGGCACGCGCCGGCCGTCGACGTCGATCGCATCCACCCACTGGCGGCAGGCCAGGCGCGCGAAGCGATTCCACATGGCGCCGCCGCCACGGGTGGCCTGGGTCAGGAGCGGCTCGCCGCCAAGAAGACTGGCGAACAAGCGCTCGCAAAACACCAGCGTGGCGGCTGGGTCCATGTCGGCCAGGCCGCTGGCGCGCCAGGTCGATTCCAGTGTCTCGACGATGAAGGTCGCATGTTGGTCATCATACTGATAGGCGTGGGCCTGGAACCAGCCGTGTTCGGTCGGTTCGAACGCGAACGTAAACGCGGCGAAGCGACGCCGCGTGCCGAGCCAGACGTAGCGGCAATTTTGTTCTTGCAACTCTGGCTGGAACACGGCCGCATGGCGCGTACGGATCGCGCTGTGCACGCCGTCGGCGGCCACCACCAGGTCGGCGCCATGGCGGCGCGCCAGCGCCACCTCGTCGGCCACCTCGGTATCGAACACGAGCGCCACACCGGCCTGTTCACAGCGCGCCTGCAGGATGCCGAGCAGGCGCTTGCGCGCGATGCCGCAGAAACCATGGCCGTGCGAGGTAACGGCGGCGCCGCCGATCAGGACGTCGATCGCATCCCAGCGCTTGAACGCGCCTTCGATCGCGCGCGCGCTCGGTGCATCCGCCAGCACCAGATTGCCCAGCGTCTGATCCGAAAACACGACACCCCAGCCGAACGTGTCGCCAGCCCGGTTGCGCTCGACGAGCGTGACGGTGCGGCGCGGATCGCGCAGTTTCATGAGCAGGGCGGCGTACAGACCGCCCGGCCCGCCGCCGACGCAGACGATGTTCATGGTCTCTCCTGTACTGGCATGGCGCCTATCTTACCTGTGCTGCTTCACGACATGTCAACGGGCGTGGCGCACGCGAGACTGATCCACGATGGACAAGTCAATTTTTAGTACAATCAGGAAACTTCGCTGTCATTTCCTTCGCATTACGTTGCGGTTTTTATCGATGAATCGTTCGCCAGCCATGCTCCGCCTCGCACAGAAGATCGCGCTTCCCGCCGTCGCCGGCACACCATACCGGGGGCCGCAACGATGAACAAGTCACCTGGACGCTTTCGCCTGAACAGCCTGCGCAGCCGGCTGATGCTGCTGGTGCTGCTGGCCATCACGCCGATCGCGATCGTCACCGTGCTCGGCGGGCTGCGCGAGCGCGAAGCCGCGATCCGCGCGTCCGAAGAGAACCTGAAACGCCTGACGGCACTGGCTGCCGCCAACGAAGCGCAGTCGATCGACCGCGCGCGCCAGATCTTGGTCGACCTGGCCAGCGTGCCGGACCTGATGGGCAATACCGCCGACTGCAATGCGCTGCTGGTCAACGTGCTCGATCGCAACGAACTGTATGTCAATTTTGGCCTCATCCAGCTCAATGGCGACGTCAGTTGCAGCGCGGTGCCGATGCTGCATCCGGTGAACCTGGGCGACCGCCCCCACTTCAAGCGCGCCATCGCCGAACGCCGCTTCATCGCCAGCGACTACATTTTCGGGCGCGTGATCCGCCGGCACACGATCAACCTGACCTACCCCGTCACCGACCGCGACGGCCAGGTGGTGGCGGTCGTGTTCGCAGCGATGGACCTGGCGGGCCTGGATACCTTCGTCAACGACATCAGCCTGCCGGCCGGTTCGATCCTCGAAACGGCCGACGCCTCGGGCAAGCTGATTTCACGCCGCCCCGATCCCGAGCGCTGGTTCGGCAAGCGTGTTCCGGCCACGCTGTTTGCAGCGATGCGCGGCCCGCACGACAAGGCCCGCGTGATCCAGGGCGAGGACGGCGTCGAGCGCCTGCATGCGTTCGCGCGCGTCGGCCCGCCCACGCTGTCGGACTATACGGTCACGATCGGCGTGCCGACCGAGACCATCACGCGCGTGGCGCGCGAGGCCCAGCTGATGTCGCTGCTCGGCCTGGGCCTGACGACCATCCTGGCCCTGCTGGCGGCCTGGCTGGCCGGCGACAAGCTGATTGTCCGGCGGGTACGCACGCTGATGACAGTGGCGCGCCGGATCGCCGCCGGCGAACTCGATGCCCGTACCGGCATCGGGTCGAACAGCGAGGAAATCGGCCGGCTGGCCGCGGCCCTGGACGAGATGGCAGAACACCTGCAACAGAAAGAAGCCCAGCGCAGCCTGGCCGAGCGCGAGCTGCGCGCGGCCGACCAGCGCAAGGACGAATTCCTGGCGATGCTGGCCCACGAACTGCGCAACCCGCTCGCGCCGATCAGCACCGGCGCCCATCTGCTCAAGCTGCTGCATTCGGACAATGCGCAGATTACGCAGACCTGCGCCATCATCGCGCGCCAGGTCGAGCACATGACGAGCCTCGTCGACGACCTGCTGGACGTCTCGCGCGTGACACGCGGCCTGGTGACGCTGTCGACCCAGATCCTCGACCTGCGCAAAGTGGTCGACGACGCGGCCGAGCAGATCCGGCCCATGATGCTCGCCCGCCGCCACAAGGTGGTGCTGGACATGCCGCCAGAACCGGCCAGCGTCAAGGGCGACCACAAGCGCCTGGTGCAGGTCGTGGCCAACCTGCTGGGCAATGCGACCAAGTACACGCCGGAGGGCGGCCACATCACCTTGCAACTGACGCTGGAAGGCGACGCGTGGGTCATCGACGTGAAGGACGACGGCATCGGCATGGATGCGCGCCTCGTCGAGCGCGTGTTCGACCTGTTTACGCAGGCCGAGCGCACCCCGGACCGCTCGCAGGGCGGCCTGGGCTTGGGCCTGGCACTGGCCCGCAGCCTGGTCGAACTGCACGGCGGCAGCGTCGGCGCGATGAGTGCCGGTCCGGGAATGGGCAGCACGTTCACCGTGCGCCTGCCGCGCTTCGCCCAGGAGAATCTGGCCAGTCCGGCGGTGTCGCCGCTGGGCGCCAGCGCCAGCGCCGTCGGCCAGCTGCGCATCCTCGTGGTGGACGACAATCTCGACGCCGCCCACACATTGAGCCTGTTCCTGCGCGCGAGCGGGCACAGGGTGGAGGTGGTGTACGGCGCGCTGGATGCGATCGATGTCGCCACCGTATTTACACCACAGGTGTGCCTGCTCGACATCGGCCTGCCCGAGATCGATGGCAATGAACTGGCGCGGCGCCTGCGCAGATTGCCCGGGATGGAGGGCGCGACGCTGATCGCCGCCACGGGTTACGGCCGCCAGCAGGACCGCGAACAGGCAACCCAGGCAGGGTTCGACCATTACCTCGTCAAGCCCATCAACACGGTGCAATTGAGCGATTTGCTGGCGCAAGCGGGCCCCGACTGACGAACATAGCGCGACTGAACCGCCTTCGCGATGCGCGCCGTTTCATTGGAACAACAGCTTGTCAGATTGTGCGTGACAGGCAACATGACAACTGCATAGAATTTGTATCAAGAAAAATACTATGCTCCGGAGTAACTCCGTGCGGCGTGCCGAACAGGATGCTTCATGACAGTTCCTCCAGATGACATCGCGCGCTGGCGCGTCAAGGTGTTCGCGACCATCCTTCCCATCGTCATGATTCTGGGATGCGCCGCCGCCCTGCCCAGCATCCCGCTGATGCTGCTCAAAGGCAAATGGCCGGTGGCCGTCATGGATGTGGCGACGCTGGCATGGCTGTTTGTCATCTGGCGTCTGGATCGCATTTCGCACAAGCTACGCGTGCTGAACTTCCTGGCCACGCTCTTCCTGCTGTCCATCGGTCTGCTGGTCGCAGTGGGACCGATCGGGCTGGTCTACCTGATGGCCCTGCCAGCGATGGCAGTCATCCTGCTCGGCATGCGCCACGCGCTCGCCGCACTGGCCCTGTGCGCTGCCTCTGTCCTGCTGCTGGGCGTGAACGACCAGGTCCACCTGTACGTGCCCGGCCTGGAACAGAATTGCCTGGCATCGGCGCTCGTCGTCGTCATCAACTTCTGCTGCATTGGCGCGCTGATCACGATCACCAGCGGCACCCTGCTCAAGGGACTGGCGCAATCGCTTCTCGAAGCGCGCACTGCTGCCACCGGGCTGGAAGCGGGCCAGTTACGCCTGCACGCCGTCAACGACGAACTGCGCCTGACGGCGGCCGCGGTCGCGCGCCTGAACGACATGGTCATGATCGCGCGCATGGTCGACACGCCTGGCGCCGAGCAGCCGATCATCTTTGCCAACGACGCGCTGCTGCGCCACACCGGCTACGCGCGCGAAGAAGTCATCGGGCGCAGCGTGCGCATGCTCGAAGGGCCCGACACCGACCAGGAGACGGTCAGGCGCGTGATCACGGCCGTGATGCACAAGGATGCCGCCAGCGCTGAGATGGTCCTGTACACGAAGCACGGCACGCCCTACTGGGTCGAGGCCGAGATGGTGCCGTTCTCGGGCGACAGCGGCGCGATCACGCACTGGGTCATCGTCAGCCGCGACGTGACTGAACGGCGCAACGCCGCCGCTGCGATTCACCGGCTGGCCTTCTACGACGTGCTGACCGGGCTGCCGAACCGGCGGTTGCTGATGGAGCGGCTCGACCTGGCGGTGGCTGGCGCCCGTACGGGCGGGTCGATGGCTGCGGTGCTGTACGTCGACATCGACAACTTCAAGACCGTCAACGACGCCCGCGGCCATGCGACTGGCGACCAGCTGCTCAAGAACGTGGCCAATCGCCTTGTGGCAATGACCGGCGACGAGGGCAGCGTGGCGCGCCTGGGCGGGGACGAATTCGTCGTCCTGCTCGACACGCTCGGGCAGAGTGCGGACCGGGCCACCGACCGCGCACTGGCCGTGGCCGAGCGGATCCGGGCTGCACTGGCCGACAAGATCGTCATCGATGCCCAGCGCTACTACGCCACCAGCAGCATCGGCGTGGCGCTCACGGCATCCGGCCACGCGCCGCACCAGACGGTACACGATCTGCTGCGCGAAGCCGATACCGCGATGTACCACGCGAAGTCGCGCGGGCGCAATGGCGTGGCGCTGTTCGAACCGGGCATGCTGTCCGATGCCGAAGGCCGCCTGACGCTCGAGCGCGACCTGGACCAGGCGCTCGACAACGGCGAACTCTCGCTGCACCTGCAACTGCAGGTCGACGGTGCACGGGTGCCGAGCGGTGCCGAACTGCTGATGCGCTGGCGCCGCAAGGATGGCAGCAGCGTGCCGCCCGATGTGTTCATCCCGGTGGCCGAGTCGAGCGGCCTGATCGTGGCGCTGGGCGACTGGGCGCTGCGCGAAGCGTGCCTGGCCTGGCACGTGCTGGACCGTGCCGGCCACCGCTTCCCGCTGTCGGTCAACGTCAGCCCGATGCAGTTCCGCCAGCACGATTTCGTCACGCGGGTCGAAGCGATCCTGCACGAGACGGGCGTGCCGCCCGGCCAGCTGATCTTCGAGATCACCGAAGGCTTGCTGGTCGATCGCCTCGACCAGACCATCGAGCGGATGCACGCGCTGGCCGCACTCGGGATCCGCATCTCGATCGACGATTTCGGCACCGGCTATTCGAGCCTGTCGTACCTGACCCGGATGCCGCTGTACGAACTGAAGATCGACAAGAGCTTCATCCGCGACACCCCACACGACAAGAACGGCACCGCCATCGTGCAGTCGATCATGGCAATGGCGGGCCACCTGGGCCTGCGCGTCGTGGCCGAAGGCGTCGAGACGTCGGCCCAGGCCGAATACCTGGCCGCGCATGGCAACGCCTGCATGCAAGGCTACCTGTTCCACCGGCCAATGCCGCTCGAGGCGCTGCTGGCCGAACTCCAGGCTGCGCCCCAAGCCAGTTTATCCACCGCCTGATCGATAGCGTCGCCACCGGCGGCTCCGATCCCTTATCATCCTGCCTCGAACAGGGAGATCTTGATGGATGAAGTGGGAATCGTGCTGGCCATGCTGCTGGCGGTGGTGGCCAGCGGCTACCTGGTGCGCATGCTGCCCTTCGCGGTGCCGCTGCCGCTGATGCAGATTGCGCTCGGCGCGGCCATTGCCGGCAGCACCGGCCATGGGGTACGGCTCGAACCGCATATCTTTTTCCTCGTGTTCCTGCCGCCGCTGCTGTTTCTCGACGGCTGGCGCATTCCCAAGGTCGGGCTGTTTCGCGACCGCTCCACCATCCTCGAACTGGCCCTGGGCCTGGTGCTGTTTACGGTGCTGGGCGCGGGCTTTCTGATCCACTGGCTGATTCCCTCGCTGCCGCTGGCGGTGTGCTTTGCGCTGGCCGCGATCCTGGCCCCCACGGATCCGGTCGCGGTCTCGTCGATCGCCGCGCGCGTGCCGATCCCGCCGCGCCTGATGCACATCCTCGAGGGCGAATCGCTGCTGAACGATGCCAGTGGCCTGGTGTGCTTCCGCTTCGCCGTGGCCGCCGCCCTGACCGGCACCTTTTCGCTGGGCGAGGCCACGCTCACGTTCCTGTGGGTCGCGCTGGCGGGCGTGGCCATCGGCGTGGGCATCACGGTGGGCGTGAGCTGGGCCCAGCGCCAGCTGGCTGCGCGCATTGGCGAGGAAAGCGGCTCGCCGATCCTGATCAACCTGCTGCTGCCGTTCGGCGCCTATCTGGCGGCCGAGCACCTGGCCGCCTCGGGCATCCTGGCCGCGGTGGCGGCCGGCGTAACGATGAGCTATGTCGAATTGAGCGGACGCGCCGCGGCCACGACGCGCGTGCGGCGCGCCGTGGTGTGGGACACGGTGCAGTTCACGCTCAACGGCATTATGTTCGTGCTGCTGGGCGAGCAGCTGCCTGATATTCTCAATGCAGCCCTGGTCGCGCCCGAGCTGCCGCGCGCGAACGATGTGTGGTGGCTGGCCAAGAACGCGCTGGCCATCAGCTTCGGCCTGATCCTGCTGCGCTTCGTCTGGGTTTGGGTCTCGCTGCGCCTGACGCTGCTAAACGCCCGGCGCCAGAAACTGCCGGAATACCGCCCCAACCCACGGCTGATCCTGGCCACGTCGCTAGCCGGCGTGCGCGGTGCGATCACGCTGGCCGGCGTGCTCACGCTGCCGCTGGCGATGCCGGGCGGCGCGCCGTTCCCGGGACGCGACCTGGTGATCTTCCTGGCCAGCGCCGTGATCGTCGTCTCGCTCGTGCTGGCCAGCGTCGGCCTGCCGCGCGTGCTGCGCGGACTCGAACTGCCACACGATTCGGCGCATGAAAGCGAAGAGGCGCGTGCGCGCCATGCGGCGGCGCTGGCAGCGCTCGAAGCCATCGCCAACGCACCACCGCCACCGCCCACCTCGGGCTGCGATGCGCAAGGCGCGGTCGAAATGCACGCGAGCGCAGTCGACCAGGTGCGCAGCCTGTACCAGTACCGGCTCGATGGCGGCAACGGCAACGATGTCGATCCGGCGCATGCGCGCGCCGCCGAAAGCGCCGAACGCCACTACCGCCTGGCCGCGCTCGAGCACGAACGCGCCGTGTTGCTGCGCATGGCGCGCAACAACACCTTGTCCGACGAAGTCGCGCGCAAGCTGCTGCGCGAGATCGACCTGGTCGAAGCGCGTTACCGCTGAACCGGGCCTGCTGCGCGCTGTCCCGCACTCCGTTATCTTGCGTACAGTGCGGGCCCTGGCCCGGGCGTAGCATCGACGCAATTTTCATCATTTGCGGAACCGCCATGCCCAGCCAGACAACCGAAACAGTCGACGCACTCGACACTCAGGATTCCACCAGCGCCGCGCGCGCGGCCGGACTGCGCTACGTGCACGATGGCCGCGCCGGCATCCGCCGCGAGGCGCTCAAGGACGGCTTTCGCTACCTTGATGCTCACGGCGATCAAGTAGAGGAAGAGACGACGCTGGCGCGCATCAAGAGCCTGGTGATTCCACCCGCCTGGCAGGACGTCTGGATCTGCGCGCAGGCCAACGGTCACCTGCAGGCGACGGGGCGCGATGCGCGCGGCCGCAAACAATACCGCTACCACCCGAAATGGCGCACCGCGCGCGATGAAGTGAAGTACGAACGCATGCTCAAGTTCGGCGACGCGCTGCCGGCGATCCGCCACGAAGTCGACCGCGCCCTCAAGCTGCAGGGCTTGCCGCGCGAGAAAGTGCTGGCCACGATCGTCTACCTGCTCGAAGCGACGATGATGCGGGTCGGGAACGAGGAATACGCGCGCACCAACAAATCGTTTGGCCTGACGACGCTGCGCAACCGCCACGTGAAGGTCGATGGCAGCGACGTGCAATTCAGCTTCCGTGGCAAGAGCGGCGTTTACCACAAGGTCAAGGTGCACGACCGGCGCCTGGCTGGCATCGTCAAGCGCACGCGCGATCTGCCGGGCCAGGAACTGTTCCAGTACATCGACGAGGATGGCGAGACGCACAGCGTCGACTCCAGCGACGTCAACGACTACCTGCGCGCGATCACCGGCGAAGAATACACGGCCAAGGATTTCCGCACCTGGTCGGGCACCGTGCTGGCGGCGCTCGCCCTGCAGGAGTTTGAAAAATTCGACTCCGAGACGCAGGCCAAGAAGAACATCGTGCGCGCGATCGAGTCGGTGGCAGAAAAGCTCGGCAACACGCCGACGATCTGCCGCAAATGCTATGTGCACCCGGCCGTGCTGGACGCCTACCTCGAAGGGGCGCCGCTGCACGTCATGCGCGAACAAACCGAAAAGAAACTGGCTGAAGACCTGCACGCGCTGCAGCCCGAAGAAGCGGCCGTGCTGGCGATGCTGCAGCAGCGGCTAAAGTACGAAGAAGAAAAGCCGCCTGCGGCGCCGCGCAAGAAAGCGCCTGCAAAGGCTGCTACAAAGACTGCTGCAAAGACACGGGCGACGACGAAGAAGAAGACGGCGGCCAAGCGCGCTACGCCAAAGTCACGACGTCCCGCGCCGGCAGCAGCGTAGCGCAGCCCGGCCAGAGCCCGCCTATAACGGGTGGTTGAACACCTGGCGCAGGTAGGCGATGTACGTGACGTCGGTGCACTGCGACTTGCCCGGCTCGTCCGACAGCTTGGCCACCGGCTGGCCATTGCAGCGCACGAGCTTCATGACGATGTTGATCGACGGGAAAGGCGTGTCGTTGGTCAGCTTGGTGCCGATGCCGAAGCCCGTCATCACGCGGTCGGCAAAATGCCGGTACAGGCTCAAGGCCTTGGGAATGGTCAGCGCATCCGAGAACACGAGGCGTTTGGTGCGTGCATTGATGCGCAGGCGCGCGTAATGGGCCAGCGCCTTTTCGCCCCACACGAACGGGTCGCCCGAGTCGTGGCGCAAGCCGTCGAACAGCTTGGCGAAGTACAGGTCGAAGTCGGCCAAAAACGCATCCATGCCGACGACATCGGTCAGCGCCGTGCCCAGGTCGCCACGGTATTCCTGCACCCAGTTCTCGAGCGCCGCGCTCTGAAAGTCGACCAGGCGCGTGCCGAAGGCCTGGTGCGCCTGCAGGTATTCATGCGCCATCGTGCCAATCGGGACCAGGTTGAATTTGTAGGCCAAATAAACGTTTGAGGTGCCCTTGAAATACACCGGCAGCTCGCGCGCCAGCGTCTGGACCACTTCGTCGTGCCATCCGCCCGAGAAGCGGCGGCGCACGCCGAAATCGAAGAACTCGAACGGGTTGGCGCGTGGGGCTTCTTCACCGAAGGCGCGCAGCTCGTCGATCTTCTGGCGCAGGCGCAGGCGTGCTTCGGCCATGGCCTCGGCCTGGTCGAAGCGGCGGAAATACAGCTCGTTGACGATGTAGAGCACGAAGATCTCGTACCCCATCACGTGCACCAAAGGGCCACTGGCGCGGATGCGCAGGTGCGGACCGTCGGTCGTGACCTCGATGAACTTGCGCTGGAAGCGAAACAGCGTGAGGAAGTCGGCGAAGTCGCCCTTGATGAAGCGCAGTGCGCGCAGGTAGGCAACTTCGTGCTCGGTAAACATCATCGAGCACAGGTGATCGAGCTCGCGTTCGATGTCTTCCTTGAGCTCTGCCAGCGGATAGGCCGGCTCGTTACGGCAGCGGAATTCGTACTCGCCCGTCGCGCCCGGGTGGCTGTGAAGCAAAGCCTGCCACATCGTGAATTTGTACAGGTCAGTCTCAAGCAGACTACGAACTACTGGTTTCATCGTTGCTCCAGGTCGATGATGGGGGCGTGGTTTATTTGCCGGCGGCCGACGTGCGGGCGCGGCGCTTTGGCGCAAGCATCGTGCCCGTGCAGCCGGGCGTACCGCAGCGGCAGGCGAACACTTTCTTGAGCTTGGGCGTGTGGCGCTCATCGTAGATCAGGGCGTAATTGTAGTTGAGCTCTTCACCGGCGTCGATGTCGTGCAGCGCGTGGATATAGACCTTGCCTTCATCTTCGTACGCTTCGCAGTTGGGCGAACAGGCATGGTTGATCCAGCGCGCCTCGTTGCCGCGCCGGCCGCCGTCAATCACGCGGCCGTCGGCCAGGCTGAAATAGAACGTGTGGTTGACCGGGCCGCCGGCTTTCTCGGCGCGCTCGGTTGCGAGGTCCCAGCTGATGCGTTCACCGCGGTACTCGATGATGCGCTCGCCCGCCGCGATGGGCTTCTTGGCGAAGACGCCGTTACCGTGGATCGGCGACTGGCGCACTTCGTACGACGGGCCGGTGTCGGCGGTGGCGGTGGCGGTGTCAGTCGGCGTGGTTGGGGTTCGCTGGGTGGTCATCAAGGTGGCGAATGGACGAGAAAAAAGAGAGCGCTCATTATGGCCGCTTTCGCCCGAAACGCCACGCACTTGCGCTACACGGGAAAATCCTCCTCGCGGTATTCGGGCGCATCACCCGCGTCGCCGGTCCGCCCTGCTTCTTCGCGCCGCAACTCGACGCGCCGGATCTTGCCCGAGATGGTCTTGGGCAGTTCGCGAAACGTGATGCGCCGGATCCGCTTGTACGGCGCCAGCCGCGCGCGGCTGAAAGCGAACAAGGCGGCCGCCATCTCGCGGCTCGGGGCGACGCCGGCGCGCAGCGTGACGAAGGCCTTCGGCACCGACAGCCGCAGCGGGTCGGGACTGGGCACGATCGCCGCTTCGAGCACGCTCTCGTGTTCGATCAGGACGCTCTCGAGCTCGAAGGGGCTGATGCGGTAATCGGCCGACTTGAACACGTCGTCGTTGCGGCCCACGTAAAAGTAGTAGCCGTCGCTGTCGATCGCCGCCGTGTCGCCCGTGTGGTAGTGGCCGGCGCGCATGACGTCGCGCGTCTTGTCGGCGTCGCCCTCGTACCCCGCCATCAGGCCGACCGGATTGGCGGCCAGTGCCACCGCGATCTCGCCTTCGGTGGCCGGTGCGTCATCGATGTCGAGCAGCGCGATGCGGTAGCCCGGCAGCGCGCGGCCCATCGAGCCGGGCTTGAGCCGCTGGCCAGGGGAGTTCCCGATCTGGCAAGTGGTCTCGGACTGGCCGAAGCCGTCGCGGATGCGGATGCCCCAGGCGCGCTCGACCTGCTCGATGACTTCGGGGTTGAGCGGCTCGCCCGCGCCCACCAGTTCGCGCAAGGCCGGCTTGCAGGCCGCCAGGTCTTCCTTGATCAGCATGCGCCAGACCGTCGGCGGCGCGCACAGCGACGTCACGCCGCAGCGCTCGATCACGTTCAGCACCGCGGTGCCGGCGAAGCGTTCGTAGTTGTAGACGAATACGGTGGCGCCGGCATTCCACGGCGCGAAGAAACAGCTCCAGGCATGCTTGGCCCAGCCGGGCGAACTGATATTCCAGTGGATGTCGCCCGCCTGCAGGCCGATCCAGTACATCGTCGACAAGTGGCCGACGGGGTAGCTCTGGTGCGTATGCAGCACGAGTTTCGGCCGCGCCGTGGTCCCGGACGTGAAGTACAGCAGCAGCGGATCGGTGGCCAGCGTCTCGCCCTCGGGCACGAACACGCTCACGACGGCGTGGCTGGCGGCGTAGTCATGCCAGCCATCAGTACTGCCTTGGTGCGCGCCGCCCACCGCGATGCGGGTGAAGCTGCCGGGCAGCGCGGCGAACTTGTGCGTCTCGGACGCCTGCACGATCACGTGCCTGACGGCGCCGCGCGTGATCCGGTCAGCCAGGTCGTCGCCGGCGAGCAGCATCGTCGTGGGCACCAGCACGGCGCCCAGCTTGATCCCGGCCAGCATGACTTCCCACAGCTCGACCCGATTCGGCAGCATCAACAGCACCCGGTCGCCGCGCCGCACGCCGCAGTTGCGCAGGTATTCGGCCACCTGGCTCGAACGGGCGGCCATGTCGGCGAACGTGATCTTGTGCTCGGCGCCGTCTTCATCGACGACCCAGAGCGCAATACGGTGGTTATCCCGGGCCTGGTGGTCGAAGAAGTCGAGCGCCCAGTTGAAGGTGGACAGCTGCGGCGGCTGGTAGTCGCGATAGGCGGTGTCGTAGTCGAGCCGGTGCTGCTGGAGGAAGTCGCGCGCCTGCACAAAGCGCTGGTTGGGCGTCATGGTGGTCTCCTGTTCAGGTTGCAGGGGCAGGCTGCGCGGCGGCGCGCCTGCTGTCGTGCTGCGACGCCCATCATGCCACCAAATGCGCGCCGCTTGCCAATTCGCGATGGCGGCCCGTTTCGAGAGTAGAATTCGGCTCCAACAAACTAAAGGCACGTGATGAAAAAGACTGACATGGCAAAAGGCGACGCCAAAAAAATTCAAGGCCAGATGGCTGCCCGGGGCGCTGTCATCGGCGCGCCCGCCAAGGATGCGGCGCCGGATCGCCGCGAACAGCGCGAACGTGACCGCGCGCTGGGACTGGTGCCGTTCGCCGTCAAACTCAACAGCGATCTGGTGGCGCAGCTGCAAACGCTGAGCAAAGAGCGCGACAGCGAGCTCAATGCGCTGGTGGCCCAGCTGCTGCAAAAGGGCCTGGCCGACCAAGCCTGATCCGCCGTATCGGGGCGTTCACCAAATCGCTTGACAATACTTTCTGGCAATCCTAAAGTGATATCACTTTGATGTCACAGCCACCCAGAAGAGGTCCAAGCATGAACGCATCGCACACCCGCCGTGAAAAGGCGTTTTCGTCCGCGAATGGCTACCTGGCCGCTTGCGCCGGCATCGTTTTCCTGCTGGGTGCGGCGTACCTGTTCAAGACCGGGGTCGAGACGCCCGACGGCTTGTTTCTGCTGGGCGCAGTCGCGCTGGGACTGGCCGGTCTGCTGTGCCTGACCGGCCTGTTCATGCTGCAGCCGAACGAGAGCGCGATCCTGACCCTGTTCGGCAAGTACATCGGCACCGACCGCAGCGAAGGTCTGCGCTGGGCCTTCCCGTTGTACGTCAAACGGCGCCTGTCGCTGCGCGCCCGCAACTTCACTGCCCCCACGCTGAAGGTCAACGACAAGCGCGGCAACCCGGTGGAAATCAGCGCGGCCGTCGTCTGGCGCGTGCGCGACACTGCGCAGGCCGTGTTCGAAGTCGACGATTTCGAGCGCTACGTGTCGATCCAGGCCGAAGCGGCGCTGCGACACCTGGCCTCGCAATACGCCTACGACGAAGGCGAGGATCTGCCGCAAGGCGAAACCACGCTGCGCGCCGGCATGGACGTCGTTGCCGACGCCCTCAAGACCGAGCTGCAGGCGCGCTTTGAAGCGGCCGGCGTCGAGGTGCTCGACGCCAAGCTGACCCACCTGGCCTACGCCGCCGAGATCGCCCAGGTCATGCTGCGGCGCCAGCAGGCCGAAGCCATCATCAGCGCCCGCAGCAAGATCGTGCATGGCGCCGTGAGCATGGTCGAAGCGGCCCTCAAAGGCTTGTCGGAGCGCGGCATCGTCGAGCTGGACGACGAGCGCAAGGCGGCGATGGTCAGCAATCTGCTCGTGGTACTGTGCTCCGACAAGGAAACGCAACCGATCATCAACACGGGCACGCTGTACAACTAGCGGCCGACCAGTATGGCAAGTCCAGGAAAAAAAGCGTTCGCGCTACGGATCGACCCGGCGCTGTGGGATGAACTGCAGCGTCTGGCCGCGCGCGACCTGCGCAGCGTGAACGCGGAGATCGAATTCCTGCTGCGCGAAGGCCTGGCCCGGCGCGGCATGAAACCGGCCGCGCCAAAAAGCCACAGCGATACTGACGGGGAAAGCTGACAGCAGGACTATAATCGGGGTTGAACCTCTGCCGGCCTATCCGATGATCCCCGCCCCACCCGCCCCGTCTGCACCGCTCGTCAACATCCAGGCGCTCAAGTCCTGCGCCGCGTGCAGCATGCACCAGCTGTGTCTTCCGATGGGCCTGGAAGACGCCGATATCGTCCGCCTCGACCAGATCATCGGCCGGCGCCGGCGGCTGGCGCGCGACGAGCGCCTGTACGGGGTGGGCGAGCCGTTTCGCAATCTGTATGCGGTGCGCTTCGGCCACTTCAAGACCTTCCAGGTCAACGCCGCCGGCGAAGCCCAGATCACCGGCTTCCAGATGGCCGGCGAATTGCTGGGCATGGACGCGATCAGCGGCACCCACCATTGCGACGCCGTCGCGCTCGAAGACAGTGAAGTGTGCGAGATCCCGTTCGTGCGGCTCGAAGAACTGTTCGGCGAAGTGCCGGCGCTGCTGCGCCATTTTCACCGCATCATGAGCCAGGAAATCACGCGCGAGCAGAACGTCATGCTCTTGCTCGGCAATATGCGCGCCGAGCAGCGCTTCGCCGTCTTCCTCGTCAACCTGTCGGCGCGCTACGCGGCGCGCGGTTATTCAAGCACCCAGTTCCAGCTGCGCATGTCGCGCGAAGACATCGGCAACTACCTGGGCCTGACCATCGAGAGCATCAGCCGGCTGCTGTCGCGCTTCAAGAAACAGGGTTGGCTCGGGGTCGACAAGCGCGAGCTGACGCTGCTCGATCCGGCCAAGCTCAAGGCGCTGGCGGCGGGGACGGATGTGTGCAGTCCGATGGCGTAATGCGGGCGATCGCAGCAGGTAGCGCCCGGCGCACCCTGGTGGCGCAAGCAGCAGTACCCGGTTTCAAAGCCAGCAGGCGCAGCCAGGCGGACGTAAGATCGGCATCGAATCGTCGTGACAATTCGTCGACGATGCCCTGACTACCTACCTGACCAGTTGCCATGATCCCTGCCCGCCCGTTTCTGCCCTCCCTGTTGTCTGCGCCGTTGTTTGCGCTGTTTTTCGCTGCCCCGCTTCCGGTGGCGGCATCGATCCTGCCGGACGTGCCGGACATCAGCGCCGTCACCGACTACCGCCCGAAGATTCCGCTGCGCGTCTACAGCGCCGACCAGGTGCTGATCGGCGAATTCGGCGCCGAGCGGCGCGACTTTGTGCAGATCGCGAAGGTGCCCGCGCTGATGAAGACCGCCGTGCTGGCCATCGAAGACACGCGCTTCTACGAGCATGGTGGCATCGACTGGATCCGCGCCCTGGGCGCGGCCAAGGCCAATATCACCGACTTCGGCAGCCAGGGCGCGTCGACCATCACGATGCAGGTGGCGCGCAACTTCTTTCTGTCGCGCGACAAGACCCTGCCGCGCAAGCTCACTGAAATCGCGCTGGCCTACAAGATCGAAAAGGCGCTGACCAAGGACCAGATTCTCGAGGTCTACCTGAACCAGATCTATCTGGGCCAGCGTTCCTACGGCTTTTCCAGCGCGGCGCGCACCTACTTCGGCAAATCGCTGAACGAACTGACGCTGGCGCAAACAGCGATGCTCGCCGGCCTGCCGCAGAATCCGTCGAGCAGCAATCCGGTCACGAACCCGGCGGCGGCAAAGAAGCGCCAGCACACGGTCCTGCGCCGCATGTTCGAGCTGAAAGCGATCACCGAGCCACAGTACCGGCGCGCGCTGGCCGAACCATTGACGCTCAAGCGTGACGGCGCCGGCTACGGCGGGCGCGCCGCCTGGGTCGCCGAGATCACGCGCCAAGCCGTGCATACCCGCTTTGGCGCCGCGGCCTATGAACGGGGGATCACGGTGACGACGACCGTCATCGCCGCCGAGCAGGAGGCAGCCTGGGATTCGGTGCGCCGCAACGTCGTGGCGTACGACCGGCGCCACGGCTACCGCGGCCCCGAGACGCGCATCACGCTGCCCGCGGCAGGCGACGCGCGTGACGATGCGGTGGCCGCCGCGCTGCAGAAACGCCCGGCCGTGGACGGCTTCGTGCCCGCCGTCGTCGTGAGCGCTTCGGCCAGGCGCGTACGGGCTGCCACGACGGGCGGCGAGACGATCGAGATCACCGGCGCTGGCCTGCGTTTTGCTGCAGGTGCGCTGGCGCCTGCCGCGAAGGCCGGCCTCAAGCTCTCGCCTGGCGCCGTCATCCGCTTGAGCAAAGCGCAAGGCGACTGGGCCATCACGCAACTGCCCGAAGTGGCGGCCGCATTCGTCGCGGTCGATGCCGGGACGGGCGCCTACCGCGCGCTGGTCGGCGGCTTCGACTTCGGGCTGCACAAGTTCAACCACGTGACGCAAGCCTGGCGCCAGCCCGGATCGAGCATCAAGCCGTTCGTGTATTCGGCGGGAATGGAGCGCGGGTTCTTTCCCGCCACGCCGATCCTCGACGCGCCGCTCGAGCTCGGTGGCGAGAACGGCGCTGCCGGCTGGTCGCCGCGCAATGACGACAACCTGTTCGAGGGCCCGGTGACGGTGCGCCACGCACTGTCGCGCTCGAGGAACGTACCCACCGTGCGCATGCTGCAGGCGATTGGCGTCGACGACGCGCGCGCGCACCTGGCGCAATTTGGCTTCGACGCCGCGCGCCACCCGCGCAACCTGACCATGGCCCTTGGCACCGGCGCGGTCACGCCGCTGCAGATGGCGGGTGCCTACGCGGTGCTTGCCAACGGCGGCTACCGGGTCGACCCCTGGCTGATCGCCCGCATCCAGGATGGCGACGGCAAGGTCGTCTACGAGCACGCCCGCAAGGAACCCACGCGCGTGCTCGATGCGCGCAACGCCTTCATCACCGACAGCATGCTGCGCGACGTGACGCGCGTGGGCACGGCGGCGGCAGCGTCGCGCCAATTGGGGCGGAGTGACCTGGCCGGCAAGACCGGCACGACGAGCAATGCGATCGACGGCTGGTTCGCCGGCTACAGCGGCCCGGTGGTGGCGGTGGCGTGGATGGGCTACGACGAACCGCGCTCGCTGGGCGGGCGCGAGTTCGGCTCGACGCTCGCGCTGCCGATCTGGGTCGACTATATGCGCGTGGCGCTGGCCAAAGCGCCGCAGCGCGCGCCGCTGGTGCCCGATGGCGTCGTGAACGTCGCTGGCGACTGGGTGTATGCGGAGTATGCAGATCGCCAGCCGGAGCAGCAGCAACAGGAACCGCCGCCGCCGCCGCCGCCGCCGCCGCCGGTGGACAGCATTGACGCGCTGATGGAGAACCTGTTGCAGGAACGCTCACCGCGCGAGTGATTACAGCTCGATCACGAGCGTCGGGCGATACCCTTCCTGCTCGCCCTTGCTCAGATACCCGAGCGGATTGGCCACGACGCGGCAGCCCCACGACAGCGGGCCGTCGCGGCCCTCGACCACGTAGTCGTTTGCGCAGTGCAGGTGGCCGTGCAGCCATACCTGCGCGAGCTTGAACAACTCGTCCAGCGAATTGCAGAAGCCGGCGGTGCCGGGCGTCTTGCCATAGCGCGGATCGGCGCTCTCAAGGCTCGGTGCGAAATGCGTGACGACGACCGTCTTGCCGTCGAACGGCGTGGAGAGCGCTGCGCGCAGCCAGGCCTGGCAATCGAGCGCCAGCGCGCGGATGCCTTCGGCCAGTACCGGCTCGCCATCCTTGCTGGTTGTGTTCTTGCTCAGGTAGTAGTTCGCGGCGCGGAAGGCCTTGGTGCGCTGCTGCAGCTGTTTCGTCAGCGGCGCGCCCTCTTCCACCAGCGCGTCGAAGTCGCTCCACAGCGTGGTGCCGATGAAGCGCACGCCATCGATCGTGACGATTTCGCGGTCGAGCCAAGTGATGCCAAGGCGCGCGCAGGTTTCTCGCAAGCGCTCGTAGGTGACGTCGTAGTCGAGCGCATCGAATTCGTGGTTACCGGGGATGAACAGCACCTGCGCCTGCGCCAGGGCGGGCACCAGGAGCGGTGAAAAGCGTTCCAGCCCGAAGTCCTGCGTGAGCAGGCGCGAGCCGGACTGGTACGAGCCGATGTCGCCGGCCAGCACCACGACGCCCGTGCCGGGAAGGATCTGCGGCTGGAAGTCGGGGTACCGTTCGAGGTGGAGGTCGGAGAAAAGCTGTATGCGCATGGCCGGCGAGTATAGCGCAAGCGCCACCCGCCGGCCCGCAATGCACGGGTTTTAGAACCCGATATTGGCCGTCAGGCTGGCCGAACGCGCCACGCCCGGCGTGTAGCGGTAGCCGCTCTTGTTGATCGCGACGACGTATTTTTCATCGGTCAGGTTGTACACGTTCAGGCGCAGGTCGATGTTCTTCGTCAGACGGTAACCCAGCATGGCATCGACCACCCAGTACGAATCGGTGTAGGCCGGGGTGCCGATGGCGCCGTCGGTGCCGCGTTTGAGCTTGTCCGAGAAGCGCGCGCCGCCGCCGATGCGCAGGCCCCATGGCAGGTCGTACGAGGTCCAGGCGGTAAACGATTGCTTCGGCGTGTAGGTCAGGCTGTTTTCGCCCGAGGCGGTGACGTTGCGGCCCGCTTCCACGCTGGTGTCCATGTACACGTAGCCAGCGCTGACGAGCCAATGCGGTGCCAGTTCGCCGGTCGCACCCAGCTCGATGCCCTGCACGCGTTTTTCGCCCGTCTGGTAGTACTGCAGATCGACCGGATCCTGCTCGACCTCGTTCTTAACATCGGTGCGGAACAGCGCGCCCGACAGCGACAGCTTGGACTTGAGCAGATCGAGCTTGCCGCCAAATTCGGTGGTGGTCGACTCTTGCGGATCGTAGATCGGGTTCTGGGCGCTGTTGGCATTGCCAGACACCGTGAAGTTGCCGCCCGGCGGCTGCTTCGAACTGGCCACCATCGCATACACGCTGCTGTTGGCGGTCGGCTTGTACAGCGCCGACAGCTTGCCGTTGACCAGGTTGTCGCCCACCTTGAAGCGGTTCGCGACGAGCACGTTGTTGGTCAGTGCCACGGTCGAATAATCGGCGCGGTAATGGTCGAGCCGCACGCCGCCATTGATGATCCAGCGCTCGCCGATCTTGGCCGTATCAAACAGGTACAGGCTCTGGGTATCGACCTCGCCTTCGTTGTAGGCGCCGGTGCGGCGCACGTTCACGGGCGTGGTCGGGGCATCGTTCGGGTTCGGGTTGTAGATGTTCGCGGCCGGCAGCGTGCCCAGGCCCGTCAAGCCCCAGGTGGTCTGGCGTTCGCTGGTCAATTCCAGGCCTGCCACCAGCGTGTGCTTGACCGCGGCGGTGTCGAACTGCGACGTCAGCGTCGTCACGTTGGTCAGGATTTTATTTTCCTGGTCCTTGCCGGTGCGGATGCTGCGCGCCAGGGTCCAGCTGTTCGGGTCGGCCGGGTTCGGGGTACCCAGGTTGGCGGCGCTGGTCAGGAACGCGCTCAGCAGGTAATCCTGCGACGTCTTGCCGTAGCGGCTCGTGTTCTGCAGCTTCATCGTCGGCGAGAAGTCATGCTCGATGCGCACGGTGGCCATGTCGGCTTTCACGTCGTCGTAGTCGCCTGTCGAACCGTAGAAATTCTTCGGGTCGACCTTCTTGCCATCGGTGACGAAGGGCCGGGTACGGTCAGGGCTCGTGTAGCCGGGCAGGCCGATCACGAACACGCCGCCATCAGGGATGTTGTTCTGGTCGACGTGCAGGTAGTCCAGGTGCACGCGCGTCGCACCGTTCAGGCCAAAGCCGATGCTTGGCGCGATCGCCCAGCGCTTGTTCTCGACCACGTCGCGCGACGCGCTGCCCGCATCCTGTGCCAGCACGTTCAGGCGCACGGCAATGCCGCGCTCTTCGTCAAGCACCTGGTTGACGTCGGCCGTGACGCGCTTTTGCGAGCCGCTGCCGCCGGTGAGCGCAGTCGACATCGCGTTGGTCATGCTGGCCTTCTTCGACACCAGGTTGACCGAGCCGGTTGGCGAGCCGCGCCCGTTGTCGGTGCCCGCCGGGCCCTTGAGCACTTCGATCTGCTCGAGGTTGAAGACATCGCGCGAGATCGAGCCGACGTCGCGTACACCGTCAACAAAAATGGAGCTCGAGGTGTCGAAGCCGCGCATGAAGATCGCGTCACCGGTGGTGGTGTTGCCGTTTTCGCCCAGGAAGAACGCGCCCACGCCCGGGGTGTTGCGCAGCGCTTCGGTGAGCGTCAATGCGCCCTGCTGCTCGAACAATTCTTTCTTGATGACCTGGAGCGTCTGCGCGGTATCGACGAGGCGCTCGGTGTACTTGGGCGACGACGCCTGTTCGGCGCGGAACGCGTTTTCGTATTTGCCGACGATTTCGACCTTCGTTTCGGGAACGACGTCGATGGGGGCCGCTGCATCGATGCCGGCAGCCTGCGCGCCGAGCGGCAGCAGGACTGCGGCCAGTGCGGTGCGCATGACCTGGTTGCGGGTGGACGAATGCTTGCGGCTTGTTATTGCTTTCATGGCGAGACGATCTCTCTGGAGGTGAGTGAGTGGAAACACTGCTTGAAAAACAATGATTCTACCGAGAATGTAAGAACTTGTAAACGATAATCATTATCATTTGCATTCGTACCACAGCGTGTGAGATGGTTCAAGACACACCGAAACAGCGGCTTATCACGAAGGACCCATGCCAAAAGTGTGCATTCAGAATGGTTGCTTGATAAGACCGGATGCGACGCTTATTCGTTTCTCTGAGAGATTATCGTTGCTGCGCGCACACCAGGCATCGGATCGGGGATGCGTGCCAGACGAAACACTGCACAGGCTTGCCAGGTCGCCCGGATGGCCAGGTCCGCCATTGTCAGTACAAGCGCGGAAAAAAGCGCTGTCAGCGCCAGTGAAGTGATGCCAGGCGCCAGCCGGTGACACTGCAGACGACCGTGCATGTGCCTTCGCCCTGTTAGCATGCCAGGCATACTGGATCAAAGGAGAGATGATGAGCGATGTACGTACTGCGGAAAATATCCCGTCGTCGCGGGCTGCGAGTATCGGCTTGTGGCTTGGCCCGGCTTGGCTGTTAATGGTTCTGCTCACGCCCGCCCCTGTAGAAATGCCCGTTGCTGCTTGGCACTGTGTCGGCCTTGCACTGCTGATGGCGACCTGGTGGGCAACCGAAGCCATCCCTATCCCCGTTACCTCACTGCTCCCCATCGTGCTTGTCCCCATGCTTGGCATTGCGAAGCTTGGCGAGACAACAGCCACTTACGGTGACCCGATTATTTTTCTTTTTCTTGGCGGCTTCTTGCTGGGCATTGCCATGCAGCGATGGAACCTGCACCGCCGCATTGCGCTTCGCGTGCTATTGCTGGTGGGATCGGAACCGAAAAACCAGATTGGCGGTTTCATGATCGCCACCGGATTTCTCAGCATGTGGGTTTCCAATACCGCGACCACCATCATGATGCTGCCGATCGGGCTGTCGGTCGTCAGCCTTCTGGCGGCGGATAACGATGAGGCGGAGACAGAGCGCTACGCCACCGCGCTGCTGTTGGCAATCGCCTACTCCGCAAGCATTGGCGGCATCGCGACGTTAATTGGCACCCCGCCAAATGCATTGCTGACAGGCTATCTGGCGAAAAATCATGGTATCGACATTGGTTTCGCGCAGTGGATGGTGATTGGCTTGCCGGTCAGCATCGTAATGATGGCCATTACCTGGTGGTGGCTTACGCGCGGTGGCTTCAAGTTCCAGACAAGCGCTGACAGTACCGGTGTGCTGCGCGGCGAGTTGGCGCGGCTGGGACCACTCGGTCCCGCGGAGCGTCGCGTGGGCATCGTCTTTGCGGCCGCTGCCGCAGCCTGGATAGTACGCCCTATGCTCAATGACGCCGGCGTTGCATGGCTGTCTGACACAGCGGTTGCGCTGATTGCCGGCATCGCGTTATTTCTCGTACCAAGCGGCACCGGTGGCAACACGCGCTTGCTGGACTGGGAGGCAGCGCAAAAGCTGCCATGGGGAATATTGCTTCTTTTTGGCGGCGGTCTGGCGCTGGCAGGCGTAGTCAAGAGTTCCGGCCTGGCCGAGTGGATTGCGATGCAGCTGTCCGTGTTCGACGTACTTCCGCTTCTACTGCTGGTCGGGATCATCGTGCTGGTGATTATCTTCCTGACCGAGATCACGTCCAACACCGCAACCGCAGCGGCTTTTCTGCCCTTGCTGGGTGCCCTTGCGGTTTCCCTCAGCCTCGACCCGCTTCTAATCACTGTTCCTGCCGCCATTGCAGCTAGTTGCGCCTTCATGATGCCGGTGGCAACTCCGCCCAACGCCATTGTATTTGCAACCGGGCATATGAAAATCCAGTCCATGATCCGCGCCGGACTCTTCCTCAATGTGGTTGGCACGGTGTTCATTACGTTTCTGGTCGTTTTCCTGATCAAAGTATTCTGGATCTGAACGCTGCATACGGTCAGCCTTTGTCATCAGGTCAATAAAGAGAGACCGAAGGTCGCTTGGACTACATGTGCACCTACTGCGGGAGTCAGGTCGAAATCAAGTAGAGCGCGGGGGACGGCTTGGCTGTCCACCCGACGTCCACTGCTTCGACGACTCCGCGAATATGCTGCCCAGCGCATCCCGCGTAACAGACCGGTGCGCGCGTACCGTGTCGCCTTCCCTTTCAACTCATGAGCCTTGACGTCTCACATAGCCCGGGTCAGAGAAAGCCATACTTCCGGCACAGCTCGTGATAAAGCGAGCATTTTGCCGGCCCAAGCAGCTGATAACATCCGGCAGTCAGTGAAATCAGCTGCGCATCGTCGTACTCGATGATGCACGCGCCATACGCTCCAAAAAGACAGGATCTGGTGTTGTCGCAATTAATTGGTCATCGAAATTGAGAATCGTCCTGGTTGGATACGGGAGCATCGGCCAGGCGCTGACCCCAATGCTGCGTCGTCACTTCCCGGAACTGGCGTCGATTCGCGCATTCGCTGCCGACAATCGTGGTATCGACGTGGCGCAGCGGTACGGCGTCTTGTTCACACTGCATCCATTGAAGGCCGATAATTTCCAGCGTCTTCTCGCACCGGTACTTTCCTCTGGTGATCTGCTGATCAACGTTTCAGTCAATGTTTCATCGCTTGCTCTGATGACATGGTGCCGGGAAAACCGGGTCATGTACCTGGATACCTGTCTCGAACCCTGGGAAGGCGGGTATGAAGCTGAGCAACTGACCAACTATGCGCTCCGCCAGCAAGCAATGGGCTTGCGCGGCAAGGGACACGTCACGGCCCTGGTGGCCAACGGTGCAAATCCCGGCCTGATCACCCATTTTGTGAAACAGGGTCTGGAGGAGCTTGCGCTCATCAAGGGCATCGAGTTCTGCGGCAACTACGCGAAGCTGGCGCTGGAGCTGGGCGTCAGCACTGTACAGATTGCCGAATGCGATACGCAAGATGACCGGCGGTGCTACCCGCGCAATACCTTTGTGAATACCTGGTCGGTGGATGGTTTCATCTCAGAGCTTTGTCACCAGCCGGTAGAAATGGGATGGGGGTCCCATGAGGCGCCTCGAAGTGACGTGTTGAACTTCGATGGTGCCTGCAGCGTGTATATGCCGGGCAGGACTGCGTTGAATACGAGGGTTCGTTCCTGGGTCCCATCGTATGGAGAGCAGGAGGCGCATCTCGTGACGCACCACGAGGTGCACTCCATCGCAGACATGCTGATGCTACGCAAACACGGCGGCGCTACCTACAGTCCCACGGTCTATTACGCATACCGGCCGTGCGAGAAAGCCATGGAGATGATCGGTCGCCTCCACAACAGGGCCAACAGTCTGGCCCAGGTCGAAAAAGCCGTCATGCAAAATCCTGTTACTGGGCAGGACGAACTTGGCGCGCTGCTGATCCACGATGGCGGCGCCTATTGGTATGGCTCGACCCTCACTGTTGAGCAGGCCAAATTGCTGGCGCCGCATAACAACGCAACATCGATGCAGGTCGTCGCGACGATCGTCGCGTCGATCAAGTGGATGTTGCTGCATCCGTATGAGGGTGTGATCGAGCCGGAAGATGTCGATCACCGTTTTATTCTCAATGAATCGTTGGCCTACCTTGGCCACGTACGCGGTGTCGAAAGTGGCTGGCGACCCGCTGATGTGGAACAACCACAGTTTCAGGACTTTTTACTCAATCAAACATGAAAAAATCGAACCTTGTACCGCTCCTTCTGCTCGGGTCGACAACGCTCCTGACCGGTTGCGCGCCCGACGACGCTGATCAACAGCTTCAGCAACAAGCCGCAGAAACGCGTCAGGACGCATACCGGACGAAGGGAGAGTGCGACCGTGACTGGGATGACGACGGGTGCAAGCGAACCGGCAGTGTCTATTTGGGTCCCCGCTATTTTTATAGCCATGGCAGCGGCATGCCTTACGTCATCGACCGCGAAGGCCGCGCCCGCCCCATGCCAGGCCACTACGGCGCTTACAACCTTCACAAGGCCGGCGCTTCCGGCGCGCCGGTAATCGTGCCGGGGCGCAGCACTATCGTCACCCGCAACGCCGCGTGGTCAAACGGTGCGCGGTCCGTTTCGCGCGGCGGCTTCGGCGGCGGCGGTAGCCGTGGCTCCTTCGGAGGCTAAGCATGCAACGGATCAGTCTAGACGAGCGCAAGAACAAGGCACTGCGGCTTGAATCCCGTGGCCTGTCCTTCCATGCATGGGACAACTACTGGAAAGAGACAGCCGCATACAAGTTCACAACCCTGCAGGTGGACCGCATCGAAGCAGCAAGCAACGAGCTGCTGCACATGCTGGAAGAGGCAGGTGAACATATCGTGAACAATCACCTCCTCGGCCAGCTCGGTATCCCGCCCGAGTTCCACGAAGTTGTCGCTGCGTCGTGGCGCAACGAGGACCCGACACTGTACGGCCGCTTCGACTTCGCTTACAACGGCGAAGGCTGGCCGAAAATGCTGGAGTTCAACGCCGATACGCCGACTTCGCTGCTCGAGAGCGCCGTGTCGCAATGGGACTGGCTGGAAGACGTCAAGCCCAACAGCGACCAGTACAACTGCCTGCACGAAAAACTGGTGGCGCAGTGGAACACCATCGTAACGAAGCGCCGTCCAACCGGCCCGCATCCTCGGCGCATCCACTTTGCGTCTGTCTCGGATAACGAAGAAGACTGGATCTGCGTGCACTACCTCATGGACACAGCAGTGCAAGCAGGTTTCGAGGTGAAGCATGTCTTCACCGAGGGCCTGGGCTTCAACCACGAAACGGGTTACTTCGTGGACCAGGATGATGAGCAGATCGACATCCTGTTCAAGCTCTATCCCCTGGAGTGGATGATGCGGGAAGACTTCGGCGTTCACCTTCTGAACTCCAGCACGCAGTTGGTCGAGCCCTTGTGGAAAGCGATGTTCTCGACCAAAGCAATTCTTCCCATTCTCTGGAAACTGTATCCGGACCACCGGTTGCTGCTCCCAGCCTACTTCGAGCATGACGTTCTTCCCGCTTGCTTCACGTCCTACGCGCGCAAGCCGCTCTTCTCGCGTGAAGGCGCCAACATCACCCTGCTGCGGGACGGCATGGAGATCGCCACGGGTCATGAGCAGGACTACGGCGCAGAAGGTTACGTCCTCCAGGAACTGATCGATCTGAAAGAACACGATGGGTTCTTTCCCGTCATCGGTGCCTGGGTAGTGGGGGATGCGGCCGCGGGCATGTGTATCCGTGAAGACGTTAATCGCATCACGACCAATATGAGCAACTTCGTTCCACACTTCTTCGAATAAAAGGAATACAGCATGTCCGGCTACACCATCGATCCAGGTTTCATCAATTTCATCAGCTATCTGCTTACTTCAGTAGCCCTGCTCGCAACCTTCATGGTCATCTATTCGGTCACAACCCCATACAATGAGTTTCGTGAGGTCCAGGACGGTAATGTCGCCGCTGCAGTCGCCTTCTCCGGCGCGATCCTCGGCTTTATTTTCCCGCTGATGGCCGCGATCTTCTACACCCATAGCCTCGTCGAGATGGCGAAATGGGCGACGATCACGGGCGTGGTGCAGATGATTCTCTTGCAGGTCCTCCACAAGCTCAATGGCTGCGGTAATTGCATTCGTCAACGCAAGGTCGCACCTGCAATCCTGCTGGCGTCGCTGTCGATTGCCGTGGGCATGCTGAACGCGATTAGCATCAGCTACTGATCTGCTGGAGCAGGAATATGATCCGCTATAAGAAAGCTTTGGCGTACTTCAAGCGCCACAAATTCAGTTCTGACGAAAAGCGCAACTTCCGCCTGGGCGGGGTGGTCTCCGCCTATGGCATCTCATTTGCGGTCGAAAAGTATTTTTTGGCCTACAGCACCCCGTATCCGGACAAGGTATGGTTTTGGGTGTACATCATCTTCGCGCTCTGCAGCCTCTTCTGGTGGCTGGAGAATTTCGTCATGGACTTGTGGGAGCAATACACCACGGAGGACGACGAGTTGTATTCGATGGCGCCGCCAGAAAAGTAAGTCATAAAGGAAAGGTCTTGTACGGATCGAGTCCGGTACTTCGCGACATTCCGTCACTTTTACCATGACAACCGAACATGGCGAGGTTTGGGTTCAGAGAATTGGGGTCACCTCAGGTCTGACAATCAGACACTGGCTCTGCATCACATCAACCGTATTCGTCGGACTGGAATACGTGTTTGTGTTGAGCTTGCGTCCGAATGCCAGACCTGACACATCGATTAGCCAGGCACCTGCATTCCCGCCCCTCTGCCGGTGAGAACAGGTTTTTTCGGGATTGCCTTCCGGATTGCGGCAACAGGCTCGCGTGCAACCGGGGTGGTCGATGCACTCGCAACAGGCTGCACGTTGCCGCCTCGCGCTATCTGTGCACCGGAGACCAGTTTGAAACTGTCGACCAGCTTGGTCAATTCTCCTGCCTGGCGTTGCATGTTCTCGGCAGCGGCTGATGCTTGTTCGACCAGCGCCGCATTTTGCTGCGTCACCTCATCCATTTGCGTGATCGCTTGGTTGACTTGTTCGATTCCATCGCTTTGCTCCTGGCTGGCCGAGGTGATGTCGCTCATGTAGCCGGCTACCTGCTGCACCTGCGTAACAATCTCATCCATCGTCTTGCCCGCATCGTCAACCAGCTTGCTGCCAGCCTCGACTTTCTCGACCGAGTCGCCGATCAGGGACTTGATCTCTTTGGCGGCGCCTGCGGAGCGCTGCGCAAGATTGCGTACTTCGGCGGCTACCACAGCGAAGCCGCGGCCCTGTTCACCGGCGCGCGCGGCCTCGACTGCTGCGTTCAAGGCCAGGATGTTCGTCTGGAATGCGATGCTGTCGATGACGCCGATGATATCGACGATCTTGCGCGAGCTTTCCTTGATTGAACCCATCGTGCCGACCACTTGGCCGACCGCCTTGCCGCCTTTTATCGCCGTTTCGGATGCAGACGCAACCAGTCGGTTCGCCTCGCGTGCGCTGTCAGCGTTCTGTTTTACGGTGCTGGTCAGTTCTTCCATCGAGGAAGCGGTCTCCTCCAGTGAGCTCGCCTGCGATTCGGTGCGCGACGACAGGTCTGCATTGCCAGTGGCGATTTCCGCGGCGCCGATATTGACGACATCGGTCGCTTCCTTGATCTGGCCAACCAATAGCTTCACATTCGTTTGCAGCACGCGTAGCGTTTGCATCATCTGCGCAATCTCATCGTCGCCATTGGCGTCGATTCTGGCGCTCAGATCGCCAGCGCTCATCCGTTCGATATCCTGCTTGACGCTTTGCAGCGGCACGACGACGGCGCGGTACAGCAAAAATCCAGACACCAGGCCCAGGATGATGCCGAGGATGGACGCAGCGATCGACCATGCGTCGAATTGCTTGTTTCCCGAAGCCGAGAAGAGCAGGTTTGCAACGAACAATAGCGTCAGCAGACCGGTCGACAGCATGATTTTCGATCTGATCGACAAGGTCGCCAGCAAGTCGAAGCGCCGGAAGAATGAGCGCGCGACGATCGAGCCGCCTTGCACCTGGAGTTCGTTGCTGCCACTTTTGATCGTGCGATAGGCCTTCTCGGCGGCAGCTACCTGCTCCCGGCTCGGCTTGACGCGAACCGATGTGTAGCCGACCATTTTGCCGTTTTCCAGCATGGGCGCGGCGTTGGCCTCGACCCAATAGTAGTCGCCGTTCTTGCAGCGATTTTTTACCATGCCAGTCCATGCTTTTCCGGCCTTGATCGTGCTCCAGAAGTCCTTGAACGCTTCAGCCGGCATATCCGGGTGCCGCACGATGTTTTGCGGAGAACCAATGAGTTCTTCTTCCGAGAAGCCGCTGATTTTGCAGAAATCATGGTTGACGTAGGTAATGTTTCCATTCAAATCCGTCTTGGAAACGACCGTTTCCGTCTCCTTCAAGATGTACTCGGAATTTGTTACTGGCATATTGGTTCGCATGGCTGTCTCCCTGGA
The DNA here is from genome assembly GCF_039123635.1 of Massilia sp. MP_M2. NCBI lineage: Bacteria > Pseudomonadati > Pseudomonadota > Betaproteobacteria > Burkholderiales > Oxalobacteraceae > Massilia > Massilia sp. MP_M2. The sequence continues at coordinate 196,031 of NZ_JBCHJF010000007.1, forward strand.
TAGTGCGTTGTAATTCACTCGTGTTTCATTCGATTTTCAACGACGTGGTTTTTGCGCCGGTGCAGCACCGTTAATCGAGCGCGGCGTCTCGGTGAACAGCGAGACGAAATTTGTTCGGGAAGTTTTCGATCACGCTATTTCAGTACTGAATATCAGCTTGTCGATATCGACCAGCATCAGCTTTCGGTGTTGGACCGCAGCCCATTTGCTGGCCGCCTCTGCCGCTGCGAATATTTTGCCCGGCCATAGTTACGCACTGCATCAGTCACTTCGTGCAAGGTCAGCAGTAACCTGATGCCTCTCGGCGAACGGTCCAGTCCTACCGCACCTGCGCCGCCGATCCAAATTTCCACGTTCTGCGGTACGACACTGCGCAGTTCTTTTAAATAGGGCAAAATCTTGCGCTTTGGAAAAGCTGCGCTAAAGCATAAGCAGACGATATCTGCGCGATAGTCGGCGGCGGCAATGGGTATTTCTTGAATGGGCGTCTGGGGGCCCAGAGAAATGCAGCACGCGCTGTGTAGCGACGCCAACACATTCACCATCAGGATGCCCAGAGTATGCAGTTCGCCGGATGGCGTCGTGATCAGCATCCGGGGCCAGCCGTCGGGTTTAGACACCTGCGATATTTCCTCTCGGATCAAGCTTTGTATCATTTCTGAATACACATGCTCATCTCGAATCCCAATTTTTCCTTGCACCCAGGCTGTTCCCACAGCGCCGTTTAGCGGACACATCACTTCCATGACAAATTTTTCCACACCAAGGCGTTTGACTTCCTGCTTGAGGCGGTCGTCCAGAGCGCTGCGGTCATGCAACTGAAGCAAGGCCATCAACTCGTCCACTACTTGGGATTCCATAGCGGGCACTGAGTTGATGATGCTCTGTTCATCCAGCAGCGATTGCAATGCCTCCTCGCTCAAAGGAACCAGCTGGGAGGGACGCATGCCGTTGTCGATCAGACGCTTGATCAGCTTGAGGCGCGCCGTTTGGTGCACCGCGTAGACCCGATGGCCGCTGGCGTCTCGTTCTGGCCCGGGAAAACCATAGCGTTCCTCCCACTTGCGCAGCACTTCCTTCGAAATGCCACTGTCCAAGGAGATTGCTGCAATTGTGCAAACATCCGTCATGGAAACCTCGGTTTTTATCTAAATGTCTTAGACAAAAGTATGATTTAGTCCTTGCTCAAATGCAACTTGTATTTACGTGGTGCAATTTAAAATTGCAAAAAATTAACCATTGAAATATAAGTTGATTGTTCATTAATTTCGTAGGTGCTTTGGCTATTGGGCTTGCTTATGTCGTTGCGCTCTGGCTGATGGTTACTGCCATGCCCTATTTGTAATTGGATTCACCTGTGCGATTTGGGCCGCCACTGGTATCGACCTTACGACTACTATTGGTATCGCCGCCTTTAACGAATAAGCGTCTCTTCAACATACCGTCGGCATTCTTCTGGTGATTATTGGATTGTCGTTCCACGTATCGAGAAAGCCCACAATGCCTGCCCCTACCGCCATCTGAAAATGGGAAAACAGACGGAGACATCATGTTCATGCACCGGATTCTGGCGATCGCCGCGCTCATCACGTGTCCAGCAGTGCGCGCCGATGTCATCGTGGATTGGAACGTACGCGCGAACGCGACAATGGTTGCCGAAGGGCCGAAGGTGGTCGGCAATCCATTTGCCATGTCGCGCACGCTCGCCATCATGCATATCGCGATGTCCGACGCGATCAATGCATGCGATCCGACGGTGACAACCTATCTGGCAGACCTGCCGAAACCGCCAGACGCTTCCAGCCTGGCAGCGGCGCACGCCGCGGCCAGGACGGTACTCGTCGCGCTTTACCCACGACAGGTTGGCGATATCGATCCACTGTATCTGGCTGGCCTGGCAGCGCTCCCCGATGATGTGGCCAAGGTCTCAGGTGTCCAGATCGGCATGCAGATTGCCCGCAGGATGCTTGCCCGACGCGAAGACGATGGCATCTTTGGCAGTACGGATACCTACCAGCCGGCGACGTCGCCCGGTATGTATGTCCCGACCAGCCTGCCAGTCGCCAGCAATGTGGCTTCCCGCAAACCATTTTTGATGCGCGACTATTCGCAGTTCCGGCCTGGACCACCGCCATTACTGCGCAGCGCACTCTGGGCGCGGGATTTCCACGAGACCCACGAATGGGGCGCGGCAAACAGCGCGCGCTGCGATGCGCTACAGACCGAAACCGCGCGGTTCTGGGAACAGCTTGGACCGCCAGCGTGGAGCCAGGTCACACGCGTTCTTTCGACAACCAGGCCCCTGCCGCTGGCAGAGAGAGCACGCGCATTCGCGCTGCTGAACCTGGCCATGTTCGACAGCTATGTGGCAGTGGTCGATGCCAAGTATCACTACCGTTTCTGGCGTCCCATCACGGCGATCCGCAATGGCGACCTTGACGATAACCCGTTGACGGAACGCGACGCTAGCTGGAAGGCCTTGATCGACACCCCGCCGCATCCGGAATACCCTTGCGCGCACTGCGCGGCCGATGGCGCAGCCGGCATCGTTCTTCGATCGATTCACGGCGCCGGGGCAGTCCCCTTCACAGTCACGTTCGCCGCCATGCCCGGTGTTGAACGCACCTGCACGCGTATCCAGCAAATGCAAAACGACATCGCCATGGCCCGTATCTGGGGAGGTGTGCACTTTCGTAACAGCAATGAAGTCGGTGAGGCGCTGGGAGCAAAGGTAGGCACCTATGTGTTGGGCGCTACCTTGCTTCGCAGTGGACAGCAAGCACAGAGATAGTGTGTCGGCCTTGCGCACTGACTTCGAGGGGCCGTTATGGACGTACTTTCAGTGACTGTCGAGCGCTGTGTTGACGTCGAATGGATTGAAGCTGTGTCAACACCGCCAAGCCATGGGGTTCCAATGCGCCCCTCGATCTCACGCTACAGCGCCGAAAAAAAACATCCCCACACAGGCCGGACCTGCGCGGGGATGTTGTGACCGTCATGCCGCGATCAAGAATGCCGGCTGAAGAACCGGGGCTCTACCTCACGCCTTCTTCTGCCCCGCAATCCAGTGATCGACCAGATTGCCCAGCACATCCAGCGGCACCGAACCGGCGCCCAGCACCAGGTCATGGAACGCTGGCAGCGAGAACTTGTCGCCCAGTTCGGTCTGCGCCTTCTGGCGCAGTTCCAGGATGCGCAGCATGCCGATCATGTAGGCATTGGCCTGGCCAGGCCAGACGATATAGCGCTCGGTTTCCTGCACGCCCATGCCGTAGTCGATCGCTTGCTGGCGCGTCCAGTTCTTGGTGTGCAGGCCCGTGTCGACCACGAGGCGGCGCGCGCGGAACAGTTCCGAACCCAGCGCGCCAAGCAGCCCCGGCACGTCGCCCTCATACCAGCCCTGCTCGACCGCCAGACGCTCGGTGTACAGCGCCCAGCCTTCCGAGTGCGCGCTGCCGCCGCTGAAGATGCGCTGGCTGCGGAATTTCGGCAGATCCTTCATCTCTTGCTGGATCGCGAGCTGGAAGTGGTGGCCCGGCACGGCCTCGTGGTACGACAGGCTGCGCATGCGGATCATCGGGAATGTCGGTCCGACCAGGGGCACCCAGAAGATGCCAGGACGCGTGCCATCCGGCGCCGGCATGCTGTAGTGCGCGGCGGCCGACGGCTCCGTCATCGGCGGCACGCGGCGCACGTCCACCGGTGCGCGCGGCTTGAGGTTGAACAGCGGCGCGCTACGACGTTCGGCGTCGCGCACCATCTCGTTGTAGCTGGCGATGATGCCCGGGCGCGGATCGCCCTCGCCTTTTGGCTGGAAGCGCGCGTCGAGCTGCTTCATGCGCGCTTCGATCCCGCCTTCGCTCAAGCCCAGCGACTTCAAATGCTTGTCCATCTCGGCTTCGATGCGCGCCACTTCGCGCAAGCCGATCGTGTGGATCTGGTCGGCAGTGAGCTTGGTGCTGGTGAAGTTTTCCAGCGCGCGCGCATAGGCGGCGGCGCCGTTCGGCAGGCGCGAGATGCCGGCCACCTCGGTGGTCGCCGGATGGATCTCGGCCATGAAGGCCTGCACGCGCGCATAGGCCGGGCGCACCTTCGTTTCGACGATGCCCGTGGCGCGGGCGATGGCAGCGCTACGCGCTTGCGGTGTCAGGTCTTTCAGCCCGGCACTGCGTTCGGTCAGCGACGTCACGAACACGTTCCCGGCTGCCGACGGCTTCAAAAAATGGTCGACCTGGAACTGCGCGCGCTCGAGGATGAAGCGTGGCGGGATCAGCTTTTTGGCCGCCGCGCCGCGGGCGCGCGCCAACGCTTCATCCATGCGCATGCCCACCTGATCCAGGCGCGCCAGGTAGCTGTCGACGTCCTGCTTGTTGCGCATCGGATGCGTATTGGTCATGAAGTTGACCAGGCCATTTTGCACGCCGCTAAATTGCGAGAACACGAAGTTGTAGTCTTCGAACGGCTCGTTCGCGATCACGTTCTCCAGCGACCAGCGCATCACGGATGCCGAGATCGTCTGGGTCGCGTCCAACGGCGCAGTCTTGAAGCCGTCGAGGCGCTTGAGGCCCTCGCGCGCCAGCGCCACGGCCTTTTGGCGATGCGCGGCGGTCAGTGGCGTCAGTTCGCGATCGAGGCGCGCCTGCTCGGCGCCGCTGAAGTACTGGGTCGATGTCGCCGACTGCGGCGACAGGCGCACCCAGTCTTCGGCGAAGCGGTCGGCCCAGACGTTGAACGCGGCGTCTGGTTTACTCGCGCTGGCCTGGGCCACGGGCGCTGGCGCGGCTGCTGCCGGCAAGGCCACCCCGGCAAGCATGGCGGGAACGCACAGGGCGGCGATGAGGGCGCGCGTGCTGCGCTGGCGGGTCAATGGCATGTCGTGGGCTTCCTTGTGATGATCTAGCGTCGGCGGTGGCTGCTTTTTGCCGTCAAGAATCTAACATGGAAGTAAACAGATCGACAACATGGGTGTTGCGGTGCTGCGTAAGTACTGCGCTACCGGAACCGGGCATCCGTCAATCGGCGTCGCCGCGCGCCGCCGTGATCATCCCGTCCTTGATGACGCTCTCGCCGCAGTAGCACAGCAGTGCGGCCGCGATGCAGGCCAGCACCTTCCAGCCCAGCAGCAGGCTGCCGATGCCCACGACTGCCGCGCCGATGGCCAGCCGGATCGCGAACCTGCGCCGGGTCATGCCGAACACGAGGCGGCTGCGCGGGCGTGTGTGCAGGAACACGACGAACATCAGCCAGTAGAAAATCGCGTAGACGAAGTACAGCAGCGCGCCGATGCCCAGCGCGAAGCCGACACCGGGCACGCGAAAAGCCAGCAGCGCGCCAAGGCCAAGGGCCAGCCAGTACAACATGAGGTTCCGGTACTGCACATGATCTCCTGATCGGTCGACAGCGGCATCTTACAATACGGACACGATTCATCCGACGAGGCGACACACCCATGCAGGCATTGCGCGACAAGCTGGAACACCGGCAGATCGCCATCTACTTCAGCGCTGTCGCGCTGGCGCTCATCGTGGCAAGCTGGATACCGGCAACGGCCAGCTTGGGCCCCGTCATCAATCCGGCGTTGGCCTTCATGCTGTTCGTGACTTTTTTGCAGGTGCCGCTGGCGCAACTTGGCTGTGCCTTCACGCACCTGCGCTTCCTGGCCGCGCTCCTGATGACCAACTTTCTCGTCATTCCCCTGCTGGTGGCGTGCCTGCTTCCGCTGGCGCCGGCCGATCCTTTGACCCGGCTCGGCGTGCTGCTGGTGCTCCTTGCGCCCTGCATTGACTACGTGGTGACGTTCTCGCACCTGGGCCGCGCCGATGCGCGCGCGCTGCTGGCCGCAACACCGGTGCTGCTGGTGGCGCAGATGCTGCTGCTGCCGGTCTATCTGCGCATCCTGCTGGGTGAGGATGCCGCCGCCCTGATCCAGCCGGCGCCGTTCATCGATGCCTTCGTCTGGCTGATCGCGGCGCCGCTGGCGCTGGCGGCCGCCGTGCAGTTGTGGGCGGCGCGCACGCGCACCGGCGCGCAGGCAGCCACGGTGCTTGGCGTGTTGCCAGTGCCGGCCACGGGGCTGGTGCTGTTCGTCGTGGTGGCCGCCGTACTGCCGCAGCTGGGCCAGTCACGCGCTGCGGCGCTGGCAGTCATCCCGGTGTACATCGCCTTCGCGCTGCTGGCGCCGCTGGCCGGCTGGTTTGTCGCGCGGCTGTGCCGGCTGGCGGCCCCCGCCGGGCGCGCCGTCGCCTTCAGCGGCGCCACCCGCAACTCGCTCGTGATCCTGCCGCTGGCGCTGGCCGTACCGGGCGCGCTGCCACTGCTGCCGGCGATCGTCGTGACGCAAACGCTGGTCGAGCTGGTCGCCGAACTGGTCTACGTGCGCACGATCGCGCGCCTGGGCGCCGGCGACGGCAACTGACGCTTGGCGCAGCGCAGACGCCGCTATGGCGTCTTGGCCCGACCTGCCGGACATCAAGGATGCACCAGCCGCGCACGACCATGATGTTTCCAATTGGAAATCAATGGAGACTGCCGTGGAAACCCTTATCGAGGTCGCGCCCGACGCGCCCTCCACGACCCCGAGCAAGGCCTGCACGCTCGACGCAAGCCTGCCTCTGTGGAATCCGCGCGCGGCGACCTGCCTGGGGCTGCTGCTTTCGCCCGTCTTCAGCGCCTACATCCACATGTGCAACTGGGATACGCTGGGCGAAGACGACCAGTCGCTCGAAGCCCGGGCCTGGTGCTGCATGTTGCTCGGTTATTTCGTCACGTTCGGCGTCCTGCTCGGCGTGAGCGACATCGTCGGGCGCAACCTGACGCCGCCTTTCTCGGCGACGATTGGCCTGCTAGCAGGCTGGCATGTCTGGGGCGGCCGCGGGCAGGAACGCTATGTCGCCGTCATCACGGGCGGCGCCTACACGCGCCGCCCGTGGCGCGGTGTGATTCTGGCGGCGCTGGCCATGCTGGCAGTGCTGGTCGTGATGGTGGCGGCCGTGGTGCGGGTCGTGCGGGGCTGACGCCGCGCCCTAGATGGTGCGCGAAAAGCGTGGCGCGTCAGCCTGCCGGCCAAGATAGCGATCGAACACCATGCACAGGTTGCGAATCAGCAGGCGCCCCTTGGGCGTGACACTGATCCACGCGTCGCCCACCTGCACCAGGCCATCGGCCTGCAGCGTGCGCAGGGCCGCCAGTTCGGCTGCGAAGTAGTCGCCGAACACGATCGGAAACGCCTGTTCGATGGCCGTGATCGACAACTCGAACTGGCACATCAGTGTCTGGATGATCGCACGGCGCAGCAGATCGTCCATGCCCAGACGGATGCCGCGCTGGAGCGGCAGCGTCCCGGCGTCGAGCAGCGCATAGTAGTCGTCGAGCGTCTTGGCATTCTGGCTGTAGGTCGCGCCCACGGCGCCAATGCTCGACACGCCGCATGCGACCAGGTCGGCATCGGCATGGGTCGAGTAGCCCTGGAAGTTGCGGTGCAGCCGGCCCTGACTCTGGGCCACGGCAAGGTCGTCGCCCGGCTTGGCGAAATGGTCCATGCCGATATACACATAGCCGGCCGCGCCCAGGCGCTCGATGCACAGCTGGAGCATGCCGAGCTTGATGTCGGCGGCCGGCATATCGGCCTCCAGGATGCGCCGCTGCGGCTTGAACAGATGCGGCATGTGGGCATAGTGGTAGACCGAGATGCGATCCGGGCTGGCCTTGATGACCTTCTCGAGCGTCTGCGCCATGCTGGCCAGCGTCTGCTTCGGCAAGCCGTAGATCAGGTCGATGCTGACCGAGCGAAAGCCTGCAGCGCGCGCGGCATCGATGATGGCCACGGTCTCGGCTTCGGGCTGGACGCGGTTGACGGCGCGCTGCACATCCGGATCAAAATCCTGCACGCCCAGGCTGATGCGATTGAAACCCTGCTGACGCAGGCTGTGCACGCGCGCGGCCGACACGGTGCGCGGATCGACCTCGATCCCATATTCGCCGATTGCATCCGGCGCAAAGCGGAAGCTGGCCTGCAGATGCGCCATCAGGTCGCCCATCTGCGCGTCGAGCAGATAGGTCGGCGTGCCGCCACCAAAGTGCAGTTGCTCCACCGCGTTCATGCCGGCAAACAGCCGGCTTTGCATCGTGATTTCGCGCTTGAGGTAATCGAGATAGGTGGCCGCCCGCTCGCGCTGGCGCGTCACGATCTTGTTGCAGGCGCAGTAGTAGCAGACGGTGTCGCAGAACGGAATGTGCACGTACAGCGACAGCGGGTGCCCGCCGCGCTGGCGCCGTGCCGCCACGGCGGCCAGATAGTCGTCGGCGCCGAAATCAGCGCCGAAGCGATCGGCGGTGGGATACGAGGTGTAGCGCGGACCGGACCTGCCCAGCCTGGCCAGCAATGCACCATCGAACTGGGCGGCAGGAAAGACCATCGCGGAACGGACGGCAAAAGGGAGTGCAGCGTGACCCGGCATGATGAACAGCTCCAGCAAAAAGAAAACTAACTGCGGCAATCACCGCGTTGCAGAAGGCAACGCGGCGCCAACAGCGGTCAGCTTATTGAGCCCTGCCGGATGAATCCATGCGGTGCATCAAACGCGGCCACGTCCGCCGTCGCCGCCCTCGTCGTGCTGCGGAATTTGAAGACCGACAGCGCCAGCGACAGGCGCGCCGCCTCATCGGCCACGCTGCCCGAGGCCGCGGCCGACTCCTCGACCTGGGCCGCGTTGCGCCGCGTGATCGCGTCGAGTTGCACCATGGCGGCATTCACGCCGTCGATTTCCCGCGCCTGCTCGCGGCTCGCGGCCGTGATCGCACTCATGATCGCAGCCGCATCGGCCACCTTGCCCACCACGTCGCGCATCGTCTGGCCGGCAGCGCCCACCAGTTGGCCGCCCTGGCCGACGTGGGCGCGCGAGACCTGGATCAGGCCGGTGATTTCGCGGGCAGCGCCAGCCGTGCGCTGGGCCAGGCTGCGTACTTCGCCAGCCACGACCGCGAAGCCCCGCCCCTGTTCGCCGGCGCGGGCCGCTTCTACGGCGGCATTCAGGGCCAGCAGATTGGTCTGGAACGCGATGCCATCGATCAGGCCGATGATGTCGCCGATCCGGCTCGACGAGGCGCTGATTTCCTCCATCGTCGCGCCGACCCGCTCGACCGCCTGGCCGCCGTGCCCGGCGACGGTGGTCGCGGCCAGCACCATGCCATCGGCGCGTACCGCGCTGTCCGTGTTGCGGCTCGCCGCCTCGGCGATCGTGCCCAGGCTGCCCGCGGTCTGCTCCAGGCTCGCTGCCTGCGCTTCGGTGCGGCTGGCCAGGTCGGCATTGCCGGCGGCGATCGCCCGGGTAGCGTGCTCGATCGAGCTGACGTTGTCGCGCACGTCGCCGATGACCGCGGTCAGGTTGACCGTCAACTGGCGCAGCGCCAGTTGCAGCCGGCCCATCTCGCCGGTGACGGCTGCCGACGTGGGCGCCGGGTGCGCCAGATCGCCACCCGCCAGCGCGTGGACGGTGGCGATCGCGTCGTGCAGTGGCCGCACGATGCCGCGTTGCAGGCCATACCAGGCCGCCAGCGTGGCCAGCGCACCCGCGCCGGCAGCGGCGCGCCAGGCGCCCCCCCCGGCCGCCAGGCCCAGCGCCGCCAGTAGCAAGGTCTGGCTACCCATCAGCCAGCCGAGCCGCTGGCCGAGCGGCGCATCGCGCAGCAGGCGCAGCAAGCGATCCAGTCCCAGGCCGCTACGCACCACACGCCCGCGCACGATGGCCAGGCCGCGTGCGTCCTGGTCGATGAACTTGCGATACAGCGCGCCTGCCGTCTCGACCTGTTCACGCGTGGGCGCGGTGCGCACCGACATATAACCCGTTATCTGGCCGTGTTCGCGGATCGGCGCCACATTGGCCACCACCCAGTAAAAGTCGCCGTTCTTGCGGCGGTTCTTGACCAGCCCGGTCCATGGCTCGCCATCCTGCAGCGTGCGCCACATGTCGGCGAACGCCTCGGGCGGCATGCCCGGATGGCGCACCATATTGTGGGCCTTGCCCAATAGCTCGGCTTCGGAAAAACCGCTGACCTCGACAAAGCTCGGATTCACATAGGTGATGCGGCCCTTGGTATCGGTCTTCGAGACGATGGACTGCCCCGGTTGCAACCGGTATTCGGTCGTGGTGACGGGCTGGTTGTGACGCACTGCGCTCTCCTTGAAGTTTCTTTGATGCAATGTTTAAATTGTACGGACAACTTTCACAAAAAAATTTGATGTGGATCAAAAATGGCCGGCTGACTCCCCTGAGGTGACGGTGTAGACCTTGGCCGGGGTCAAGATGTTGCTTTTCAGGATAAACTTTGGGCATGGATAATCTGACCCACTCCCTGGTCGGCCTGGCCCTCGGCGAACTCGTCGACCGCGCCCTGCCCGCCCACCCCGATCCGCAACGCGGGCGCACCCGGCGCCGCGTCCTGCTGGCCACCGGCGCGCTGGCCAGCAACTTCCCCGACCTCGACCTGGTGCTCACGCCACTGCTGGCCCCACCCCTGGGCTATCTGCTGCATCACCGGGGGCACACGCACACGCTGCTGTTCGCCCTGCCGCAGATCGCCCTGCTGCTGGCCCTGATGTGGCTGCTGTGGCCGGGGGCGCGCCGTCTCATGCAGGGCGATCGGACGGCGCGCAACGCGATCCTTGCCACTGCCGCGCTCGGGATGGTCCTGCACCTGTCGTTCGACTTCCTGAACGTGTACGGGGTGCACCCGTTCTATCCGCTCGATGCGCGCTGGCTGTACGGCGACGTCGTGTTCATCGTCGAACCCGTGTTCTGGACCGCCTTGGGCGTGGCGCTGGCGCTGCGGGTGCCGGGGCGCGTGCTGCGCTGGCTGTTCACCGGCATGATGCTCGCCGCGCCGGTGCTGTTTTTCACGATGGGCTTCCTGCAATGGGGTTCGCTGGCGGGACTATTGCTGCTGGCGGGCAGCGTCGCGCTGGCCTCACGCCGGGCCGGCGTCACTGGCCTCGTCACGGCCATCGTCGCCTGCATCGGTTTCATTGCCATCCAGGGTGTGGGCGGGCATCTGGCGCGCGAACAGATCCGCAGCGCACTGGCGGCGGTAGAACCGGGCAGCCGCGTGCTCGACATGCCGCTGTCAGCGTTCCCGTCCAACCCGCTGTGCTGGTCGTTCGCGACCGTGACCGACAATGGCGGCGCCGGCAGTTACGCGATCCGGCTGGGCGTGTTGAGCCTGGCGCCGGGCGTGACCGGGGTGGAAGCCTGCCCCGTGCGCTTTGGCGGGATGCCGGGCAGCGCGCCCGCCGAGCTTGCATGGAAGCACCGTGAAAGCGGCACCCTGGCCGGCTTGCGCGCCCTGCAGCGTGACAATTGCCAGTTCGACGCGTGGCTGCGCTTTGCGCGCGTGCCGTCGCTGATGGGAGGCCAGGCCACCGATATCCGTTTCTCACAGCCCGGCGAGGACAATTTCTCGACGCTGCCCTACGCAGAGATGGCCGGCCAGCCGTGCCCGGCCCCCGTGCCCCAGTGGGGCCGGCCACGGGGCGATCTTCTCGGCGAGCAGCAGGTTCGCCCGTGACCTTCCGGCCCGAATGGCCGACTGGAGACAGCCGGGCCGGTCAGCAGTGCGCGCCCCGACGCATGAAAGGCGCGACACTGCTCCCACACGCTCACACAATAAGGAAACCATGACGACCGAACTGACCCTGCTGGCCTGGACGCTCGTGCTGGCGCTGGTCCAGATCATGCTGGTGGCCAACCTGCGCACCGCCGAGACCGGCATTCAGTACAACGCCAGCGCCCGCGACGGTGAAGCGCCGCCACCGCGCCCCGTCACGGCGCGCCTGCAACGGGCGCAGGCCAACCTGTTCGAGACACTGCCGCTGTTCATTGGCGCGGTCCTGATCGCGCACGTGTCGGGCAGCGAAGGCGATCTCACGCTGTGGGGCTGCTGGATGTATCTGATCGCGCGCATCGTCTACATCCCGCTGTATGCGGCCGGGATTCCGTACCTGCGCTCGCTGGTGTGGCTCGTGTCACTGGCCGGCCTGATCATGGTGCTGGCCGCTGTGCTGACTGCTTGACGTGCATCAAACGCGCGCCTGACATGGGCGCGCGCCGGGCGTATGATTTTCTCGTCGTGCCTCGTTGCACGTCCCATACGAACGGAGTCAACCATGTTCAAGACCATCCTCGTGCAGATCGACGGCAGTGCGGGTCAGGCCAACCGGTTACGCGCGGCGGCCGTGCTGGCCGAGATGCACGGCGCCCATCTGGTCGGCGCCGGCGCTACCGGCATCTCGCTGGCCAGCTACGCGGTGCTCAATGGCGGCATGGCCGCGCCGTTGTCCGACCGCGCGTTCGAGGCGCTGCGCGACGACGTCCGCACCCGCCTTGACGCGTTTATCGAACAGGCGCAGCGCCTCGGCATCGTTGGCACCGAAGCGCGCCTGTTCGAAGGCAGCACGCTCGACGGTCTGCTGCTGCAGTCGCGCTATGCCGACCTGATCGTCGTCAGCCAGGCCGACGCCAACGACCGTTTTGGCACCGAGCACGGCTTGCCGCAGTCCCTGGCGCTGGGTGGCACACGCCCGGTCCTGGTGGTGCCCCCCGCTTACGCCGGCGCGCCAATTCCCGGCAACGTGCTGGTTGGGTGGGATGGCTCGATGCCGGCCCAGCGCGCCATCAGCGCTGCCCTGCCCCTGCTCACGCGCGCCGCCAACGTCACGCTCGGGTTGATCAACCCAGAACACCAGTCCGACCTGCACGGCGAAGAACCGGGTGCGGATATGGCGCTGTACCTCGCGCGTCACGGCGTGACGGTCAATGTGGCCGTCGCCCATACCCGTGCACGGGAAAGCGACGCGCTGATCGGCATGGCGCGCGAGGTCCACGCAGGCCTGCTGGTTACCGGCGCCTTTGGCCACAGCCGCTACCGCGAATGGTTCCTGGGTGGCGTGACGCGCGACCTGCTCGGCAGCGCGCCGGTGCCGCTGCTGATTGCTCACTGAGCGCTCACTGAGCGCTTGCTGAGCTCACACTGCTCACACCATGGCCTTTCGCCATTTTCCGGGCGGTGCGGCGGGTGCCATCGGCGCCGCCTTGCGCCATGCGCGGCGCCGCCTGTGCGCGCGCCTGGCGGGCGCGCTTGATCCGTCCGGCATGCCGAACGCCAGCTTCGTGCGCGAATTTCCCGTGCTGGTAGCCCTTGTCGAAGCGGGATTCCGGCATGAAGAAGCGATGATGGAATTGCTCGGCTATCAGCGCCTGCACGAGCATCTGGCTGACAACGCCGTCATCCTGGCAGCGCTGCACCGTGCCTTGCCACTGGTCGAAGACGGCGACATCACAATTGGCCGGCGGCTGGTCGCGGCGCTGCTTGACCTGCTGTCACTGCATCGCCTCTGCACCGACCTCGCGCTGGCAACGATCCCCAGCCTGCCTGCGGGTCGCCAGGGCAGTCACCTCGCGGGGGCGTTGAAGCGCCGCAACTACGTCAAACCGTCACGCTGACGCCGGATCACATTGCCCGCCACCATGAACGTGCCATCGCCCTTGTAATGCAGCGTCTCAGGATGCCGCGGCCGCGCCGCCGCGCGCGCCGCTATCACTTCAGGCCATGACTGTGGTTCGCGGACGAGATCACGCAGCCGATCAGCGACGGCGAAAATTCCATCAACGTGTGCCAGCCCATCACCATCACGTCGAGCTCGCCCGCATGGGCCGACGTGACCAGCACTACCGGTCCCGGCTCCATGAAGCGGCGCACCTCGTGCAGCGGCAGGTCGGGCTTGCGCGCCATCTTATGCTTCGTGCGCAGCGCCCATTTCTTCGACCAGCAGCGCCACGAGCTGCGCTGCCGGCATCGGGCGCGCCAGCGCATACGCCTGCCCGGCCCAGTTGACCGAATAGTCGTCGATGCCCTGGCTGCTGGCAGCGGCATGCAGCGCCTTGGCGGCGTCGTAGGCGATCGGATAGTCGGGAACCGGCGGATGCCCGGGCGCACCGATCGTGCTGAAGAATGGATTGATGATGCCGCGCGCCGGTCGGCCCGAAATCGTCGCGGTGACCGCCGTGCCAAGGTCGGGTTGCGTCAACAGCGCGCGATAATGCTTTGACGTCTGCGCTTCCGGACAGGCCAGGAAGGCCGTCCCCATCTGCACGCCACTCGCGCCCAGGCGCAGGCTGGCGCCGATCCCCTGCCCGTCCATGATGCCACCGGCCGCGACCACGGGGATACGCACCGCCTTTGCCAGCCGGCGCACCAGCGCGAACGTGCCGAGGGCCGGGTCGGGCAGCGCCGGATCGAAGACGCCCCGATGCCCGCCCGCCTCGTAGCCTTGCGCGACAACGATGTCGATGCCGGCTGCCTCGATGGCGCGCGCCTCGGCCGGGTTGGTGGCGGTTGCCATCAGCACGCAGCCGGCGCCGTGCAGCGCGGCGATCTGCTGCGCTGTCGGCACGCCGAAATGAAAGCTGACCACGGCCGGGCGCGTGCGCACCAGCACGTCGAGCATGTCGGGGTCGGCCAGGAAGCTGCGGTAGATTTCGCGCAGCGTGCCCGGCGGCGCCTGGCCCGTGCGCGCGAAGTGCGGCGCCAGGTGATCGAGCCAGCGCGCCTCGCGCGCGGCGTCGGGCTGCGCCGGCGCGTGCGTGAACAGATTGACGTTGAACGGACCGCTCGTGAGTGCCTGCAGCGCCGTGATCGCGCTCTCGGCCTGCGCCGCCGTACCGGCGCCCAGCGCGAGCGAGCCCAGACCACCAGCGCCGGTCACGGCTGCCGCCAACTGCGGCGTACCGAAGCCGGCCATCGGCGCCTGGATGATCGGATGGCGGATGCCGAGCAAAGTCGTCAGGGTGTTCACGGGCACTCCATGGGTGGTTGGATGGTCCGACCAGTATAGTGCGTCGCCTGTTGGGTAGCACAGGGGAGCGCGCTAGCGCGGAATCGACAGCGCCAGCGTTTCTTTCAGTTCTTCCATCACCACATAGCTCTTGGACTGGCCCGCATCGGCCACGTGCAGGATCTCGCCCAAGAGGCGCCGGTATTCGGACATCTCGGGGATGCGCGCCTTGATCAAATAGTCGAAGTCGCCCGACACCAGGTGGCATTCGAGCACCTCGGGAATGGCCAGCATCGCGCGCCGGAAGCGCTCGAAGGCCGTGTCCGACTTCTGGTGCAGGTTGATCTCGACAAATACCAGGATCTGCATGCCCAGGGCCTGCGGATTGACGCGCGCGTAGTAGCCCATGATCACGCCGTCGCGCTCCATGCGCTTGACGCGCTCGATGCAGGGCGTGAGCGACAGTCCTACCTGCTCGGCCAGGTCTTTCATGACGATCCGCGCATCCTGCTGCAGCACCGCCAGGATGTGCAGGTCGATGCGGTCGAGGATGCGATTCGAGGCCTTTTGTACGCGCATGGGCAAACTCCGTAATTTTTGCTGAAAACTGCCGTATTAACAGAAACAATTATCAGGCTTCTAGCGTTACGATGGCAAGCTTTACCAAATCCTGATTCTTTTCGAGGAAATTATGCGTGTCATCGTATTGGGCAGCGGCGTGGTCGGCGTCACCACCGCGTATTACCTGGCCCTGGCCGGGCATGAGGTCACCGTGATCGATCGCCAGCCGGGTCCCGCCCTCGAAACCAGTTTCGCCAATGCCGGCCAGATCTCGCCCGGCTACGCTTCGCCGTGGGCCGCGCCCGGGATTCCGCTCAAGGCCGCCAAGTGGCTGTTCCAGCGCCACGCGCCGCTGTCGATCAAGCCCGACGGCTCGCTGTTCCAGCTGCAGTGGATGTGGGAAATGTACCGCAACTGCGACCCGGCGCGCTACGCCGTCAACAAGGAGCGCATGGTGCGCCTGGCCGAATACAGCCGCGATTGCATGCGCCAGCTGCGGCGCGACACCGGCATTGCCTACGAAGGCCGCCAGCAAGGTACCGTGCAGCTGTTTCGCACGCAGCAGCAGTTCGACAGCGCCGCCAAGGACATCGAGGTGCTGCGCGACGCCGGCGTGGCGTACGAAGTACTGCAAGGTGCGCAGCTGGCCACGGCCGAACCGGCGCTGGCCAATGTGGCCCACAAGCTGGTGGGCGGCCTGCGCCTGCCGAACGACGAAACGGGCGACTGCCAGCTGTTTACGACCCGCCTGACCGCCATGGCGCGCGACCTGGGTGTGCGCTTCGAATTCGACACCACGGTGCGTCGCCTGGAAGAAGCCGGTGGCGAGATCGCCGGCATCGTCACCGACAAGGGCGTGTTTACCGCCGAGCAGTACGTGCTGGCCACCGGCAGCCACACGCGCGCCCTGTTGCAGCGCTGGTTCCCGGTCCCGGTGTATCCGATGAAGGGATACTCGCTGACGGTGCCGATCGTCGACGCGGCACGCGCGCCCGTCTCGACGATCCTCGACGAAACCTACAAGATCGCCGTGACGCGCTTTGACGACCGCATCCGCGTGGGCGGCATGGCCGAGCTATCGGGATTTAACCTCGAGCTCAATCCGCGCCGCCGCGAAACGCTCGAACTGGTGGTCAACGACCTGTTCCCCGGCGCGGGCGACACCGCCCAGGCCAGTTTCTGGACCGGCCTGCGCCCGATGACCCCGGACAGCACGCCGATCGTCGGCGCCACGCGGCTTCGCAACCTGTTTCTCAACACCGGCCACGGCACGCTGGGCTGGACGATGGCGGCCGGTTCGGCGACCGTCATCGCCGACCTGGTTGGCGGCAAGACGCCGGCGATCCGCGCCGACGACCTGGCCGTATTCCGCTACGCCGGTGCACGCGACGTCTCCGCTGGTGCCGAACTGGCGCGGACGTAAGCGATGCCGTCCGCAGCGCGCGCCGGCGCGTACCTGACCGTCGACCTGCACGCGGTGCGGGCCAATTACCGCCATCTGCGCACCCTCGGCGCCGGCGTTCAACGAAGCGCTGAATGCGGCGCCGTGCTCAAGGCCGATGCGTATGGCCTGGGCATGGCGCCGGTGGCCGCCGCACTGGTGGCCGAGGGCTGCCGCACGTTCTTCACCGCGCACCTGGACGAAGGCATGCGCCTGCGGACGATGGTCCCGCCTGAGGCCACCATCTATGTGATGCACGGCGTGATGCCGGGCGCCGCGCGTGACTGCCTGGCGCACGACCTGGTGCCGGTGCTGAACGATCCGGGCCAGCTCGACGAGTGGCGCGCGCTGGCGCGGGAAACTGGCCGCGTGCTGCCGGCCGCGCTGCAGTTCGATACGGGCATGGCGCGCATGGGCCTGGCGGGCGCGGATGTCGAGCGCCTGCGCCAGGACCCTGCCTGGCTGGACGGCGTGCGCCCGCAACTGATCATGAGCCACCTGGCCTGCGCCGACGAAGCGCAGCATCCGCTCAATGCGCGCCAGTGCCAGCGTTTCGATGCCGTGCGCGCACTGTTTCCTGGCGTGCCGGCCAGCCTGGCCAATTCATCGGGCGTGTTCCTCGGCCCGGCCTTCCATCACGAGCTGCTGCGCCCGGGCGCGGCGCTGTACGGCATCCACCCGCAGCCGGGGGGCGTCAATCCGCTGGCGCAGGCGGTGTCGCTCGCTGCGCGCGTGGTGCAGCTGCGCAGCATCGACGCGGGCGACATCGTCGGCTACGGCGCACGCTACGTGGCGCCCGGCCCGCGCCGCATCGCGACCATCGCCATCGGTTACGCCGACGGCTGGCTGCGCGCGCTGAGCGGCCGCTCATACGCCTATGTCGACGGCGTTGCCGTGCCGTTTGTCGGCACCGTGTCGATGGACAGCATCACGCTCGACGTGACCGGCGTGCAGGAAGAGCGCATTGCGCCGGGCCAGAGCGTCGACCTGCTGTGCGCGCAGCAGACGGTGGACGACGTGGCGGCGCAGGCCGGGACGATCGGCTACGAAGTGCTCACGCGCCTGGGCAGCCGTTTTTACCGCCAGTACATCGGCTTGTAACCCGGGGGCTTGATCCATCCTTCACCGGTTACACTAATCGCCCGGCGACCCGCCGTATTCTGGTGAAGAGGTAACCCTTGTTTGAAATCAGCCAGCTGCGCTGCTTCGTCGCGGTCGCCGAGGAACTGCACTTCAGCCGCGCGGCCGAGCGCCTGAACATGACGCAGCCGCCACTGAGCCGCCAGGTGCGGCTGCTCGAACACAGCGTGGGCGTGGCCCTGCTCGAGCGTACCAGTCGCTCCGTCACCTTGACCGCGGCCGGCAAAGCCTTCCTGCCCGAAGCGACGCGCATCCTGCGCCTGGCGCAGGAAGCCGCAGTCAAGGCGCGCCGCACCGCCAGCGGCGAACAGGGTTCGCTGACCATCGGCTTTAGCGCCGCGTCGGGCTACAGCCTGCTGCCGGCCGTCGTGCGCGGTATCCGCCTGGCCTGTCCCGAGGTCGCCCTCAATCTCAAGGAGCTGGTCAGCACGGCGCAGGTCGAAGCCCTGAATGCAGGTGAAATTGACCTTGGCCTGATGCGGCCCCACACCATCAACAGCGAACTGGAAAGCATCCTGATGGTGACCGAGTCGCTGATGCTGGCCATCCAGGAAAGCGACGCACACCTGTGGCCCGAGGCCCCGACGCTGGCCTGCGTTCATGGCAAGCCGTTCGTCATGTACTCGCCGTACGAGGCGCGGCCGTTCTACCAGATGCTGAGCGAACGGTTCGCCAGGGCCGGCGTGGTACCGGACATCGTCGAGCATATTGGCCAAGTGCACACGATGCTGGCCCTGGTCGGCGCCGGCATGGGCGCGGCCCTGATCGCGGAAGGCGCGGCGCGCCTGAAGTTCGAAGGCATCGTCCTGCGCAAGGTGATCACTGACCCGGTGCACCTCGTCGCCACCTACCGGCGCGACAACGACAATCCTGTCCTTGCACTGCTCAAGGACCGGGTGCTGTCATCGTTCCATTCATCGTGATGGCAGCATTGATTCAATTCCTGAATTGCCGGCGTCACCCTTTGGATTGATTCGGCATTGATCTCCGCTTTATGATGGCCCCAGCCCGAGGCGTGCAACGCCAAAGGCTGCGTACGGATCACATAAGGTCCGACCACATAAAAAAGGAGACAGTCTTGAAAACAGCAGCAGCGCTTGTCCTGTTACTGGGTGCCGGCACGGCCCATGCCCAAACGTCCGTCGCGTTCTATGGCCTGGTGGACGCCGCCATCGTTGTCGAGGATGGCGGGTCGGCCGGCCGCGTCACCAAGGTCACCAGCGGCGCCGCCGCCGCATCGCGCTTCGGCCTGCGCGGCGTGGAAGAACTGGGCGACGGCATGGCCGCCTTCTTCACGCTGGAAGGCGGCACCAAGATCGACACCGGCGAAATCGATGCTGCCGGCACCATCTTCAATCGCCAGGCCTACGTTGGCTTGCGCGGCAAGTTCGGCGCGCTGGCGCTCGGGCGCCAGTACACGCCGTATCACACGGCGATGGTCTCGATCGTCGACCCGTTCAACACCGGCTATGCGGGCAGCGCCAAGAGCCTGTTTCCCCACAGCGGTACCAATATCCGCACCAGCAACACGATCACCTACGCCACGCCAAAGAAAAATGGCTTCGATGGCGAACTGGCCTACAGCGTGGGCGAGCAAAGCCGCGCGGCCGCAGGCCGCCAGTTCGGCGGCGCGATTGGCTACGCGGCCGGCCCGCTGGCCGTGCGCCTCGTCTACAACAACAAGAATACCGATGTCGCCGCCAATGGCGCGGCACCTGGAGTGGATCGGTCGATCGGCCGCAACATCCTGCTCGCAGCGTCGTACAACGCCGGCTGGATCAAGCTGCATTCGGGGATCAGCAGCGACAGGGGCGACAACGCCGCGCCCTTGATCAACGCCAACAATCCGTACGGCGGCGTACGGCCGACACCATCGCTTGATGGGCGCAGCTACCTGCTCGGCATCTCGGCGCCGGTCATGGGGGGCACGCTGCTGGCATCGGTCCTGCACAAGGACGACCGCACCCGTTTCAATCAGGATGCCAATGCCTGGGGCATCGGCTACCTGTACGCGCTGTCCAAGCGCAGCGGCCTGTACGCGGCCTACGGCCACGTCGACAACCGCAACGGCGCCGGCTACACGGTGGCGAACAATACCGAATCGGGCAGCGGCGACACCGCCTACAACCTGGGCCTGCGCCACAGCTTCTGAGTCAAACACGATAACAACGAGGAGACACAATGACGATCCGTACCAAGGCTTCATCCCTGCTCATGGGACTGGCAATGCTAGGTGGCGCGCAGGCAGCAGGTTTTCCTGACAAGGCAATCAATGTCGTCGTGCCGTTCCCGGCGGGCGGCTCCACCGATGCCATCGCGCGCGCGATCGGCCCGAAGGTCAGCGCCAAACTCGGTCAGCCGTGGGTCGTCGACAACCGCCCCGGCGCCACCGGCGCGCTGGGCGGCGGCTACGTCAAGCGCGCGGCGCCCGATGGCTACACGCTGATGGTCGCGTCGATCGGCGTGTATTCGGTCAACCCGCTGCTGCAAAAGACGCTGCCCTACGATCCGTCGAAGGACTTCGACCTGCTGACCGTGGCCGTGCAGGCGCCGAACGTGCTGGTGACAAATGCCACCGTGCCAGCCACCACGGTCGCGGACTTCGTCGCCTACCTGAAGAAAAATCCCGACAAGATCACGTTCGCCACGTCCGGCGCCGGCAGCTCCGACCACCTGACGACGGCGCTGTTCTGGCAAAAGACCGGCACCTCGGGCCTGCACGTGCCGTACAAGGGCGGCGCACCGGCGATCACCGACCTGCTGGGTGGCCACGCCAACGCGTCCTTCCAGAACATCAACGTCGTGCTCAGCCACATCAAGGCCGGTAAACTCAAGGCCCTGGCGGTCACGGGCAGCAAGCGCTCGGCGGTGCTGCCGAACGTGCCGACGCTGGGCGAAGCCGGCGTCAAGGAAGTCGACGTCTATTCGTGGCAGGGCATCGCGGCGCCGAAGGGTTTACCGAAAGATGTGAAGGCTACGCTGCACGCGACGATCACGGGCGCGCTGCACGATCCGCAGCTTGCGGCCAAACTGACCGAACAGGGTTTCGAGGTCGTGGCTTCGTCGCCCGAACAGTTCGCCACCTTCCAGGCGCAGGAACTGGCCCGCTGGCGCGAAGTGATCATCAACGGCAAGATCACGCTGGACTGACGCAAGACCCGATCAACCCATTTTTCGAGCAGCCCCATCATGTCCACTACTTCGGCGAATGCCCCCGTCATCACCAGCCTGCGCGTCGTCCCCGTCGCGGGCCAGGACAGCATGCTCCTGAACCTGAGCGGCGCGCACGGTCCCTGGTTCACCCGCAACATCGTGATCCTGACCGACAGCGCCGGCAATACCGGCCTGGGCGAAGTGCCCGGCGGCGAAAAGATCCGCCAGACCATCGAGGATGCCGGCCCGTTCGTCATCGGCGCCACGCTGGGCGACTACAACAAGGTGCTGAACGCGATGCGCAGCGCGTTTGCGGACCGCGATCTTGGCGGCCGCGGCCTGCAGACGTTCGACCTGCGCACGACCATTCACGCCGTCACGGCCGTCGAATCGGCGATGCTCGACCTGCTCGGCCAGTTCATGGGCGTGCCGGTGGCGGCGCTGCTGGGCGAAGGCCAGCAGCGCACGGCGGTCGAAATGCTGGGCTACCTGTTCTACGTGGGCGACAGCGGCAAGACGCCGCTGGGTTACCGCAGCGAGGCCGATGCGGTCGATCCCTGGCTGCGCCTGCGCAACGAACAGGCGCTCACACCGCAGGCCATCGTGCGCCTGGCCGAAGCGGCGCGCGCGCGCTACGGCTTCAATGACTTCAAGCTCAAGGGCGGCGTGCTGGGGGCCGATGAAGAAATGGAAGCGATCATCGCGCTGCACGAGCGCTTCCCGCAGGCGCGCGTGACGCTCGACCCGAATGGCGGCTGGCTGCTGGCCGACGCCATCCGCGTGTGCCGCGACAAGCACGACATCCTGGCCTACGCCGAAGACCCGTGCGGCGCAGAGAACGGGTACTCGGGCCGCGAAGTGATGGCCGAGTTCCGCCGCGCCACGGGCCTGCGCACGGCCACCAACATGATCGCGACCGACTGGCGCCAGATGGCCCATGCGATCCAGTTGCAGTCGATCGACATCCCGCTGGCCGACCCGCATTTCTGGACCATGCAGGGCTCGGTGCGGGTGGCGCAGTTATGCGAGATGTTCGGCCTGACCTGGGGCTCGCACTCGAACAACCACTTCGACATTTCGCTGGCGATGTTCACGCACGTGGGCGCCGCCGCGCCCGGGCGCGTCACGGCCATCGACACCCACTGGATCTGGCAGGATGGCCAGCACCTGACCAAGGAGCCGCCACGCATCGAGGGCGGCATGGTGCAGGTACCGGCGCGCCCGGGCCTGGGCATCGAACTCGATCCCGGCAAGCTCGAAGCCGCGCACGGGGCCTACAAGAACCTGGGCCTGGGCGCACGTGACGATGCGGTGGCGATGCAGTACCTGATCCGCGACTGGAAGTTCGACAACAAGCGCCCCTGCCTGCTGCGCTGATCAGAACAGCTCGCCATTGACTGGCACCGGCGCCGCAACTGGCGCAGCTGGCGCAGCCGGCCGCCTGGGGGCCAGCGGCGCCGGCCACGCCGTCATCGCCTCGGCTGGAAAATGGCGCAGGAAGCTGTGTGCCACATCGAGGTCGCGGCTGCCCAGCCAGTCGCCCACCTCGTCGTCTCCCAGCAGCACCAGCGAGCGCTTTTCGTCGCCCGGCCGGTGCATCCGGCGCATCAAGGGGTGCGTGTCGGCGTTGATCGTGATCTGCGTAAAGGCACTGGTCATGCTGCCGTCGGCTTCCTGCCATTCGCGCCACAGCCCCGCCACCCAGAACAATGATTTGTCGCGCATGCCGATCGCCGTGCGTTCGGCGCGGCCGCTTTCGTAGCAGGGCTCGTAAAACCACAGCATCGGCACCGCGCACAGTTGCAGGCGGCGCCAGGCCGACGCGAACGAACGGCGCGCGACCAGCGATTCGGCGCGCGCATTCATCGTATCGAACGGTTTCACGTCAGGCGGGATGTGGCGGCGCGGGACCATGCCATAGCTCGCCACACGAGCCTGTGGCGCCAGCCCGGGTGCAGCGCACAGGATCGGGGCGTCGTAATCCTTCCACGTTTCTTCAGGCCACTGCCAGTCGCGCGGCAACTGGCTGAATGCGCCAATGCGGCCATTGAACATCTCGGGCGTCGGGGGGTGGTAATTCACACACATAACTGCTCCAGAATCTTGCTATCGAATAACAATGCCGAACTGCGCATCGGTCCAAGTGTAAAATACCAGCGTTCCTTTTTTAGCATTTTACCGACGATGCCAGCCAGCCTGCCCTTCCTGCCCGAAATCGACGAAACCTCGCGTCTGATTCTGGCTTATCCCTGGCAGAGCACCGATCTGGGCCCGATCGACGCCTGGCCAACCGTGCTCAAGACGACCGTCGCCCTGATCATGGCCACGCCGACGCCGATCGCCACGTTGTGGGGGACGGACGGCTACATGATCTACAACGACGCCTACCGGGTGGTCGCGGGCGGACGCCACCCAGCGCTGCTCGGCTCAAAAGTGCGCGAAGGCTGGCCCGAGGTGGCGGCGTTCAACGACCACGTAATGCGGGTCGGGCTGGCCGGCGGCACGCTGAGTTACCGCGACCAGGAACTCACGCTGCACCGGAGCAGCGCGCCCGAGCAGGTCTGGATGAACCTCGACTATTCGCCGATCCGCGACGGGGACGGCGTGATTGCCGGCGTCATGGCGATCGTGGTCGAGACCTCGAGCAAGGTCAAGGCCGAACGCCACATCCAGGCCGAGCGCGCGCGCCTGCACACGATGTTCGAGCAGGCGCCGGGCTTCATCTGCCTGCTCGATGGCCCCGAGCACCGCTACGCGCTGGCCAATGACGCCTACCGCATCCTGACCGGCGACCGCCCGCTGCTGGGCATGCCGGTCGCGCAGGCTGTGCCCGAGCTGGCCGCGCACGGCATCGTCGAGCAGCTCGATCGCAGCTTTGCCGATGGCACGGTGTTTCGCGCCGAAAGCATCGAACTCGTGCTGAACAACCCTGGCCAGGATGGGCTGATCCGCACCTTCGTCGACTTCGTGCTGCAACCGCTGCGCGATGCCAACGGCGCCGTGTTTGCCACCTTCGTGCTTGGCAACGACGTGACCGAGCGGGTGCACGCCGAGCGCGCGCTGCGCGCGAGCGAGGCGCGCTTTCGCACCTTCGCCCAGGCCATGCCGAACCACGTGTGGGCTGCGCATGATGACGTCAGCGTCGAGTGGATCAACGACCGGGTGCGCGACTACGCCGGCTGCAGCGGCTCGCCCGACGCAGTGCTCGGCCAGGGCTGGACGGCGATCGTGCATCCCGACGACCTGTCGCGCTACCGCGCCGTGTGGGAGTCGAGCGTGGCAACGGGCGCATCGATCGATACCGAGATCCGCCTGCGCCGCCACGACGGCCAGTACCGCTGGCACCTGGTGCGCGCGCACCGCTCACCAGGCGAGGCGGGCGAGGCATCGCTTTGGATCGGCAGCAGCATCGACATCGAAGACCAGAAGCGCGCGGCAGACGCGCTGGCCTTGTCGAATGCCAGCCTGGAAGAACGGGTCGAACGCCGCACGGCAGAACGCGACCGCATGTGGCGCCTGTCGAAGGACATCATGCTGGTGGCCGACCTGCAGGCCACGCTGTTCGCCGTCAATCCGGCTTTCACGACCATCCTCGGCTGGACCGAGGCCGAGGTGCTGGGCACGCCGATGCTCGCGCTCGTGCATCCAGACGACCGCGCCGTGACGGCGCAGCAGATCGAGGCGCTGCGCCTGGGCGGCCAGGTGTACCGCTTCGAGAACCGCTGGCAGCGCAAGAACGGCACGTGGTGCAATCTAGCGTGGACCGCCTCGCCGGACCTGCAGTACGTGCACGCCGTGGGCCGCGACATCAGCGCCGACCTGGCGCAACTGGACGTCATGCGCCGCACTGAGGCGGCGTTGCAGCAGTCGCAGAAGATGGAAACGATCGGCAAACTGACCGGCGGCGTGGCGCACGACTTCAACAACCTGCTGCAGGTCATCGGCGGCAACCTGCAACTGATCGCGCGCCGCGCCGACGGCCTGCCCGAGATCCAGAAGCGCGTCCAGAACGCAATGAGCGGCGTCGAACGGGGCGCCAAGCTGGCCAGCTCCCTGCTGTCGTTTGCGCGGCGCCAGCCGCTCGAACCGAAGGCGGTCAAAATCGGGCGCCTGCTGGCCAATATGGAAGACATGATGCGCCGCGCGCTGGGCGAAGAGATCGACATCGAGATGGTGATCTCGGGCGGCCTCTGGACCACCGAGGTCGACCCGGCGCAACTCGAGAACGCGATCCTGAACCTGGCGATCAATGCGCGCGACGCGATGGAGGGCGCCGGACGCCTGACGCTCGAAGTGGCCAATGCGGCGCTCGACGACACCTACTGCGTGGGGCACCCCGAGGTAGCGCCCGGCCAGTACGTGATGCTGGCCGTGAGCGACACCGGCAGCGGCATGCCGCAGGACGTCATCGATCAGGCGTTCGAGCCGTTCTTCTCGACCAAGCCCGAAGGAAAAGGCACGGGTCTGGGCCTGTCGATGGTGTATGGCCTGGTCAAACAATCGGGCGGCCACGTCAAGATCTACAGCGAAGTCGCTGAAGGCACCACGATCAAGATCTACCTGCCCCGCACCCTGCAGATGGAAGACCATGCGGGCGAGCCGCTGCTGCAGCCGGTCACGGGCGGGCACGAGACGGTGCTGGTGGTCGAGGACGACGAGCAGGTCCGCCTGACGGTGGTCGACATGCTCACCGACCTCGGTTACCGCGTGCTGCGCGCCAACGACGCCAGCGCCGCGCTGACGGTGGTCGACAGCGGCATCCACATCGATCTGTTGCTTACCGACGTCGTGATGCCCGGGCCGCTGCGCAGTCCCGAGCTGGCCAAAAAGACGCGCGAGCGCTTGCCGAACGTGGCGGTGCTGTTCACGTCGGGCTATACCGAGAACGCGATCGTGCACGGCGGTCGGCTCGACGCCGGCGTCGAGTTGCTGGGCAAGCCGTACACGCGCGACAACCTGGCGCGCAAGGTACGGCATGTTCTGTCGAACCAGCAGCAGAAGAATGCGCTGCTGGCGGCCAGTCTGCCGGCGCCGGCCACTGTGGCGGCGCCAGTGACAGCAAAGGCGCGCGTATTGCTGGTGGAAGACGACGACGCCATCCGCGAGAACACGGCCGAACTCATGCGATTCATGGGATACGAGGTGCTGGAAGCGGCCGACGCCGAAGCGGCGCTGGCGTTGCTGGGCCGGGTACCGGACATCGTGCTGACCGACCTGCACCTGCCGCGCATGCAGGGCGACGAACTGGCCATGAAGATCAAGGCGCACCTGCCGCAGACGCGCATCGCGTTTGCCAGCGGGGCAAGTCACGCATCAAACGTCGCCGACGCGATTCTGGCCAAGCCGTACGATGCGCAGCAGCTCGAGGCGGTACTGGAGCGGCTGGCCTGACACCGTGCCGGTCGCGTGCCGGATGATGTTGCAGTCAATGCTCACCGCGCGCCCGACGTCGCCGTCCACGCCATGCGGTTGGAGCGATGACAGCTCAATGCAGCACGCCCAGTTGCTGGCGCAAGGTGACGATGAACTTCTCCTTGTCGAACAGCGTCAGCACGTCGTCGTGGCCGTCGATGCCGGGCACTTCGAGCACTTCGGCGCTGTCCTGGCGCATGTCTTGCGGGCCGTTCGCGCGCAGCAGTTGCGGCGACGGGCGGCGCTGGCTGTCCGGTAGCGACAGGATGGTGTCGACGCGGTCGACGATCAGGCCGAAACGCTCGCCGTCGTGCTCGAGCACCAGGATGCGGCGCGCCGCATCGGTTGCCGGCGCTGTGGCCAAAGGCGTCATGCCATATAACAGGCGCAGGTCGATCACGCACACCATCTGCTGGCGTACCTGCATCATGCCGTACACGCAGGCCGGCATCCCTGGTGGGCGCGTGACGGCGCCGTCGAAGTCCACGATCTCGCGCACCTGGCTGATGTCGGCCGCCCAGCCGGTATCGAGCGAAAACGCCAGGTACACGTGGCGCGCGCCGGTGATCTTGCGGGCAGCGCAGGCGGTGCTGGCTTCTTGTGCATACAGGCGGCGATGGCCGGCGCAGATGTCGCTCACTTCGGACTCCGAGAAGAGATGGTCATGGTCCAGGAACAGGCTGTCGCCCAGTTCGGCGTTGGGCAGACAGCCGCGGTACATGGCGCCGCGCGCAGTGCCCAGCAGCGGTATGGGCAGAATGTCGGTGTCGAAGTACGGGCGGATATCGTCGGCCGCATCGACCAGCAGTCCCAGTTGCTCGTCGCCGATGCGCACCACTAACACGCGAGCATCAGAAGGATCGGACTGCGAGGGGCCGCAGCCGAGCAGAGCGCCGAAGTCGACCACGCCGACCGGCACGCCGCGCAGGTTCAGCCAGCCCTTGCACAGGCGGCCCACCATCACCGACGGCAGCAGTTCCGGCACGCGCATGATTTCCTGGATCGCTTCCATCGCCAGTGCAAAGCGCAGGCCGCCGACGGTAAACGAGATGCACTTGCGGCCCTGCGCCTGGCGCAGGAAGCGCATGCGCCAGGCGTCGCGCGCCACGCTGGCATGGGCGCGCACCTGGGGCACATTATCGATCCGCACCAGCGCATCGGCGTCGAGCAACTGCACCACGCGCGCGCCATCGGCCAGCGTGATCGTGCCGGCGATGACGCCGTGCGACGCGCCGTCCTGCCAGTGCAGACCAGCGCGCTGCTCGGGCCGCACGCGCAGCACTTCGCCAGTGGCGTCGAACACGAGACCGACCTGGATGTCGTCCACGTCGATGATCGCTACGCGCTGCTCGCCCGTCACACCAGGTGCGGCCGGGTCGAAGATGCGGGCCAGGTTCAGTAGCGGGATCGCCGCGCCGCGCAGCGTGAAGATGCCCTCCAGGCAGCGTGGCGACAGCGGGATCGGCGTGATCCGCGCCGGCATGCCCACCACCTCGCGCACGTTCGATGCCGGCAGCGCAAACTCCTGGCCGGCCAGGAAGAACGTGCCGATCACTTCCATGCCGGCGGCATCGCGCAGCACGCGCGCGGCAGCCGCCGTTTGTCGTTCGATGGCCGTCACGGCCGCGTGTACGTCGTTCATCGTTCCCGTCATCAATGAAGTATCCAGGTTCATGCTGCCACCGCCTGCGCTTCGCGCGCGATGCGCACCACGCTGAACGTCTGTTGATCGCAATCGATCGACAGACGCCGGCCCTGCGAGCCACCCACGTCCTGGAACCTCACCTGCAGACCGCGCAGCGACAGTTGCGAGCGGGCCGCGTCGACATTGCGCCTGCCGACCGTGCCATCCAGTGCACGCAGGTTCAGCATGCGGGCGCCGCCGGCGATGACGACATCGACCTCGGCGTACTGCTCGCGCCGCACGCCCATCAGCGCCAGCAGGCGCGGCACGGCCGCGCTCACGTAGCGCGCCGATGCCTCGCCGGCCTCGACGCCCTCGGGCAGGAAGCAGTGCGCCAGGCCGCAGCGGCCCTGCTTACGCCAGATCATCCCGATCCCGACGCAGGAGCCGAGCAGCGCGGTCAGGATCTGTTCGCCCTGGCCGATCTGCATCTGGCCGGACAACACGTACGACATGTGGCTCAGGCTTTGCATACTCATGATGGTTCTCCGCCAATACGATAAACATGGGTTTGCTCGAACGTGAACGCGGTCTGCAGGCGGGTGATGGATTCCTGTTCACCCAGGACCAGGCGGGCGTCGGGCCGCATCGCGGCGCGGGCGCCGGCAAGCACCTGCTGCTGGTGCTCGCCGTCGAAATAGATCAGCACATTGCGCAGCATGACGAGGTCGAAGGCAGCGGCCCGTGGCGGGCGGCCCAGCAGGTTGTGCTGCTCGAAGCGCACGTGCTGCGCGACCTCAGGGACGACCTGCACGCCATCGCCGCGCGACGCAAGGTACTTGTGGAACAGGGCCGGGCGATCGGCCTCGAAACGCGCCACGCTGCGGCCGCGGTAGGCGCCGGCGCGCGCCGTGGCCAGCGCCGCATGCGAGATGTCGGTGCCGAGGATCTCGAAGCGCAGGCCAGGGGCCTGCGTCCGGTACTCGAGGCAGCTCATGGCCAGCGAATAGGCTTCTTCGCCGGTGGCGGCAGCAGCCGACCAGATGCGTAGCGGCGCAGCGCGCCCCTGCGCCGCGAAGGCCGGCAGGAACGTCTGCGACAACCAGGCCCACACAGCCGGCGTGCGAAAAAACACCGTGTCGTTGGTGGTCACCGAGTCAATGAACGACGTGACTTCGTCACGGTCGCTGGCCAGGCGCTCGATGTAACCGGCCCACGACGCGATGCCCAGCGCGCGCAGGCGCGGGAGCAGGCGGCCCTGCAACAGCACGCGCTTGTGCTGGTTCATGGCGATGCCCGTGTGCTGGCGCACCAGGGCGATCAGCGCAGTCATGTGGTCGTCGCGCAGTTCCATGGCGGTTCCCCTGGCGTCAGACCACGAAGCGAGCGACGGTGTTGTTCAGGTGGCTGGCGTGCTCGTTCAGGCCCTCGGTTGAACGGGCAATGCTGTCGCACGAACCTGCCGAGCGCTCGGTTTCCTGGGCGATGTAGAGGATCGCGGCCGAGACTTCCTTGGCCGTGAGCGACTGCTCGCTGGCGCTGTCGGAGATCTCGGCGATCGCCAGCGAAGTCTTGCCGACACCGCTGGTGATGCGATCGAACGCTTCGCTGGCCTGACGCGAAATTTCGCTGCCCTGCGCCACGCGACGCACCGACTCGTTGATCAGCTTCGAGATTTCCTTGGTCGCCTGTGACGAGCGCTCGGCCAGTTTGCGCACTTCGTCGGCCACGACCGAGAAGCCCAGGCCGTGTTCTCCGGCGCGCGCTGCTTCGATGGCTGCGTTGAAGGCAAGCATATTGGTCTGGCCGGCGATCTCGCCGATGACCTTGACGATTTCGGCGATGTCTTCGGAGGACTGGTTGATCATCGCCATCGCTTCAATCGAGCGCGCGATCGCCTTGGCGCCGATCTCGGCTTCGTCGCGGGTCGACTGCGCCAGGCCGTTGGCTTCCTGCGTGCTGCGCGCGATCGTGTTGATCGACGCGGTCAGGCCATCGACCGAGGCGTTCATCTGTTCGACCGTCGCGCCCAGCGCCTGGGCACTGGCAGCCACCGTGTTGGAGCGGTCGGCGATCGTGCGCGACGAGGCATTGAGCTTGCCAGCGGCCGAGACGGCGTCGCCGATCACGCTGCGCAAATCGCCGATCATCTTCATTACGCCGCGGCCCAGTTCGTCGAGCGGCTCGGTGCCACTGGTATCGATCGTGCCGGTCAGGTCGCCGCCCGAGGCGCGCGCTACCTGCTCGAGCAGCAGACCCACCTTGCGGCGCTCGTTCTCGGCCCTCTGGACGGCAGCTTCCTCGAGCATCACCTGGGCGGTGATGTCGGTGGCGAACTTGACGACTTTGACCGGCTTGCCGTTGGCGTCGAAGATCGGGTTGTAGGTTGCCTGAATCCAGACGGTCTTGTTGTTGTTGCCGTGGCGCTTGTAGCGGCCGGCGTCGAATTCGCCGCGGTTGAGCTTCCCCCAGAAGCGGCGATAGGCCGCGCTCAAGGCATATTCGTCGTCGCAGAACACGCGGTGGTGTTCGCCACGCACGTCTTCCAGCGCGTAGTCGAACAGGTCGAGGAAATTGGCGTTGGCGTCGATCACGATGCCGCTCATGTCGAACTCGACCACGGCCTGGGCGCGGCCAATCGCCGACACCAGGCCGGTGGTCTCGGCGGCGCGGATTTTCTCGCCGGTGATGTCAGTGGCGAACTTGATGATCTTGGACACACGCCCCGAGGCGTCGTTGACCGGATTGTAGGATGCGTTGATCCAGAATTCGCGCCCGCCCTTGGCCAGGCGCTTGTACTCGGCGCGGTCGGGCTTGCCGAGGCCCAGGTCTTGCCAGAAACGGGCATACGCCGGTGAATCGATCAACTCGCGCTCGCAGAACATCGAGTGATGACGCCCCACCAGCTCGGCCTCGCTGTAACCCGTCACGCGCAGGAAGTTGTCATTGGCACGCAGGATATTGCCGTTCAAATCGAACTCGACGATGGCCTGGGCGCCGTCGAGCGCCGAGTAGATCGCACGCAGATCATGCAGTGCGTCCGGCGATTCCAGATAGGTCGTTTCCATATATTCACATTGAGGTAGGTGGATTGGGCATCGCGGACCCCCACGACGCAATGGGTGCATGACTGAATAATGCGCCATTTCATGCAAACAGTGAATCCAGCAAATTCAGAGTATTTGAACACTGCCCTTTTTCGTTGCCCATTAACAACAACCTGTAGTCTCCCTATCTCTACTGGCGTTCCATCCGGTTCTACGGCGTTCAATCCCTTCAACGATGTTCCCTTGAAACAGGCAAATCGTTCAAAACAATAAATTTCTTTGAGTAGGTCGGTAAATTCAATGCCCGAGCGCATCCTGATGGCCCTGGCGTTCTGGACCCTGGTCATCGCCGGCACGAACGCCTTGGCCGCCCGTCCTCAGGCTGTCGCGAAGTCACGCGCAACGGCCGACGAACGGTCGAGCCGCTTCCGTCCGAGTAATCCCGTTTTTAGCGCTGGGGGCTGGGCTACACGACCTACGCTGACAGCCAGCATGGCGTGCATGGTGGCCGTCAAACCCGCTGTGGGTGTTAACGGCAAGGTCGAGTGGGAGATCACCGGGACACTGGGCCCGGGGGTGACGGTAAAAATGCAATAACGCACTATCGACCACCACCACAAGTTACAATAAATAAACTACTTATCGCGTTTCACTATCGTAACTTGTGATATTTTGATAGATTGCTGACTTACCTATGCGTATTGGCTACGCATCCAGGTGGCTCCATCCCGCTTTTCCCGATGCGCTCTCACGACGAGAACGCGGGTCGGGGCGGATGATCAGCCCCCTGGTCGGGAGGCTTTTAACCAACTGCACAACTCTATTACATGATATCGAAGAGCAGCCCAGCGCTGGCGCCGACCGACCCCGCTTCCGCAGAAGTCTGCTCGACCAAGGAGGCCGCGAGCCTGCTTGGCGTGTCGCACCGGACCGTGCAACTCTGGGTCGAAAGCGGCGTGCTGCAAGCCTGGAAAACCGCCGGAGGCCACCGCCGGATTCTGCTGACCTCGGTGAACCGTCTGGTCGCCCAGCGCAATCACGCGATCAATGGCGGTCAACCTGCACCATCGCCCATTGCCAGGGCGGCCCCGGCCGGCCGACGCATCGTGATGGCCGACGATGACGCGACGCTGCTGCGCCTGTACGAACTGGAACTTTCCGGCTGGGGGCTCGGCGCCCATCTGATCAAGGCACGCGACGGTTTCGACGCGCTGATCCGGATCGGCGAACAGCGGCCCGACCTCTTGATCAGCGACCTGAACATGCCCGGCATGGATGGTTTCCGCATGGTGCGTACACTGCGAGCCGACCCGCGCTATGGCAACATGGCAATCATCGTTATCAGTGGACTCGATCCTGCAACCATCCGGTCGATGGGTCTGCCCGATGACATCCCGGTATTTGCCAAACCGGTGCGCTTCGCTGAACTACGTGCCCGGATCGAACACATTTTCAGCAACATCGACGCGGCGGCTGCGTCCGACTGACAGGATCACACCATGCATTCCGAGACGGACCGACACCCCCTTGTTGCGCCGACCTCGCCTGCCCCGCAATGCATCCCCCAGTCCGACCAGGCACGTGTCAGCGCGTTGCACGAACTGGCCCTTCTCGACACCCCGCCCGAAGAACGGTTCGACCGCATCACGCGTTTGGCCTGTCGCCTGCTCGGCGTACCCATTTCATTGATCGCCCTGGTCGATACCGACCGCCAATGGTTCAAGTCGCGCGTGGGCATCGATCTGCAAGAAACCACGCGCGTGACCTCGTTCTGCACCCACACGATCGAGCATGAGGACGGCCTGGTGATCGGCGATGCGCGCCTCGATCCGCGCTTTGCCCACAACCCGTTCGTCACCGGTGCGCCGGATGTGCGCTTCTATGCCGGTATGCCACTGGCCGCGCCGGACGGCAGCCGGGTCGGCGCGCTGTGCGTCATCGACACCCAGGTACGCCATTTCGATGACGACCAGATGGCCACGCTGCGCGACCTGGCCGCCATCGCCGGCGACGAATTACGTGCGCGGCCTGCAGGTCGCCCCGCTCCGGAAGGCTGGGAAAAGGCGCTGGTGGCCCATCTGCCCGACGGCATCATGATGCTCAACGCGCAAGGCAATATCGTGGCCGCCAACCCGGCGGCCGAAACACTGTTCGGCGCGACCGGTCCGATGCTGGTTGGCCGGCCACTGCGCGAATTGATGGACGAAGACCTGTTGCGCCGGCGCCGCACGGGCCAGTTGCGCGAAGGCGCGCGCTACGAAGCGCTGGCGCGGCGCCTGGATGGCAGCCGCTTCCCGATCGAGTTTTCGTACTGCCGCATGACGTGGGCGGCGCGGCCGAAGTTCGCCGTGACGGTGCGCGACATTTCGCACCGGCGCGCAGCCGAAGAGCGCAACCGCGCGACCGACGAACGGCGCCGGCGCCACTTCGCCACCGCTACCCACGAGCTGCGCACGCCGATGTCGAGCGTGCTGGGCTTTTCGGAATTGCTGCTCAAACGCGAATTCGACCCGGCCGTCAGCCGCGAACTGGTCGAGATCATCCACCGCGAATCCGCCCGCCTGGTCAGCCTCGTGAACCAGCTGCTCGACCTGGCGCGGATCGAAGCGGGCGGGATCGATGAGCTGCGGATCGACGCCGTCCCGGTGGCCGATCTGGTGACCCGGACCCTGGCGTGCCTCGAAGGCCTCGGCCAGGCGCACCGTGTCAGCACCGACATCATGCCCGGCCTGCCGCCGCTGGCGGCCGATGCGCAAAAGATGCAGCAGGCGCTGACCAATATCGTCAGCAACAGCATCAAGTACTCCGCACCCGGCACGCCGATTTCACTGAGCGCCGCGCCCGAACACTGGGGTGAGCGGCCGATGGTGGCGATCCGCGTGCGCGACAGCGGCATCGGGATGACGCCCCAGCAGCAGGCACAGGTTTTCGACGCCTTTTATCGCGTCCACAGTGATTCGGCGGCGCCGGGCAGCGGCCTGGGGCTGACAATCCTGAAGGAGATCGTCGATCTGCATGGCGGGCGTATCGCACTCGAATCCAAGGCTGGCGTCGGCACCGAAGTCACGCTGTATCTGCCGGTGGCCAGGGCTGATGACGGGGCGACATCCGCACGGGCATGACGGCGGTGTCGCACGCGGCCGTCAGTCATGCCAAGAGCGCGCGGTTTGCCTTGACAGTCCGATTTGAAACGCTAAACTCAGCAAATATGGAAATTGCCGACAATCAAGGAAATAACGAACCCGCCTGCGCCCGGTCGGCCTTCTGCACCACCCGGCAAGCGGCCGCACGGATCGGCCTCTTGCACCGTACGCTGCAGATGTGGGTGGAGAACGGCGCATGCCGGGCATGGACGGTTTCGGGATGATTCGCGGCCTGCGCGGCAACCCGGCCACCGCGTCGATGCCGATGCTCGTCATCAGCGGCACGGACAAGCCGGCCGTGCTTGCGCTCGACCTGCCCGACGACGTACCCTACCTGACCAAGCTCGCCCCGCTCGCGGCGCTGCGCGCCGCAGTCACAGCGGCGCTCTCCCGGCTCACTGAGACCAATCCTGCACACCCATGATCAACGAGACGCCGACCGCGCACCGCCCGATTTCCGCCTCCCTGCCGCCGGACGAAGCCCGGCGCCATGAGGTGCTGCTCGAGCTGAACCTGCTCGACACGCCGCCGCAAGCCGCACTCGACCGCATCACGCGCATGGCGACGCACCTGTTCAAGGTACCGATCGCGCTGGTGAGCCTGATCGACACCGACCGCCAGTGGTTCAAGTCGCGCGTCGGCCTGGCGCTGACCGAGACGCCGCGCTCGGCGTCGTTCTGCGCCCACGCCATCCTGCAGGACGACGTGATGGTCGTGCGCGACGCCCGCGCGGATGCGCGCTTCGCCGACAATCCGCTGGTGCGCGGCGAGACGGCGGCGCGTTTCTATGCCGGCTCGCCAATCGACGTCGGCGACGGCGTGCGGATCGGCACGCTGTGCATCATCGACAGCGTGCCACGCGAATTTTCCGACGCCGACCGGGCGATGCTGCGCGACCTGGCCGGCATGGTGGCCGGCGAAATCGCCACCATCGAACTGCGCGCCGCCTGCGAGCGTGAGCGCGACGGCGCGCGTGCACTGCGCGCGCTGCTGGAACACCTGCCCGACGCCGTGCTGCTGCTGGACGCCGGGGGCCGGGTCCTGTCGTGCAATCCGGCGGCCGAGAAACTGTTCGGGGTGCCCGGCCCCGCACTGGTGGGCCATGCGTCGACCACCCTGATCGGCATGGCGCCGCAGGTGGTTTCGCGCCACGAGGGAACTGCCCACCGCGCCGATGGCAGCCCCTTCGCCGCCGAGATATCGATCGCCGAAATGCCACTGGACGGCCATGCGCACCTGGTGGCGACAGTGCGCGACGTGGACAGCCTGCGCGCCGAGCGCGAACGGGTACGCAGCGCGAACCAGCGGCGCCACGATTATTTTCGCACCGCCAGCCACGAACTGCGCACGCCGATGGCGAGCATTCTCGGGTTTTCCGAATTGCTGCTCAAGCGTGAATTTGACGCTGCGACCGGGCGCGAGCTGATCGACATCATTCACCGCCAGGCCACGCGCCTGATCGGCCTGGTGAACCAGATGCTTGACCTGGCCCGCATCGATGCGGGCGGCGCGGCCCAGCTGCGGCCAACCTTGCTGGACCTGGCCGACCTGATGGCCAGGATCAAGGGCGCGCTGGCCGACGAGGCACACGCCGCACGGATCGCGCTGGAAGTGGCGCCCGGCTTGCCGCCCGTGACGGCCGATGCAGCGCGCGTACAGCAGGCGCTGACCAATATCGTCAGCAATGCACTGGCCTACTCGGCGCCGGACAGCGTCGTCGACGTGCACATCGCGCAGCAGGAACGCGCCGGCCAGACGGGCGCCGCGGTGCGGGTGCGCGACCAGGGCGTGGGCATGACGCCGGAGCAGCGCAAGCAAATCTATGACGCCTTCTGGCGCGCCAACGCCCTGCCCGATGTGCCCGGGAACGGCCTGGGCATGACCATCGTGCGCGAAATCGTCACGGCGCATGGCGGCGTGATCGAGATCGTGTCGTCGCCGGGCGACGGCACCGAAGTCGCGCTGTGGCTGCCAGCGCGCGCCGATACCGGGAGCGAAGCGGCCATCTGATACCCCCGTAGTCTGGTGGTGGGCGACCAGACCGATGTGCGCCTTAATGTTGCCTGCGACTTACCGTTGCCTGCGACTTACCGTTGCCTGCGCCAACATTAACGATATTTAACGAATTATCCACCCGTACTTAAGCCTGCGCCGTGCATAGTCGAAGGTAGGGAACAATACGCTCTCCACCTTGCAACGGATCCGACACCCATGCCCTCGATGACCCTTCCGCGCCGCCGTGCGCTGGCGACCGCCATAACGGCCGCCGCGCTGCTCGCCGCCTGCGGCAACGACCCCAAGCCTGCCGCGCCAGCAGTGCCCGAAGTGGCCGTATTAACAATGGCGACCACGAACGTGGCGCTGAACATCGCCCTGCCCGGCCGTACGGCGCCGTACCTGCTGGCCGAGGTCCGGGCCCGGGTTGATGGCATCGTGCAGGAACGCCGCTTCACCGAAGGTGCCGACGTGCGCAAGGGCGAGCCGCTGTACCTGATCGATCCGGCGCCCTACCGCGCCGCCGTCAAAAGCGCCGAAGCCGAGCTGCAACGGGCGCAGGCGACGCTGGCCAGCAATGTGTCACAGCTGAATCGCAACCGGGTGCTGGTGAAGGAAAATGCCGTCAGCAAGCAGGAATTCGAAACCGCCGAGGCGGCGCAACTGGAAGCGGCGGCCGACGTCGCTGCGGCCAAGGCCGCACTGGACGTGGCCCGCATCAATCTTGGCTACACCACCGTGACCGCGCCGATCGCGGGCCGCAGCAGCGTGTCGGCCGTGACCCAGGGCGCGTATGTGCAAGGCAGCGCCGCCACCTTGATGACGACGATCCAGCTAATCGATCCGATGTACGTCGACCTGCAACAGTCGAGCAGCGAGGGCCTGGCGCTGCGGCGCGAGATCGCCGCTGGCCGCGTGCGCATGGAAGGCATTGATGCCGCCAAGGTCAGTCTGCAACTGGAAGACGGCAGCACCTACAGCAGCAGCGGCACGCTTGCGTTTTCGGGCGTGACGGTCGACCAGGCCACCGGCTCGGTCACGCTGCGCGCGCGCTTCCCGAATCCCGACAAGCTGCTGTTGCCCGGCATGTTCGTGCGCGCGAACGTCAGCCAGGGCGTGCGGCAGGGGGTCATGCGCGTGCCCGCGACCGCCGTGACGCGCACGCCGCAGGGCACGGCCACCGTCATGATCGTGGGCCAGGACAACAAGGCTGCGCTACGCACCGTGCGCACTGGTACGCTGGTCGATGGTTTCTGGCTCGTCGACGACGGCCTGAAGGCCGGCGAACGCGTGATCGTCAGTGGCGTGCAGAAGCTGCGGCCGGGCACCGTGGTCAAGGTCGCCGCTGCACCGGCAGCTGCGGCGGCACCCGCACCTGCACCTGCACCAGCAGCGGCAGCGGCGCCTGCTGCAGCCACCGCCGCGCGCCAGGAATAATCCAAGATGCCAAAGTATTTCATCAACCGTCCGATCTTTGCGATCGTCATTTCGCTGCTGATCATGCTGATGGGCGGCATCGCGCTGCTCAAGATGCCAATCGAGCAGTATCCGCCAGTCTCGCCGCCATCAGTGCAGATTCAGGCGAGCTTCCCCGGCGCGTCGGCCGAGACCATGCAGAACACCGTCATCCAGGTGATCGAGCAGCAGCTGACGGCGATCGACAACCTGCTGTACATGCAGTCCACCAGCGACGACACGGGCCAGTCGACGACGTCGCTGACGTTCGCCGCCGGCACTGATCCCGACATCGCCCAGGTCCAGGTGCAGAACAAGCTGCAGGCGGCGGTCCCGCGCCTGCCGAGCGAGGTCCAGCAATCGGGCCTGCGCGTGACCAAGTCGACGTCCGACTTCCTGATGGTGGCGGCGTTCGTTTCGGACGACGACAGCATGACCAAGTTCGACATCGCCAACTACGTCGCCTCGAACATCCAGGATCCGCTCTCGCGCATGCCGGGCGTGGGCAGCATGAACCTGTTCGGCACCCAGTACGCGATGCGCATCTGGCTCGACCCGGTCAAGCTGACGAGTTATGCACTGACGCCGCTCGACGTCACCGACGCGATCCGTGCACAGAACGTGCAGATCGCGGGCGGCCAGCTGGGCGGCACGCCGGCGGTCGAGGGCCAGACCCTGAGCGCCACCATCAACCAGGCGACCATGCTGCGCACGCCCGAGGAATTCAAGCGCATCCTGGTCAAGGTCCAGCCGGACGGCTCGTCGGTGCGCATCGGCGACGTCGCCCGCGTCGCGCTGGGTCCCGAAAACTACAACGTCGACGTGCGCTACAACGGCAAGTCGGCTTCGGGCCTGGGCATCCAGCTCGCGCCGAACGCCAACGCGCTCGATACTGCGGCCGCCGTGCGTGCACGCTTGACGGAGCTGGGCGAATTCTTCCCGCCGGGCCTCCGCACCGTGTATCCGAATGACGTCACACCATTCATCGAGACGTCGATCGAGGGCGTGACCCACACGCTGATCGAAGGCATTGTGCTGGTGTTCCTGGTGATGTACCTGTTCCTGCAAAACTTCCGCGCCACCCTGATCCCGTCGATCACTGTGCCGGTGGTGCTGCTGGGGACCTTCGGCATCATGTCGGCGCTGGGCTTTACCATCAA
Organism: Massilia sp. MP_M2; assembly: GCF_039123635.1. NCBI lineage: Bacteria > Pseudomonadati > Pseudomonadota > Betaproteobacteria > Burkholderiales > Oxalobacteraceae > Massilia > Massilia sp. MP_M2. The sequence continues at coordinate 234,986 of NZ_JBCHJF010000007.1, forward strand.
TACCTTGTCGATGTTCGGCCTCGTGCTGTCCATTGGCCTCTTGGTCGACGATGCGATCGTGGTGGTGGAAAACGTCGAACGCGTGATGCACGAAGACGGCTTGCCGCCGAAAGAAGCGACGATCAAGGCCATGGGCCAGATCACCAGCGCGCTGATCGGCGTGGCCCTCGTGCTGTCGGCCGTGTTCGTGCCGGTGGCCTTTTCGAGCGGCACGGTTGGCGCCATCTACCGCGAATTCTCGCTGACGGTCGTGTCCTCGATGCTGCTGTCGGCGTTCATCGCGCTGACGCTCACGCCGGCGCTGTGCGCGACGATGCTCAAGCCGGTCGACCCGGAGCACCATGAAAAGAAGGGTTTCTTTGGCTGGTTCAATCGCTCGTTCGATGCAACGCGCGACCGCTATCTGGGCGGCGTGACGCGCATCCTTGGCCGGCGCGCGCTTTGGATGGTGGTCTACCTGCTGCTGGTTGGCGCCGTCATCGCCCTCTTCCTGCGTCTGCCGGGGGGCTTCCTGCCGAAGGAAGACCAGGGCTATATGTTCGTCCAGGTGCAGACGCCGGCCGGCAGCACGCAGGAAACGACGGGGCGCGTGCTGGAAGAAATCAGCCAGTACCTTCTGAAAGAAGAGTCAAAGGTGGTCGAAGCCACCTTCATGACCAATGGCGCAAGCCAGCCACAGCGCGGCCAGAACCAGGGCCGCCTGTTTGTGCGCCTGAAAACCTGGGACGAGCGCAAGGACGAGGCGCTGGGCGTGTCCGCGCTGGCCAACCGCATCACGGCGCGCTATGCCAACTACCAGGGCGCGACCATCAACACGGTCGAGCCGCCATCGATCCGCGGCCTGGGGTCGGCCAATGGGTTCTCGCTGCAGTTGCAGGACCGCGGCGGCCTGGGGCACGACGCACTCGCCAAGGCGCGCGACCAGCTGCTCGAACTGGCGCGCAAGGAGCCCAACCTGCAGCGCGTGCGCTTCACGGGCCAGGCCGATAACGCCACCTACAAGATCGACATCGACCGCGAAAAGGCGGCCGCGCTGGGCGTTAACCTGACCGAAGTCGATCAGACCTTCTCGACGGCCTGGGGCTCGCGCTACATCAACAACTTCCTCGACACGGACAACCGCATCAAGCGCGTGTACGTGCAGGCCGATGCCCAGTTCCGCATGAACCCGGACGACATCAAGCTGCTCTACGCGCGCAACGGCGCCGGCGAGATGGTGCCGTTTTCGAGCTTCGCCAGCGCGCGCTGGGCCTGGGGTTCGCCGGCGATGGCGCGCTACAACGGCATCGAGTCGGCCGAGATCCTGGGCCAGCCGGCGCCTGGCTTCAGTAGTGGCGAGGCGATGGCGATCATGGAGCGCCTGGTGGGCGAACTCCCGGACGGCATCGGCTTCGAATGGAGCGGCATCTCGCTGCAGGAATCGCAGGCCGGCTCGCAGGCGCCGCTGCTGTACGCGCTGTCGATCCTGGTCGTGTTCCTGTGCCTGGCCGCGCTGTATGAAAGCTGGGCGATCCCGATCTCGGTCATCATGGTGGTGCCGGTCGGTATCCTCGGGGCCCTGAGCGCGGCTACGGCCTTCGGCATGGAGAACGACGTGTTCTTCCAGGTGGGCCTCTTGACCACCATTGGCCTGTCGGCCAAGAACGCGATCCTGATCGTCGAATTCGCGCGCGAACTGCAGATGCAGGGGATGGGAATCGTCGAAGCGGCGCTGGAATCGTCCAAGGTGCGGCTGCGCCCGATCATCATGACGTCGATGGCGTTCATCCTGGGCGTGCTGCCGCTGGCATTGTCGAGCGGCGCCGGTTCGGGCAGCCAGAATGCACTGGGCATCGGCGTCATCGGCGGCATGCTGACGGCGACGTTCCTGGCACCGTTCCTGATTCCGCTGTTCTATGTGATCATCGCGTCGCGCTCGAAAACGCCGCCTCATGCCGATGACACGCCGGACGATGGTCAGGCGCCGACCGCGCCTTCGCAGCCGCAAGCGCATTGAGGTCGCCGTGAAACTGCTTCTTATCGAAGACAATGAGCGCGTCGCGCGCTTCGTCAACAAAGGCCTGAGCGAAGCCGGGCACACGGTCGATCATGCCGACAATGGCCGCGACGGCATGGTCTACGCCGTCACGGAACCCTATGACGCGATCGTCATGGACCGCATGCTGCCTGGCGGGATCGACGGCCTGGCGCTTATCGAAACGTTGCGCCAGCAAGGCAACCGGGTGCCGATCCTGATCCTGAGCGCCCTCGATGGCGTGGACGACCGCATCCGGGGCCTGCGCGCCGGCGGCGACGACTATCTGACCAAGCCGTTCGCGTTCGGCGAACTGCTCGCGCGCCTGGACGCGCTGCTGCGCCGTTCGCAAAGCCAGGCCGTGGAAACCGTCATGACGCTGGGCGACCTGAGTGTCGACATGCTGGCGCACCGCGTCACCCGTGCCGGCAAGCCGCTGACGTTGCAGCCGCGCGAATTCAAGCTGCTGGCCTATCTGCTGCGCCATGCGAACCAGGTCGTCACGCGCACGATGCTGCTCGAGAACGTGTGGGATTACCACTTCGACCCGCAGACCAATGTCATCGATGTCCATATCAGCAAGCTGCGCCAGAAGATCGATGCCGGCTTTCCCACGGCCCTGCTGCGCACGGTGCGCAATGCCGGCTACATGCTGACCGACCAGCCTTGAGCGAAGCGCACACGATGCTCAGGCTCCCCAGCTTTTCCGCCCGCACGATCGCCATCGGGTATGGCATGGTGACGCTGCTGGTCCTGGCGATGTTCGCCGGGCCGCTGTGGTACGCGTGGCATACCAATATCGGCGAGGTGCGCAGCCAGCTGCTCAAATCCGACGCGCAGCACCTGAGCAATCTGTTCATCCGCCAGGGCCCGCCCGCACTGGCCGCCGCGATCGACAGCCAGGTCCACGGCGTCAACGACGGCGTCCGCAAGATCATGCTGTTCGTCGCGCCCGACGGCGCCAAGCTGGCGGGTAACCTGCAGGCCTGGCCCGAGGGCGTGCCAAACCGCGATGGCCTGTGCCGTGTGACGATCGTGGTCGACGATGTGCCGCGCAATGTGGAGCTGGTGCGGGTGTCGCTGGAAGATGGCTACCGGCTGCTCGTGGCCAGCAACCTGAATCGCTTCCAGAAGCTCGAACGCCTGTTCACATATGGCTTGCTTGCGTGCGCGATCACGGTGCTGCTCAGCGCCGCACTGGGTGGGCTCATGATCCGCCGCGCGCTGCTGCGCCGCATGCAGGGCATCAGCGACACCACTGCCTCGATCATCGAAGGCAAGCTGTCGCACCGCCTGGTCGAACCGGGCGATGGCGACGAGCTGCAGCAGCTCACGCGCACCGTGAATCGCATGCTCGACCAGATCGAGCATCTGGTGACTGGCGTGCAGGATGTGTCGAATGCGATCGCGCACGACCTGCGCACGCCGCTGTCCGAATTGCGCGCGCGGCTCGAAGAACTGTCGGTGGCACGGCCAGCGCCGGACGAGACCTTCGTCGAGATCGACGCTGCGATCGATGACGTCGATCGCGTGATGGGCATCTTCAATGCCTTGCTGCGGCTGGCCGAAATCGACAGTGGCAGCCGGCGTGGCGGTTTCGTCGACGTCGACCTGGCGGCGCTGGGCGCCGAGGTGACCGAGTTCTACGCGCCGGTCGCCGAATTGAAGGACATCGCGCTGGGATTTGACGCCCCGGACGACCTGCATGTGGTGGGCGACCCTGTGCTGCTGGCGCAGGCGCTGGGCAATATGGTTGACAATGCGCTCAAGTATGCCCCGGTGCGCGGCGCGATCGCGATCTCCGCGCGCCGCGTCGATCCCGACACCGTGCAGATCGTCGTGGCCGACAATGGTCCCGGCATCCCCGTGCACGAACGCACGCGCGTCATCGAGCGCTTCTACCGGGTGGATGCCAGCCGCGGCACACCGGGGGTGGGGCTTGGCCTGAGCGTGGTATCGGCGGTGGCGCGGCTGCATGGCGGTACGCTGACACTGGCCGACAACCAACCCGGCCTGCGTGCCACGCTGCGCATCGGTGACATGACGTCGGCGGCATCAGTTTAGGCTTCGGTTTCGGCTTCGCCCTGTGGCGCCTGACCTGGCGGCCGCATTTACGCTACAGTGTGGCCTTTATTGGCGTCCCATCCGTCGGACTGCCTCACCGGGAGAGCCTCATGCCTGAACCAGTTCCACCAAACGGCGACCTGACAAGGCGCGCCGACGACCACTTCCTGCGCCACCTCGGCGTCACGTTCGAGGCGCTGGCAGCGCCGGTGGATCCGGCCAACCCGGCGGGCTTGCCAGCACGCGCAACGAGCGTCTACCGCGCCATCATCGAAGCGCGCCAGGGCGATGAAGACGTCCAGCCGCGCGGCGTCTGGCAGCGGCAACCGAAGCGCTCGGACTGGCCGCACGTCAGCAACCTGGCCGCCGGCGCCTTGCGCAGCCAGGGAAAGGACCTGCAACTTGCGGCATGGCTGTGTGAATCGCAGGTCCACGAACATGGCCTGGCCGCGCTGGCACCCTGCCTGCTGCTGGCGCACACGCTGTGCGAGCGTTACTGGACTGCCCTGCATCCACAGCTTGAAAACGACGACACCGAAGAGCGCGCAAACATCCTGCGCTGGCTGGACCAGAAGCTGGCCCCGACGCTGCGCCAGGCACCGCTGTTGACGACGGAAGATGGCCGTTCCCATACCTGGGCCGACCTGGAGCACAGCGCGCAGGACCATGCCGGCCAGGATCACGCTGACCCCACACTGATGGCGATGCCCACAGCCATGCTGAACGAGCGCATCACGGCACTGGAAGACGCGCACGAGACGATCGACCTGATACACCGCATCTTCGACGAGCACCCAGGCGCGAGCACCCTGCGCCTGGGTGCGTTGGCAGAGCAGATACACGCGATCCTCACGCGCCTGCGCGCCGAACAACAAGCACGAATCCCGCCGCCCGCGGATACGCCGGTCGAACCGCCACCAGCGCAAGCCCCCACAAACGGCACCGAAGCGCCCCAGTTCCGCGACCGCGCCGACGCCTACGCCTGCCTGGCCGCCGCCGCAGCCTACCTCGCCCACGTCGAACCGCACAGCCCCACGCCATACCTCGTCCAGCGCGCCGTCGAATGGGGCAATATGAACACCGGCGCCCTCTACCAGGAACTCTTCATCCGCCTGGGCGGCCAACTGAGCATTTTCGACATGGTCGGCAGCAATATGCTCCCCACCCCCGAAAAAACCACCCCACCCCAATAAGCCCAATCAAAATCAGGGTCAGAGTCGATTTGTTTGACAACTTCAGAAAATCAATTGCTTATTAATTCGACTCTGACCCCAATTGATTTGCAAGATCAACTGCTGAGATTAGGGTCGGAGTCGATTTGTTTGACAACTTTGGGTAATTGCCCATTAATTCGACTCTGACCCTAATTCTCCAAGCGGATTTGCAGAAGCCTGCAAATGCCCTCACGGTATTGATTACTTGGGAGAATTTGCCAATAGACAGATAGCGCTAACAATGGCACAAAATAATGAGGGTCAGAGTCGAATTGTTTGTCAATTTTTATAAATCAATTGAAAAACAATTCGACTCTGACCCTAATTTTTATGCAATTTTTTACGAGCTCATCCACACGAGCGCGAATATCAGCATTTACTAAAGGCTATTACCCAGCAATTCTACTCTGACCCTAATTGTGGGGGGTTAGCTGCCGAAGTAGCGGCCGGCGCGGTGCCAGGCCATGACCATGCCGCTCATGGCGACGGCGCTCAGGGCGGACCAGGCGACCAGGTGCGGGGCAACCAGCAACAGTGCCAGCGCAAGAATCACGCTGTCGATCATGATCTGGGTGCGGCCGGCGTTGATGTTGTATTGCTTTTGCAGCCACAGCGTGACGATGCCCGTACCGCCGACGCCGGCGCCGTGGCGCGCGAGCGCCAGGATGCCCATGCCGCAGAAGGTGCCGCCGCCCAGGGCTGCCACGGCCGGGTGGACCCGGTCGATCACCAGCACGAACGGCATGATCTTGAGCAGGCCCATGATCATTGCGCTGCCGGCGAGCGACTTGATCGTGAAGCGCGCGCCCATGAAGAAGTAGCCGAACAGGAAGAACGGCACGTTGATCATCATGAACAGCGTACCGACCGACAAGCCGGTCGAGTACGACGTCAACAACGCGATGCCGGCGACACCGCCGGTCAGCAGCCCCGCCGCATGCAGCAGCACGATGCCGATCACGACGAACAGCACGCCGACGAGGATGCCGTAGACGTCGTCGAGCGTCGAATGCGGCTTGACCTCGATGATGGGGCGCGATGGCTTGCTTGGGGAGCCTGGGTACATGACCGACTGACTCACGCGCGCACCATCACGCAAGCAGGCGCATGCCGCGCTGCGCACGTCGGTGCGCGCGGTGTCACCGCGCGAGCGGGCAAGTGGCGGGTGGCCGCGCACATGGAATCGGCGAGCGTATGGCAGGAGTTCATGGTCTTCGAATGATCGGATGTTGGGGGAAGCTGCAGGCGGCGCAGGTCTGGTCAAAAGACGCAAACAAGCAAGTTACGGTGCGCTAAAGCCCGCCATTATCGCCCATGTTGCGGCGCAGTGTCGAGCCGCGCGAATGCAGTCTGTCGCGAATGGGCGAACCGGTTGTGCGCTGCACCGCGACGGTGCACGAATCGCACCAATTGCGCCAATTGCGCGCCCACGGCGCGCTACAGTCCCGCATCCGGTGCTTCGCCCGCCGCCAGCTCACGCTCGAGGAATTCAACGCACACCCGCACCTTCGCCGAATTCCCCAGGCGCTGTGGATACACGGCCCACACATTGGCCTCTTGAGCATACTCGGGCAGGATTTGCACCAGCTGCCCGGATGCCAGCAACGGCTGCGCATGCCAGCGCGAACGCAGCACGACCCCGGCGCCGTCCAGCGCCCAGCGCAGCGCGATTTCGCCATGGTTGGTCGACAGCGCGCCCGACACCTTCACCGTCTCCTCAAAGCCTTTCGCGCGCAGCCGCCACACGCCGAACGGATGATCGCGTTCCTTGATCACCAGGCACTGGTGCGCCGCCAGATCCTGCAGCGTGCGCGGGATCCCGTGCTGCGCCAGATACGCGGGCGCGGCGCACAGGATGCGCTGATTGACCATCAGCCGCCGCGCGATCAACTGGGGCGCGATCTCGTCACCGATCCGCACATCGAGATCGAACCCTTCGGCCACCGGATCGACCAGCCGGTCGAACACCTCGAAGCGGATCTGCAGCGCCGGATAAGCGCGCGCCAGCCGGGCAATCGCCGGTGCGACGACATTGCGGCCGAACCCGAAGCTGCTGCAGACACGCAGCTGGCCGCTGGGCGCCCGACGCCGCTCGGCTGACTCTTCGATCAGATCATCCAGGCTATCGAGAATGGCCTGCGCGCGTACAAACGCCTGCGCGCCATCCTCGGTGATGACGATGCGCCGCGTCGTGCGCTGGAACAGCCGCACGCCCAGCGCGGCCTCGAGCACCCCGATCCGCTTGCTGACATACGCCGCCGACATGCCAAGCACCTGCGCCGCACCCGCAAACGACCCTTGACGCGCCACGGTCACGAACACGCGCAAGTCGGTATTCTCCGGCAGATTATTCACGCTGCGTGTTCCTTAACACCACAAGAAGCAGCATTATAAACACACCGTTTTGCATTATTCTTGCAGCATTCAGTTCAGCTCAGAGGAGACACCCATGAAAACCCACAAGATCGCCGTGATTGCCGGCGACGGCATCGGCAAGGAAGTCATGCCCGAAGGCCTGCGCGCGCTGGACGCCACCGCCAAACGCTTCGGCATCGACCTCGAATTCACCACGTTCGAATGGGCCGACTGCGACTACTACGTCAAGCATGGCAAGATGATGCCGGACGACTGGCGCGCGCAGCTCTCGGGCTTCGAGGCCATTTTCTTCGGCGCCGTCGGTATGCCCGACATCGTCCCCGACCATATCTCGCTGTGGGGCTCCCTGCTCAAGTTCCGGCGCGAGTTCGACCAGTACGTCAACCTGCGCCCGGTGCGCCTGATGCCGGGCGTGCCCTGCCCGCTCGCCAACAAGAAGCCGGGCGACATCGACTTCTACGTGGTGCGCGAAAACACCGAGGGCGAATACTCGTCGGTCGGCGGCAAGATGTTCGAAGGCACCGAGCGCGAGTTCGTGCTGCAGGAATCGGTCTTCACGCGCCACGGCACCGATCGCATTCTCAAATACGCGTTCTACCTGGCCCAGAGCCGCCCCAAGAAGCACCTGACCGCTGCCACCAAATCGAATGGCATCTCCATCTCGATGCCCTACTGGGACGAGCGCGTGGCCGCGATGGGCGAACAATACGCCGACGTCAAATGGGACAAGTACCACATCGACATCCTGTGCGCGCGCTTCGTGATCTCGCCCGAACGCTTCGACGTCGTCGTGGCGTCGAACCTGTTCGGTGACATCCTGTCGGACCTTGGCCCGGCCTGCACCGGCACGATCGGCATCGCGCCGTCGGCCAACCTGAACCCGGACCGCACCTTCCCGTCGCTGTTCGAACCGGTGCACGGTTCGGCCCCGGACATCTACGGCAAGAACATCGCCAACCCGATCGCGATGATCTGGTCGGGCGCGATGATGCTCGAGTTCCTGGGCCAGGGCGACGCCAACTACACGGCCGCGCATGACGCCATGCTGGGCGCGATCGAGCGCTGCCTGGTCGAGGGCCCGCGCACGCCCGACATGGGTGGCACCGCCAACACCACTGAAGTGGGCCAGGCCGTCACGCGCTACCTCGCGACTTAAGCCACGCCGCGGTTGGCCAGTGCTATTGTGTGGGTCCTTACAGCACAACCAACCGGGGCCACCATGCAGCCGCACGAATCGACCGAACTGGAATACGTTGGCTTCTGGGCGCGCACCGGCGCGGCGCTCATCGACAGCATCCTGGTGATGATCGTCGCGCTGCCACTGCTCTACGCGATCTACGGCGCCGCGTATTGGGACAGCACAGAGATGATCATGGGCCCGGCCGACTTCATCATCAACTGGCTCCTGCCGGCCGCCTTCGTACTCGCGCTATGGATCAAGCTCTCGGCCACCCCGGGCAAGATGGCCGTCGGCGCGATCATTGTCGATGCGCGTACCGGCGGCAAGCCAAGCACGCGCCAGTTCATCATCCGCTACCTGGGCTACTACGTCTCGATGATCCCGCTGTTCCTGGGCATTCTCTGGGTCGGCTTCGACGCGCGCAAGCAGGGCTGGCACGACAAGATGGCGGGCACGGTCGTCGTGCGCCGCAAGGGCGGCGTGACGCAAGCGGTCAGATTCGACGCCAAGGACCGCGCCTGATCATTCGGTCAAGCGCCGCATCTGCGCAATCAGATCGGCCTTGCCTTCAAAGCCGATCCCCGGCAGATCGGGCATCGTGATATGGCCATTCTCGACCTTCACGCCATCCGGGAAGCCACCGTACGGCTGGAACAGGTCGGGATACGATTCGTTCCCGCCCAGCCCCAGGCCGGCCGCGATATTCAGTGACATCTGGTGCCCGCCATGCGGGATGCAGCGCTTGGCCGACCAGCCGTGCTCCTTCAGCATCTCGAGCGTGCGCAGATACTCCACCAGGCCATAACTGAGCGCGCAATCGAATTGCAGCCAGTCGCGATCGGCGCGCATGCCGCCGTGGCGGATCAGGTTGCGCGCATCCTGCATCGAAAACAGGTTCTCGCCGGTGGCCATTGGATTGGCGTAGTGGTTGCGTAACGTCGCCTGCAGCTCGTAGTCCAGCGGGTCGCCCGCTTCTTCATACCAGAACAGGTCGTACTGTGACAGCGCCTTGGCGTAGCGGATCGCCGTGTCCAGGTCGAAGCGGCCGTTGGCATCGACCGCCAGCTTCTGCCCGTCGCCCAGCACACCCAGGATCGCATCGATGCGGCGCAGGTCTTCGTCGAGCGAGTCGCCGCCGATCTTCTTCTTGACCACCGTGTAGCCGCGATCGAGATAGCTGCGCATCTCGTCTTTCAGCTTGCCGTGATCCTGCCCCGGATAATAGTAACCACCGGCCGCATACACGAACACGCGCCGCTCGGGCTGGCCATCGCCATAGCGGTCGGCCAGCAGCTGAAACAGCGGCACGCCCGCGATCTTGGCCGTCGCATCCCACACGGCCATGTCGATCGTGCCGATGGCCACCGAGCGCTCGCCATGCCCACCCGGCTTTTCGTTGGTAAACATCGTCTGCCAGATCTTGTGCGGGTCGAGGTTCGCGCCCGTGTCGTCCTGCAGCGCGGCCGGATCTGCCTCGAGGATGCGCGGGATGAAGCGTTCGCGCATCAAGGTGCCCTGGCCATAGCGGCCGTTGGAGTTGAAGCCGTAGCCGATGACCGGCTTGCCATCGCGGATCACGTCGGTCACCACGGCGACCACGCTCAGCGTCATCTTGCTGAAATCAATGTAGGCATTGCGGATCGGGGAGCTGATCGGAACGGTCTGCTCGCGGATGTCGACGATTCTCATGGCGCTGCCTCTCGTGTGCTGGTTGAACGAGACACCAGATTATTCGCTGTGAAGGCGGTTATGATTGAATTTCTTTCACAGGATTCTTTACCCAAAGTGAACAATGACCTCGCCTCGCATCTCGAATTTTTTGTGCTGCTGGCCCGCCACGGCAGCCTGAGCGCCGCCGCGCGCGCGCTCGACCTGACCCCGCCGGCCGCGACCAAGCGCCTGGCGCAGCTCGAAGAGCGCCTTGGCGTGCGGCTCGTGAACCGCACCACGCGCACCAGCAGCCTCACGCCCGAGGGCGAAACCTATCTGCACTACGCGACCCGCATCCTGGCCGACCTGCACGAGATGGAGGAAGCGGTATCGAGCACGCGCGCCGTGCCACGCGGCCTGCTGCGGGTGAATGCGTCGCTCGGCTTCGGGCGCACCGCAATCGCGCCGCTGGTGTCCACCTTCGCGCAGCGCTACCCCCAGGTGGAGGTGCAGCTCGACGTCACCGACCGGCCGGTGGACCTTGTCGCCAGCGGCATCGACCTGGCGATTCGCTTTGGCGAGCTGCCCGACCAGCGCCTGGTCGCGCGCCGCATCATGTCGAACCGGCGCCTGCTGTGCGCGTCGCGGCGCTACCTCGAGCGGCACGGCACGCCGGCCAACCTGGCGGAGCTGGCCAACCACCGCTGCATCGTGCACCGGCAAAACGACGAGGCGCATGGCGTCTGGCGCCTGGAACATGAAGGGCGCGCCGTGTCGGTCAAGGTCCACGGTGCGTTGTCGAGCAACGACGGCGACATCGTGCTGGGCTGGGCGCTCGATGGCCACGGCATCCTGGTGCGCTCGGAATGGGATCTGGCCAAGTATGTCGACAGCGGCCGGCTGCGCATCGTGCTGCCCGGGTATGTGCAGCCCGAGGCCGACCTGTTCGTCGTCTATCCGAACAAGCGGTGGCAATCGGCGCGGGCGCGTGCGTTTGTTGATTTTTTAGTGGAGCAGTTCGGGACGTAATGCAGTGCGATCATCCGGCACGACAATGGCAAGGGTGACGATCGCCGCGTGGATAACGTAGGGTGGACGGGTTCCCCCGTCCACGCGGTGATGGTTGACGGCGAGATCATCCGACGGGAAACCGGCGCCAGTCACTATCACCGCGTGGACGGCATAGCCGTCCACCCTACGACCGGCGGCCTCCGCCAGTGGTATTACTTCACGCCCGCCGCCGCCAGCGCCGTCATGTTGACAATGCGGCGCACCGTAGCGCTCGGGCTCAGGATGTGCACCGGCTTGGCCGCGCCCAGCAGGATCGGGCCCACGGTCACGCCCTTGCCTGCTGCGACCTTGAGCACGTTGAACAGAATGTTGGCCGCGTCCAGCGACGGCATCACCAGCAGGTTCGCGCTGCCCGAATAACCTGCGTCGATCTTGTACAGGTCACGGATTTCTTCCGACAGCGCGGCGTCGCCGTGGATCTCGCCGACCACCGCCAGCTCGGGCGACTGCTCGGCCAGCAGCGCGCGCGCTTCGCGCATGCGCTTGGCCGACGGCCGCTCGGACGAACCCTGCGACGAATGCGACAGCAGCGCGGCCTTTGGCTCGAGGCCGAAGTGCTGCAGCGTCTCGGCTGCAAGGCGCGTGATGGCGGCCAGTTCCTGGGCGCTTGGCTGCTCGTTGACGTACGTGTCGGTGATGAACAGCGTGAATTTGTCGAGCACCAGCGCATTCATCGCGGCCAGCACTTCGGCGCCCGGCGCCACGCCGATCTCGTTGCGCACGTGCTCCAGGTGCGTGTCGTAGCTGCCGGTCATACCGCAGATCAGCGCGTCGACGGTGCCGGCGGCCAGCAGGCGCGTGGCCTGCAGCGTCGTATCGGCTTCGGCGGCAATGACGGTGTAGTCGGCGCCTTCGCGCAGGCGCAGGCCCGCATCCTTGATGGCGCGCTGCAGGACCGACGTGTCGCCGATCAGCACCGGATGGGCGATGCCCTCGTCGACCACGGCCTGCACGGCGCGCAGCACGCGTGGCTCGGTCGCTTCGGCGTACGCCACCTTGCGCACTTGCGCGCGCGCTTTGTGGAACACCGGCTTCATGAAGAAACCCGTGTGATAGATCATCTGGCCCAGCTTGTCGCGGTAGGCATCCATGTCGGTGATCGGGCGCGTCGCCACGCCCGATGCGGCGGCCGCTTCGGCCACGCGCGGCGCGATCGCGCCGAGCAGGCGTGGATCGAACGGTTTCGGGATGATGTACTCGGGCCCGAAGGTCAGGTCCTGGCCTTCGTAGGCCAGCGCCACGACGTCGCTCGCCTCGGCTTCGGCCAGTTCGGCGATGGCCGTCACGCAGGCGAGCTTCATTTCGTCGGTGATGCGCGTCGCGCCGCAATCGAGCGCGCCACGGAAGATGTACGGGAAGCACAGCACGTTGTTGACCTGGTTCGGGTAGTCCGAACGGCCGGTGGCGATGATGACGTCCGGGCGCGCGGCCTTGGCCACTTCTGGACGGATCTCCGGTTCAGGGTTGGCCAACGCCAGGATGACCGGCTGATCGGCCATCGTCTTGACCATCTCGCCCGTCAGCACGCCGGCGGTCGAGCAGCCCAGGAACACGTCGGCGCCCTTGATCACATCGGCCAGCACGCGCGCATCGGTCGCCTGCGCATAGCGCGCCTTGTTTTCTTCCATATTGGCGTCACGGCCCTGCCAGATCACGCCGCGCGAGTCGACGACGTAGATGTTCTCTTGCTTGACGCCCAGCAGCACCATCATGTCCAGGCAGGCAATCGCCGCCGCGCCGGCGCCGGAGGCGACCAGCTTGATCTGACCGATGTCCTTGCCGACGACTTTCATCGCATTGAGCAGCGCGGCGGTCGAGATGATCGCTGTGCCGTGCTGGTCGTCGTGGAAGACCGGGATGTTCATGCGCTCGCGCAGCTTCTTCTCGATGTAGAAGCATTCCGGCGCCTTGATGTCTTCGAGGTTGATGCCGCCGACGGTCGGCTCGAGCATCGCGATGGCGTCGATCAGCTTGTCCGGATCGAGTTCGTCCAGTTCCAGGTCGAACACGTCGACACCGGCAAATTTCTTGAACAGGCAGCCCTTGCCTTCCATGACTGGCTTGGCGGCCAGCGGACCGATATTCCCCAGACCCAGCACCGCGGTGCCGTTGGTGATCACGGCCACCAGGTTGCCGCGCGACGTGTAGTCGAACGCGGTGGCCGGATCGGCGGCGATTTCTTCGCAGGCGAACGCCACGCCCGGCGAATAGGCCAGCGACAGGTCGCGCTGGTTCGACAGCGGTTTGGTGGCGATCACTTCGATCTTGCCGCGGGTCGGGCTGCGGTGGTATTCCAGCGCGTCGATCCGCAACTGGGTGTTCTGGGATTCGTTCAGCGTGCTGTCGGTGCTCATGGTCTTCCTATCGCTTATTGGGTGATGCGGCATGGGAGGCGGGGCAGCCAGAAGGCGTGCGCACAACGTTCCTCCCATTGTTGGGCAAACATTCTAGCCGAACCGACACCATCGCGTACGCGACCAGTTCCCGCACGATCGTTCACATTTTCTGCGTGTTCAGCAGTTCGATGAAGCGCTCGGCCGCCATGCCCAGTGGTCGCTCTTCGGTCCACACGATATCGACGAAGAAGCGCAGCACGTTGGTCAGATTGGCGGTCGGGATCTCGACCAGGTCGCCTTCGCGCACAGCCTCGCGCACCAGGCTCGCTGGCAACCACGCCCAGCCCAGGCCCGCCTTGACCAGCGCCAGCGCGGCGATCGGGCTATCGGTCTTCCACTGCAGCGACGACATCGCGATGCGCTGGTCGACCCCGTCGGTGTCGCGGCCCGCCACGACGACCTGTCGTTGCAGCAGCAGATCGGTATCGCGCACCTGCGCCTGCCGGCCGCCCTCAAACATCGCATGCCCGCTCGCAGCTACCGCCACCAGGCGCTCTTCGGCCACTTCCTGAAACGCCTGGTACGGCGCCGCGCCATAGCGCTCGAACACCAGTGCCAGGTCGGCGCGCCCGCTACGCACCATGGCCAGCGCATCGGCCTGCGGCGCAGTCAGCACCTCGACCTGCAGCAGCGGATGCTCGAGGGCCAGCGCATGCAGCGCCGCGCTCCATGGCACGGTATCAAGCAGTTCGGGCACTAGCGCCAGCGTCAGCGACGCTTCCAGGCCCCGGCTCAGCGACAGCGCATGCACGTTCAGGCGCTGCAAGCCCTCGGCCAGCAGGCGCGCCTGCGGCATCAGCGCCAGTGCCTGCGCGGTCGGTGTCGGATTGCGGCCGCTACGCTCGAACAGCGGCACACCGAGTTGCGCTTCCAGATTCCCGATCGCCATGCTGACGGCCGATGGCACGCGGCCGAGCGCGCGCGCGGCGGCAGAAAACGAGCCATGGTCCACCGCCGCCAGAAAGGCTTTTACATTGTCGAGGTCAAACGCCACCTGTCAACTCCATTGATAGATTCTGACTTTTTTCGTCATCGGATTCGACATAGTATCGGGCTTCACTCAATCGGAGGCAATATGGTCTGGATACTGCTGGTGCTTGCAGGACTGTTCGAAATTGGCTGGGCCATCGGCCTGAAATATACCGAAGGCTTCACGCGCCTGTGGCCGACGATCGGCACGCTGGGCGGCATGATCATCAGCTTCGGCCTGCTGGCCCAGGTATTGAAAACGCTGCCGGTCGGCACCGCCTACGCCATCTGGACCGGGATCGGCGCGGTCGGCACGGCGCTGGTGGGCATCGTCGTGCTCGGTGAATCGGCGTCACCGGCGCGGCTGGCATGCATTGCGATGATCGCGGCGGGCATCATCGGACTCAAGCTCGCGTCCCCGCACTGAAGTGAATTCGGGGAAATGAATCAACAAATCGTTAGGACATTGTTGAAAAGCCGTGTATCTTAGCTGATGCACTACATCAAGTTGTTGTTATTGTTGGCTTTTCTCTCCCGCCTCGCCCTTCTCGGCAGTCCAGTTTGATTCCCCCGCTTTTATCTTCTCTTGGTTGAACGTGCGTATTGGGCGATTTTGCCCATGTCACTGCAAAGGAATTCAACATGACTACCCAAACCGGCACCGTAAAATGGTTCAACGACGCAAAAGGCTTCGGCTTTATCACGCCTGATGGCGGCGGCGAAGATCTGTTCGCGCACTTCCAGGACATCCAGTCGGAAGGCTTCAAGAGCCTGGCCGAAAATCAGCGCGTGTCGTTCGAGCGCTCGACCGGCCCTAAAGGCGAAAAAGCCGGCAATATCTGCGCAATCTGATGCTGCTGTCGTGACGCCGCAGCGCGCACCACGCAGATAGCGTGGGCGCAGCCGCAGCGCACACTGAAAAGCCCGCCAATCGGCGGGCTTTTTGCTGTCTGGGGGTTCGGGTTCGTTGAACGCGTGGACGGGAAACCCGTCCACCCTACTAGCAAACACCGGTAGGGTGGTCGGCTCCGCCGTCCACGCGTCCAATCACGCTCACAAACTGCTGAGGAACTGGGTCGCATCCGGCTGTGCGCGCGGCGGTTTCGCCGCCGACGCCGTGCCCAGCCCGATGAAGCAAATGGCCCGCTCGTGCGCGCCCAGCCCCAGCAAGGTGCGCATGCCGGCGAAATCCATCGCTGCGCCACTGGCCAGGCCACTGGCAAAGCCAAGCAACTGGCCCGCTACCAGCATGTTCTGGATGGCGCAGCCGAGCGACACGAGTTTTTCGTGCGCCGGGATGATGGTGCCCGGCTCGTCGCGCAGCACCGCCACCAGCAGGCATGGCGCGCGCAGCGCCTTGTCGTGCGCCGTGGCGAGCGCCTCGTCGCCGCAGGCCGGATCGCGCGCCAGCACGGCAGCAGCGAACACGTCGCCCAGCAGATGCCGCTTGTGCTGCGGGATCAGGATGAAGCGCCACGGCCGCAGCAGGCCATGGTCGGGCGCCTGCGCGCCGGCTTCGACGATGCGCAGCAAAGCCACATCGTCGGGGCCGGGCGCGACGAGGCGGCGCAGCGTGTAATTGCGCCGCGCGGCCAGGATGGTCAGGAAGTCGTCGGCGCCAGCCGGATACTCGGTATGCATGGTGCCAGTATAGCGACAGCGCCGCCAGTTCGCCGGGACGGGGCGAACTGGCGGTGCACAATCAATACTTGCTTAGTACACGTCGCGCCGGTAACGGCCAGCGTCGAGCAGCCGATCGCGTTCGGCCTCGCCGAGAATCGATGCCAGCGCCGCATCGACCTCCCCTGCCATGCCCTGCAGGCTGCCGCAGACATGGATGACCGCGTCGCGTTCGACCCATTCGCGCAGCATGTCGGCGCGTGCGCGCAGCCGGTCCTGCACATACTCGGGCGCATCGTCGCGCGAGAACACCAGATCGCATTCCGGCAGCGCGCCGGCGTCGCGCCAGGCGGCGATCTCGCCCGCGCACAGGCTGTCGAATTCGCGCTGGCGCTCGCCAAACAGCAGCCAGTTGCGGTGCTGCCCGGCCAGCACGCGGCTGCGCAGGTGCGCGCGCAAGCCGGCCATGCCAGAGCCGTTACCGATGTAGATGCAGGGCCGCGCATCCTGCGGACCGTGGAAGCCCGGGTTGGTTGCCAGCCGTGCACGGACCATCCCGCCGACGTCGAGATGCGCCGTCAACCAGCCGGACGCCAGACCCATGCCCTGCTCGTGGCGCTGCTGGCGCACGAGCAGCGTCAGCACGCCGTCCTGCGGGATGCCGGCGATGGAATAGCGGCGCGGCGCCAGCGGCTTGAGTGCATCGGCGCAGTCCTGGGTCGATGCGAACGGATGCCCGGCGCCGGGCAGCTCGCTCCAGGCCAGCGCGTCCCTCAGCGCCTGGGGCTCGCCCTGCCAGGTAACGGGCGCCGCGCCATCCAGGCGACTAGCTGCCAGCCATGCGTCGACACTCGCCCCTGTGTGGCGCGCCGCGACATCGAGCAGGTCGCCGGCCTGCCACTGCTGATGCGCCGCCGTCTGCAGCACGATTTCGTACAAGGGCGCGCCCAGGCTGCCGGGATTCAGGTGCGTGCGCCTGACGAGCCGCCAGTCGGTCATCGGCGCGGGGTCATTGGCGGCGACGGGGGGCGTGCCAGCGGCCGCACCCAGTGTGCCCAGCGCATGCATCCAGCGGCCCAGCGCCGCGGCGTCGCCCTGGTCAACGTCGATGCGCGGGAACAGCGCCGTGGCGCCGAGCGCGCCCAGGCGCTGTTCGAGGGCGATGCCATAGCCGCAGTAGCGGGCGTAATTGCGGTCGCCCAGCGCCAGCACCGCATACTTGCAGCCGGCCAGGACCACTGGCCCTGCATGCAGCTCGCGCGTGAAGCGGCGCGCCGCATCGGGCGCCTCGCCGTCGCCGAAGGTCGCGGCCACGAACAGTGCGTGGTCGTAGCCGGTCAGCTCGCCCGGGCTGAGCGAGGACACCGCACGCAGATCGACCGCACGGCCACCAGCGCGCAGCGCCGCGGCGCTATGCAGCGCGATCCGTTCGGCCTGACCGCCCTGGGTCGCGAATGCGAGCAGGATCGGCACGCCGGCAGTTGGCGTGGCGGGTTGGTCGGCTAGTGCGAGCGCCCGTTCGCGCGCCAGCGCAC
The DNA here is from genome assembly GCF_039123635.1 of Massilia sp. MP_M2. Lineage (NCBI taxonomy): Bacteria > Pseudomonadati > Pseudomonadota > Betaproteobacteria > Burkholderiales > Oxalobacteraceae > Massilia > Massilia sp. MP_M2. The sequence goes on from NZ_JBCHJF010000007.1 coordinate 253,075, forward strand.
GCTTCTGGCGCCGCCGGCCCAGGTACAGCAGCCAGCCGGTGATGGCAAAGCCGGGCAAGGCCAGGCTGGCGAGCATCATGATGACCCGCCCCGGCAGGCCAAAGTAGCTGCCCGTGTGCAGCGGCCGGATCGTGGTCAAGGCGCGCTGGCCAAGGGTTTGGGCGCCGTAGGTCTCGTTCTTGAGCAGCGCGCCGTCGCTGGCGCGCAGCGACATGCGGTTGCGGGCGCGCTCGTGCGGGCCGTCCTGCGCAATCCACGTCAGCTGAAAGGTGCCTTTGCCGCGTTCGGGCAAGCGGATCGTCGCGCTGGCCCAGTTCGGGGCATGCGCGAGGAAGGTGTTCCAGGCGGGATCGAGTGCGGCCGGGCCATCCGGGATGACTGCGCGCTTGCGCTCGCGCGGCGGCGCCATCGTCTCGCTCGCGGCGCGGCGCTCGTTGCCGGCCCAGCCCTGCACCGTGTCGCGCACGACGTCGAAGCTCCAGTAGATGCCGGTGCCCCCCACGATCAGGTAAGCCACCAGTGCCCAGGTGCCGGCAATCGCGTGCAGCGCCCACAGGAACGAGCGGCCCCGCAGTTTGGTATTGAAGGTGAGCCAGGTGCGCCAGCTGGCGGGCTTGCGCGGCCAGCGCAGGTACAGGCCGCTCAGCGCGAGCCCCACGAGGCACAGCGCCAGGATGCCCAGCACGAGGCGGCCCGGGGCGCGCGGCAGCAGCAGCCAGCGATGCAACTCCTCGACCCAGTTGAACGCGGCCTCGAAACGCAGCGCCGGCAACACGGCGCCGCTATACGGATGCACGCGCACGTCCGGACCCCGCCGCTCACCCGGCGGCGCGGCAAAGCGCACCAGCGCCGTGCTGCCCGGATCGGATTCCAGCACGATGCTCACCACGCGCTCCCCTGGGCGTGTGCGCTGCGCGGCCTGCAGCAGTTGTTCGGGCGCTAGGCGCGGACGCGCTTCGACATCGACCGTCATGACGCCCGGATTGAGCACGTCCAGAAGTTCGTCCTCGAACGCCATGATGGCACCGGTGAGGCCGATCACGGCCAGCAGCGTGCCGGCCGTGATGCCGACGAACCAGTGCAGCTGAAACCAGACCGCGCGCAGCGACGGCAGGCGCCAGCGGCTCACAGCGCGACCTTCATCGACAGCTTGATCAGGCGGGGCAAGCCTGCGCTCAGGCGCGTGCCGGCGCCGGCCCAGTATTGCTTGTCGGCGGCATTGTCGACATTGAGTTGCCACGTGGTGCGCTTGCCGGCGAACTGGCCGACGTAGCGCGCGCCAACGCTAAACAGCGTGGTGCCGCCCAGCCAGGCCTGGTTCAGGTCATTCACGGGCCGCCGGCCGGTGTAGTACGCACCGCCCGTCAGCGCCAGCCCAGGCACCGCATCGAGCTCCCAGGCCACGAACGTGCTGGCGGTGCGGCGCGCCGCGTTTTCCGGCAGCTTGCCGTCATACGTCGCGTTGATATTGCGGAATGCCGGATCGAGCCACTGGGCCGATGCCTGCCAGGCCACGGCCGGCAGGATGCGGCCCTGCGACGACAGCTCCAGCCCGCGATAGCGTTGCTCGCCGTCGGCCGTGAAGACATTGGCAGCGTTGGTGTAGTAACCGGGCCGCTCGATCTCGAACAGCGCCGCCTGCGTCAGCAGGCCGCCGGCCGTGCGCCAGCGCGCCCCGACTTCGCGTTGCTTGCTCACGCCCGGCGCCATGCGCGTGCCTTCATTCGCACTGCCGGCCGGCGCGGCCTCGCCCTCCTCCAGGCCTTCGGCCGCCGATGCGTACACGGAGAGATCGTCACGCAGGCGGTAGACGACGGCCGCCATCGGCGTCGTCTCGCTCACGTCGTAGTCATTCACGCCCTGCGTGCTGCGGTAATCGACGCGGCGCACGCCGCCGATGAATTGCCAGCTGCCTACGCTGATGCGATCGACCAGATACAGGCCCTGGTCGCGCGAATCGAGGGCCGCAGTCGTGGGCGTCGTTGGCCGCGCGCCGATGGAGAAGTTCGTCACCGGCAGCGGCGCATACAGGTTCTGCGCAGGGATCGTGTAGTTTGCCTGGTAGATCGGGGCCTGGCCCTTGTCGGTATCGCTCGCGCCGAGCGTCACCTCGTGCGTCAGGGGGCCGGTGCGCAACTGGCCTGCCAGTTCGGCGCGCAGCATGCGCGAATCGACGTCGGCATGCTGCAGATTGCCGGTGATACGGCCCGCCCCGGTCGCGACGCTCGCCGCATTATTGAAACGGAAGATCGGCAGCGAACGGTCGCGCTTCGTTTCGGCGTGGCCCGCTTCGAGCGTCAGTGCCCATGCGTCGTTCAAAGCGATGTCTGCGCGCAGCTGCGCGTTGCGTGCATGCGTTTCGAACCTGGCCCAGTCGGGGCCGACGAGACGGCGCGGATCGACAGCGCGCGGCAGCGTGATCACGCCGCCCACGGCCGGCGGCAGGTTGATGCCGGCCTGCTCGGTCACGCGGCGCTTGTCGTATTCGAGGTCGGCGCGCAGGCGCACGCGCGCGTTCACGCGCCAGTCGAATGCGCCGGAAGCGAAGCCGCGGTTGCCGTTGCCGACGCCATCGAGGTGCGAGCCGAGCGTGCCGCCGGCCGCATTGATGCGTACGCCGAATGCGTCGTCGACGCCGAAGCGGCGCGCAGCGTCGAGCGTGGCGACGAGCGTCCCGTGGCTGTCGACCTGCGCGCCAACGGTGGTCAGCGGCGCGCTGCCGGCGCGCTTGGTGACGAAGTTGACGACGCCGGCCGGCGACGTGAAGCCGTAATACAGTGCGGTCGCGCCCTTGAGCACCTCGACGCGCTCCTTGTTCTCCATCGACACCTGGCCGAAGTTCATGATCGGCAGCGAGCCGTTGAGGCGGTAGTTGGTGCGGTTTTCGACGGCGATGCCGCGGATGACCAGCTGGTCCCAGGTGTCGCCGCCGTTCTGCTGGCGCGTCACGCCGGCCGTATTGCGCACTGCGTCATACAGGCCAGCGGCCCCCTGCAGCTCGAGCACATCGCGCGTGATGACGTTCACGGTCGACGGCACGTCCATCACGTCGCTGCCGCGAAAGCTCCCGGCTTCCACTGTATTGGGCATGAACCCCTGCGCCTTCACGGCCGTCACGCGCACTGCCGGCATCGCGCCAACATCGCGTTCCTGCGCCAAGGCTGCCGCTGGAAACGCGCAGGGAAACACCAGGGACAGGGCCAGGACGAGGCGGGACGGGCGCAGGGAAATGGGTAAGGACATGGCAACGGGCATTCATCAAGAGCAATCCCGGATTCTATCGCGAATGAGAATCATTTTCAATAACTGACAGAGGCGCACCGACATTTGCTGCAGATGCACACGCTGCGCGCGTTGGTCCTGCCGCCTTTTCTGATGGATGCATCAGAAAACGCGATGTACGTGCACATCGCATTCAATGCCATGATGACTTGCCTGGGTCGCTTCGGGCATTACCTGCTCACTTCGCTCTTGGACAACAACACGCAAACCGGCCGATCAGGGCAAATGCCCAACAATTCTATTGACCCTGATTGGCAGTTCAGGCGGCCAGTGATTGGCCGAGTTTGAGCGTGGCGGCGACGTTGCGGGCGGTGGTGCGCAGGTTGAAGTCGGCGCTGGCGAGGGCTTCGGCGACCGTGCCGGCTTTCATGATCGTGCTGAAGGTGGCGTCGATGCCGTGGGCGTGGACGGCGCTGGCGTCCTGGCCCAGGCAGCCACCAATGGCGATTACCGGTTTGCCGTGGCGTGCAGCGACGCGGGCCACGCCGATCGGGGTCTTGCCGTTGACGGTCTGGCTGTCGATGCGGCCCTCGCCGGTGATGACCAGGTCGGCCACTGCGACGGCGGCGTCCAGCCCGACCGCGTCGGCCACGATTTCGCTGCCCGGGCGCAGACGGCCCTTGAGGAAGACCAGCATCGCGGCGGCGATGCCGCCCCCGGCGCCGGCGCCCGGGACGTCGGCCACGTCCTGGCCCAGGTCGCGCGCGATGACGGCGGCGTAGTGGCGCAGGTTGGCGTCGAGCTGGGCGACCATCGCCGGTGTGGCGCCCTTTTGCGGGCCGAAGATGGCCGAGGCGCCGGTGGGGCCGACCAGTGGGTTGCTGACGTCGCACGCCACCTCGAACACCGATTCAAACACGCGCGTGTCCAGCTGCGTGATGTCGATCCGCGCGAGGTTGGCCAGCGCTGCGCCGCCCGGTGCCAGTGGCGCGTCCTGCGCATCGAGCAGCCGCACGCCCAATGCTTGCAGCATGCCCGCGCCGCCGTCGTTGGTGGCGCTGCCACCCACCCCGAGGATGAAGCGGCGCGCGCCGGCGTCGAGCGCGGCGAGGATCAATTCGCCCGTGCCCCGGCTGGTCGCGCGCAGTGGATCGCGCTGTGCGGGCGGGACAAGTTCCAGGCCGCTGGCGGCGGCCATCTCGATCACGGCGATGACGTCGCCGCCCGTCAGGCCGTAGAAGGCGTCGACCGGTGTACCCAGCGGACCGGTGGCGCGCAGGTCGATGCGGCGCCCGGCTGTCGCAGCGATCATCGCGTCGACCGTACCTTCGCCGCCATCGGCGACGGGGATCTTGACGTAGCAGGCGTCAGGGAAAATTTCGCGGAAGCCCGCCTCGATGGCGCTGGCTGCCTCCAGCGCCGACAGGCTTTCCTTGAATGAATCGGGTGCGATCACGATATGCATGCCGGACTCCGATCAACGATTGACGAGGCGCGCAGGCACCACCAGCACCAGCATCGCGCCGATGAACAGCACGGTCGACAGGATATACAGCGCCATGTCCGTGCTGCCAGTGGCGTCCTTGATCCAGCCGACCAGGAAGGGGCTGACGAAACCAGCCACCTGGCCCATCGAGTTGATCAGCGCCAGGCCCGCGGCCGCGGCGGCGCTGCCCAGGAACGCCGCCGGCAATGGCCAGAACATCGGCAGGCCGGTCAGTGCGCCCATCGTCGCCAGGCTCAGCCCAATCATCACCAGCACCACGTTATCCGAGAAGTTCGCGGCCAGCAGCAGGCCGACCAGCGCCATCAGGAGCGGCGCCGACAAGTGCCAGCGACGTTCGCGCCGGCGGTCGGCCGAGCGGCCCACCAGCACCATGAAGACACCGGCGAACAGGTACGGGATGGCGCTAAGCCAGCCGACCGTCGTGGCGCTCTCGAAGCCGAGCGACTTGATGATCGATGGCAGCCAGAAATTAATCGCATACACGCCCATCTGGATGCTGAAGTAAACGAAGCCGAGCATCCACACATGCCAGTCGCGCAGCACGGCGCCGAACGAGTGCACCGCGTGCGTGCCGCTCGAGCGCTGCGCTTCGTCCTCGTCGAGCGCGGTCTGCATCGCCGCTTTTTCCTCGGCAGTCAGCCAGGGCGCCTGCGCCAGGCTGTCGTTCAGGTAGAACAGTACCGCCACGCCCAGCAGCACGGTTGGAATCCCCTGCAGCAGGAACAGCCACTGCCAGCCATCCATGCCGCCCTGGCCGGCCGAGAAGTGACTGAGCATCCAGCCAGAGAGCGGGCCGCCGATCAGGCCCGAGACGGGAATGGCCGACATGAACAGCGCCATCACCTGGCCGCGCTTGTGCGCCGGGAACCACTTGGTGAAGTACAGGACCATGCCCGGGAAGAAGCCCGCTTCGGCCACGCCGGTAAAGAAGCGCAGCACATAGAATTCCACCGGGGTGCTCACGAACAGCATGCAGGCCGACAGCGTGCCCCAGGTCATCATCATCACCGCGATCCAGCGCCGCGCGCCCAGCTTGTGCAGGATGAGGTTACTGGGCACGCCGAAGGTCACGTAGCCGATGAAGAAGATGCCGGCGCCCAGGCCATACACGGTCTCGCTCAGTTGCAGCGCGTCGAGCATCTCAAGCTTGGCGAAACCGACGTTGACGCGGTCGAGGTAATTGAAGAAGTAGCAGACGAAGATGAACGGGATCAGGCGCCACGTGGCCTTGCGGTAGGCGCCGTCGAGCAGGCTCGCGCCGGGGGTGCTAGCGATGGTACTCATGCTGTCTCCGAATGTATGGTTATGTAATCATCGAGATTATCAACGAAACAAGGGCCACGAAGCGTCGGCGACACGCACAACTCAGGGCATCGGATTCCCGCCTTTTTTCAGGCATACGCACAATTTGGGTAGCAAACCAGCGTTGATGCACCTGGTGCATCCGTGCCTGCGCAGGCCGGCGCGCCCGCGCAGGCAGGCCACTGCCCCCTTTAAAATTGTGCATAATCACAAACGCTCCCCTTCTCTCCAGCTATCGCCATGCACATCCTCGACACCGGCCTCGCGCAGGAAATCGTCGCACGCACCATGCGCATCATCCCGTTCAACGTCAACGTGATGGACGCGCACGGCGTGATCCTTGCCAGCGGCAACCCGGCGCGGGTCGGCGAGCTGCATGCCGGCGCCCTGCTGGCGCTGGCCAAGAAGCTCACGACGGAAATCGATGCGGCGGCCGCGCAGAAGCTCCATGGCGCCCAGCCGGGCATCAACCTGCCGCTGTGCGTGGGCGGCCAGATCTGCGGGGCGGTTGGCTTGTCCGGCGCGCCCGACGCCGTGCGCCAGTTCGGCGAGCTGGTGCGCCTGGGCGCCGAGATGATCCTCGAGCAGGCTGCCCTGACCCAGACGCTGCAAAGCCATTCACGCTACCGCGAAGCCTTCGTGCTCAACCTGATCCGCTACGAGCCCGGCGCACGTGCCGAACTCGAGGTCTGGGCGCAGCGGCTCGGGATCGACGTCGAGCGCATGCAGCTCGTGTTCCTGGTCGAATTGCAGGGTGTTCCGGCGGCGGTGGACCATTCCCCGAGCGCCGTGCAACTGCTGCAGATGCGGATCCTGGCGCGCCGCGAGGACGCCCTCACCGCCACCGTCGGGCCGTCCGAACTGGTGCTGCTCGAGGCGTGGGAGCCGTCACGCAAGGGGCTCGAGACGCCGCCGCAGCGTCGCCTCGACGCCCTGGCCCAGCTGGTGCGCGAAGAATGCACGCTGCCGCATACGTTGTCGATGGGGATTGCGCTGCCCGGCATCGATGGCGCAGCAATCTCGTATGGCAGCGCGCGCACGGCCAGCCGGCTGGGGCGTGCGCGCGATCCGCAGCAGCAGGTATTCAGTTATTACGAAATGGCCTTGCCGGTACTGCTGTCGGGCCTGGACAGCGGCTGGCAGGCGCACCAGCTGCGCATGCCGATCGCGCGGCTGGCGCACGACAAGAGCCGCGCCATGCTGCGTGCGACGCTGTCCGCCTGGTTCGCGCAGAACGAGAATTCTGCCGCCACCGCAAAGGCGCTGGGCATCCACCGCAACACGCTCGACTACCGGCTGCGCCGCATCGGCGAACTTACGGGTCTGGATCTCGGATCGAGCGAAGACAAGCTGTTGCTGTATGTGTCGTCGTTGTTAAGCCCGACGTTGAGCCCGACGCTCAGCCCGACGGTCAGCCCGGCTCTGAGCCCGACGGTCAGCCCGGCCGACCCACCGGCGTAGCCGGCAACGCGCCGCTTGGCTACGCTGCCGGCATGACGCCCGACTTGTTGTGATCACGCTCGCGCCGGGCTTTTGCGGCCGCAGCGATGCGACGCGCTTCGGTCATGGCGGCCGCGCGCTGCGCCGGCGTCAGCTGCGTGGCCAGCGCCGCCAGCAAACCCCTGCCTTCGGCAAACATCTGCGGCGAGGTATCGCCAGGCGGCGCAAGCTCCGCCCCGATCAGGCCAACCGCAGCCAGGTAACCATACCCTTGTTCCGGACGCCTGTCCGTCAGCGCCGAGCCGCCCAGCTTCTGCATCCCCCACAGCATGAGTGCGGTCGTGTCACCCGTCTCGGCCGCCGCGTCGAGCTGGCTGGCCGCCTGCGCCTTCCATTCGCGCACCAGAGGATCGTCTGGCCGGGTCGTCAATGCACTCGGGTCGCCGAACGGGCCTTCGGCGGCGTACATCCACGCCGCGCCGGGCACGCCGGCCTTGACGGCGGTGGCCAGGTAATCGAGCCGGGCCAGCCGCTCACGCTCCGTCATCGCGCCGCACATGCGCGTCATAGTGCGTCGCTCATCCGCGTTCAGGCCACGCCCGGCGCCCGGTGTGCTGTCCTCGACCTCGAGATCGTGCTGCCGGTTGAACGCCGCGCAGCGCGAGACGAGCATGTACGCCGCGTAGGCATCGTGCGGGTCGTGCGAGGCCAGGAGGTTGGCCACATGCGCGCTCAGGCTCTGGTTGGCGGCGGCAGCCAGTACCGATGCAGGCACCGACGCAGCAGATACACCCTGCATCGGCGGGCGTAACGTGGGCGCTGCGGGACGTGGCACGTCCTGCAGCGGCACGCGCGCCACCTGGCCCGTCGTTTCACTCGCAGAACCGCGCCACATGAACCCTGCCACCGCAATGCAGGCCACCACGAGCGCGCCTGCCAGCCATCCTTGCCAACGCTTTTCCATCACAGCGCCCCCGTGCGAATGCGTCGATCGCATCGAGTATATCGAGAGCCCGCACGGCATTTCTCACACATTATGACGATCGCCGCCGCAGATACACTTTGTAGCATTGCTTACTGGAATTCTTAACATGTTAGGAGGTGCCCGTAGTCTAATGAACTCATCGATTCTACGGATCGGCCACCAGGAGAAATAAAAATGAAAACCAAGTTCATCGCAGGGTTGATTGCATTGACCTTTACCGTGAGTGGCAGCGCTTTTGCACAACGCGGTGATCACGGAAACGATCGTGATCACGACCGCAACGGCTATTCGCAGCAGCACGACGATCGCCGCAACAATGGCGGCTCCCGTGCCCACGGCAACAAGCATCGTAACGACAGCGCCCAGTATTATCGCCGTGACGATACGCGCGGTGGCGGTCCACGCCACGACCTGCGCCGTGGCGGCAAGCTGCACAAGGAATACCGGAACAAGCGCTACGTGGTCAATGACTGGCGTGGTCGCCACCTGAACGCGCCACCGCGTGGTTATCACTGGGTGCAAACAGGTAACGATTATGTGCTGGCGGCGATCGCCAGCGGCATTATTGCCCAGGTATTGTTCGCGAATTAAACCTTGATTCATGCACCGATAAACCGCCCGTCGAAAGACGTGGCGGTTTTTTTACGCGTGTGCGTACCATATTTACAACATCCATTCCTACCTCGCCGATAGTTGCATCCATTCAACCCGGCGCCCGTTTAATATCAATCAATATGCTTGATGTAATAACGGAGAATTGATGAATATGACATTGAAACCAGGCGCACGCGCCGTGCGCGGCGTCGTCCTGGCCTGCGCCGGGACGACCATTGCCCTGGCCAGCCTGCCTCTCGCCGCGCAAACGCTGCCAGCGACGTCGGCAACCGAATTGCCGCGCGTCGAAGTCACGGGCTCGGCGATCCGCCGCGTGCAGTCTGAAACTGCGCTGCCGGTGCAAACGATTTCACGTGCCGAAATCGAGAAAACGGGCGTCACCACGGCGGCCGAACTGATGGGGCGGGTTTCCGCCAACAGCAATGGCCTGACCGACGGCGCCAGCATCAACGTCGGCGGCGACCAGCGCGGCTTCAACAGCGCCAATCTGCGCGGGATCGGCACCTCGTCCACGCTCGTGCTGCTCAATGGCCGGCGCATGGCCAACTTCGCCTCACCCGGCGACGACAGCGGCGTCGACCTGAACAACATCCCGGCCGCCGCCCTCGAACGCGTCGAAGTGCTGCTCGACGGCGCCTCGGCGCTGTATGGCACCGATGCGATCGGTGGCGTCATCAACTTCATCACCCGCAAGGATTTCCAGGGGCTGGAAGCGAACGTGTACGTCGGCACGACCGACGAGGGCGGCGCCGGCAAGCGCACCGCCAGCCTCAGCGCAGGCAAGGGCGTGCTCGAGCGCGACGGCTATAACGTCTTCGCCGTGGCCGACTTCCAGCGCACCAATCCCCTGAATACGTCGCAGCGCAGCTTCATCCCTGGCCTGCAGGTCGAGCAGCGCCTCGGCCACCTGCTCTCGAGCTACACCAGTCCGGCCAATATCCGCTTGACCTCGGCCCAGCGCGACCATCTGCAGGACATCGGGTTCACACTCAATGGGCGGCCGATCACGAACCGCCTGATCAACCTGTCGGTCCCGGGCTGCGCGCCGCCGGCCAATGTGTACCTGCCGAACGGCACGGGCGGCGTCGATGCCTGCACCTATAACTACATGCGCGACACCGAGCTGTATCCAAAGTCCGAAAAAGCCAGCCTGCTCAGCCGCGCCGTCATCAAACTGGGCGGCTCGCACCAGGCGTATGCCGAAGTGGCGCTGAGCCGCGCCAAGACCGACTACACCGGCTCATCGGCGCGCGTGACCGGCTACGTCGATTATTCGCGGGTGCCGCAACTGGCCGGCACCGGCCTGGACCAATTGGACGACGACATCCCGGGCGAACTCGAATTGCGGATGCGCCTGAACGAAGCGGGCCAGCGCACCAGCACGCTCACCAGCGAAGGCGTGCGCTTCGTCGTGGGCGTGACGGGCACCGTGGGCGGCTGGGATTACGACACCGCGTACAACCACAGCGTCAACACGGTCAAGGACCGCGATACCCACGGCTACGTGCTCTATAACGAGCTGCTCGAGGGAATCGCCGACGGCCGCATCAATCCATTCGGTCCTTCAAGCCCGGAAGGCAAGGCGCTGATCGACAGCATCCAGGTCGACGATGTCGTGCGCCGCGCACGCGGTACGCTCGACGCGCTGGATGTCAAGTTCTCGCGCGCCCTGATGCCGATGGCCGGCGGCGACCTGGCGGTGGCGATTGGCGGCGAAGCGCGGCGCGAGAAGAACCGCTTCACCCCATCGGCCTTGCTTCTGAGCGACAACATCAACAATGACGCGGCGCCAGAAGGTGGCCGCGCCACCAGCGACAGCCGCGATGTAGCGGCGGTGTACGGCGAAGTGCTGGTGCCGTTCGCGAAACAGTGGGAAGCGCAATTGTCGGCACGCTACGACCATTACGAAAACGTGGGCGGCGCGGCCAGTCCGAAGATCGGCCTGACCTACCGGCCAAGCGAGGCGCTGCTGCTGCGCGGCTCGGCCGGCCGGGGCTTCCGCGCGCCGTCGATGACGGAGCTGTATCGCCCAACCGTCTACAGCAGCACGGCCACCCTGCCCGATCCGGTCTATTGCGCCACGGTCGACAACAATTATTCGGACTGCGCCGACAACTGGGACACGCGCCGCTACAGCAACGAGAACCTGAAACCCGAGCGCAGCCGCCAGTTCTCGCTGGGCGCCGTGTTCGCCGCCGGCAAGCATGTCAGCGCGTCGCTCGACTACTGGAACATCAAGCGCACGAACCTCATCAGCGAAATCGGCGACGACATCATCCTTGGCAACCTGGCCAAGTACGGCGATCTCGTGTATCGCGACGAAGATGGACTGATCGACTATATCGAACTACGCAAGGACAACCGCGGCGCGCAACTGGCGCGCGGCATCGACCTGGCGTTGACGGTACGCGGCATCGACACGGCCATCGGCCGCTTCGGTGGACGCCTGAACGGCACCTATGTGCTGACGTCGAACATCCAGAATGCGCCCGGGGATGCGTTCGTGAGCAATCTGAACCGCTTCGTGACCGACGGCGTGGTCCAGCGCTGGCGTCACACGGTGAGCTTTGACTGGGATCGCGGGCCGCTGTCGGCCAGCCTGCAAAATACGTTCTCGAGCGGCTACGAAGACCAGAATACGGCGATCAATATTGACGACGGCAGCGTCGTGGCGGCCAACCGGGTCAAGCGTTATTCACTGTGGGACTTGTCGGGCGCGTATGCAGTCGATGCGCACCTGAAGCTGCGGGTGGGCGTGCAGAATCTGTTCGACAAGAGCCCGCCGTATTCAAACCAGGCGTATTACTTTTTGTCGGGATATGACCCAAGCTATACGGATCCGCGCGGACGCCGTTTCTATGCGAGTGCAAATTATTCGTTCAGATAAAGCCTGGCGAGCTACCGCCCTGTCGGGAAAGCTTACAGGCGTAAATACACGCGGCCGGCGCTGATTAAAATTCTTATTGGAATCAAACACTTGAAACCAATATGATGGGCGGCATGGTTACTGCTAGTTACAGGACTCACACTAACCGGAGAATACCATGTCCCTGCGTACCCTGAAACAGCTGCTTGTCGGGTTGTCCTTGCTGGCCTGCACTTCTGCATTCGCTGCACCGCTGGTGGTCAATATTGCTGGCGCCCAGAGCTTTGGCGCAGTGGGAGAGGCAGGCAATACGGTACTCACGTTCAATGTCGGCGCAGGCTCCCAGATCACCAGTATTGCCTACAATGTCAACATTACCGCTTTTACGCCGAGCTATCTGTCCGAGATCGGCTTGTATTTCAGCGATTCAGCGCAGTCGACTGGCGTCTACTTCACGCCAGGCTTTGCGAATTCAAGCCCTGGGACTGGAACCTACGCCGACTCGGCCAACCTGATCGACCTCGGGCTGGATTTCATGGTCGGCGCCGACGGCATCCTGCGTCTGGAATTCTTCGAGGATTTTGATGACGGCTTAGTGTCGCCAGATGGCATCTGGAACTTCGGCACGATCACCTTTGGTGTGACGGGAGATAACGTGCCTGTCGATCCGGGCACGGACATTCCGGAGCCAGCAACCGGCATGCTGCTGGGCGCCGGTCTGGCGTTGATGGGCTTTACGGCACGGCGCCGCCGCTCAGGCAGCAAGGCGGCGTAAGCAACACTTGGCGCAGTCGCTTGCCGGATGCGTCAGAGAGACTGGTTCTCGATACGGACCAGTCTCCAGCAATCGTCCATCTTGAAGTAATACGACACCAGGTAATCGGTGTCGGCCTTGGCCAGATTGACCCGCGCCGTCGCTGCCGTCACATCTTCCAGTTGCAGGACCAGCGCATTGTCCTTGCGCTCCTGCACCAAGGGCATCACGGGAAATTCAACCGGCTGGACCGTCGTATAGCTGCGTTGCACCGTCTCGTCACTGGAAAATCGCTGGATAAAAAACGAAATGTCCTGGGCCGGACAAACGGACAGCGACGTGTTCGTGGGTGCATCCGACTGGGTGTTCAACTGAGCCGCCTGGCAAGAGCCTGCTGACGTCAGCAGCAGCGCGAAGAATAGCTTGTCCAAACCACCCATATTGACCTCCCGGATCGATTCCCTCAGAAATGGCACGCCGCGATCAAAGCGCAGCCTGTGCCCGAGTCTACCAGAAGAGCCACAGCGCCCTGAACACGGTCAGCCTGCTGGCTTGACAGGTCGTCATCACGAAACTGGAACGTGCGTCCGCTGTTCTGTCGCCACACAGGAACGAAAATCCTCTGACACCCGACATTTCTGCGCACGATTGCATTGTCGTGCCTCAAATGCAACGAATAAGCTGGCATTATGTGAAAGATTAGACATGAACGTCTGCAGCGCTCACGGGCGTCAGGCAAAGTAAATCGCACGGCTCTGACAGAATGACGATGAATCGATTTCGAACTACTGGACTTCCGGCCAGCATCCGGGACACGTTGCCCACTCATCTTGACGCTTCCGCCACCACCCCTCCCCACCGCCCCCGCCTGCTGCTGGTCGACGACGAGCCGCGTGTACTGGCCTCATTGCAGGAAATGCTCAACGGTGGCGCTTATGCCATCAGTACCGCTGCCAGCGGTACCGCCGCGCTGGCGTGCCTGGCAGAGCAGCGCTACGACCTGGTGCTGCTCGACCTCTTGATGATGGATGTCGACGGCCATCAGGTCATGGACTTCATCAACCTGCACGATATCAAGGCCGATGTCATCGTTGTCAGCGGCACCGTCGGCATCGATTCGGCCATCGGGGCCCTGAAGCGCGGCGCCCACGATTACCTGCGCAAACCGTTCAGCCGCGAAGAATTGCTGCGCACGGTGGACAACGCGCTCAAACAGCGCGAGCTGCAGCAGACCAACCGTCGCATGGTGGCAGCGCTCGCGCTGTCCGAAAAAAAATACCGTTACCTGGTCGATGCCTCACCCGACATGATCTACATGCTGGGTCATGAAGGCCGCTTCACCTACGTGAATGACCGCGCCTGCCAGATGCTGGGCTACGAACGGGACGAACTGCTGGGCCAGCATTACACGGCGCTGCTGCATGCCGAGGATCACGAACGCGCCCGCTACGTGTTCAACGAGCGGCGCGTCGGCGAGCGGGCCTCGCGCGACGTCGAGCTTCGCGTGACGCGCCGGGCGGGTCCGGCACACGCGTACGCTACCGTCACCGACACGTCCGTGATGACGATCTCGCTCAACGCGATCGGCATGCACCGCGAAAAACGCGATCTGCAAACGCCGACCTATGTCGGCACCTACGGCATCGCACGCGATGTCAGCGCGCGCAAGCGCGCCGAAGCGGTCATCCATCACCAGGCTTATCACGACATCCTGACCGACCTGCCCAACCGCGTCCTGTTCAGGGACCGGCTCGGACTGGCGATGCTGCAGGCGCGCCGCAAGCGCGCCGAACTGGCGGTGATGTTCATCGACCTGGACCGCTTCAAGCTCGTCAACGACACGCTTGGCCACGGCCATGGCGACAAATTGCTGCAGCAGGTGGCGTTGCGCCTGAAGGATTGCCTGCGCAAGGGCGACACGCTGGCGCGCCAGGGCGGCGACGAGTTCACGATCGTGCTGCCCGACCTGCGCGCGCGCGACGATGCGCGCGTGGTCGCCGACAAGTTCATCGAGCGGCTGCAACAACCGTTCGATCTCGAGGGCAACGAGGTGCATATCTCGGCGTCGATCGGCGTGGCCATCTACCCCGAGCACGGCGAATCGATCGACGAGCTGCTGCGCAATGCCGACATCGCGATGTACCGCGTGAAGGACCTGGGCAAGAATGGCCACACTTTCTACGAGCCGTCGATGCACGACGCGCTGCACCAGAACGTCGCGCTGGAACATCATCTACGCCGCGCGCTCGAGCGCAACGAACTCGAAATGTATTACCAGCCGCAGATCGACGCCGCCAGTGGCCGCATCATCGGCGCCGAGGCGCTGATGCGCTGGAACCATCCGGTGCGTGGCCTGATCATGCCCGGTGATTTCCTCCCATTTGCCGAAGAAAGCGGCCTGATCGTCCCGATCTCGGAGTGGATGATCGACACGCTGTGCCGCGACATGGCGCACTGGGGCGTGGATGGCGCGGACCAGTTGACGCTGTCACTGAATCTGTCGCCGCATTATCTCGACCACAGCAAATTCTTCGACACCATGCGTAGTGCCTTGCAGCGCTACGACATCGGGCCCGGGCGGATTGCCGTCGAGATCACCGAAAACATCTGCATCCGCAATCCGCAGTATGCGATCGAGCAACTCAGGAAACTCGGGCAGCTGGGTGTCTCGGTGGCCATCGACGATTTCGGCACCGGCTATTCGTCGCTCGCGTATCTGCACCGGTTTCCGATCCAGACCATCAAGATCGACCAGTCGTTCGTGCAGCAGATCAGCGACGAGTATGGCCATTACCCGGTGGTGCTGGCGATTATCTCGATTTCACGCGGCCTGAATCTGGATCTGGTGGCCGAGGGCGTCGAGACGGAAGCACAGGCGCGCTATCTGCGTGCGCATGGGTGTTCGACCATGCAGGGCTTTTTGTTCCACCGGCCGATGCCGTTGGGAGGCTTTGTCAACGTGCTCAATTCGTAGCACTGCATCGTCGATGAATTCGGTGCTGCGAAAATAGCATTACACGCTCTCCGGCTTTCGCGCCGGCGGCCGGATCTTCAGAAAATGTCTCAAACAGCATGGCGCTGAAATGGGTTCGCGCATCGCAAGCCAGTCGAAAATAATCTTGAGCTATTACTGGCTCACGGGCTTGGTTATTGGTTTTTAGGCCGTGGCCGCAATACTTTCTCAACGAAGCGGGCCGTTTGACCTGCCTGTCTAGAAAAGGCGCGCCGGCCCTTGAAGGCAGGGCACGCATGGGCAGCGGCCATCAGCCAAGGCGACCTGCCGCCCCCGTCGGCCCCTTGGCCGGGATCCATCATGTATCCGATACTCTCGGCAATGACTTCGTTGCGGAGTAGGTCGATGACTTTGAGCGAGCTACCCGCAATCCAGTAACGACGATCATCGGCTGTCGAAATATCCTCATAAGTAACGCCATAGCGTGGTGCTGGCTCACTGGTAGGGCTGGACACCAGTACCACTCTGAAATAACCCTTCAAATAGCGTGGGTCTGTCAAACCTGGTTGCTCGATGAAACCTGTGTAGCGATATCGTTTCCCATCCTTAGGGTCACTGGCGTCCACGTACATATAGCCAACTTGCCTCTGAGGCGGAGCGATCCGCCCTTCTGCGCGCTCAATATGGCCAGGCAAGTCATGGTGCGCCCCAAGAAAACTCTCGATATAGCCATCTCCGGTAAGGTCTTTCCCATACGGATCATCAAGGACGAACTGTTGGCCGTAGTTGATGTTGCGAGAACGGATCTTCAGTAGCATTAGACCATCCACATCCTCGACGGTCCTCGTGATTTTCTCTCCGGCTGTATTGCAACGCTGCTGGAACAGAGTTCGCGCCACGGCACTATCGTTGGGTTTTGCAAAAACATGCTGCGTTATGCTCGATAGAATCAGTGCAACAATAATTTGGGTCGGTACCAACATATTTTTTTTCTTCATCGTGACGAGACCTCCTGAATTCTTAGTTGTCGACTCCACCTACGCACCTACCAGTATCTGAATCGCTCAGCAGTCGCTTGGCGCACGAGCATGTGCTCGACCCAAGCGTATCCAGACCAATTCTTGGCCAGGACAAACCCGGTCCGAAGTAGATGAGTAAAGACACCGATATATCCTAACGGAGAATTTCTGACGATTCCTCACCAATTTTCGCAAGGCAAGTTATAAATTTTCAGTTCTTACCATCGTTTTTCTCGTCGCATAGGGGGCACGGGGTTCCCTGCTGATCTGGTTGGACAAGAGCATGTGCTGGCATCCATGCAGGGACCATGCCATCATTTCGCCTGCGGTGTGGGGAAATACGAACTGGGCTGACTCATGCAACAAAGCCCGTACCACGCAATCCTTGGACGACACGAGCACTCACTCCCCCGTGATCTTCGCATCCTTCACGAACTTGCCCCACGTCTGAAATTCCTTGTTCGTATGCGCCGCCAGTTCCTGCGGCGTCATGTAGACCGCGTACGCACCCTGCTCCTGCGCCTTGCGCTTGAATGCGTCGGTCGCCATGATTTTCCTGATTTCGCCGGTCAGCTTGTCGATGATCGGCTTGGGCGTGTTGGCGGGGGCGTACACGGCAAACCATGAACTCACGTCCAGCTTCTCGTACCCTTTGATCGTCGCGGTCGTCGGCACGTTTGGCAGGCTCGGCAGCGCGACGTTGCCGGTGACGGCAATCGCGCGCAGCTTGCCGGACTTGATGTGGGCCAGTAGCGGCGGTGCTGTCGTGAAGGTCATCTCGACGTTGTCACCGAGCAGATCGGTGATGGCCGGGCCCGTGCCTTTGTACGGCACGTGAGCGATGTTGGTGCCGCTCATCTGGTTCAGCATTTCACCCGTCACGTGCTGCAGGGAGCCATTGCCGGACGACGCATAATTGAGTTTGCCGGGGTGTGCTTTGGCATAGCTGACCAGCTCGGGCAAAACTTTGATTGGCAGATCGGGCCGCACGAAGAACACTTGCGGCGCCACGATCAGGTTGGCGACCGGTGTGAAATCCTTGATCGGGTCAAAGCCTGCCTTGACCACGTGCGGCGTGATGACGTGAAAGCCCGAATATTGCACCAGCAGGGTATAGCCGTCCGGCCTGGCCCGCTTGACGGCCGAGGCCGCGATCGCGCCCGCCCCGCCCGGCCGGTTCTCGACAACCACCGGTTTGCCCAGTGCCTTGGACAGCGGATCGGAAAGCATGCGCGTGGCCAGGTCGGTCGTGCCGCCGGGCGTCGCCGAGACCATCAGCGTGATGGCGCGCGCAGGATAGTTCTCCTGCGCGTGCGCGCCGATGCTGACAAGTGCTGCGCCGACGGCGAGCATACTGGCGCGCATGCGCAGCGAGTGGATCGAGTTCATGGTGTCTCCTGCATTATTAAAATAGTTTTTGGCATACCGGCGATGGCATGGGTTCAAGCCGACCGCGCTTCTGCGCGCTCCCTGATCGCCTCAAAATCACCGGGCGGCCGATGCAGATCGAGTCGCCGGCCGGCCTTGACGATCTGGCTCGGCGTCTCGTGCCCGATCAGCGCCGGCAGCCGTGCCGATGCGTCCAGCAGGCGGTCCAGATCCACGCCCGTGTCGTAACCCATCAATTGCAGCGCGTGTACCACCTCTTCGGTGCAGACATTGCCCGAGGCGCCGGGCGCATACGGACAGCCGCCGATGCCGCCGAGCGACGCGTCGAAGCGGTCGGCGCCCGCATCGATACCGGCCAGCACATTGGCCAGGCCCATGCCGCGGGTATTGTGAAAATGCAGGCTCAGTTCGGTATTCGGCCAGGCTGCACGAAAACGCGCCGTGAGCGACGCCACCTGGCTCGGGTACGCCATGCCGGTCGTGTCGCACAGGGTGATGCCGCCGGCACCCGCCTCGTCGATGAAGCGCGCGCACCAGGCCAGCACCGTGTTCTCCGGCACGTCGCCTTCCATCGGGCAGCCGAACGAACACGACAACGAGATATTGACGGCCAGCGCCGCATGCCGCGCCAGGGCCGCCACCTCGCACAAGCCCTGGAACGATTGCGCCTGCGTCATGCGCAGATTGGAAAGGTTGTGCGTTTCGCTGGCCGACATCACCAGGTTCAGTTCATCAAGGCGGCTCTCGATCGCGCGCTCGGCGCCGCGCACGTTCGGCACCAGCGCGCTGTAGATCACGCCCGGCATGCGCGCGATGCCGAGCATGACTTGCTGGGCATCGGCCAGCGCCGGAATCGCCTTGGGCGAGACGAACGCGGTCACTTCGATCTTGGCCATGCCGGCCTGCGACAGGCTGTTGACCAGGGCGATCTTGTCAGCGGTTGGCACGAACACCGATTCGGCCTGCAAGCCGTCGCGCGTGCCGACTTCTTGCATGTGGATGCGGCGGCCAGCGCCGCGCCACAGGTTCATGCGACCACTCCCTTGTCGCGCAAGGCGGCGATGTCCGGTTCGCTCAATCCCAGTTCGCGCAGCACGCCATCGGTATCGTCGCCGAGGCCCGGGGCGGAGGTGCGCACGCTGCCCGGGGTGCCAAGCAATTTGGGCACGATGCCCGGCACCTCGAGGTCGTAACCGTCGCGCGTGGACTGGGCCAGGATCATGTCGCGCGCCCGGTAATGGGGATCTTCCGCGATGTCTTTCGCCGTGTAGACCTTGCCGGCCGGGACGCGTGCCCCACCCAGCAAGTCGAGAACCTCGGTGATCGGGCGCGTCGCGGTCCAGACGCTGATGGCCGCGTCGATCTCGGCCACGCGCACGACGCGGCCGGCATTGTCGGCCAGCGCCGGGTCGTGCGCCAGGTCGTCGCGCCCGATCACGACCATCAGGCGCTTGAAGATGCTGTCGCCGTTGCCCGCGATGAGCACGTAGCCATCGTTGCAGCGGTAGGCGTTCGATGGCGCGATGCCGGGCAGCGCGCTGCCAGCAGCCTCGCGCACGGCGCCAAAGGCGCTGTATTCGGGCAGCAGGCTTTCCATGACGTTGAACACCGCTTCATGCAGGGCGACGTCGATCACCTGCCCTTTGCCACCATTGACCTTGCGATGGTACAGCGCGGTGAGTACGCCGATGGTGCCATGCAGTGCGGCCAGCGTATCGCCGATCGACACGCCGCAGCGCACCGGCACGCAGTCCGGTTCGCCCGTCAGGTGGCGCAGGCCACCCATCGCTTCGCCGATGGCGCCAAAGCCCGGCAGGTCGCGGTAAGGGCCGGTCTGGCCATAACCCGAGATGCGCAGCATGACGAGGCCGGGATTGATGGCGGATAACGCCTCCCAACCCAGGCCCCAGCCTTCGAGGGTGCCGGGGCGGAAGTTCTCGATCAGCACATCGGCTTCGGCGATCAGCTTGCGGGCGATGTCCTGGCCTTCGGCGCTGCGCAGGTCGAGCGCGATCGAGCGCTTGTTACGCGACTGCACCTGCCACCAGACCGACGTGCCTTCCTTGATCATGCGCCAGTTGCGCAGCGGGTCGCCACTGCCGGGGGCCTCGATCTTGATGACGTCGGCGCCGAATTCGCCCAGGGTCTTGCCGGCGAACGGGCCGGCAATGAGTTGGCCCATTTCGATGACGCGTACGCCGCGCAGGGCGCCGTCGGGGATGCTGTTGTTGAGGTTCATGCGGGATCTCGTCGAGTGTTGTGATCTGTCGACCCAGCATAAAGACAACGGGCCCTGCCCGTCCAACCGTTTCTTTTCAACGAGCCTTCGTCAACCGCGAACGCTCGTGTTGACGTTGATACTGGCGCCGGCGCGTTCTTCGGCAGCACCCAGATGCGCGAGCAGCGCCCGCGTCACCGGCGACAACCCCTTCTCTTCGCGCACGACGATGCGCAGCGCGCGCTTGGCCCACGGCTCGTCGATCTCGACGGCGACCAAGACCAGCGGCTGGCCGATGGCGGTAAAGACTTGGTGGGGAATCATGCCCAGGCCCATGCCCACCTGCGCCATGCGGCACACGGCGTCGAAGCCGGGCACGTGGATGCGGGTTTTCAACGGCCGCCCGGACGCGCGTGAGGCCAGGTGGGTGCGCTTGTTGATCGAGCTGTCCGCATGCAGCCTGACATGATCGAACTCGAGGGTGTCGGCAAACGGCACGCGCCCGCGCCTGGCCAGCGGGTGGTCATGACGCATGACGAGCACGATGCGGTCGCGCCCGTACAGGTGGCTGTGCAGGTCGCGGGGATCGGTGTCGTCCGAGCAGATGCCGATATCGGCGAAGCCATCTTCGACACCCTTGACGACGTCGCCGCTGGGGCGCTCTTCGAGGTCGAGTCGGATCTGCTCATGCAGGTTCAGGAATGCGCGCAGATCCTCCGGCAAGAATTCCACGATGGCCAACAGGTTCGCCACCATGCGCACGTAGCCGCGCAAGCCCTGGGCATGCTCGGCCAGTTCCTGGCCAATCTTGTCGACACTGAGCAGGATGCGGCGCGGGTGAGTGAACCTTCTGCCAGCGCCTGCAGCGTCGGGGGCTTACCCTCCCAACCAGGAAACATCATTCACCCTCTCGGCAGAGGCGTCGCTGTGTTACTACTTCTGATCGTGGAGGGACCGCGTCCACTGTGGCGACGTCGTTGCACCGGCGCCCCACTGGATTGATGCAGATCAACGACTACCAGGCGCCGCAGGGTGTAATTTTGATGCCTGTCACGTTACCCCTCCATCACAGCGCATGCACCACACCCCATGGTAGTTCCCCGCCTGACCTGGCCCGCCAAAGCACATGGCGGCGCCGCGCATCGCCTCCTGCACTCGCTCTTGCTATTGCTATTGCTATTGCTGCTGCATGTTGCCACGGGTTCCGGCGCACTCGCCCGCGATGCAGTCGCGGGCGCCGAGGTTACAGCGCCGGCGCCCACGGTCAATTCGTGCGCTCCGGCCGCGGTGCATGTGCTTCCTGCCGCAGCACCCGCTGCATCCTGGCTATCCGGCGCGCAGGGGTTGGCGCCGCAGGCGCTGCAACTGCTGCGCGCGGCGCCCGAGCACGGCCTCGACGTCCGTCGCTACGGGGTGGACGAGCTGAGCCGGCGGCTGGCTGGCCCGGAGGGCGCATCGGCGGTATTCGCGCGCGATCTGGAGCGCGCGATGGTGCAGTATCTGTGTGATCTGCACGGGGGCCGCGCAGCCTGGGCCAACCGGGTTTCTGCGGCCCCCGACACCGGCTTCGACCCGCGCCAGCGCCTGGCCACTGTGCACGACGCGCAAGGGCTGGCACGGGCCATCGACGCAGCCGTCCCTGCCATTCCACTGTATGGCAGGGTCAAGGCGGCGCTGGCACAGTACCGCGCGCTGTCCCTGGCAACACCGGCCTGGCCCGCGCTGCCGCCAGTCGCGCAGGCCGCCATCCGCCCAGGCAAGCCCTACGCGGGCGCGGCCCTGCTGCAGGCCCGGCTGCAGTTGCTGGGTGATCTGGACGCTCGGGCGCCCATGGGCAGCGACGGCATCTATACGCCGGCACTGGCTGGCGCCGTGCGACGTTTCCAGGCGCGTCACGGGCTGGACGAAGACGGCGTACTCGGCACCGCGACGGTCACGGCCCTGTCGGTGCCGCCCGCGCACCGCATCGCCCAGCTGGCGCTGACGCTCGAACGCCTGCGCTGGTTGCCCCCGCCCCCGGCGCACGGGCGCGTGGTCGTCGTGAACGTGCCCACCTACCGCTTGTGGGCCTTCGATGCCAGGGACAACTTTGCGGCGCCCGCGCTGGAAATGCGCGTGATCGTCGGCGCGCGCGGCCGCACGCCCACGCCGCTGTTCATCGGAGAAATGCGCTACCTGGAATTCGCGCCTTACTGGAATGTTCCTGCGAGCATCCAGAAAAATGAAATTCTCCCGAAGCTGGCGCGCAATCCTGCCTATCTGCAGCAGAACGACATGGAACTGGTCGCGCCGGACGGGCGCCTGCTGCAGGCCGGGGGCGGCGATGCGTTAAGTCAGCTTCGGACCGGCAGCGCCAGGGTCAGGCAGCGTCCTGGCCCACGCAATGTGCTGGGCGACGTCAAGTTCGCGCTGCCCAACCCGATGAATATCTATTTGCACTCGACGTCGGCCAGAGAACTGTTCAAGCGCACGCACCGTGACCTGAGCCATGGCTGCATCCGCGTCGAACAACCGGCCGAGCTCGCGCAATTCGTGCTGGCCGATTCGCAGCAGTGGAGCGGTGCGCAGGTGGCCGCCGCCATGAGTGCGGGAAAGAACCGTTTCGTCAAGCTGGCTGCACCAGTGCCCGTCGTGCTGTTCTATGCAACTGCCCTGGTCGATCGCGACGGCCGGGCGTTGTTCGCACCCGACATCTACCGGCGCGACGATGCGCTGATCGCCGCGCTGCAGCTGGAATGAACAAGCGATTGAAAAAGCCTGTTGCGCTGGTGCCGCGCGCTACCGCACCAGCACGTAGCGGCCCGGCGCATCGTCCAGCACAGCGTCCGGATTGGCCGGATCGACCGGCGTCACGGGCGTGGCAGCGATCTGCGCGGTTGCGTGGCTGCGCAGCCAGTGCTCCCAGGCCGGCCACCACGAGCCCGATTGCAGCGGCGCCGCGGCGCACCAGGCCTCTGGATCCAGATAACGGCCGTCGTGGACGCGCGTGGCGATCTGGTAGCCGTGCCCGCCGCTTGCCAGCGGTGGATTGACGATACCGGCATTGTGCCCGCCGCCCGTCAGGCAGAACGTCAGCTCGGCGTCGGCCAACAGGTGCAGCTTGTACACGGACAGCCATGGCGCGACCGTGTCGCGCCGGGTGCCAAGCACGAACATCGGCAGTTGCAGGTCGGACAAGGCGACCGGACTGCCGCCGACCCGGTAGCGGCCCTGCGCCAGATCGTTGTCGAGATACAGGCTGCGCAGGTACTCGCTTTGCTGGCGATACGGCATCCGGGTGGCGTCGGCGTTCCAGGCGGCCAGATCGCTGGTCACGCGCCGGCCCTTGCCCATCAAATAGTTCTGCACCATGCGCGACCAGACCATGTCCTTCGAATTGAGCAGCGCAAATGCACCTTCCATCTGCGTGCCGTCGAGATAGCCTTTGCCGGCCATGACGTTGTCGAGGAAATTCAGCTGGCTTTCGTCGATGAACAGGCCAAGTTCGCCCGGCTCGGTAAAGTCAACCTGCGCCGCCAGCAGCGTCAGGCTGGCCAGGCGCTCGTCGCCATCGCGCGCCATGGCTGCTGCAGCAATCGCCAGCAGCGTGCCGCCCAGGCAATAGCCGAGTGCCTGGATCGCGTACCCGGGGCGCCGCGCGGCAACCTGGTCGATGGCCGCCATCACGCCCAGCTGCAGATAATCAGTCATCCCCAGATCGCGATCGGCCGCGTCCGGATTTTTCCAGGAGATCATGAAGACGGTGTGCCCCTGGCCGACCAGGTAACGCACCAGGGAATTGGCCGGAGACAAATCGAGAATGTAGTACTTCATGATCCACGGTGGCACCATCAGGATTGGCTCGGCGCAGACGGTGGCGCTGGCCGGCTCGTACTCAATCAGCTCGATCAGGCGGTTGCGGTACACCACCTTGCCCGGTGTCAGGGCCACACCCCGGCCGGGCTCGAAGCCCGTTGGCACCGTCGCGGCAGCGCCGCTGGCGTCCTCGATGGCATTGTGCAAGCCCTTCACCAGATTCATGCCGCCGGAACGCCAGGTTTCCTTGAGCACGGCCGGATTCGTGAGCAGAAAATTTGACGGCGAAAACATGTCCAGCACCTGGCGCACGGCAAAGGTCCACAGTTGCTCGTGATGCCGGGTCACGCCGGGCACGCCGGTGGTGGCGTTGTACCACCACTGCTGCTCAAGCAGGAATGCCTGGTGGATCAGGTTGAACGGCCACGTCTGCCACTCGGGCGCGGCGAAGCGGCGGTCTTGCGGCAGCGGGGCGATGCAGGGGGCGTCGTTCTGGCCAGCGCCTGGCGCGGCGCTGGCGGCCAGGCGCAGCATCTTGCGCTGCGCCTTGATGACCAGTTCACGCTGTTTGTCGGGGGAAGCCGCCAAATGCACCAGCCAGTCGGTGGCGGCGGCCGTCAGGGATGCCGGAGACAGGCCCTCGGTCCACCAGGCGAGCCGGGCATACAGCGCTCGGTCGAGCTCGCGCACCGGCGCCAGGTCGGGGGCGCCAGCGTCGATGTCGTGCGGATGTCCGTCAGCGGGGGCGGCGCATGCAGGTATCGCAGGTATCGCAGGTATCGCAGGTTCGGGATGCACGGGTTCCTCTCAGCGAAACAGCAGCACAGGCAAATGCGCATGCTCAATGACCCGCGCCGTCTGGCTCGCCAGAATGTGCTCGCTGGCACCGTGGCGGCCATGCGAGCTCATGCAGATCAGGTCAGCGTGATGCTCGAGCGCGGCGCGCACGATTTCCTGCCACGGTTCGGCGCCGGTCAAGATCTTGCACTCGCACGGCACGCCCAGCATGCGCGCCGTATCCGCCACCTGCTGAAGGATACGGCCGCCGTGGATACGTCCGGCGTGCGCCGGCGTGCCCAGTGCCGACGCTGCGTCAGCGGTGTCGGGAAACGGGACGACATGCACGGCGACCACGGCCGCACCAATGCCGGCGGCAAACGTCAGGCAGGTGCGCACCAGCGGCGTCATCGACAACGACCCGTCCACCGGCAACAGAATGCGCTGGAACATGGGTTCGTGCCCGGGGGCCGCACGGGTCGGCAACGTCGTCATGCGCCTGGCACCCGGGGGCGTGCGACGGGATCGGAACGGGTCATGGTCATTCTCCGAAAAAAGGATGTCAGCGCCTGCCGTCGACCGTTCGTCAGGCATCGGGCATCGGGCATCGTGTTGATCCTAATCGTGCCGACACAAAAACCGATATGACATGCATCAAAAATCACGGGGAAGCAAGGCGTGACGGGCCGTTGTCCCCTGTCTCGCCCGCCAAGTTTGATGCAAGTCAAATTCGGTGAAACGGGTTGCGCCAGGCCCAAACATGGCGCTGGACTGACTGCATCGACGCGCCGTACGCTGGCTGTCACGGCCATCCGGAGGTACATCATGTGCTACAAGACCATCGTCGTCCACGTCGACCACTCGCTGCACGCCGAGGCGCGCATGCGCTACGCGGCGCAACTGGCCGCGCGCTGCGGCGCGCACCTCATCGGCAGCGCCTTTTCCGGCATCTCGCGCTATGCCGAGGCAGGCAGCACCATGCTGCTGGCGCAGCAGCATGAACGCCGGGGCGAGCGCGACACCGCGCTGGCGCGCTTCGACGCGATCGCCGCTGCCGAGGGCGTGGTCAGCCATGAACGGCGCCATGCCGACGACGATCCGGCCGGTGGACTGGCGCTGCAAGGCCGTTATGCCGACCTCGTCATCGTCAGCCAGACCGACCTCGACGATCCGGCGGCGGCGCACCTGGCCGGGCCAGTGCCGGCGCAGGTGGTCCAGGACAGCGCGCGCCCGGTGCTGGTGCTGCCGCACGCACGCCGGCACGAGACGATCGGCGGACGCATCATGCTGGCATGGGACGGCAGCGCGCCAGCCACGCGCGCCGTCGCCGGCGCGCTGCCGCTGCTGCGCGATGCTGGCCTGGTGGCGATCGTCGTGTTCCAGCCGTTCGACGCAGCCGGGCGCGAGCCGGGCACCGATCTCGCACTGTACCTGGCACGTCAGGATGTGCTCTGCGAGGTGCACGTCGAACCGTCGGCGATCGGCGACGGCGCTGCCTTGCTGACCTGCGCGGATTGCCTGGATGCCGACCTGATCGTAATGGGCGCCTACGGGCGCCCACGCCTGCGCGAGCTGGTCCTGGGAGGCGTCACGGAAACCCTTCTCGCCCGGATGACCGTGCCGGTGCTGATGGCGCACTGATGGCCACCGACACGACCGCCGATGGCTTGAGCGCAGCCGAGGCCGCACACCGCATCGCCACGGACGGACCGAACACGCTGGCCGAAACCGAACGCCGCACCTGGCGCCGCATCGTGGCCGACAGTGCCCGCGAGCCAATGTTCCTGCTGCTCGTGGGCGCGGCCCTGCTGTACCTGGCGCTGGGTCAGCTCGATGAAGGGCTGCTGCTGTGCCTGATGGTCGGTGTCAGCCTCGGTCTGGCCCTGTACCAGGAA
The DNA here is from genome assembly GCF_039123635.1 of Massilia sp. MP_M2. Taxonomy (NCBI): domain Bacteria; kingdom Pseudomonadati; phylum Pseudomonadota; class Betaproteobacteria; order Burkholderiales; family Oxalobacteraceae; genus Massilia; species Massilia sp. MP_M2. Next base: position 279,812 of record NZ_JBCHJF010000007.1, read on the forward strand.
GGCAAGACCGAGCGCGCGCTGGCCGCGCTGCGCGATCTGGCCAGCCCGCGCGCGCACGTTCTGCGTGACGGCTGCTGGCACGTCATCGACAGCACCGGCATCGTGGCCGGCGATCTCGTCGCCGTCAACGAAGGCGACCGGGTGCCGGCCGATGCCCACGTGCTCAGCAGCGCCGGACTGCAGGCCGACGAGTCGCTGCTGACGGGGGAATCGATGCCGGTCGACAAGGATGCAACGGCGATGCTGTTTGCCGGATCCCTGGTGCTGCAGGGGCACGCGATCGCCCGCGTGGTGGCTACCGGCGCGCGCAGTGAGCTGGGCCGGATTGCGGCCTCACTGCAGTCACTGCGGCCCGCGCCGTCCCCCCTGCAGCGCCAGAGCGCTGCGCTGGCGCGCGCCTTTGCCGTGCTGGGGATGGCGTGCAGCATCGTGCTGGTGCTGGCGTACGGCCTGATCCGCGGCGACTGGCTGCAAGCCACACTGGCCGGCATTGCGCTGGCCATGTCGATGCTGCCGGAGGAACTCGCGATCGTGATGACCGTGTTTCCCGCGATCGGCGCCTGGCGCCTGTCACGGCAGCAGGTCCTGGTGCGGCGCCTGCCGGCAATCGAAACGCTGGGCGCCATCTCGGTCCTGTGCGTCGACAAGACCGGCACGCTGACGGCCAACCGGATGGACGTCGTGGCGCTGTACGCGCACGGCGCGCGGCACCCGGTGACGGCGCAGCCCATGCCGGCCGACCTGGCGCCGCTGATTGAAACAGCCGTGCTGGCCAGCACCGCGACGGGGCCGGACCCGATCGACCGGGCCGTTCAGCGTCTTGGCGCCGCCTGCCTGGCGCCGGCGCAGTGCCACGCGGCATGGTCGCTGGTGCACGAATACGGCGTCAGCGCGCAGCAGCGTGCACTGGTGCAGGTATGGCGACGAGCGGACGGCACCCTGCTCGCTGCCGCCAAGGGTGCGCCGGAAACCGTGCTGGGGTGGTGCAATCATGATGACAATGCCGCTGGCGGGACGAGCGCCGGACTGCTGGCTGCGGCGTCATCCATGGCGCAGGACGGCCTGCGCATGCTGGCAGTGGCGCAGGCCGTCCTGCCCGGCCCCAGCTGGCCGGACCGGCCGGCCGATATCCCGTTCACGCCTTCGGGTCTGCTGGCCCTGGCCGACCCGCTGCGGCCCGAGATCCCCGCCTGCGTCGCCCGCTGCGCCGGAGCCGGCATCCGGGTGGTGATGATCACGGGCGACCATCCGGACACGGCGCGCGCCATTGCGCGGCAGGCGGGGCTGGCCGACACGCCAGTGCTCACCGGCGCTGCGCTCGATGCGCTGGGCGATGCGGCGCTGGACGCGCGCATGGGTGAAGTCGGCATTTGCGCGCGCATTACGCCGACGCAGAAACTGCGTCTGGTGCAGGCGTTCGCACGGGGCGGCGCCACGGTCGCCATGACGGGCGACGGCGTCAACGATGCGCCGGCGCTCAAGGCCGCCCATGTGGGCATCGCCATGGGCGGCCGCGGCACCGACGTGGCGCGCGAGGCGGCGGCGCTGGTGCTGCTGGACGACCGCTTCGCGTCGATCGTCGATGCCATCGGCGCTGGCCGCCGGATCCACGACAACCTGCGCAAATCGATCCGCTACGTCATCTCAATGCACGCACCGATCGCCGGCATGGCCATCCTGCCGATCCTCGCCGGCTGGCCGCCGCTGCTGTATCCGATGCACATCGTGTTCATGGAACTGATCATCGATCCCGCCTGCACGCTGGTGTTCGAAAACGAGCCGGCGGCGCCCGGTGCGATGCAGCGAGCGCCCCGCGATGCGCAGGCGCCGCTGTTTTCACCCGGCGCGCTGGCACGCACGCTGGCGATGGGCCTCGGCCCGCTGCTGGCCGTGGCCCTGGCGTATGGCTGGGCACTGGGCGCGCTGGCACCGGCACAGGCACGCGCCTTTGGATTTACCACGCTGGTGTTTGCCAACCTGTCGCTGATCCTGGTCAACCGCGCAGCCGGCGCCAGTCTGTTCGGTTCGCTACGCCAGCCCAACCGGATTCTCTGGCTGGTCGTGGCGGCGGCCCTGGGACTGCTGGCCCTGACGCTCTACGTGCCGTGGCTGGCGGCGGTGTTCCAGTTTGCGGTGCTGGCGCCAGCACTGGTCGCGGGCGCGGGCAGTGCTGGCCTGGCTGGCGCGCTGCTGCCGGCGCTGCTGCTGCGGCGGCGTTGATAACGACCAGTTCGCTGCACGTGCAGATTCGTATCAATAGCTCGTCAGTTTCTTTTTGATGCAAATCAAAACTCAAGCAAAAACATGAGCTGCCTAGCCGCCAAACCTCGACGCGGCAACCCGGTGCGGCTATTGTCAATACATTCACTTCTTCACGTCAGAACGCCACCATGTCCACGCCTCCCACGCAAGCGGTCTGCGCCAGTACTGCAGGGGAGCTGGCGGCGTCCGTGTTTGATCACAGCCGCGACGCCATCATGATCACGGCGCCCGATGGCGCGATCCTGGCCGTCAACCGCGCATTCTGCACCATCACCGGGTACACCGAAGACGAAGTGCGGGGCAAGAATCCGCGCATCCTCAAGTCGGGGCTGCAAGACCGCGCATTCTATGCAAGCATGTGGCAGGCCATTACCAGCAAGGGCTACTGGCAGGGCGAAGCCTGGAACCGGCGTAAGGATGGCACCCTGTTCGCCGAGCGCTTGACGATCGTTGGGGTCCCGGGCGCCGATGGCAAGCCGCACCACTACATCGCCATGTTCGCCGATGTCACCGGCGCCAGCATGCAGCGTCGCCGTCTCGAAGAACGTGCCAACTACGACGCGCTGACCGGCCTGCCCAACCGCGTCCTGCTGGGCGAGCGGCTCGAACAATTGCTGGCATGTGCGCGCGACACCTCGTTTGGCGTCGCGCTCGCCTTCATCGACCTCGATGGTTTCAAGCAGGTCAATGACAGCATGGGCCATCCGGCCGGCGACCGCCTGCTGGCGAGCATTGGCCAGAGCCTGCGCGCTGCACTGCGCGGGTCGGATACGCTGGCGCGCTTTGGCGGCGACGAGTTCGTCGCTGTACTGCCGGACATGTGCGACGACGCACTGCTTGCCTCACTACTCGCACGCGTGGCCGATGCCGCCCGCGCGCCGATCGTCATCGATGGCCGGGCGATCTGCCTGTCAGCCAGTATCGGCGTCGCCCTGTTTCCACGGGACGGCACCACCCCGGCGCAACTGATTTCCCATGCCGACGCCGCCATGTATGCCGCCAAACGCGCAACGCGCGGCGGCGCACCCCACATTACTATTTCCGCGGCCAGCCCGGCAAGCGGACAGCGTCACCACCATGAGGTACCACCACCATGAATGCTCCGCTACACATGCCCGTCGATCCGGCCGGTTTTCTGGCGGTCGTGAAAGGCCAGTGCGGCGACTGCAATACCGGGGGCATGTGTCTGTCCACCGGCCTCGACTCGGGCAGCAAGGCACGCTTCGAGCGCCTGGCTGGCCAGCATCGTCGCATCGCTGCCGGCGACACACTGTACCGGACGGGTCAACCGCTGCACAGCCTGTACGCGCTGCGCTGCGGCTTCTTCAAGACACGCCGCCGGGGTCCGGCGGGGGACCAGATCACCGGCTTCCCGATGGCCGGCCAATTGCTGGGCCTGGAAGCGGTCGGCACGGGCACCCACCAGTCCGACGCCATCGCGCTCGAAGACAGCGTCGTGTGCGAGCTGCCCTTCGCGGGGCTCGAACGCCTGTTCGAGGACATTCCCGGCCTGCATCGCCGCTTCTACCGTTTGATGAGCTGCGAAATCAACCGGCAGCAGCATCTGATGGTCTTGCTTGGCCACATGCGGGCGGAGCAGCGGATGGCCACGTTCCTGGTCGACACGGGGGCGGCGTATGCGGTACGCGGCTATTCTCCGGTGCAATACCAGCTGCGCATGTCGCGTGAAGACATCGGCAGCTATCTCGGCCTGACCATCGAGAGCATCAGCCGCCTGCTAGCCCGCTTTACCAAGCTGGGGCTGATCAGGGTCAACAAGCGCGCCGTGGTGCTGACCGATCCGCAACGGATTGCCGCAATGGCAAACGGTTTCTCTCCCTGCAGCCCGATGGTCTGACTGGCCATGCCACCAGGGCAAGCTGGCGGTTTTGATGCACGTCATGGATTTTGCGGACCCTCCCCGTCATCCTTTGAGAACGATACGACACGACACGACAGAACGGCACGTCGTTGCCGGCCGCGCGACAGCGAACACGAAGACACCGGAGATTTTCATGCACATGATGAACGCAGCAGTCTTCACCGGCCCCGGCCGCATCATCCTGGACCGCAAGCCCGTTCCCGTCGCCGGACCCGGCGACGCCGTCATCAAGATCACGCTGACGACGATCTGTGGCACCGACGTGCATATCCTGAAAGGCGAGTATCCCGTCAAGCCGGGTCTGACGATCGGGCACGAGCCGGTCGGAACGATTCACGAACTGGGCGCCGGCGTGACCGGCTACCACGTTGGTCAGCGCGTAGTCGTGGGTGCCATTACGCCCTGCGGTCAGTGCCATACCTGCCTGGACGGTCGCCAGTCCCAGTGCGGCGGCCACGCCATCGGCGGCTGGCGCTTCGGCAACACCATCGACGGCTGCCAGGCCGACTACCTGAGGGTGCCATTCGCGATGGCAAATCTGGCGCCGATTCCCGACGGCCTGACCGATGAGCAGGTCTTGATGTGCCCCGACATCATGAGCACCGGCTTTGGTGGCGCCGAACATGGCGGCATCCGGCTGGGCGATACGGTCGCCATTTTCGCCCAAGGTCCCATCGGTCTGTGCGCCACCGCTGGCGCACGGCTGCGCGGCGCCAGTTGCATCATCGCTGTCGACGCCGTCCCGGAGCGCCTGAAAATGGCCCGGCAGCTGGGCGCCGATCACACCATCGATTACCGGGCCACCGATCCGCTCCAGGAGATCATGCGGCTGACGGGTGGCCAGGGCGTCGACGTCGCGATCGAGGCGCTCGGCACCCAGCAGACGTTCGAACATTGCCTGCGCGCCCTCAAACCGGGCGGCACCCTGTCGAGCCTGGGCGTGTATTCCGGCAAGCTGTCGCTGCCGATCGACGCCTTCGCGGCCGGACTCGCCGACCAGTCGCTGGTCACCACGCTGTGCCCCGGCGGCAAGGAGCGCATGCGCCGCTTGATGGCCATCGTCGCCTCCGGCCGCCTCGACCTGCAACCCATGATCACGCACCGCTTCCGGCTCGAACAGATCGAACAAGCCTACGACCTGTTTGCGAATCAGCGCGACGGCGTGCTGAAGGTGGCGATCACGCCCTGACAGCCAGGGGTCCGGCCGCTTGACCGCCCATGTTCGTCACGTTACCAACCGAGGGGAAATCCATGTCCTACCAATCCATTCTCGTCCACGCCTGCCAGCCCGAACTGGCGCAAGCACGCTACCGGCTGGCAGCGGCCATCGCGCTGGCCGAAGACACCCGCCTGACCGGCATCGCCCTCTCGGGCGCGATCGAATTCATCGTGCGTTGCAGCGCCGCCGCCGCCGTGGCGCCCATCGGCCCGGACGACTACAACTTCCTGACCGACAACGCAAAACGCAATCTGACGGACTTCGAGAACGCCGTGCGCGCCGCGGGCGTCGTGCCGTACAAAAGCATGCTCAGCGATGAATCGGCCATCCACGCGTTGCCGCTGGAGGCGCGCTATTGCGATCTGCTGCTGATCGGCCAGATCACGCACCCGGATGCGATCCTGGCCGACGCTTACTCGCTGGCGCGCAATATCCTCATCCATGCGCCCTGCCCGGTGATGGTGGTGCCGTCCACGACGGCTGTCACCAACGTGCCCGGCCGGCCCCTGATCGCCTGGGACGGCAGCATGGAAGCGAGCCGGGCCGTGCGCGCCGCCCTGCCCCTGCTGCGCCGCGCGGGCAGCGTGACGGCGGTGTGTTTTCATCCGCAGAAATACAGTGGCGATGAAGGCCAGGCGGGCACCCGGCTTGCCACCTACCTGGCCAGTCACGGCATTGACGTCGAGGTGCTGGCGCAGGCGCCGGCGTCGACCGGCAGCATCGGTGATGCATTGCTCGCGCTGGTAGCCACGCGGGCGCACGACCTGATCGTCATGGGCAATTTCGGGCATTCGCGCTTCCGCGAGCTGGTGCTGGGCGGCGTGACCGAAACCGTGCTGGCCGGTACGGTCGTACCGGTGCTGACGAGCCACTAGGGAAGCACTGATTTATTCTGGTGGATGGAATTGGCTGCGGAAAAAGCCGCCATGCAAGGCGCAAATCGCAGCAATAGCGAGCTATTGCGAGAATTGGCAACGCCGCAGGGCGGCTATTTTCCGCGCCAAGTCCGCCTCCATGAATTAATCAGTGCTTCTCTAGGCGCACGGGGCATCCGGCCGCAGCGCCGGCGCCAGGCGAGGCACGCTCTGATCCTCGCTCACACAGAAATTTTTCGTGTTCCCACCCGGCCAAGGAGCCATCATGTACAGCCACACTGCCGACGACACGGCGCACGCCCTCGGTACTGCCCTGCGGCGCACGCACACGCAATTGTGCCGCCAGATCGATGCGCTGGCGGCGCAGCCGGAAGCGTCCTTCGCAGCCGGCTGGACGGATCTGGTGGCCGGGGCCGAGACGGCATTCAGGGATGAAGAGCGCGTGATGGAGCAGGTGCGGTACACCGGGCTCGCAGAGCACCGGGCCGAGAACGCCTGCATCCTCAGCGCGCTGCATCATGTGTCGCCGCGCGTCGATGACGGCGACCACGGTATCGGGCGCGAGGTCTTGTCGGCACTGGCGGCCATCATCTCGTCGCACCGGTGCGGGGTCAGGATCCGCCCTCTCGCCGCCGTGCAATTGTGCGGGTATCAGCCGCCGTGCTGCGGCTGAAGTACCAGGTCGCGGTCATACCGGTCGCTTCTGCGATATTGACAACATCGGCTGAGGGCCCTGAAACAATGAGTGCGATAAATTCTCGGGTCAAGGACGCGCGTCGCGTTCGGGCCTGCGAGGACCATGCGCAGTCAGCAGCGCACTCCCGTAAACGAAGATATTACGGGCGTCTTGTTTCGTTTTTTGTGGTTTAAATCCAACTTGCTTCGAGTATCTTTTAATTGCTATCGTTTTTACCGGATGCTAAGATTTCCCTACGGACATTTTTCTGCAAGCGGCATGGTGCAGACGTTTCTCAGGGAAAATCATGCGTGGAAGTGCAAAAGCGAATAGGCAACGCATTGCCCTAGAACCTCGCATGATGCTGGACGGCGCCATGGCAATGGATGCGGTTGCCACAGTGACGGAGCAGGCAACCATGGCGCCAGATGGCGTCGAACAGGATGCGTCGTCACCACCTGAGTCGCCCGCAGGCAGCGCAATGGAACCTCAGGCCGGGCCGCTCTCGAATGCCCCGGCTGCGCCAGGGCAAACGGCGTGGGTGTTTATCGATGGAAGCCTGCCCGGCTTGTCCGACTTGCTCGCCCAGGTGCCGGTCGACGCGACGGTGGTACTGCTCAATCCCGCGCGCGATGGCCTGGCCCAGGTCAATGAAGCGCTGGCCGGGCAGGATAACGTGCGTGCCATTCACCTGCTGACCCATGGCGAGCAGGGCGCAATCATGCTCGGCAGCACCCGGCTCGACCTGGCCAACGCAGGCGACGACCACGCCGCAGCACTGGCAACACTGGGCACGCACCTGGCCGCTGGCGCCGATATTCTGCTGTACGGCTGCGAGGTCGCTTCATCGGATGTCGTCATCGCCGGCATGGAAAAACTGGCCTTCCTGCTCGATGCCGATCTGGCAGCCTCGGATGATGCGACCGGTGCTGCCAGCCTCGGGGGCGACTGGCTTCTCGAGAAGCAAAGCGGCGACATCGAGACCGCGACGCTCAATGGCGGCGCCTGGGTGGGACTGCTCAATACGCTGTCCGTCAATGTCAGCCTGAACCTCAACACACCGCTTGCGGTACCGGAAGACTCCACCCTGGCGTTCACGGGCAGCACACTCCTGCAACTCACACTGAGCAATATGCTGGCGACGTCCACCAGCGTCGAGCTGTCGGTCGCGCATGGATCGCTCAGCTTCAACCCGCTCGCGGGAGTCACCATGACGGGTGGCGACGGCAATCAGGATACGTCGGTCAAACTGACCGGCAGCGCCACCGCCATCAACGGCGTGTTGGCCAGCCTGACCTATAACGCCGATCCCGACTACAACGGCAGCGACACGCTGCGCCTGGCGGTAAGCCAGTCACTGCTCGGCATTACCAGCGTCTCCACGCCAATCAATATCGGTCTGAACATCAGCCCGGTCACGGACATCGTTGCCGACAGCGCCAGCACGCTGCGCAACCAGCCGGTCGTGATCGATGTCATGGCCAACGACCACTTCGAGCGCAGCACCGCTGCGCTCGGGAGCGTGACGCAGCCCGCGAACGGCAGCGTCACGTTCGCTGGAAACGTGGTCACCTACACGCCGGCACCAGGGTATGCCGGCAGCGACAGCTTCACCTACACGGTCGATAGCGGCACCACCACGGAAACAGCGACAGTCTCGATCAGCGTCCAGGTGCCGAACGCGCCGCCGACAGTGTCGGTTCCGGCTGCCGCCAGCACGGGCGAAGACCAGCCCCTCTTGTTTTCGGTGGCGAATGGCACGGCGCTGACGGTCGCCGACCCCGACGGCGGCACGCTCACGGCCACGCTCGCCGTCACGCACGGCACGCTCACGCTGGCCTCCACCGCCGGCCTGCAGTTCGCCACCGGCGACGGCACTGCCGACACCACCCTGATCTTCAGCGGCACCGCGACAGCGATCAACGGTGCGCTGGAGGGGTTGCGCTTCACGCCCGATGTCGACTACAACGGCAGCGCCACCCTGAGCCTGGCGGCCGGCGATGGTCAGGCCAGCCGCTCCGCCAGCATCGCGATCAGCCTGGGGGCTGTGACCGACGCCGTCAACGACAGCATCGTGACCGGCGTGCTCACGCCGGTCACGCTCTACCCACTGGCCAACGACCACTTCGAAGGCACTGCCACGATCGCGTCGGTCGGCGTGGCCGCGCACGGCACGGTCATCGCTGGTCCCGGCGGGTCGGTAATCTATACGCCGGACGCGGGCTACCGCGGCAGCGACAGCTTCACCGTCACGGTCAGCGCGGGCGGCGTGACCGAGACCGAGACTGTGTCGGTCACGGTCGGCACGAATCAGCCCCCCGCGGTGGCCGCGGCGCTCGGCGGCATCAGCACGCAAGACAAGGCCCTCGTGTCGGCATCGGTGGCAGTTGGGTTCAGCGACGCCGATCTGGGCGACACCCTGCGCTTTTCGGCCACCGGGCTGCCAGTCGGGCTATCGATCGATGCGGTTACCGGCTTGATCACGGGCCGGCTTGACGGCCACGCATCGCAAGGCAGCCCCTACAGTGTGGAAATCACTGCCACCGATACTGGCGGCCTGAGCGCCACTGCCACCCTCTCCATCACGGTCGCCAATCCCGCACCGATCGCGATCGCGGGCGTCGCGCTCGGCCAGGAAGACAGCAACCTGCGCATCGAGGCGCTACTCAACGCCAGCGATGCCGACGGCGACGATCTGCGCATCACTGCCGCCACCGCGCTTCACGGTACCGTCACCATTGCGCCCGACGGCGCACTAAGCTATACCCCGCACGCCAATTACAACGGACTCGACAGCATCACCTACATCGTGCGCGATGCCGACGGCGCCAGCGCCACCGGCAACATCGCCGTCACCGTGGCGGCGGTCGCCGATCTGCCGTCGCTGCGCTTGCCCACGATTCCGGTATTTGCGGAAGACACCCCGCTGATCTTCGCTTCGCTGCTCGGCACGCGCATCGAGATCGGCGATGTCGACGGCCAGGTGCTGGAAATCGAGCTGTCGGTGCCGGGCGGGTTGCTCACTCTGGAGCAGCATGCCGGGGTCAATATCAGCCAGGGTGATGGCGTGGAGGACAGCATCATCCGCATGTCCGGCACCGCAGTCGACCTGCAGGCAGCGCTCGACCAGCTGCGGCTGCTGCCCGGGGCCGACTATAACGGCCCGCTGACGCTGACCGTCTCATTGGGCGAACTGGGCCAGACTCTGGCGCTGTCCGCCACGCTGCCGCTCGGGATCGCCGCGGTGGCCGACATTGTCGACGATCATGTTGTCGCGGTTGCCGGACAGGCAGTGGGCTTTAATGTTCTGGCCAACGACAGCTTCGAACATGCGGGACGAACCGTCACCGCCTTCCAGACCCCAAGCCACGGGACACTCACGCTCGATGGCCAGGGGAACGCGGTCTACACGCCGAGCGCCGGCTTCACGGGCACCGACACTTTTACCTACACGGTCACGAGCAACGGCACGACCGAAACCGCCAGCGTGACCATCACCATCGGATCAACGCCGAACCATGCCCCCACGGGGGCATCGCTACCGGACATCGCGCGCAACGATGGCGCGGTCATTGCGCTCGACCTCTCTGCAAGCTTTGCCGACGCCGATGGCGATACCCTGACCTTCAGCGCCAGCGGCCTGCCTGCCGGCCTGGCCATCAATACGTCCACCGGCGTCATCACCGGCACCCTCGCATCGGGCGCCTCGAGCGCCGCGCCGGGCGGTGTCTACACGATTACCGTCAGCGCCAGCGATGGCCGTGGCGGCCTGGCCAGTCAGGCCTTCACGCTGACGGTGGCGAACGTGGCACCCATCGGCGCCGCCGACAGTGCCGCCGGCAGCGAAGATGGTGTCATCACCGGCAACGTGCTGGCCAACGACAGCGACCCCGACGGCGATGCCCTGACAGTCGACACCGTCCCCGTACAGGGTCCGGAGCACGGCGTGCTAGTACTGAACGCCGACGGCAGCTTTACCTACACGCCCGACGCCAATTACAACGGCAGCGACAGCTTTACGTACCGCATCGCCGACGCCGACGGTGCAGTGACCAGCGCCACCGTTTCTCTGACCATCACCGCCGTCAACGATGCCACGAGCGCGGCGACGATCGCCGATCGCAACAGCACTGCCGGTGCCAGCGTTAGTTTTGACGGTGCAGCCGCCTTTGCCGACGTCGACGGCGATACGCTGGCCTATTCCGTCACCGGCCTGCCACCGGGACTCAGCCTGGATCCGGTCACCGGCCAAATCACCGGAACCCCCACCACCCCGGGCAACTACAGCGTCACGCTAAGCGCCGCCGATGGCAATGGCGGCAATGCCAGCACCAGCTTTACCTGGACCGTGACAGCGACACCCAACAACGGCCCCACCACGGTCGGTACGCTGTCGACCGAAACTGCCAACGATGCACAGTCGGTATCGATCGCCACGGCCAACGTGTTCAGCGACGCCGATGGCGATACACTCGCCTTCAGCGCCAGCGGCATGCCAGCCGGCCTCACGATCGATGCGGCCACCGGCGTCATCACCGGCACGCTCGCATCGAGCGCATCAAGCGCCGCACCGGGCGGTGTCTACACGATCACCGTCAGCGCCAGCGACGGTCGTGGCGGCCTGGCCAGCCAGGCGTTCACGCTGACGGTGGCGAACGTGGCGCCCATCGCCGCCGCCGACAGTGCAGCCGGCAGCGAAGATGGCGTCATCACTGGCAACGTGCTGGCCAACGACAGCGACCCAGACGCCGATGCCCTGACGGTGGACACCGTGCCAGTACAGGATCCGCAGCACGGTGTACTCGTACTGAACAGCGACGGCAGCTTTACCTATACGCCCGAGGCAAACTACAACGGCAGCGACAGTTTTACTTACCGCGTCACCGACGCCGATGGCGCCGTCAGCAGTGCCACCGTTTCTCTCACCATCACCGCTGTCAACGATGCGCCAAGCGCAGCGCAGATCCCCGACCGCAACAGCACTGCCGGTGCCAGCGTTACTTTTGACGGTGCAGCTGCCTTTGCCGATGTTGACGGCGATACGCTGGCCTATTCATCGACCGGCCTGCCACCAGGGCTCAGCCTGGACCCGGTCACCGGCCAGGTCACCGGAACGCCGACGACACCCGGCAACTACAGCGTGACGCTCAGCGCCGCCGACGGCAACGGCGGCAATGCCAGCACCACGTTTACCTGGAACGTGGCAGCCACGCCCAACAACGGCCCAACCACGGTCGGTACGCTGCCGACCGAAACGGCCAACGATGCCCAGTCGGTATCGATCGCCACGGCCAACGTGTTCAGCGACGCAGATGGCGATACGCTGGTCTTCAGCGCCAGCGGCCTGCCCGCCGGCCTCACGATCGATGCTGCCACAGGCGTCATCACCGGCACCCTTGCATCCAGCGCCTCGGGCACCGCACCGGGCGGTGTCTACACCATCACCGTCAGCGCCAGCGATGGTCGTGGCGGCATGGCCAGCCAGGCCTTTACGCTGACGGTGGCGAACGTCGCACCAGTTGCCGCCGCCGACACTGCAGCCGGCAGCGAAGATGGCGTCATCACTGGCAACGTGCTGGCCAACGACAGCGACCCCGACGGCGATGCCCTGACAGTCGACACCGTCCCCGTACAGGGTCCGGAGCACGGCGTGCTCGTACTGAACAACGACGGCAGCTTTACTTACACGCCCGAGGCCAACTACAAGGGCAGCGACAGTTTTACGTATCGCATCACCGACGCTGACGGCGCCGTTACGAGCGCCACCGTTTCTCTGACCATCACCGCCGTCAACGATGCGCCGAGCGCAGGGCCGATCGCCGATCGCAACAGCACTGCCGGCGCCAGCGTTACTTTTGACGGTGCAGCCGCCTTTGCCGAGGTCGACGGCGATACGCTCGTCTATTCATCCACCGGCCTGCCACCGGGGCTCAGCCTGGACCCGGTCGCCGGCCAGATCACTGGAACGCCGACGACACCAGGCAACTACAGCGTGACGCTCAGCGCCGCCGACGGCAACGGCGGCAATGCCAGCACCACGTTTACCTGGACCGTGGCGGCTGCGGCCAACAACGGCCCCACCACGGTCGGCACGCTGTCCACCGAAACGGCCAACGATGCCCAGTCGGTATCGATCGCCACGGCCAACGTGTTCAGCGACGCCGATGGCGATACACTCGCCTTCAGCGCCAGCGGCCTGCCGGCCGGCCTCACGATCGATGCCGCCACCGGCGTCATCACCGGCACTCTTGCATCCAGCGCCTCAGCCGCCGCACCGGGCGGTGTCTACACGATTACCGTCAGCGCTAGCGATGGCCGTGGCGGCCTGGCCAGCCAGGCCTTCACGCTGACGGTGGCGAACGTCGCACCCATCGCCGCCGCCGACAATGCAGCCGGCAGCGAAGATGGCGTCATCTCCGGCAACGTGCTGACCAACGACAGCGATCCAGACGGCGATGCCCTGACAGTCGACACCGTCCCCGTACAGGGGCCGGTGCACGGCGTGCTGGTATTGAACAGCGACGGCAGCTTTACTTACACGCCAAACCCCAACTACAACGGCAGCGACAGCTTTACGTACCGCGTCACAGACGCCGACGGTGCAGTGACCAGCGCCACCGTTTCTCTGACCATCACCGCCGTCAACGATGCGCCAAGCGCAGCGCAGATCGCCGACCGCAACAGCACTGCCGGCGCCAGCGTTACTTTTGACGGTGCAGCTGCCTTTGCCGATGTTGACGGCGATACGCTGACCTATTCCGTCATTGGCCTGCCACCGGGACTCAGCCTGGACCCAGTCACCGGCCAGATTACCGGAACGCCGACGACACCAGGCAACTACAACGTGACACTCAGCGCTGCCGACGGCAACGGCGGGAATGCCAGCACCACGTTCACCTGGACCGTAGCAGCGACGCCCAACAACGGCCCAACCACGGTTGGCACGCTGCCCACCGAAACTGCCAACGATGCCCAGTCGCTATCGATCGCCACGGCCAACGTGTTCAGCGACGCCGATGGCGATACGCTGGCCTTCAGTGCCAGCGGCCTGCCCACCGGCCTGACCATCGATGCTGCCACAGGCGTCATCACCGGCACGCTCGCATCGAGCGCATCAAGCGCCGCACCGGGCGGTGTCTACACGATCACCGTCAGCGCCAGTGATGGTCGTGGCGGCCTGGCCAGCCAGGCCTTTACGCTGACGGTGGCGAACGTCGCGCCCATCGCCGCCGCCGACAGTGTGTCCGGCAGCGAAGATGGTGTCATCACCGGCAACGTGCTGGCCAATGACAGCGACGCCGACGGCGATGCCCTGACAGTCGACACCGTCCCCGTACAGGGTCCGCAGCACGGCGTGCTCGTACTGAACGCCGACGGCAGCTTTACCTACACGCCCGACGCCAACTACAACGGCAGCGACAGTTTTACTTACCGCGTCACCGACGCCGATGGCGCCGTCAGCAGTGCCAACGTTTCTCTCACCATCACCGCTGTCAACGATGCACCAAGCGCAGCGCAGGTCGCCGAGCGCAACAGCACTGCCGGTGCCAGCGTTACTTTTGACGGTGCAGCTGCCTTTGCCGATGTTGACGGCGATACGCTGGCCTATTCATCGACCGGCCTGCCACCAGGGCTCAGCTTGGACCCGGTCACCGGCCAGATCACCGGAACGCCAACGACCCCAGGTAACTACAGCGTGACGCTAAGCGCCGCCGACGGGAACGGCGGGAATGCCAGCACCAGCTTCCCCTGGACCGTGGCGGCTGCTGCCAACAACGGCCCCACCACGGTCGGCACGCTGTCCACCGAAACTGCCAACGATGCCCAGTCGGTATCGATCACCACCGCGGGCGTGTTCAGCGACGCCGATGGCGATACGCTGGCATTCAGCGCCAGCGGCCTGCCGGCCGGCCTCACGATCGATGCCGCCACCGGCGTCATCACCGGCACCCTCGTGTCGGGCGCCTCGAGCGCCGCGCCGGGCGGTGTCTACACGATCACCGTCAGTGCCAGCGATGGCCGTGGCGGCCTGGCCAGCCAAGCCTTCACGCTGACGGTGGCGAACGTCGCGCCCATCGCCGCCGCCGACAGTGTGTCCGGCAGCGAAGATGGCGTCATCGCCGGCAACGTGCTGGCCAATGACAGCGACCCCGACGGCGATGCCCTGACAGTCGATACCGTCCCCGTACAGGGTCCGGAGCACGGCGTGCTCGTACTGAACGCCGATGGCAGCTTCAGCTACACGCCAAACCCCAACTACAACGGCAGCGACAGTTTTACTTACCGCGTCACCGACGCTGACGGCGCCGTTACGAGCGCCACCGTTTCTCTGACCATCACGGCCGTCAACGATGCGCCGAGCGCAACGCCGATCGCCGATCGCAACAGCACTGCCGGTGCCAGCGTTACTTTTGACGGCGCGGCCGCCTTTGCCGGTGTCGACGGCGATACGCTCGTCTATTCATCCACCGGCCTGCCGCCAGGCCTGAGCCTGGATCCGGCGACGGGCCAAATCACCGGAACACCGACGACACCGGGCAACTACAGCGTGACGCTCAGCGCCGCCGACGGCAACGGCGGCAATGCCAGCACCACCTTTACCTGGACGGTGGCAGCCACGCCCAACAACGGCCCCACCACGGTCAGCACGCTGTCCACCCAAACGGCCAACGACGCCCAGTCAGTGTCGATCGCCACGGCGGGCGTGTTCAGCGACGCCGATGGCGATACGCTGGCATTCAGCGCCAGCGGCCTGCCGGCCGGCCTCACGATCGATGCCGCCACCGGCGTCATCACCGGCACCCTCGCGTCGGGCGCCTCGAGCGCCGCGCCGGGCGGTGTCTACACGATCACCGTCAGTGCCAGCGATGGCCGTGGCGGCCTGGCCAGCCAAGCCTTCACGCTGACGGTGGCGAACGTGGCGCCCATCGCCGCCGCCGACAGTGTGTCCGGCAGCGAAGATGGTGTCATCACCGGCAACGTGCTGGCCAATGACAGCGACGCCGACGGCGATGCCCTGACAGTCGACACCGTCCCCTTACAGGGTCCGCAGCACGGCGTGCTCGTACTGAACGCCGACGGCAGCTTTACCTACACGCCCGACGCCAACTACAACGGCAGCGACAGTTTTACTTACCGCGTCACCGACGCTGACGGCGCCGTCAGCAGTGCCACCGTTTCTCTGACCATCACAGCAGTCAACGACGGCCAGAGCGCAGCGCCGATCACCGATCGAAACAGCACTGCCGGCGCCACCGTCACCTTCGATGCCGCAGCTGCCTTTGCCGATGTCGATGGCGATACGCTGGCCTATTCATCCACGGGCCTGCCGCCAGGCCTCAGTCTGGATCCGGTCACCGGCCAAATCACCGGAACGCCAACGACCCCAGGTAACTACAGCGTGACGCTCAGCGCCGCCGACGGCAACGGCGGGAATGCCAGCACCAGCTTCACCTGGACCGTGGCGGCTGCGGCCAACAACGGCCCCACCACGGTCGGCACGCTGCCGACCGAAACTGCCAACGATGCACAGTCGGTATCGATCGCCACTGCAGGCGTGTTCAGCGACGCCGATGGCGATACGCTGGCCTTCACCGCCAGCGGCCTGCCCGCCGGCCTCACGATCGATGCTGCCACAGGCGTCATCACCGGCACCCTTGCATCCAGCGCCTCGGGCACCGCACCGGGCGGTGTCTACACAATCACCGTCAGCGCCAGCGATGGTCGTGGCGGCATGGCCAGCCAGGCCTTTACGCTGACGGTGGCGAACGTCGCACCAGTTGCCGCCGCCGACACTGCAGCCGGCAGCGAAGATGGCGTCATCACTGGCAACGTGCTGGCCAACGACAGCGACCCCGACGGCGATGCCCTGACAGTCGACACCGTCCCCGTACAGGGTCCGGAGCACGGCGTGCTCGTACTGAACGCCGACGGCAGCTTTACCTACACGCCCGAGGCCAACTACAACGGCAGCGACAGTTTTACGTACCGCGTCACCGACGCCGACGGCGCCGTTACGAGCGCCACCGTTTCTCTGACCATCACCGCCGTCAACGATGCGCCGAGCGCAACGCAGGTCGCCGATCGCAATAGTACTGCCGGTGCCAGCGTCACCTTCGATGCCGCAGCCGCCTTTGCCGATGTCGACGGCGATACACTGGCCTATTCATCGACCGGCCTGCCACCGGGGCTCAGCCTGGACCCAGTCACCGGCCAGATCACCGGAACGCCGACGACACCGGGCAACTACAGCGTGACGCTCAGCGCCGCCGACGGCAACGGCGGCAACGCCAGCACCACCTTTACCTGGACCGTGGCAGCCACGCCCAACAACGGCCCCACCACGGTCGGCACGCTGTCCACCGAGACGGCCAACGATGCCCAGTCGGTATCGATCGCCACGGCGGGCGTGTTCAGCGACGCCGATGGTGATACGCTGGCCTTCAGTGCCAGCGGCCTGCCCACCGGCCTGACCATCGATGCTGCCACAGGCGTCATCACCGGCACGCTCGCATCGAGCGCCTCGAGCGCCGCACCGGGCGGTGTCTACACGATCACCGTCAGCGCGAGCGATGGTCGTGGCGGCCTGGCCAGTCAGGCCTTCACGCTGACGGTGGCGAACATAGCACCCATCGCCGCCGCCGACAGTGCCGCTGGCAGCGAAGATGGCGTCATCACTGGCAACGTGCTGGCCAACGACAGCGACCCAGACGCCGATGCCCTGACGGTCGACACCGTCCCCGTACAGGGTCCGCAGCACGGCGTGCTCGTACTGAACGCCGACGGCAGCTTCAGCTACACGCCCGACCCTAACTACAACGGCAGCGACAGTTTTACGTACCGCGTCACCGACGCCGACGGCGCCGTTACGAGCGCCACCGTTTCTCTGACCATCACAGCAGTCAACGACGGCCAGAGCGCAGCGCCGATCGCCGACCGCAACAGCACTGCCGGCGCCAGCGTTACTTTTGACGGTGCAGCTGCCTTTGCCGATGTTGACGGCGATACGCTGACCTATTCCGTCATTGGCCTGCCACCGGGACTCAGCCTGGACCCAGTCACCGGCCAGGTCACCGGAACGCCGACGACACCGGGCAACTACAGCGTGACGCTCAGCGCTGCCGACGGCAACGGCGGCAATGCCAGCACCACGTTCACCTGGACCGTGGCAGCCACGCCCAACAACGGCCCAACCACGATCGGCACGCTGTCCACCGAAACGGCCAACGATGCACAGTCGGTATCGATCGCCACGGCGGGCGTGTTCAGCGACGCCGATGGCGATACGCTGGCCTTCAGTGCCAGCGGCCTGCCCACCGGCCTGACCATCGATGC